>NZ_KL370782.1:0-68972 GCF_000701445.1 Brevundimonas bacteroides DSM 4726
AGCGGCAAGGCTCTAACAGGGCCGTTGGTCCCCGGTCAGTCGGCTTCGAGCGACGCGGGGCCGTCCGCTTCCGGTCAGACCAGCCGCGCGGAGCAGTCAGCGTTCGCCGAAACACAAACCCATACGGTCTCCGGGCGAAGGCCCGGCTGCTCCGCCCGCCCTTCCCACCCGTTCACAGCGAAGAGCGATGACGCATGGCCCCACCCGCTCTCCGCCCCCCGGGCGGAGACAGGCGGCGGAGCCGCCAGAGGCGGGCCCGTCACAGCATACCCCATGCGACATCGCCGGAGGAGGATGACGACGAGATCGGGGCGTCGTGGCCCTCGAAAGCCCCCTCCCATTCCCCACCGATTCCCCTATGTCCTGACCCCATGATTCACGACGCCCTCGCCGACGCCCGCGCCGTTCTGGAGCGCGTCTGGGGCCATGCCGACTTTCGGGGCCTGCAAGCCTCCGTGGTCGCCGAGGTGCTGGCGGGACGCGACGTGCTGGCCGTCCTGCCGACCGGCGGCGGCAAGAGCGTCTGCTATCAGGTCCCGGCGCTCATTCGTCCCGGGCTGGGCCTCGTCATCTCGCCGCTGATCGCGCTGATGACCGACCAGGTCGAGGCGCTGCGCCAACAGGGCGTCCGCGCCGCCCGTCTGGATTCCGGCCTGACGCTGGACGAACGCTCGGCCGTGCTCCGCGCCGCCCGCTCCGGCGATCTCGACCTGCTCTACGTCTCGCCCGAAGGCCTGCAATCCGGGGCGCTGCTGGACCGTCTGTCCGAAACGCCGTTGGCCCTGATCGCCATCGACGAGGCCCACTGCGTCAGCCAGTGGGGCCACGACTTCCGCCCCGATTACCGGACGCTGGGCCGCCTCGGTCAGATGTTCCCGGGCGTGCCCCGGATCGCCGTCACCGCCACCGCCGACGCCCGCACCCGCGACGACATCCTGGCCTCCCTGCACCTGGAGGGCGCCGCGGTCTTCGTCGACAGCTTCGCCCGGCCGAACCTTCAGCTGTCCGCCATCCGCAAGGACTCGGCCTCTCGCGCCAAAACGGATGCTCACGTCATCGAACTGGTCCGCGCCCGTCGCGGTCAGTCCGGCGTCGTCTATTGCGGCAGTCGCGATGGCTGCGAACGCGTGGCCGATGCGCTCAAGGCCGCCGGAACCAACGCCATCGCCTATCACGCCGGCATGGCCGGGCCAGAGCGCGACCGGCGCCTGGAACGCTTCCTGGCCGAAGACGGGGCCGTCATGGTCGCCACGATCGCGTTCGGCATGGGCGTGGACAAGGCCGATGTCCGCTTCGTCATCCACGCCGATCCGCCCGGGTCGCTGGAGGCCTACTGGCAGGAGATCGGTCGCGCGGGCCGCGACGGCGAACCGGCCGACGGCATCACCCTGTATGGCCCGTCGGACATCGCCTGGACGCTCCGCCGTCTCGAAACCCGGCCGATGGCCGAGGAGGTCAAGGCGGTACAGACGCGAAAGGCCCGCCAGCTGTTCGCCATGCTGGACGGCGCGACCTGCCGCCCCCAGGCGGTTCGCCGCTACTTCGGAGAGACCGACGCCGGCGTCTGCGGGGTCTGCGACATCTGCCAGGATCCACCGGCCCTCTATGACGCCACCGTCCCGGCCCAGAAGGCGCTGGCGGCGGTTCAGCGGCTGGGCGGTCGGTTCGGCCGGGGCCGCATCGTCGATCACCTGACCGGCAAGACCAAGGACGTCCAGCCGTGGGAAAGCGACCTCTCGACCTGGAGCATCGGCAAGGACATCGCCCCCACCGGCTGGCGCGATATCCTGGATCACCTGATGTTCGAGGGCCTGCTGGTCGAGGACCCGAACGAGGGCAAGCCCTTGGTCATGCTGGGCGACCCCGAACGCATCCGCGCCGTCTATCGCGGCGAGACCAAGGTGGAGGTGCGCCGCACCCCGCCCGGCTTCGGTGCCTCAGGTCGCTCAGCCGCTCCCCGAGACCGCACCCGCAACGACCGGAACGCCGCCGTCGAGGCGCTCGACGCCGACATCCGCGCCCGCTTCGACGCTCTGCGCGCCTGGCGCCGCGACCGGGCCTCGGAACAGCACGTCCCGCCCTACGTCATCTTTCAGGACAAGACCCTGCTGGAGATCGCCACCCGCGAACCCGGCACGCTTGACGCGCTGGCCGCCATTCCGGGCGTCGGCCAATCCAAGATCGACCGCTATGGCGCGGGCGTGCTCAAGGTGCTTGGGGAACTGGCCTGAGCGTCGGGACCGCTCTCAGGCCGGAGCCGTCTCACGGAAGCTGGGCCGCGTCTCCAACTCGGCCTGAAGCGCGACCAGCCCCGGACGCCCGGCCTTCCAGTCGTAATCCGGATGCCGGAAATCCAGCCAGGTCACCGCGCACCCCGCCGTGATGACGCCCATGTCCAGCGGCTCAGCCGCCACGCCCGCCGCCTCCAACGCATCGAGCGCACGTCCCATGTTTTCGATCCACCGCATCATCCAAGACGGCGACCGCTCGCTCTCGGGTCGTCGCTTCTCCAGCACCAGCTTGACGCCCATCTCCAGCACGGCTGCCGCCAGACCCTCGACCTGCTTGACCCGCCACCGCTCTGGGCCATCGATCGGCAGGAGGACCGGACCCGCCCCCTGCCGGTCCAGCCATTCGCAGATCACCGGACTGTCCAGGATCGCCTCGCCGCCGTCGGTCAGCAGGGCGGGCACCTGCGCGATCGGATTGACCGCCAGCAGCGCATCGGGGCTCTCGTACGGATTGACGAGGACCTCCTCGACCCGGTCAAGCAGTCCCTTCTCGCGGACCACGATCCGGCACTTGCGCGCGAACGGCGAGGGCGGGGCGATGAACAGCTTCATGGGATTAACGCCTTTCGATCTGCACGCCCGCAGGTGCCGGCAGGGCCGCCAGCCGCGCTTGTGCGGTCGTATCGCCCAGCGTGTGGGCTCGCAGGAAATCCAGGCTCACTTCGGCGAGGAAAGCCCTCTGCGCCTGCGTGCCCTCGACGACCAGTCCATGTCCGCCGCCTTCGAAGATCACCAGCATTCGGTCTCCCGGCGGCGCTGTGTCGAAGGGAATACGGTGGTCGCGCCAGTCGGGCGCATAGGTCTCGACCACATCCGCATCGCCCGTGACCATCAGCATCGGGACTGTCAGCCCGCCGTAGGTTTCAGGCTGGACCAGGCCCTGAATGGCTCCTGGGGAAGACAGGGCCACGACCACGCGGACGTCGGGATCGCTCTGCGGACCGACCGCCGTCACCGCCCCGCCTGCCATCAGGGACAGCAGGGAGCCGAACGAGTGTCCGGCTGCGGCCATGGGCTTTCCGGCATGCTCAGCGCGCACATGGTCGCGCACCACCGCCAGATCGGCGATGCGCGTCATGAAGGCTACGGCTCCGCCCGCGCGTCCTCCGCCCGGGTGCCTCTGGCTATCGACATGGAGTGGCGCGACCACGGTGAACCCTGCCTGTGCCCACCGGCCGATGATCTCACGATAGGCCCGGGGGTCTCCGCCCAGGCCGTGGCTGAACACCACGACCGCCCGCTCCTCAGCGGCCGGAAAGACGAAGACCGGGATATCGCGACCATCAGGGGCCCGCAGCGTCAGGTCGCCCAGGACCGCGCTCGGTGCCGGCGCCGTCAAGGTCGCCGTATCCTGGGCCGCGACGGGGACGGCCGAAGCGAGCGCGAGGCTCGCAGCAAACAGACCAATAAGGCGCAGGTTGACGGTCACGAATCCCCTCCCTCGTACTCGCGGCACCCTAGCGTGTCGGGATCGAAAGAGGAGTGCCTACTCGGCCGCTTCCAGGGCGGCTGCCTGGGCAGCGCGGGCGGCGTTCAGCTCTTCGGCCTTCTGTTCGACCATCTCGACGATCTTGTCGACCATGCCCTCGTTGGCCTGTTTGTGGGCGATCTTGCCGTTCAGATAGACCATGCCGGACCCTGCCCCGCCGCCGGTGAAGCCGATGTCGGTATAGAGCGCCTCGCCCGGCCCGTTCACGACGCAGCCGATGATCGACAGGCTCATGGGCGTGGAAATGTGGGCCAGCTTTTCTTCGAGGATGCCGACCGTCTCGATGACGTTGAATCCCTGACGGGCGCAGGACGGGCAGGCGATGATGTTGACCCCCCGGTGGCGCAGACCCAGCGACTTCAGGATATCGAAGCCGACCTTGATCTCCTCGACCGGATCGGCGGCAAGCGACACGCGGATGGTGTCGCCGATGCCGGCCCACAGCAGATTGCCCATCGCGATGGACGACTTGATCGTGCCGGTGCGCAAGGGCCCCGCCTCGGTCACGCCGACGTGCAGCGGGCAGTCGATCGCCTCGGCCAGCTGGTGATAGGCGGCGACCGTCAGGAACGGGTCGGACGCCTTCACCGATATCTTGAACTCGTGGAAATCGTGGTCCTGGAGGATTCGGGCGTGGTTCAACGCGCTCTCGACCATGGCGTCGGGACAGGGCTCGCCGTACTTTTCCAGCAGCTCCTTCTCCAGCGAGCCGGCGTTGACGCCGATCCGCATGGAGCAGCCGTGATCCTTGGCCGCCTGGATGACCTCGCGCACCCGGTCCGGGCTACCGATATTGCCTGGATTGATCCGCAGGCAGGCCGCGCCGGCCTCGGCCGCCTCGATGCCGCGGCGGTAGTGGAAGTGGATATCGGCGACCAGGGGAACCCTGGCCTCACCCGCGATGGTCCGGAACGCCGCCGTCGACTCCTCGTCCGGGCAGGAGACGCGGACGATGTCAGCTCCGGCCTCCTCCAGCTGACGGATCTGGTCGATCGTGGCGGCCGCGTCCGACGTCGGCGTGTTCGTCATGGACTGGACGCTGATCGGCGCGTCGCCGCCGACGGCCACCGAGCCCACGCGAATCTGGCGGCTCTTCCTGCGTTCGATGGTCCGCCAGGGACGGATGTGGCCGAGTTCAGTCGCGTCGTGGCTCATGACGCGAGAATATAGGCGAGCAGTCGAGACAAGGCCATGACGGCCGTTCGGCGGCGATCAGCGCGGAGCGACCGAGGGCGTCAGGGCTGTCTGGGCGGCCTGCGTCGTCTGCGTCATGGCCGCCTGGGTGGCGGACGCGGCGCGGGCGGCGGCGGCCTGACGGGCCGTGGCTTCCGCCTCGATGCGAGCTGCCGTCTGGCGCGCCAAGGCGGCGGCGCGCGTGTTGAGCTGGGCCAGAGGCGTGACGGCCGCAGGCAGGGTGCCGCCATGTTCGCCGTTCAGGTAGACGTCGAAGTCGCCGGGCTCGGACACGTCCACCAGTGCGCTGACCCCGACCGGCGCGCGCCAGGCTTCGCCGGCGGCGAGCTGGCGGGCGAAGAGGACGCGGCCGTCGTTCATGCGGACCACAAAGGCCGCGGCGCGACGGGCCTGGATCACCACCTGGGAGGCGGCGGCCTCGGTGCCATAGACCGCGCCACGCGGATTGAAGGCGGCCTGGACCGGCGGGGCGTTGGCGGCGGCAGCGGCGGCGAGCGCCTCCGTGTCGGCTGGGTCGATGCCGGTGAGTTCAGCCTCCAGGCCGGGCGTCAGATAGAGCGCCGGCGTCGTCTGGTCCGGCGGTGCCGGAAGCGGCGCGCCGACGCTGACCGGTTGCTGGCCGATGACGGCGCCCAGGCTCCAGCTCTCGGGCACTTCGGCAATGTCGGACGGCTGGGGCGCGCGCATCAGGCTGACGCGTTGCCAGACGTTCCAGCCGACGATGGACAGCACGATCAGGGCGACGGCGCCGATGATGCGGGGCGAATAGCGACGGACGTCCTCGAACGCGATACCGACGGGCGGCTGCAGCGGCACAGCTGCGTCCGGCGTCTCGCGCTTGAACCGTTCGACCGCCAGCTGTTCGTCGAGGCCCAGCGCACCGGCATAGGCGCGCACATAGCCGATGGCGAACACCCGCGACGGCAGGGCCGAGTGGTCGTTCTGCTCAAGCGCCCGCAGATAGCGTTCATGAACCCGGGTGTCGGCGGCCAGTTCGGCGAGCGAGCGCCCCGCCTGTTCGCGGGTGCGTTTCAGGCCATCGCCGAGGGTCGGTGCGTCAGTGATGGAGGGCACAGGGTCCTTCCAATCCGGATGAGCCCGAAACTCGTCGGGGACGTTCCCCGTGTCCAGCGCCATGACGCCCTGCCCCATACTCAGCGACGGACTGACAGACCCCGTCGCAGTACCCCACACGGGTGCGCCTAGCATGGTGCTGTGACGAAACCCGCCCGGCCCTCCGGGGATACTGAAATCGTCTTGTGGATAACCCATTTCGGCCGCTGGTTCAACGTCTTGTTAAGCTTGTTCGCCGTCCCGAAAGGGAACGGTTCACAGACCGACGTTCAGTTTCCGGGCCAGACTTTCGATCTCGTTCCGGACCGACCCAGCCGAGGAGCCGAGCAGCTTGTCCATGCCGCGACGCGCCGCCGCCAGATCGGTCGACAGGATCATGCGCTTGACCGGACCGACCCCACCCGCCGGAGCCGACAGGCGGGTAAAGCCGAGGCAAATCAGGGCGAAGGCCTCCAGCGGCCGCCCGGCCAGCTCGCCGCAAACCGACACCGGCGTGCCGGTCTCGGCGCAGGCCTTCTGGATGGTCTGGAGCGCCCGGAGCGCCGGGGGCGACAGGGGATCGTAGCGATCCGACACCAGCGGATTGGTCCGGTCCGCCGCGTACATGTACTGAAACAGGTCATTGGACCCGACCGAGACGAAGTCCGTCAGCGGCAACAGCGCGTCCAGATGCCACAGCAGGCTGGGGCACTCGATCATCGCCCCGACCCGCAACAACGCTGGCAAAGGCCGCCCCCGCCGCCGCGCCCATTCGCACTCGACATCGACCAGATCGCGCGCCGCCCGGAACTCGTCGACCGTGGCGATCATGGGGAACATGACGCGCAGCTCGCGCCCCGCGCCGGCCGCCAGCAGGGCGCGCAGCTGGAGCCGCAGCAGGCTCGGCCGATCCAGACCCAGACGGATGGCGCGACGACCCAGCGCGGGATTCTCCTCCCGCTCGGTCGTCTCCATGTAGGGCAGGACCTTGTCGCCGCCGATGTCCAGCGTTCGGAAGGTGACGGGCCGGTCGCCCGCCGCGTCCAGCACCAGACGATAGAGCTCGGTCTGGGAGTTCAGGCGCGGCAGCTCCTCGGACACCATGAACTGGAACTCGGTGCGGAACAGGCCGATGCCCTCGGCGCCGGTGGCGTCGAGGTTCTCGAGATCGACGGCCAGACCGGCGTTGGTCAGGAGGGTGATCCGCGTGCCGTCCAGCGTGACGGCGGGCGTGTCCCTCAGCTTGGCGAACTCAGCCTGACGCTGGCTGCGGACCGCCATGCGGGACCGCACCGAGTCCAGCATGTCCGCGCGTGGCCGCAGATGCGCCTCGCCCGTCTCGCCGTCGACGATCACGAGGTCGCGCTCGCTCAGCCGGTCACGCACGCCCTGAAGGCGCCCCACGCAGGGTATCTGCAGGGCCCGGGCCACGATGGCGGCGTGGCTGGCCGCCGACCCCTCCTCCATCAGAAGGCCCCGGATGCGGTCGCGCGGATATTCCAGCAGGTCGGCCGGGCCGAGGTTCTTGGCCACCAGGATGGCGTCGTCCGGAAGTTCCCGCTCGCTCGGATTGTCGCCCGCCAGGATCCGCAACAGCCGGTTGGCCAGATCCTCGAAATCGTGCAGCCGCTCGCGGATGTAGGGATCGCGCGCCTGGGCGAAGCGGGCGCGATGCTCGTTTCGCACTCGGTCCACGGCCGCCTCGGCGGTCAGGCCGCCGCGCACCGCCTCCTCCAGCGACCGGTTCCAGCCCCGGTCGTCCGCGAACATGCGATAGGTCTCGAGCACTTCGAACGACTGGCCCGCCAGCTTGCCCTGGCCCCCGTCCAGCAGGTCGTCGATGGACTTCTTGAGCGTGTTCAGCCCTTCGCGAAGTCGGATTTCCTCGACCTGCTGGTTCTCGGCCAGCAGCCGTTCAGGCGGCAGCGGCGCCTCGTGGAGCACGACGTGGCCGTACGCCAGGCCTTCGGCGAACCTCTGGCCCTTGATGCGCTCGGGCCGGTGGGGCGCCAGTTCGACGTCGCGCAGTTCGTCGGCCGCCAGCAGCTCGCCGGACGCCACCGTCTCGGCCAGAACCATGGCGATGGTCTGGATGTCCTCGACCTCGTCTTCGTCATAGCGACGCTCGGCCCGGTTCTGGACGACCAGCACACCGATGGCCCGGCCGCCGCGCAGCAGGGGCGCCCCGAGGAAGGCGTGATAGGGGTCCTCGCCCGTCTCCGGTCGATAGGAAAAGCTGGGGTGGCTGGGCGCGTCCGACAGGCTGATCGGTTGGGCCAGCCGCGCCACCTCGCCGACCAGACCCTCGCCGGGCTTCAGCCGCGTGCGGTGGACGGCGTCGGGGTTCAGGCCCTGGGTGGCGAACAGCTCCAGCTCGCCGGACGCCCGCCGCAGATAGATGGAGCAGACCTCGGCCACCATCGACTGGGCGATGGTCTTGACCACGACATCAAGCCGACCCTGCGCCGGACCGCCGTCGGCCATCGCCTCGCGGATCTGGCGCAGGAGGACGCGCGGCCCCCTCGTCATCGCTCCGCCTGCTACGGCCATCCGGTCTCCCTGCTCGGCCCCAAAATGGGGCGGGCCTCAGCCAAACCTATACCGCTTCCAGCCCATAGGCCGCATGCAGCGCGCGCACGGCGAGTTCGGCATAGGCCGCGTCGATCAGGACGCTGATCTTGATCTCGGACGTGGAGATGGCCTGGAACTTGACCCCCTTGTCGGCCAAGGCCCGGAACATGGTCTGGGCGACGCCGGCGTGGCTCCTCATGCCGACGCCGACCACCGAGACCTTGGCCACGTCCTCGTCGACGCGCAGGTCGGCGAAGCCGATCTGATCTTGCGCGGATCGCATCAGCTCGGCGGCGCGCGCAGCGTCGCGGCGACCCGTCGTGAAGGTCAGGTTGACCGCGCCTTCGGTGCGGGCCTGGCTCTGGACGATCATGTCGACGTTGACGTTGGCCTCGGCGAGGCGGGTGAAGACGTCGGCAGGGGCGTCGGTGCGATCGGACAGCCCCAGGAGCGTGATGCGGGCCTCGTCTCGGCTCATGGTCACGCCGGACACGATGCGTTTTTCCACGATTTCCTCCTCGTCGCAGATCAGGGTGCCGGACTTCGGCGGAAGGTTGCCATGCTCGTCGGGCTCGACGAAGCTGGACAGGACGCGCACGGGCACGCGCATACCCATGGCCAGTTCGACCGAGCGGGTCTGGAGCACCTTGGCGCCCAGGGACGCCATCTCCAGCATCTCCTCGTAGGAGACCTTCTCCAGTCGCCGAGCCCGGCTCTCGATGCGCGGGTCGGTCGTATAGACACCGTCCACGTCGGTGTAGATATCGCACGCGCAGCCCAGCGCCGCCGCCACCGCCACCGCCGAGGTGTCTGAGCCGCCTCGGCCCAGGGTGGTGATCCTTCCGTCCCTCGTCACACCCTGGAAGCCCGGCACCACCACGATCTCGCCGCCGTCGACAGCAGTGGCCAAGGCGTCGCCGGGGATGTCCTCGATGCGCGCCTTGCCGTGGGCGTCGTCGGTCAGGATCGGCACCTGCCAGCCCATCATCGACCGGGCGCGAAAGCCCATGTTCCGGAGCGTCAGGGCCAGCAGCCCCGCCGTCACCTGCTCGCCCGAGGCAACGACGACATCATATTCGTTATCCGACAGGGCGATGCCTTGCGCAGGCGGACCGGCCCCATCGGTCCAGGCGACCAGCTCGTTGGTCTTGCCCGCCATCGCCGACACCACCACGGCCACGCCATGACCGGCCCGGACTTCGGCGGCGACGATGCGGGCGGCGCGGCGGATCCGCTCCAGGTCGCCCATGGAGGTGCCGCCGAACTTCATGACCAGCCGAGAGGCTGTTGGCCGCGTCATCGTGACGGGGTCTCCCTGTTGCGCGGCCTTCCGAAAAGGGGTTCACCCTGTCAGCCCATGGCCGCTTCTAACGACCCCTCCGCGATGCGCAAACCCCTTGCCGCCCAAGGATTCGAAGGCGAGGCGCAAGGCCCGTCCATCGACCCCGCCGACGTGGCCCGCTTCTCGGCCCAGGCGGCGGAATGGTGGGACGCGAAAGGGCCGTTCGCGCCCCTGCACAAGTTCAACCCGGCGCGGCTCGCCTTCATCCGCGATCAGGTCGGCGCCCGCTTCGGCCGCGACCCCCGGGCCATTCGCCCCTTCGAGGGCCTGAGCCTGATCGACATCGGCTGCGGCGGCGGCCTGGTGGCCGAGCCGATGCGGCGGATGGGGTTCAACGTCACCGCGATCGACGCCTCGTCCGAGAACATCGGCACCGCCCGCGCCCACGCCGAACAGATGGGGCTCGACATCGTCTACCGCGCCGCGACCGTGGAGCAGATCGAGGCCGAAGGGGGCGGGCCGTTCGACGTCGTCCTCGTGCTCGAGATCATCGAGCATGTGGCCGATCCGGAGGCCTTCATCCGCACCTGTTCGTGCCTGATCGCGCCAGGCGGCATCATGATCGTCGCCACCCTGAACCGGACGCTGAAGTCGCTGGCCCTGGGCAAGGTTGCGGCGGAGTACGTCCTGCGCTGGGTGCCGGCAGGAACGCACGACTGGAACCAGTTCCTTAAACCCGACGAGATCCGGCGGATGCTGTCCGAGGAGCCCGTCGGCGTGCGAGGGCCCTATGGCCTGGCCTACAACCCCCTAACCGACCGGTGGTCCGAGAGCGCCGACGCCGACGTCAACTTCATGATGGTCGCCGAGCGGCCCTAGGCGGCGGGCACCCCCACAACCTCGTCGACCGAGCCGGACGTCACCGGGTGATAGCCCGGCCGCGCCTGGGCGTAGAGCCGTGTCGCGATCGGGCGGCCCCAGTCGCCTTCGGCCCAGAGGCTGGTGAACAAGGGCAGGACGAACTTGCGGCGGCCCTGCGTCGTCAGGAAGCGCTCCAGCGTCGGGACGGCGGGCTGGTAGCGGTGGGCCACCGCGATCTGGAGCCAGGCGAACAGCACCTCGGCGTTGCCCTCGTCCTTCAGGGCCAGGGTCGTCTCCAGATCGGCCAGCTGTGCGGGTGTAAGCCAGTCGCGGGATGCCGCCGCGCCCGTCGGACGCCAGGCCAGGAAGTGCTGACGCTCCTGCGTCGACCAGCGCCGCCACGGGATGGCCGAGGCCGGACCCCTGGCGACGTAGAAGGCCTGGGCCGCCTGATCGACGGCGGCCAGAGCCGTGGAGGTCGGGGCCTGGGCGTTCGACGGCAGGCCGGGCTGGTCGATCCATTGCTCGAGCATCAGCTGCTGTTCAAGCGCGGCGTCGCCCTGGATCAGATTGGCGCGGATGTCGGCGAGGAAGCCGTCGGTCGTCATGGGGCGGAAGGCGTTCCTTTCGAAATAGCCCTTCAGCCAGGCGTCGAACCGCTCGCGCCCCACGATGCGCTCGATAGTGCGCAGGAAGGCGGCGCCCTTCTCATAGGCGATGTCGGTCAGGCCGTCGTCGGGATCGCGGCCGGTCAGGTCGAGCCGCAGCCGGGTGTCGGCGGGCGGCAGGTCGGCCAGCGTGTTCTGAAGGTCGTTCCAGCCCAGCACCTGCAGCATCTGGGCGCGCTCGCGGCCATAGACCGCTTCCATGATGCGGTTCTCGAAATAGACGGTGAAACCCTCGTTGAGCCAGAAGTCCGCCCAGGTGGCGTTGGTCACCAGATTGCCCGACCAGCTGTGCGCCAGCTCATGGGCCACCAGGCTGACCAGGGATCGGTCGCCCGCGACAATCGTCGGCGTGGCGAAGGTCAGGCGCGGGTTCTCCATCCCGCCGAAGGGGAAGGACGGCGGCAGGATCAGCAGGTCGTAGCGACCCCAGCGATAGGGGCCGTAGAGGCCCTCGGCGGCGTCGACCATCTGACGCAGCTCGGCGAACTCGTTCTCGGCCGCCGCCAGCCGCGACGGCTCGGTCCAGACGCCGACGCCCTCGCCCACCTCGGCGAAGGCCAGGTCGCCGACGGCGATGGCCATCAGATAGGGCGGGACCGGATTGGTCATGCGGAAGCGGTAGGTCTTGCGCCCCTCGCCAACGTCCTCACCGTCGGGCGTCAGCATCTCGGCCGACATGACCGCCTTCAGCGCCTCCGGCACGGTGATCTTCGCCGAATAGGTCTGGCGGATGCCGGGGCTGTCCTGGGTCGGGACCCAGGTGCGGGTCAGGATGGCCTGGCCCTGGCTGAACAGGAAGGGCTGTTGACCGCCCGCTGTCTGGGCGGGCGTGAGCCATTGGAGCGCGGCCGCGTCCGGGCGGGTCGAATAGGTGACGACGATCTTCTTCGTTTCGTCGGCCTCGAACGCGGGGACGGTGATCGTCAGGGGACGGCCGAGAATGGAGTCGTCTTCGCCGAGCGCGAACGTCAAGGGCCGGCCGTCCGCGTCGGCGACCGAGCGGATGTCCAGATTTCGGCTGTCGAGGATGACCTGGGTGGCGCCCGGCTCACCCGTCACGTCCAGCGTCGCCGTGCCCGACAAGGTCTGGGCCTCGAAATCGGCGACCAGATCCAGAGCGACGTGCTTGACCCGTGCGATCTCGGGCCGGGCGTAGGAATGGATGTCGCGCACGTAGTTCACCGGAGCGGTGGCGGAGGCGGGCAGCGGCGGCATGTCGGATCTAGGCTCTCCCAGGCCCTCACAGCCCGACAGGGCGGCGGCGAGGGCGAGAGCGGACGCCATCACGGCGAGACGGGCGCAGGACATGGGCAACTCCGAGAACAGCGGCCCGCAACGAGCCCCGAAAGCATGGCCAAATCAAGGGGCGGGGCCGTGGCGGAAGCCGAGCGGCGCCAGGCGAAAACAGCGTCTGAATCGTCTGAAATGTGCGAAATCCCCCCGAGCGATGGTCCAGGACGGACCTGCAGCCGACGCCTGCGTCGAAATCGGACGCACCTCAGGACGCGGCGGCGAGCGGCGGCGCGTTCCGCGACACGAACAGTCGACCTCTCTCCGCCACGAGGACGAAGCCGAGCGCGATCAGGCCGCAGACGGTGATGCCCACCGCCATGGGGGTGACCGTGCCGTCGAACTGTTGTCCGATGAACAGGCCCGCCAGCGAGCCGAAGACGGTGGAGATGAAGCCCTGGGCCGAGGACGCCGTGCCCGCGATGTGGCCCATCGGCTCCATCGACATGGCCCCGAAGTTGCCCGCCAGAAAACCAAAGCAGAACATGGTCAGGCCTTGCAGCACGGCGAAGGTCCAGATGTTTTCGTGACCCGACAAGGCGACGGCGGCGTGGACGGCGGCGAAGCCGATGAAGCCCAGGAGCGCCGTGTGCCCGATCAGCCGCGAGCCCAGCCGCTCGACCAGCCGCGCATTGGTGACGGCGGCCACCGCGATGCCTGACGCGATCACGGCGAAGGTTCCGGCGAACAGATGGGGCGCTTCAAACACATCGAAGAAGATCTGCTGCGAGGAGTTGATGAAGGCGAACAGGGCCCCGGTGATCGCCGTCATGGCCAGGGTGTAGCCGATGGACTGGCGGTTGGTGACGGCCTCGGCGAAGGCGCGGGCGATGCGCCTGGCCTGGACCGGTTGGCGATGTTCGGGATGCAGCGTCTCGGGAAGCCGGATCGCGATCCAGAGGATGAGGGCCAGGCCCGCCACGCCGAGCAGGCCGAAGATCGCCTCCCAGGGGGCGACGGACAGCACCAGTTGGCCCACCGTCGGCGCGATGATCGGCACGCCGAGGAAGACGAGGAAGCTCAGCGACATGACCCGCGCCATGGTGCGGCCAGAGTAGCGATCGCGCACGATCGAGACAGCCAGCACCCGCGTCGCCGCCGTCCCCATGCCTTGGCCGACGCGCGCCAGGATCAAGGTCTCGAAGCTGGGGGCCAGCATGGCGACGGCGCTGAAGACGACGAAGACGCCGATGCCTGCGAGGATCAGCGGCTTGCGCCCGTACCGATCCGCCAGCGGGCCATAGACGATCTGCAGGGCGCCGAAGCCCAGCAAATAGGCGGTGATCACCCACTGGCGGCTGTTCTCGTTGGCCACCCCCAGCGCCTCGCCGATCTGCGGCAAGGCGGGCAGCATGATGTCGATCGACAGGGCGTTGATCGCCATCATCGAGGCAATGAGGCAGACGAATTCGGGAAACCCCGGCCCTTTCGCGGGCGGAGCGACGGCGTCGGGGGAGGTCATTCAGGCCAGATGCGCGTCGGGTGCGACAGGCGCAACCGCCGCGCCGTCACATTCTGCAACGCCGTTCGACGGTCAGGGCGTGAAGACGATGGTCCGGGCGAACTGGACGTCGCGCGGCCCCGGCTCGACCTCGGCCCCGTTCATCAGGGCGACGGCCGCCTCGCCAAAGCCCAGGCCGGGATGGGTTTCGTCCATCACCCGGCAGGCCTCGACCTTGCCGCTGGCCTTCGCCGTGCATTCCAGCGTCACCGTCACCCCCTGAAGCAACGGCGCCGGGGCCGGAGCCGAGGCGGTCGCGGCGGCGGGCGCGACGCGGAGCGCGCTTGGCACGATCGAGGGATTGGCGACGAGGGCGACGGAAAGGATCAGCGGGATCATGACGTTGGACCAGGGTTGCCCCTTTCAAATGTCTTAACGGCGCTTGCGTTCCGTGGGCGCGGAGGTCACCCGCCCAGGGCGTCGATCACCTTGACGGCGGTCTCGGCCCCGGAGAAGTTCTGCTGACCGGTGATCAGATTCCCGTCCCGGACCGCGAACCCGCGCCAAAGCCCCGCCTGTATGAAGTTGGCACCCAAGGCCTTCAAAGCGTCCTCGATCCGCCAAGGCATGACATGCTGGTCGCGCGGCAACACACCCATGGACCAGACGGCCTCGTCGGCAAAATCCTCCTCCACGTTGGCGAAGCCGGTCACCGTCTTGCCTTCGACCAGAAGACGACCGTCTGACAGACGGGCATAGCGAAGGATGGCCGTGCCGTGACACAGGGCGGCGGTGACCTTTCCCGCTTCATAGAAGGCGACGAAGGCGCGGTGCAGCGCCTCGGCCCGGTCGAAGGTGAACATGGGCGATTGCCCGCCGGCCACCACAAGGGCATCGAAATCCTCGACCCGCAGGTCCGACACGGGTCGTGTCGTCTCGACCAGGGCGGCGAGCCTGGGGCTGGCGATGAAACCCATGGAGACGAGATCGGTCTCGGAATAGCCCGACGGATCGCGCGGATCGCTCATGGCATCGGCCTCGCAGCGGCCGCCGTCGGGCGAGAAGATCGAGACCGAATAGCCCCTCTCCGTGAAGGCCAGATACGGGTGGGCCAACTCCGACCACCAGAATCCGACCGGCCAGCCGGTCGTCGTGGAAACCGCAGGATTGGCGATGACGATGGCCACGCGCCGGGGCCGGCGGGCGTTGACAGGGTTGGGATCTCTGAGGCTCACGACCGACGCTCCACTTTTATTTCGCTGATCACACCCCGTCGGGATATGAGCAAAGTGAATTCAGCCCTACTGAAATAGGCGCATATCCGATATGCAGGATGCTCAACTCAGGCGGCTGGACCTCGGCCTGCTGTTGGTCCTTTCCGAGACCCTGAGGCATCGGCGGTTGACCCTCGTGGCCGCGCGGCTGGGGCAGACCCAGTCAGGCGTCAGTCATGCCCTCGGCCGGCTCCGGCAGATTTTCGACGATCCGCTGTTTCTGCGACGACCGCATGGGCTGGAGCCCACGGCGCGGGCCTTGGCGCTGGAGCCCACCGTCAATGCCATCCTGGCGCTGGCGCGGCAGGCGGTGGCGGGGGCCGAGTTCGATCCCGCCGTCGTCGAGGGCGAGGTCCGCATTGCGGCCCAGGACTACCATTGCGGTCTGTTCGCCGCCCCTTTGATCGCGAAATGCCAGGCCGAGGCCCCGGGCCTGAAACCCGTGTTCTTGCCTCTGACGCGACGGCGTGCTCTCGACGCACTGGAAGCCGGCGAAGTCGATCTGGTCATCGGCTTTATCGTCCGCCCGGGCGACCGGTTCGTATCGGCACCGCTGTTCGAGCAGGACTATGCGGTCACGGCCCGGGCGGATCATCCGCGTCTGGACGACCTGTCCGACCTGGACGCCTATGCGGCCGAGCGACATCTGCTGATCAGCCAGAACGGCGAGCGGACCGGGGTGGTCGACGGTGTGCTGACCCAAATGGGACGGCGGCGCGAGGTGGCGGCGGCCTTGCCCTATGCGCTGGCGGCTCTCGCCACAGTGGCGACGACGGACCTTATCGCCACCGTCCCGCGAAGACTGGCGGAGCGGTTCGGACCCACCTTCGGCCTTGCGATGGTGGAGCCGCCCCTGGCGATCCGGCGGTTCACCCTTAGCCTGATCCGGCGCAAGCGTGACGTCGGCTCAGGACGGCTGGACTGGATCGAGGCGGCGCTGAAGGCCGAAGCCTGACAGGTGGTGCCCCGGGTCGGGCTCGAACCGACACTCCTCTCGGAACCGGATTTTGAGGCCGGTGCGACGTTAGCAAAATCAGATACTTAGGCAGTCTGCGGCGCTATCGCGGCGCTCAGAGCGTTTGCGGAGTCGTCGGAAGCATACCGGAAAGCCCGGGAATAGCGCGATGGTGCCCCCTCCCGGACTCGAACCGGGACGCCTTGCGGCGGGGGATTTTGAGTCCCCTGCGTCTACCAATTTCGCCAAAGGGGCGCGCGGCGATCGTCATAGACGAAGGGGCGCCCGGCGCAAGTCGCCTGTCGGGCGGCCCCTCCCGCCGAGCGGAACAATAGCGGAACATTCTCTTGCGCGCGAACCTATCCCGGGCGTACGGGTGCGCGGGTCGACCGCCCGTTTGGAGCCGAGGGATGAACGACAACGAACCCGGCCGATCCAGCCGATCGCCAGCTGCGCGACGGGCGCGCCTGGTTCTCCTCGCGACCAATCTGGAACACGGCCCCGACGGCCGCCCCCTGATCGGCGAGATCTTGCGCGAGATCGAGGCGCTTCACCCGGGCGCGATCGAGCGGGAAGCCTCGCGGCTGCAGCGCCGGCGAGCCGCGCCCCGATCAGGAGGGCTGGATCTCGCCCTCCTCGACGATCCGAGGAGCTGAGGCGATGCGCGATCCGTTCGCGCATCTGGGCGACGATCGCTTCCCCATGGTTTCGGGTCAGGGCGGGGGCGCCGGTCCGCTGATCGATCTTCCGCACCGCGGAAACGCGCTGGACGTCCGCTGTCTGAGCTGCGGCCGCGAGGCCAGGCTTTCGGGGAGACGCCTCGCGACAGAGTTCCGCAGCCGACTGGCGGCCTCAGTCGGCCAGTTCGTTCGTTCCCTTCGCTGCGGCGAATGCCAAGGGAAGCGCCTTGTCGCCTATGTCGCGAGTGATCCCATGGCCGAGGGCTTCCGGCGTAGCACCCTGGACCCCGCGCAGATGATCTGGGCCCGCCGCCTTGACGCCTGGCTGCAGGAGGCCGGATCAAGCCTGGGCGAGTTTCGGGACGTGCTGCGCGATCTTCCGTCCGAGGCCGACCGCGTTGTTACCGGGACCCGTGCCAAACCGTCGAACGATGGTCCGGTCGCGTGAAATGCGAACCCGGTTCGCATGCGCGGCGCACGGTCCGTCTCTTGCCCCGGAATCGGGCCCAGAAACGCGAAAAGGCCCCCGGGCCGCCCCGCATCTGCGGAGAGGCCCGGGGGCTAGGCTCAGGAGGGGGAATCCGATCGGGATCAGTCAGTCGAGCGGAGCGCCCCGATCACGGCGCGCAGCTCGGGAACGCCGACATAGATCCGGACATAGGAACTCCCCCCTTCGCCCAGGATCGGGCGATCGGCGAGTTCCGACCAGGTGTCGGCGATGGTCGCGAGATCAAAGAAACCTTCGCTGGGCCCGGGCGAGCCGTCGCTCTGGGCGACCAGGCTCGCGCCCAGCGTCTGGATCTCGGCGAGTGTCAGGGCCTTCGGATCCCGCATCGCCAGCGAGGCGAGCGTCTGGACCCGGGCCGAGGGTTATTTGTCAGTCATCCGGCGGCCTCGGATCTGGCGGCGGCGGGGACGCGGGGCACGACAGCCGCGCGTCCGCGATCACCGCGTCGAGGAGATCCTCGCGGGCGAAACGGCGCGCGACGTAGTTCAGGCCTTCTGGACTGCCCTGCAGGGTCGCCCCGGCCGGAAGCGAGATCGCCTCCGGAACCGGCGCGAGCAGCTCGGGCGGACAGGCCGTCCGCGTTTCAACGCGGGTCGCGAGGACCGGCTGCGGAACCGACGGCGGGTCGGCCGCCGGCGAGCTGGCGCATGCAGTCAGCGTCGCAGACGACAAGGCCAGAAGGATCCCGAGGCGCAGCGTCGATTGCGCTTTGAGCATTGGCGTAACTCCGGGCTTGAGAAGCGCCGCGGGCCTGGGCCCGGGCGATGGCGGCCGATTGGCCGGATCTGAGCTGCGCGATCTCCCGATCGCGATCTGCGACCGCATCGATCGCCACGTTCTGCGCGGCCGTCAGCTCATGGATCCGCGCGTCGCAGCCGACCGGCGCCGCCCAGCGCTGCGGATCCGCGTCGAGGCGACCGATCCGAGAAACGCAGGCCTGCGCCTCGGCGGCCGCCTTGAGCTGGTCGACGACGGGAGCCGGACAGCGCTCGCCCTTCTGTCGGCCGAGTTCGCCACCGGCGATGGACTGACAGTCGGCCAAGCGCTCCGAACGCGCGAACGCGCGCTGCATCTCGCCGACGATGACGACCAGGAGGAGGAGGACCGCGAGGCCGCCCAGGACTTTCAAGGCGAGACGGGTCATGCGGCAAGCTCCACATTCGGGACGGTCGCCCAGACCGTGGCCAGGTGTTCGACCTCGGCCAGGCGGCGAAGCCAGCCCTTGCCGAACGTGTCGAAGGTCGACAGCGAGCGATAAAACTCCTCGCGGATCTCGCTCAGGCGATCGACCAGGCGTTCGGGGCGCAGAGCCAGGGCGGCGGCGATCGTTTTCGGGCCGACGATCCCGTCCTCGGCGACGCCGGCGGCGCGCTGCAGATAGCGGATCGCCCGCTTCGTCCCCGAGTTCACCGCCAGGTCGAAGATCATGTAATCGACGCCGGGCGGAAGGCGGTCACAGGCCGCCTTGAGCCAGTACCCGTCATAATAGACGGGGGCGGCCGTGGTCGGCGTCAGTAGCCGCAGATCCGCGACGTCGACGTCGCCGTCGCCGTCCAGATCCAGACGCCAGGCCTTGGCCGTTCCGAGGGTGATCCCGAGGTTCGTCGCGCCCCCGGGGTCGCGGGGGTGATTGACGAAGCCGCCCTCATGACGAAGCAGGAAAGGCAAGGCGCGCTGAAACCGCGCCCGTTCGCTGAGCATGGTCGTTCTCCGGATTTGGGGTCTGAGGCGACGCGGCCGTCGGGCGCGCCGCTATCGGCGCGGGCGGTGGGCCGTCGTGACGATCTCGGGCCCGCGATCGCCGCCGAGGAAGGGTGAATCGATCGAGCGGGCCCGCTGCTCGATCCGGCGGCCGTACGTCAGGACGACCAAGCCGAGGACGCCAGCGAGGAACACAAGGTCGCCCAGGCCGACGCCGCCGGCGCTCAGGCGCGAAGGGGCGGCCATGACCAGGCCTGACGCGATGGCGCAGAGGGCGATGCGTTCGCCCCGGGGCGCGGACGCCCAATCGAGCAGCGCGACCAGGACGACGATCGCGACGATGGCGCTCGCCAGGGCTCCGCAGGGGATCAGGAACAGCGCGCTCATGCCGGACCGACCTTGACCTTGAGCAGGCTCAGCGGATCGCCGGCCAGTTTCTGCAGCCAAGCCAGGAGCTTCGGCAGGCATCCCATGGCGCAGAGGCCCGTCAGGAACAGGATCGCCTTGGCCACCGTCCCGGGAAGGTCGCCTGGCCAGAACAGGTCGAGGAGCGAGCAGATCGCCGGCGCGAGGAAGATCGCCGAAAGCAGGCCGACCAGAACGGCGACCATGCGCCCCCGGATCGTCAGCGTCTCGACGAAGGCGAGCGACAGCACCGCCCCGGCGAACCCGGGGGCGAATGCTATGACTTTCGCCAGGACGCCAGCGATGGCGGGTTCGGTAAGCGGAGCGTCGGCCATGCGGCCTCCTATGGATTCGATGATGCAACAGGGTTGTCGTCGCCTCTGACGGGCGACTTGACTTCGACCGCCGCGGGAGGGCCCGGCGACGCGGATCAGAGCTGGTCTGAGAAGGCGATGGCGTTCAGGCGATCCATGACCATGCGACCGGCGTCGACGGTGTGGACGTAGGTTCCGAGGAAGAGGGCCGGCGAGCGCCAGCCGCCCGCTTCCATGGCGACGCGGACATTGACGCCCGCATTCAGAGCATTCGTCGCAAAGGCGTGACGCCCGACGACATGGCTGGACTTGTACGGCAACCCCGCCCGGGCACAGACCGCCTTGATCCGCTCATTGACGGAGTATCGGCTTGTGTAGCGAAACACCCGTTCGCCCGGCCGCGGATCGAGCGCGCGGATCCGCTCGATCAGGGGATCCGGAAGCCAGCGGAGACTGTCGACGTCGGTTTTCGTCCGGACCAGGACTGCAGTCCGCCGAACCAGGTCGACGGACTGGCCCTCCAAGGCGACGGCCTCCGATACGCGCGCAGCGGTCATGTTCATGAACAGGACGCAGCCCGCGAGATGAAACAGACCGTCAGCGTCGCAGCGCTCCAGAAAGCGTTCCATCCACCGGCGGTTCGCCGGGAGAGCCCTGCGGGTCGGCGGGGCCCTCAGAAGGCGTATCCGGACAGGCGTTCGCCATCCGAGATCGTGCGCGTGGTAAAGGACGGCCCGGGCCGGGGTTATCACCTGACGATTGCGCGTCGCATTGGATGCTTCCGGATACAGATCAAAGGCCGCCCGATGCACCGCCATAGGCGTCACGGTCGCCACGTCCGATGCGCCGAAGATGGCGATCAGCCGCGAGATGAACCGGGCCTCGCCGCCATGCTCAACGTAGCTTGCGGCGGCCTGGGCGAAGGTGAAGGGAGCGGTCATCCGCCCAAGGATCATCCGACGCGGGAGGGGCCAATGCCCTACATCCGACAGGGGATGCATCTCGCCCGAGGGCTGAGATTAACCATCTAAGCGTTCAGAGATACAGCCTCCGGGCGTCCAATGGATCGAGGTTTGCCCCCCCCACATTTTTGAGAGGGGCGTGGGGGTCAGCCGATCCTCCAGTTGGTTCCATCGCTGTAGACAGGAACGCCATTCGAGCCCCCGCCCGCGACGATGGAGGCGAAGGTCGTCGCATTGGCATCAGAGACGAAGGCCCGCGCTCCAGCGCCCGCGCCTGTTCCAGAGGCACTCGGGAGCGTGGCAACGGTGTAGACCGTTCCCTTCTGGACACCGCGCAGAACGGTCTGGGTGACGTTCACGTTGCCGATGACGACCTGATTGTCGAGCGTGCAGGTCGCTTGGTAGCCGAGCGCCGTCTGATTGGTGCCCGTGGCAACGCCGCCCGTGCCCCAGCCAAAGTAGGAGTTGAACTGGCCGGTCGTGTTGCTTTGACCAGCGGACAGACCTACGGCGGTGTTCCTGATACCGGTCGTGGTGCTGAATAGAGCGTCTTTGCCGAAGGCAGTCACATCGGCGGCGGTCGTAATGTTGTAAACGACGCGATGGCCCACCGCAGTGACGCCGTCGCCACCTGCGCCAGTGTTGATCAGGGCCGCTTGAGAACCGATGATGACGCTGAAGGCGCGAGACGTAGTGCTCTTGGCGACCCCGCCTCCGATCAGCACATTCTCTCTGCCCTGGGCCAGCAGTTCGGCGGCCACATAGCCCATGATGACGTTGTCATAGCCGGTCGTGAAGCCGAGGGCCAAGTTACCGGCATCAACCGGAACCGGGGCCAGGCTCCAACCTGACGAGTCACCAACACACGTATTGTTCGCCGCATAACCGGCTTTTCCGAGGGCGCGACGACCCACACCAACATCACCGACTCCGGCGGTCTGAAGTTCCCCTGCTTCCCAGCCGATATGAACCACGTCGATGCACGCGGTGGAGAGGCGGCCCGCCTCCGACCCAATCCAAACGTTACCGGTGCCGGTGAGGTGGTTCGGAGCTGCGTTCCATCCCAGCGCCACGTTATGCGTTGCTGATCCGACCGCTGCCAAAGCGTTGACGCCGATACCCGTGTTGGCCACGCCGGTCGTAGTGGTGTTTCCTGCGTTTTTGCCCGCGAACAGAAGGTCGGTCGTGCTCGCCTCGTTTACGAGGGAGCCCAAATCCCTGAGGGCCGATTTGTCGAGGATGCCGTCTGCAATTGTCATGTCAGGAAGCCTTCAGCCAATAGCCGCCTTGGGCGCGGCGGACAGGAGTGGAGTTGGGAAAGCGCCACGCATTTCCGGGCACACCCTTCGATGGGGAGAGGGCGGCCAGGCGGCGAGAGAGCGGTCCGGCGAGCATGACGAAACCCCTAGGGCTGAATGATCACCGTCAACGTCCGGGCGGCGACCTGAGGGACCGCGGCGCCGTTCAGGACGCTGCGCAGTTTGAAGCGGCTGAGATGCAGGAAGTCGGCCGCGTCGATCGCCACGCGCCGCGCCGCCGTCAGCGCGCCGACCTTGACCAGCTGCTCGACGCCGAGCTGATCGAACGCCGGCGAGAAGGCGGCCCCGTTGGCGACGGAGACGGCCAGGTCGGCGGTCGTCCAGCCGTTCGGAACGGTGATCCCGACGACCTTGGCGGACCCGATATCGATCTCGGCGGATATGCTGTCCCCCGCTGCGAACGCGACGGTGATCTCGACCAGCGGGGCGTTACCGACCGGGGCGGCGATCGCCGGGGCTTCGATGAACGCCAGTCGCTGTCCGGGCGTGACCGCGATCGTCTGCGGCGAGCCCGGAAACGCGAGGACGTCCTCGCCGTCCGCCGTCGCATCGCCCCATCCGGTCACATAGACCGCGCCGGACAAGACGATCACGCGCGCCAGGCCCCGTTCGCCCGCGAAGCCCGGAGCGGCCTCGCTTTCGAGTGAAACCGCGCCGACGTCGAGGGTCTGGGATCCGTACGACCGGGCGATCGCTTCCTCGACCTGGCCACGCGCGGAATCGACGCTGGCCATCGCCAGCCACTCAAGGCGAACCTTGGCCGTCATCTTGATCTCCGATGTTGGATTTGTGCGAGGCGATGCGAACCGGGTTCGCAGCCCTCAAAAGGAAAGCAGAAGGGCGAACGCACACTCGATCAGCGCCCAGCCGATCGAGGACCAGCATGTCGCCGCGACCAGGACGCCGAGCGTCCAGGCCAGCGCGACGCTGGAGACGATGCGCCGGCGGGGCGGACGGTTCGCGGGATGACGCGGGCCGAAGCTGCGTCCGCCGAAAAGGCGGACGAAGGCGAAGCGCAGAAGCCGCCACCACATCGGGGCGTACGTCTGGCCCTCGGCCTTGAGCTTGGCCGCCTCGACGCCCATCGCCTCAAGCCAGATCCGATCGGCCTCCAGCCTTGGCCGGGCGCCGGTCCGATACAGTTCGTCATGAACGACGTCCGACTTCGCGCAGAGGCCGAACGGCGGGTCGATCAGCCAGGTCAGCCGGGGCGTGCTTCCGTAGTCGGAACCGCAGCCCGGCTCGATCTCGACCAGGTCGCCGGAGCCTTCGAAGCCGACTTCGTAAGCGAAGGGCTCGACGACGTCGACGCAGCGCCGGCCGTGTTCGGTGCGGTACGCGACCCGGACGATCAGGTCGCGAGTGAACGAACTCATGATAGCCCCCCGACTGTTCAGGTTGTCGGCGAGGACCCCTGTCGTTCATCGCGGCCGGCGGATCCCTGCGGCTGGCCGAGTTCGATCGACGTCGTCAGCCCGCCCGATCGATCGATCGAATGTTCGACGGCGTCGATACGGTAATCCCCGTCGATCCCGGGGCGAGCGCCGATGACGCGGCAAATCCCCTCGGGCTTGGCGCTGACGTCCGCGTCGATCGAGACTGTCCCTGCGCCCGACGATCGTTCGGCCTCGGCCGCCGATGCGTTGGCCTGGTCGCGTGACGCGCCTTCGTCGGCCGCCGGATAGCGGACGACCAGGTCAGCGTCTGCGGTGTCCTCGGCGATCGGCGCGGTCTGCTCGCGAACCGTCGCGGAGTCGGGATCGTAATGGCGGGATCGAGCCCGGGTATGACGCGGCCGCCCGATGAACGGCGCGATATCCCAGCTCAGAAGGTTTCGGCCGTACTCTGCGATGGTGACGTCGAGCTGACGTCCAGAAACGGCCGTCCCCGCGTTTCTGCGGATCAGGAGCGCCCGATCCCCGATGACCTTGAACGTCCCGCCGACTTCGCGGCCGAGGCGCTGGCCGAAAGCGAGGAAACTCTCGCCTTCCATGGCGAGATACGGGCGCTGGATCTGGGAAAGTTCGGGATCGACCCTGACGTCCGAGATCCCGGCCGATTGGCCCGCCTGGCGCAGCGCCTGCTCGATCGTCACGTCGTCGAAATGACGTTCCTGGATCTGCTTGGCCCGTCCTAAGACGTCTGCGCCCTTAGCTGAAACTGTCAGGATTCGGCCCCCACTGCGATCCCCCCGTGAACGGGTTTCGTCGACCGTCCCGACGAAGGCCAGGCTGAGGCCGCGAGCGTCCGATAGGCGGATCTCGATCCTCGCCCGGGGCCTGGGGAGAACGATCGAGCCCGCCCGGTCGTCGAGTTCGATCTCGGCCGTGTCTGACGACTGGCCCGCCGCATCCCTGACGCGCAGGGACTGCAGGACGGGCGCAAGGGCGGGCGATATGTCCCGCCCGTTCACGTCGACGCGGAAGCGGGCCAAAAGGGCCGCCGCCGCCGATGCGTCTCGCGCCATGGCGTTAATCCCAGAGCTGGATGATCTCCCGCTCGGCCGGCTGGGCGGCCTCCTGCAGGACGGGGAGGACGACAACCGTCCCGAGGGGAATATAAGGCCCGAGCTGGGCGAGGCCGGGGTTCAGGGCGAGAACCTGTTCGACCAGGCCGGGGATCGGGCGGCGATACTTGCGCCAGACCAGGTCGGCCAGTGTTAGCTGATCCGCCGAAACGGTGATCGAGTCCGTCGTCATTGGATCAGCCCCAGCTGCGCGCCCTGATACTCGCCCTCGGGCGGGGGATCCCCTTCCTTGAGCTGGATCTCGAACTCGATCACCCGGGCGACGCCCTGGGCGTTCAGGCTCCGTCCGGATTCCCGAAGCCCGAAGATCAGATACCAGCCCATGGCCTGGCCATCGCCGCGTATCAGATGCTGGGCGGCCCCTGCGCTCTTGAGCTGCTCCAGCTCTTGCCATTCTTTCTCGCCGCCGAGCGCCTCCGGAAACAGCTTGCCCCGGAACGTCAGCTCGCGGGCGCTTTCGCCCATGAACTCGAATCCGGGCCGCCGCCCGAGGATCGGCTTTTCGGCGAAGTCGGCCCCCCCGGTCCGTTCGACTTCGTCGACGTTCAGGGGGGACACTTCGAAAACGATCGAGCCGAGGGCGTAGAGCATTAGGCGAACTCCCCGTTATCCGCGTGAATCCCGCCCATGAACTGACGGAACTCGGCGCGAAGCTGGGCCATGACGTCGCGAAACACGGTCTGGGCATCCGCGCCGGTGACGTGAAAGGGCCCGATCTGCGGGGCGAAGGTGTATCGCCGCTCCCCGCCGCGACCGCTCCCGGCGCGCTGCAGCTGGTCGTTCGGATAAACCGTCCCCGATCGCCCAGCCTTGAAGATCTCGGGACCTTCCTCGCCGACCAGATACTCGGCGCCCTGGCGGACGTGACCGCCCCGGGCGCGAGCGCCCGCAAGACGGGGAGCTGCGCCAGGGGCGGGCGGACGTCCGGGCCCAGGCGGGCGGGTCCCGCCGGCGCGTGGCGTCGGAAGGTTCGGAGCCTGTCCGCCGTTGCGCAGGCGGGCCCACATTTCCCCGGCCTTCTGGATCACGGTCGCGATCCCGCCGATCAGGCGGGCGATCCAGACGACAACGCCGCCGATCGCCCGTCCGGCCGACTCGCCCCAGCCGCGCCAGCTTCCCTCGGACCCCCCGCTGTCGCCGAGGAGCCTGCGAACCCATCCGACGACGGAGGAGATCCCGTCGATCAGGGGCTGCAGAGCCGGACGAACGGGCGCGATCGCGGCCATGAAACCGCTCGCGAACCCGGCGAAGAAGGCTTTCACCTTGGACCAGTTTTCGATGATCCAGGCCGCAGCCAGGACCAGGATCCCGATCCCGCTTCCGATCAGAAGCCCCCGGAAAGCGAGCTTGGTAAGCGCCAGGGCGCCCCGGACCATGCGCAGGGGGTTGAGCATCGTAAGCAGCCCGGTCGCCATGCCGCGAACGCCACCCGCCCGCATGCTGCGCGAGAAGATCGTCGCCTGCAGCGTTGCCGCCATGTATGCGCCGACCAGCTGGCGGCGCAGCCCCAGGGCCAGCTCGACGACGGCCGAACCCATGCCGACCATCCCGCCGCGCGTTCGATTCAGCTGGCCCCGGAATCCGATCAGCCCGAGGCCGAGATCCGCAAGGCCGGCCAACATCTGCGCCTTGCCGAACCGGAAAGCGAGCGTCGCGAGCCGAAGGGCGATCAGGGCCGCGACAGAGCCGACGACAAAGCGTGTCAAGCCAGGGAAGCGCTCGGCCATGGCCGCGACGCCGTCGGCGAAGGGACCGATGACGCCGAGGACACTGTTAATCCCGGGAAGCAGAGCCGTTCCGAAGCTGATCGCCAGGTTCTGGATCTTCGCCTTGAACGCGTCCGCCGCAGCGGCCGACGTCTGCATGCGCCGGGCGAAGTCCTGGTCGACGACGTCGCCGCCGTTAGCCGCAGCCGCCCGGATCCGGCGATACTCTTCCAGGTTCTGGATTAGCGGACGCAGCCCCTTCTGAACCTGCGCGTCCTCGAACAGGTCGCCGATCTTCGACAGATCGCCCCGGAGCGTCCGGTTCGTGATCTCGGCGATCGCCTCGATCGGCGTGAGCCCGCGCTCGGCGGCCTGGCGCAGCGAGGCCTCCAGGTCGACTCCCATCGCCGCGAACTTCCGCCGCGTCGCCGGCGCGTTGATCTTCTGCAGCACGTTCGACAGGTTCGTCGCAGCCTCGGCGCTGTCGCCCGCGCCCTTTCGAGCGATCTGCAGGGCGGCGGCCAGATCGGCGACGGCGGGCGTCCCCGTCTGGCCCAGCGCCGCAGCCGCAGCCGTCAGGCTGGGGAAGTACTGCGCCATGTCGCGCAGCTCGAACGCGCCTTCCTTGCCCGCGATCGCCATGACGCTGAGCGCCCGCGACGTCTGATTGAACGGGACGTCCAGGTTATCGACGGCAGCGAAGCTGGCCCGGGCGAGATCTTCGATCTGGGCCCGATAGGCCGTCGCCGCCCGGCCGATCGGCCGCATCATCGTGACCGCCTGGTTCGGATCCAGGCCGAAGCCGGCCAGGACGTCGACGCCGGCGGCGATCTCCTGCGCCGAACGGTTCACCTGCGGCCCAAGCGCCCGGATCGAGGATCCGAGCTGGAGCTGCGCCCGCCGGCTCAGGTTGGCCTTCTGGCCGATATCCTCAAGGACGGATTCGAACTCTCGCGCCGCCGCATAGGGACGCGAGAGGGCGAAGCCGAGGGCGACGGCCGTCGCGGCCGTGTCGACCAGGTCGGCGCGCAGCCGTCCGATGTTCTGACGGTTCGCGTCGGCCATCGCGCGCAGGCGCTGGCCATTGGCTTCGGAGATCGCCTGAGTGATCCCCCGGACCGACTGCGCCGCCCGGCGGGCGGGAGCCGTCACGCGATCGATCAGGGACAGGATCAGCTGCGACGTGCGGCGGGACATTCGGATCTCCTATTTCGTCCAGCCCCTGGCCCGGGCGATGCGCAGCGCCTCGGAATGCCAGAGGCGCAGCCTGGACCAGCGAAGCCGAAGCAGCTGGTCCAGGTCGCCCATGTTCAGGACGTGTGCCGTATCGGCAGCGAGGGCTCGCCACCCTCGCCAGTCGGAACCGGCGAGGAGCCCGTCGAGGAGGGCAAAGGGTCGAGCTGTTTGACCTCGGCCATGGCCGCCTCCAGATCCGACTGGCGCATCTTGCGGACGACTTCGATCGGCGTGTCGCCATCGGCGGCGATCAGTTCGATCATGGCCTTGATCTCGTTACCCCCGGCCATCACCGCCTCCTGGAACGTCTCCAGGGCGCCGAGCGAGGGGTCGAAGTCGACGACGGTCCAAGCCTTGCCGTCGTGGTGGATCGTCTTTTTGAGCGTGACCTGGGCCATCGGCTTAGCCCTGGATCCCCAGCATGCGGTTCGTTTCCGCTTGCTGGTCGACGCCGTTCATGCGGAGCGTATTGGTGAAGAAATCCCAATAGATCAGCTCGCGCCCGCCGAAGCTCAGCTCATAGTGCATGACCTGGCTGATCGAGTACTCGTCGCCGTTCAGCTCGCCGCGCTTGTACGCGTCGGGCGCGACCTTGCCGAGGCGTCCCTCGATCGAGGCGATCGACTGGATCGCCTGGCCGGTGCGCTGATCGCGCATCACGCCATACCCGGTGAAGCGGGTCAGCCGTTTCGCGCCCAGACCGAACTGCGTCAGCAGCTCGGGATCGAAGCCCTTGAGCTTGAACGTCGGCTCCAGCTTCTGGATTCCGACGGCGAACTCGACCTGAACGGCCGCGCCGCCGGCCATATGCTCCTGATACATCTCCTGGAGATCGGGGAGCTTGAACTCCTCCAGGGTCAGATGCTTCGAGTTCGACGGGTCATGGTCGCCCGCGAACAGGTTCACGGCTTCCATGAGATAGAAGGTAGATGCGGCCATCGGCCTGCGCTCCTCTTGAGGGGGTGATTAGGAAGGCGAGGGAGCGGCCCGGGCTCAGGCCGAGGCCTGGCCCGAGAGGCTTTCGAGCAGGTCGTCCAGGGCGTCGCGGTAGCGGGCCGACTGGATCGTCATATGACGCAGGACCGGGGCTTCCTCGAACGCGGTCCGGATCACGATCCGCCCCAGCCGCAGCTGATCGGGCTGGTTCTGGTCCGCGCGGAACTCGACCTTGGATCCGAGGATATCGCCGTCGGCTTCCCGGTCGCGCAGCTCATACTTCACCGTGTCCAGGATCGTCCGCAGGACGTTGCCCGTCAGGTTGAAGCGGCCGAGGTAGAACCGCAGCGTCCGCAGGAAAAACAGGTGAACGTAATCGCGGCCGCGCACCTGATGGTACTGACGCCAGAGTTCGTCCGGACCCGCGTTGTCGGTTCCGACGAAGACGAAGCCGCCGTCGGCGATCGCGCCGTCGACGCCACCTTCGCCGCGGACCACGATTCCGATCTGGTTCGCCAGGAGATCTTGTCCGCTGATCGCGCCGTCCGTCAGGCTGAACGCGATCGCCCGCGCCGGTCCGACGCCGCCCAGGATCGGGCGGTTCGCCCAGCTCCGGAAGGGGCGGCCGCCGTTTTCATGATCGACCTTGACGGCAAGGCCGAGGATCCTCGGCGCGAGCGGAACGGCCGTCGCGACGTTGCCGACCATGACTTTCCAGCCGCCGGTGATCGGGATCAGGCGCTTGTGCGCGATCGTCGCCCGCCAGGCCTTGTCGTTCGCGTCTGTGTCGTTCGGGCCCTCGACGACGGCGACGGCGAGCAGGCTGTCCAGGACAGCGCCCAGCGCCGCGCAGACGGCGTTCGCGGCCGCGCCGACGCGTTGATGCGTATAGCCCGGGACAGCGACCAGGCGGGGCGTCACGCCATGGGCGGTCGCGGCGGCCTTGAGGGCATGGATACCGCGATTGGCTGCGGTGATGTTCGCGATCGTCGCGGTGTCCTTGGCGGCCTGGTCGGCCCCGGCGCCCTCGGCGACGCGCACGATCACGATCTGCGCGGCCGTCTGGAACTCGCCGAGCTGATCATTGATCGCCGTCACGGCGTCGACCAGGGTTCCGGTCGCGCCGAGATCCGTCAGCGCCTGGGCGTCGTTCGAATAGATCAGAACCGGCGTGTCGACCGGATACTTGGCCTGGTCGGCCGCCGGGGCGGTGCCGACCAGGCCGACGACGGACATATTCGCGCCAGCGACGCTACGCGGCTCCGTCGCCTCCTGATTGATGGAAAAGCCGAAAGTGGGGTCGGCCATGGTGGTTTCTCCTGGGGCATGAAAAAGCCGCCCCGAAAGGCGGCGCGGGATGGTCGGAATGCGAACCGGGTTCGCATGGGGAGGCGGCTAGGCGATCTGGTTCGACCTTGGCCGCCAGGATCGTCAGGGCGTGATGATTTCGATCACGCGGGCCTGGGTAAGCACGCCGAGGTACGCGAACAGGGAGAGGCCTGCGAACGTATCGGGGTGGTTCAACTCGATGAACTCCGCCGGCAGATCGAACGCCTGCAAAACATCCTCGGCAGCCAGGAGCAGCGCGTTCGCTGGATCCTGATAGTCGGCGGCCGTGAGCGCGTTCAGTTCGCGCCGCAGCGCATTGACCGCGTAGCGCTCAGCTGGCGTCAGACGCCGCTGGAAATCCGCCTTAGTCACGCGCAGAGGCTGACGCGGCAGATCAACGAAGGCCGCGACCCTGACGACCTCGTCGCCCTCAACCGCAAGGGTCGAGGACGCGATCATCTGGCCAGGCGGAACCTCGGGCTCGACAATAGTGTAAACGCCGATCGCAGCCCGATCCTCAGCCGCCATAATGCTGAGGCTGGACCAGGAATGATCATTGTCGTCGCCGTCCCGATAGTCGACGCCGGGTGTAAGCTCGACGGGAACGCCGTCGAGGATGGTAGCGAATGCCATTTTGGCCGCCCCTTTGTTTGAAGCTGATTAAGCGACGTCGGCGGTTTCGATCGCTGGGAACTCTCGCCCCGGGCCCCAGATGATGCGCGCACCGGCAACGGAGTCACCCGCGCCGGACCCCTGCTGGCCGCAGAGACGCGCAATGGTGTCGGCCGCACCGTTAAGGGATGTCGGCGTATAGCCTGGCGGGCCCGAGTACTTCGCCGCGCCAGCACCGGGTCCCAAATCGTATCCGTGCCCGCCAGTCCTCAGGACCGCGCCAACGACAGAAGCATCCGCCGAGCCTGAGCCGCCAGCCGAGCCAAAATAGGCCGCAACGCTGACAGAGCCGTCCCCCCGGCTTCCGCCGCCCGCAGTCAGGAGAGAGGTTGCGCCCCTGAGCAGCCTGGCAGAACCGCCGGAGCCCGCCCAAGAATCCGTGATGACAGTTAGGGTCTCGCCGGGCGTGACTGGCAGGCCGTTCACATAGACCAGGCCACCGCCGCCGCCGTATGCGACGATAGTGTTACCTTCCCCATCGTCGATGTTGTAGTTCGCGCCGCCTCCGCCGATCAGAACGACAGAGATTGCGGTTACTAGCTCCGGCACCACGAAGGACTGACTGCCCTGGTTTCTCCAGAAGGCCTGTCCTTTCGGGCCGCCGGCGGCCGCGCCGACAAGGGCAGATCCGCGCATCAAACGAAGCCCTTCATGAGCGGCGAAACGTTAGGGATGGCGCCGTCGTACCAAAGCGTCAGCTGATCGACCGCGTTGGCGGCGGTCGAGAGCGTGATCGCCGACGTCTTCTTGATCGCTGAGTTAACAGCAACCGTTCGCCCGCCCGTCGCGTCCTGGCTGATCTTGATGATCCCGACGTACCCATCATATGCGCCGATCGGAGCGGCGATAACGATGTTTCCGATTGCTCGCATCTTGAAGTTAATGCCGGTGGAGAGATCCAGCGTCACCGCGCCTGACACGTTCCCCAGATCGACAAACGCCTGAGCATCCTTGAGAGCCTTCGCCACGACGAAAGCCGTGTCGTCAGCACCCTGACGGATCTGCGCGGGTGTGGCCGTATAGATGTTGAGGCCTACGGTACGCATGAGGGCTTGAGACGCCTGGCCCAGCAAGGTTCGCGCGACCGCGGACAGGTCCGTAAGCGCCAACGCTCCCGCGCCTGTCGCGTAGGGCAGTTTGTTCGCCGCCAGGCCCAGTCCGGCCAAGGCGTCGCCGTTGGCGCTCTGGTTTTGTTTTCCGGCCAAGCCAGCCAGGATCGGAGCGGACGCATCCGCCACGGCTTGCTGAATAGCGGCGGCCGCGTTCCTGAACGCCTCGGCTGCATCCCGGAAGACGCCCGCTTCGTTACGCTTCTCAGTGGCCACGCCTGCGGCGGCGGTTGATACGTCACGGGCGGCGACTGACACGCCAGCGGCGGCGATCGAGGCGTCGCGATGCTCAAGCGCAGTGTTTCGCGCGGCGACCGTCTCGCCGCGGACCGCCCGCCCTTCACTCAGCAGCGCTCTCTGGGAAAGCGTCGATCCAGCGATCGCCGCAATCTGCCATGAGGCCCAAGGGCCTGGGGCGCCGGTGAACGCCTCGACGCGCACGTCCCACTGTCCGATAAGGCGATCATAGCCGAGCGTCCGGACGACCGCGTAATCCTCGGGCCCGCCGCCCGTCCAGGTTAGGACGGCGTAAGGGCCGGGAGCAAAGAGATCCCGTTCCTCCTCGATAATCTCAAGCGCGAACTGCGCCTCAAGGGCGAGGGTCCGAGCCGTCGTCGAACGCGCCGTCAGCCACTGCAGTTGAGTGATCTGCAGGAGGCGATCCCGTAGCGATGCGATCACCTCCTCTGATCGGCCGAGGACCCGGTCGAGAACCAAGGAAAACCCCTGGTCCTCGCTCATTCGGGCGATCTCGGCCTTGGACAGCCTGTCGTCGAGATCCTTGAACCGGCGGTTCAGGAGATCGTCCGTCAGGGAGTCGTCGGGCTTGATCCGATAGATCTCCTCGAACCGGGTCGTCATGGATCAGTCCCCTTTCGGAGGCTCGGCGACCAGCTCGGCCGACGCGATCGCGTCCTCCAGCTGGGCCGCGACGTCGCCCCGCAGTTCGAGGGCGTCTGCGCCGGGCGACAGGAACCGGCCTGAACCGGCCGGATATTCGACGGACCGCGACAGCTGGACGCTGTAGCGGCGCGCAGGATCGAACCGCGCCCCGGAAGGCGCGGCTGCAGGTTTTCTGGCCATCGTTGGCTGGTCCTTACTGAGCGATCTCGACCAGCTCGGCGACAGACCAGTTCGAAAACTCGCTGTCAGTCGTTCCGTCGAGGATCGAGCGGTACGCGTTCGTCGCGGCCGCCAGGTTGAAGGTTGCGCGTTTCTCGACGACGCCGTCGCTCTGGGCGACGGTCGTCACGGTGTCCGCCGTTTCGATCACCCCGTCCGCCCGTCGGACAGTCGGCGTGAACGTATGGTGAGCCGGGTCGAACCCGCGCAGACGCCAGATCTGGGTGATCGTGTTCGCATTGGCGGGAAGCGCCTTAGAGGGCGTCACGCCCTTGAGGATCTTCGCCATGCGGGACACGCGGACCCGGGATCCGGTAAGCCGCAGCGCGGGCGCGACGTCGGGCGTACCGACGAAGGTCGCCCGCAGCGGGAGCAGGGCGTTCAGGGCGGCCAGGAGGCCGGGATCCGTCTCGCCCAGCTTGCGCCAGAAGCCGCCGATCTGGACGCTCCAGACCAGGTCGGTCGAACCGGGGACGATGGCATCCGAGAGGATGTCGATCCCCTGGATCCCGCCGGCCAGCTGGAGAGGCGCGAAATCGACGTCGACGGTCGCCTTGGGGAAGGCGGCCCGCCAGTCTCGCCAGATCAGGTGAACGGAAGGCTCGGCGAACCAGGTCCCGCCGTTCATCCCGTAGAAGTAGGTCCCGGTCGCGCCCTGCGTCGCGGCGCCCTGGGCGTCCGCCACGCCGATCTGGAACGCGTGCTGCGTCACAAGGAAGTACCCGTACCGCTTGCCGCCTTCTAGGAAGGTCGGCTCGATCGGGAACTTGGCCGGAAACTGCGCCGTCTGTTCTCCGATCGTGAGAACCTGGTTCGCATTGAGCGTGACCATGGCGAGGACCCGGCTCAGGTCCGGCTGACCTCGATCCGTTTCGCAGATCCCGATCGTCAACGTCCCGGCGGCGGGCTTGGCCGTGATATGCGGGCCCAGCGCCGTGATCCAGGCATCCTGAGAGTTCAGGAAGGTTTCGACGTGCGCGTATCCGAGCAGGTTCTCCTCAGTCGGGAGGCGCGACCAGTACGGCGCAGACGTGCTGTCGATCCAGAGCTTGGACAGCCGCAAAATCTTGTGACCTTCGGAGTCGACGCGGCCCGTATCGAACACCTGGAACACTTCGCCCGCGCGGGAGAAGGTGTTTCGGACCCCCGCATTCAGGCGGTCGCCGTACGCGCCCTGAGCCCACCAGGCCGAGCCGGTCGAAACTTCGAAGTCCGCGCCGTAGCGGATCCGGTCGCGGCTCATGCTCAGGCGGACCAGAGCGCGGTTTTCCAGGTTGGAGTACTCGGCCAGGGAGAGGATCCCGCTCTGGCCTTTCGTGATCCTGCGCTCGATCTCCGTATAGGCCGGCATAAGCAGGCCACCGGCCGACTTCACCACGCCCGGCGCGTTCGGATTGAGCAGGGCGAGTTCGCCCTCATGCTGGGCCGCGAACGGGAACCGCAGGCCTTCGTCGACCCGGGCCGCATAGCCCGCGAAGGCTGCGTCGACGGACGTCGCCGGATCCAGAAACTGCGTCCCGCGATATCCGACGTACGTCGAGGGGACGTCGAGGCGCGCCTTGAGCAGGGCGACGTCCGCCGTCGTCGACAGGAGCAGTTCCTTGTCGCCGCCATCGGACAGCTGCGACGCGATGCGGGCAAGGTCCGACTTCAGGGTCGACACCTGCGGACGGATCTCCTGATCAGAGGCGACCAGATCCTCGACCTGGTCGGCGACCTGGGAAAGCGGCCGCAGCTCGCGCGACACGTTGCGCGAGATCGAGACGATCCCCGCCGGATCCATTTCAACCAGGGCGACGATCACCGCCGAGGCGTCGATCACCGGCGCTTGCGGCGAAACCGCCTCGGCCCCGCCGACCGCCTCCAGGCGAGCCTGGCGACGACGTTCCATGGCGACCGGCTGGGGCTCATAGGTCAGCGTCTCGGCGTCCGTCAGGAACTGGCGCTGCTCGACGTCCGTCTCGATCTCCTCGGGCCAGGCGACGACCGCGACGATCTTGCGCTGCAGGTTCGGACGCAGGCCATTTAGATCCAGCGGGACACCGCCGGGTTCGTCCCGGAAAAAGCGCTTCCCGTCGAACCAGAGGCGACCGGCCGCGACCTTGACCGACGTCGCCGTCGATTGCGTCACGGCGAAGCCGACGAAGCGCCGACCCGGCTCGATCGCATCCATGGCGATATGGTCGTCGGACTCCTGGCCAAAGCGGCTGATGTTGTTCAGGTCGTCCGGTGTGACTTCCTGGCGGTCGCGAAAAATAGGCCGCTGTTCCATGTTCAAAGGCTCCTGATGATCTGGCCGACGCGGAAGGTCCCGTCGAGCGGGACGCCGTCGCCGGCGGTAATGCGGCGGTGAAGGGCGGTGCGAACCTCGACCTTGTCGCGGCCGAGCTTCGCGGAGCGGATGGCGGCCATGGCCTCCTCAGTCCGCTGCGGATCGAAGGCTTCGATGAAGCCGGGCAGATGCGGGAAGCGGCGGGCCTTGCGGCGGCGCTGCGACAGGTCGACGGCCAGTTCCAGGTGGAACGCGGGCTGTCCGAGGCGTGAGAAGCCTGCGGTAAGGCCCGCCCGCCTGCGGACCTTGCCCCGCTGGACGCGGCTCGGCTCGAACAGTCGGATGCTGTCGTAAACGGCCTCCCGCGCGCGCGAGGCTCGGACGAAGCGGAAGGGCCCGGCGAGCGCCTGGCCGACGGGGAGGGCTATCAGGCCGGGCTGAGGCGATGCGACACGCTCTGGCCGGACGTCGATCGGCTGCAGGCCTGGCCGCAGCGTATCCGGACCCGCAGCCCCCGGCCGGAAGGCGTACAGGCGATCCGCAGCTTGGGAAGCCAGCGGGACCAGGAAGCGCGCCGAGGCGATCCCGAGAACGCAGCGGCGACCAGGCGAGGGAAGCGCGATCCTTACGGACTGCGCAAACTCGCTCGCGCCGCTGACGACCTGAACGGCCGCCGAGGACTCGAGTCCCCGATCAACGATAACCGCCCGAGCGCCCGCATAGATCGGGCCCTCGCTCGACCGAACCGTCCAGCGTTCTGACAGCCAGCGTCCGGGCGTCGCGACGCCGAGCTGACGGTTCCGGTTCCGATAGTGATAGACGCGCAGCTCCGGGAACTGCTCCAGCCATCGCTGGCGCTCCTCGACCGTCATCGCGTCACGCGTGACGGCTCGCTGAGGCGGCGCAATGATCTGGACCAGCTCGGCGTCGAGGAACGACAGGTGCCCCTCGAAACAGGGGACGGTTCCGCGTTGTCGCTTGAGCTGGATCGAAGCCGTGATGACCTGGCGCTTTTTCGCGTCCGCCCAGTCGGATCGCCAGACGGAGACGCCATGGGCCGCCGCCAGATAGGGCAGGACGGCTGCAGGGGCCGTCAGTGGAGCCCAGAGCGTCGACAGGTCCGCCGGCGCTATCGGGCGACGCCCTGCGTTCGTCAGCGATACCGCCCGCATGAGCGGCGTCGCGTTCTGCGGTTGCAGCGAAACCTGATCAGACAAGAGGCGTCTCCAGTGTCAGGTTCACGACGCCCAGAACCGCGACGCCCGCGGCGCCGGGATCGACGTCGGCGGCGGGTACGGTGCGAACGACACGCTCGACGGCCGAGGCGTGAAGCGCGGCGTCCAGGCCGCTCTGCGCGACGACCCGGCCGCAACGGCGGCGGTCGTCGGCGTATGCGTCCAGACGCTTGCGGATCTCGGCCAGGACCAGAGCAGGATCCGGGCCTCTCGCGATCTCGATAGTCGCCGCGACGTCGTAAACAACGGGCGTCGCCAGGGAAACGGAAAGGACGTCGCTGGCGGCTGCGGTGTCCCGGTCGAACACGGCCGCGCGCACCGCAGCAAGGACGTCGGCCTCGACCTGATCCCGCTCGCAAACGATCTGGATCCGGACTTCGCCGGGAGGGACAAGGCCGGAAGCGTGGTTCAGCGCCAGCGCGTCGCGAACGCCGGGATGCGCGCTGAGCGCCTGGTACTCATAGCCGCCGAGGGTGCCGGGGCTGGCCGCCTCGGCCGCCAGCGAGATCCGCTTGCGGAATCGATCGTCGGCCTCGCCCTCGATCCGGCGAACGCCGACCGTAGGGAACAGGGTCGCGGCCAGCTGGTCGAGGATCGCGCCCCGGGCATAGGCCAGCGTCAGGCTGCGCCCGGCGTCATTGATGGCCTGACGTTCCAGAAGCTCGCGATACGCGTCCTCCTGTTCAAGGATGGCCAGAGGATCCGTCTCAAGGCCGCCGACGTCATAGTCGAGGCCCGCGTCGGCCAGGCGCAGTCGCAGGCTGGCCAGCCGTTCGGACAGGATCTGTTCGTAATCGGCCGCGACCAGCTCGAACGACGGCAGTCGCGAGACGTCCAGGGTTTCGGCGAGGAAGCGGCTCATGACGTTCGGATCCCCTCCCCCTGCTCGCCTGTCGCGAGCGTGATGCGGCGCGTCCCCTCGGGCCGGGGGTCGCCTAGATGACCGCGCGGGCGATACTCGCCCTCGATCCAGATCTCGACGCGCCCGCTACGCTCCAGCCGGACGGGGACGACGCGGGAAACTTTGAAGCGCGGCTCGAACAGCTCGATCGCGACGGCGATCGACTGGAGCAGGCGCAGAAGGTTGGCCCGGTTCACAAGGCGGCCGAGAAGGGCGGCCGTGACCGCGCCGACGTAACCGCGCATCTGGCGCTCGCCCAGCCGGGTCGTCAGGAGGATTCCGACGGACTGGACGACGTGCGACCAGCCGCCGAGCGGGCGGCCCGTTCTGGCGTCGATACCGGCCATGAGGGCCTCCTGAGTTTAGACGAACACGCGGTCGGACCCGGTGCTGTTCAGGTCGCCCCCGCTGTCGCTGGAGCCCTTGAACACGACGCCGCGCTCGCCACGGTCGAGGCGGGTCTTCCCGTCAGTCACGATCTCCGATCCCTTGAGCAGGATCTGATCGCTGCGGATCTGGATCTCGCTGGACCCGAACCGCACGTCGAGGCCCTCGGCGGTGATCTCGATCCGAAGATCTCCGAAGGTCAGGACGTGGCGATCGACGTCGTCGCTCGGCGAGGGTTCGGCGTTCGACCAGGTGAACGGGATCGCCTGGCCCCGACGAATGTCCCCCGCAGGCGCGAGCAGCGTCATTTGCTGGCCCTCGCTGGGCGGACTGTGAAACTTGAGCGCCCCGGCGGTCTGCGAGTACGGGATCCAGGGCGAAAGGAAGGGTTCGCCGTCGGATCCGCCAAGCCGCAGACGGACCCGCTTGCGACTGGCGTCGACCGCTTCGACCGTTCCCTCGCGCATCGTATTGGAGAGACGACGCTCGACGTCGGCCAGGCGGCGCGACAGTTCCGCAAGCTCGCGCATGAGCTACTCCTCAGGCGGATCGATGACGCGATCGGCGTCGTCCCCGGCGATGGTGATCCTCGAAAGCAGAGGCGCGTCCTCGGACAAGGCCGCGTCGAACGGAGGCGCGAGGCCGATCCCCTCGACGCCCTCGCGCGTCAGGCCCAGAAGCCCCTGCGCGACCCGCCAGTCCGGCAACGCTTCGCCCGAGATCTCGGCCTCCAGGAGCGGAACTAGATCCTGCAGATCGGGCTCGCCCTGCAGGGCGTCGAGAACGCGCCGCCAGATCCCCTCGGCGGCCCGGCCGAAGCCCGGCTCGGGCAGGGGCTGGACCGTCAGGAGGAGCTGGCGCGCAGCGAACCGGACGCCTTCCTTGAACCCTGCGCCCCTTTGACATTCGACCTTGCGGACCCGGCCGATCATGGATCGCCAGAGTTCCGGCCAAGGCGAGCCGTCGGCCTGCAGAACGCGCAGAACCTGTCGCTCCAGCAAGTCGAGCTGCAGCTCTAGGCCCTGATCCGTTTCGGGGATGCTGACGGAGATCTCCGTCTGCGGACCGCCCTCGCCCTCGACCGTGCGCTCGACCTGATCAGCGACCACGATCTCGATCGAGATCTGCAGCGCGCGTTGCCCCGTCAGAAGATCGCGACCCTCGACCTGATCGGCCGCGAAGTCGTCGGTATAGACGACTAGGGCCGGGCGGCGCTGATCGGCGATCCTCTGATCGACCGGCAAGATCGCGGAATCTGAAACCCGGTCGCCGGCCATCGTTTGCCCCTTGAGGGACAGGACCGTCGCCAGGCGCAGGAACAGGGCCGCGATCGCCATCGTCAGCTCCTCCGAAGAACAGGGGCGTTGACGCGGTCGCCGTCGTCGGCGGCCGCGTCGAGGGTTTCAAACAGGTGGCCCGCGTTCGGACCCGTCTCGACCCGGATAAGGTCGCCCTTGCGGGGCCACTGATCGCGGGATGCGAACCCGGTTCGCATGAACGACGCCTCGATCCCGCCCGCCTTTAGCTGCAGATCGAAGTGACGCGCCCCGGCCGTCTGGCCGTCGGCGGGGCCTTCGGCTTCGCCCTCGCTGATCACGCCCTGCAGCTGCAGCACGACGTCGGAATCCGCAGAGCCCTTGACGTACGCCGAGCCTTCACGCGGCCGCAGGATCGTGACCAGCTCCCCGAAGAAGCCGTCGGCCGCCCGGTTCAATCGGGCGGCCGCGCTGGCCCAGCGGGACACCCCGCTTAGACCTTGCGGAGGGTGCGAAGCGTTTTCGGACGGGTGCAGAGGTTCAGTTCGTTCATCTGGATATCCAGATTGACGCCCTTCCCATTCGGCATCTCGTACTGCTTCGCATACAGGCGCCGCCCGCGGGTGTTCACGGTTTCGATGTAGTCCGCCGGCGCATGGTAGGTGCGGAACAGGCCGGGGACGCCCTCAGGGAACGAATGCCCGTCGTCGATCTCGACGAACCGCGCGTTGCCGACCTGGCCCCGGTAGTTCTCGAAGATCACGTCGGCGAACTCGAACGCGCCGAAGGACTCGCCGTTGGCCTCGATATAGCCCTCGCGCAGAATCTGCGCTTCGGTCCAGCCCTTGAAGGTCTCGCGAACCTCCTGATTGCCGAGGACGTGGTCGAACAGGTTGTCGCCGCAGAACACGCGGACCTTGCCGGTCCAGGACAGGCCGCCCAGCTCGGCCGCCTGGGCGCGAACCAGGGCCGCGCACCACTTGCGGAACGCGCCGTCGTCCTTGGCGGCCTTGAGAGCCGCGGCGTCGAAGTTCACGACGCCCGGCGCTGCGACGCCCATGGTCGTGAACAGGTTCAGCTCGGAACCGTCAGCGTAGGTGACGACGCCCTTGATCGCGCCGAGCTGGCTGAACTCCGTCGTCGCCGCCAGGTCCTGGCTGTGATCGGCGATCTTCTCGGCGACCTTGCCCATGACGGTTTCGAGTTCGGTTTCGGAGCCGAAGGCGCGAACGCCCTGGACTTCGTCGGCCATGACGGCGTCGTTCCGTTCGAAGTGCGGAACGCTGATCGGGATCAGCTTGCGTTCCTTGTCGGTATTGACGGCTTCGCCGGGAGCGCCGCGCGGGGTCGGAGCGACCAGCGACAGGCGCGCGCCTTTGGTTTCGATCACCGCCGTCGTGGTGGTGATCCCGTCGGCGCGGAACAGGCCGCTTTTCGAGATGCGGCCCGGGACGAACGCAAGGTCGTTCGCCGCGTCCGTCAGGTTTACGACGGAGAACGCGTCGTTATTGAAGATATCCAACATGAGGGTTGGTCTTTCCTAGGTTCGGTTGTTCGGAAGGGGCGGAGCGACGGGCGCTTAGCGGGCGATCAGGCCGTGCAGCGCCATTTGCTGCAGGGCCGTTTCCTTCTGCTCGGCCGTGACGCCGGCGGGCCAGGTGATCGAGTCCGCGATGATCTCCGCATCGCGCGCGATGGTGGCGATCGGGCGACGCTCGCCGACGGCCGTTTTCTCGGCATACAGCGGAAGGCAGGCCGCGATCTCCGTCCCGTCGTTCGCGGTCGGATCCCAGGCGACGACGGCCTCGCCGCCGGCGTCCAGGTCGACGACGATCTCGAACGAGTCCCCGACGACGAAGTCGGCCGCGCCGTCGGCGATCGTGAACTTGACGGCCTTGTTGAAGGCCGCGCCGACGTTCACCTGGCCGATCTCGACGCCCTCGGGATCATCGATCCGGAAGCGGCCGCCGTTGGCCGCCGCGGCGATGCAGATCGCCTTGTAAGCGCCCGGCTTGGCAGCGCGGCTGTAGGCGGGGTTCGCCAGCGTCAGAACGCCGTTTCCGGTGTTTCCGGCCACGGCGGCGGACGTCACCTGGACGCCGAGCGAGTCGAGGATGCGGGCCAGAGGCTGGCCGGGTTTGATGTCCTGTTCAGCGCCCAGGAACTCGGCGGCGCGCGAGCGCATGCCCTGGGCTTCGGACAGCACAAAGGCCGCCGCGACGCGGCCTGCAGTGAGGATGGTCATTTCGGGGTCCCGTATTCTGGGATTGAAGGGATCGCCGCAGCCTCAGGCGCGGCGGGTTCGATCGGACGCCTTACCGGGCGCCCGGGATACGCTTGTTCACGCTGGCGACGGCCTTCGACCAGCTGGCCTTGGCCTTCGACTGGTCGTTCAGTTTCGGCGCGGGTCCGCCCAGGCCGTCGCCCTGGCTTTCCTTACGCTCCAGGAACGACGCGGTCGGATCCGCGCCTTCGGAAGCGCCGCCGGCCGGGGCGACCTTGAGGAGCGCGATCGCGTCCTCGGCCGAATGCGCGGTCGAGAACGCCAGGTGCTGCGCCATGGCCTCGCGGCCGCGCGCTTCGTCGCTGGACAGGATCGCCTGGACCCGCGCATTCGCGGCGGCGACCGCCTTCGTCCGTTCGTCCGTGCGGATTTCGTCTTCGTTCAAGTCAGCCAAGGGGGGCTCCTGTGTGTCTGGCTGGGCGGCAGGAGCCGCCGGGGGGGTTGAGGCGACGGGCGTCGCCGGCGAAGCCCCGGCGGTTGCCGGTGCTGGGCCTGCAGCCGAGGTGGCCGCAGGCTTGATCGATTGGGGAGGCTTCCAGCCTTTGGCGTTGGCCAGGGCGACGATCCGCTCGGGCGCGCGGCCATACAGGCTGTAAGCGAAGGCCGTCGGCTCGGCGGCGTTGTCGTTGGCGGTCGCCAGCCGATCCGCGAACCCCTGATCGACGGCTTCCTGCGCCGTCAGCCAGGTTTCGGCCCTCATGAGCGCGCGCATGGCGTCCGGCTCGCCGCCCGTCTTTTCCGCGTAGGTCGCGGCGTAGGACGTGGCGAGACTTTCGAGCATGCGGATCGCCAGCTCATGATCCGACGACGTGCCCCAGGTGATGGTGGCGGGGTCATGGATCATGAACACGGATCCGAGCGCCATCTCGACGACGTCGCCGGCGCAGGCGATCAGAGAGGCGGCCGAAGCCGCGATCCCCTCGACGATGACCGTCACCCGGCCCTTGTGCGACGTCAGGGCCGCATGAATCGCCGCGCCTTCCGTTGCGATACCGCCGCCCGAGTTCAGGCGAACGACGACGTCTGTTCCCCGGCCGAGCTGGGCCAGCGCTGCGATGACCTGGCCCGACGTGAAGCCGTCGCCCCAGAAGTCGTCGCCGACCATGCCGGACAGGATGATCTCCCCGTCCTGGATTTGAACCGCCATGGTTCCTCCGATGAAAAAGGCGACCCGGGAGGGCTGCCTTGCAAGGATTGAGAGAGCGCTACGCCCCCGGGCCGCGCGGATTGAATCCGGCCCGAACCGCGTATCGAGCCCGGCGACCCTGGCGACGTTCGCAAGCCGCCTTGAGCTTCTGGATCTCGCGATCGAGCAGCTGCAGGTTTGCGCGCCCGAGTTCGACTTCGCGTTCCCGGAAGCGGACCCTCACTTCCGTCTCGCCGGCCAGGAGCTTGAAATAAGCCTCCTGCAGGCGAGGCCAGACAAGGCAGGGATCCGTCAGGTCAAGGCCGTCGAGCAGGGCCATCGTCATCCTCCAGGATCTTCGCGGGGTCCGGCGTCGGGATCGAGCCCGGCGGCGGGGCGTAGGGATCCGGGAGCCCCAGCCGTTCGGCCCGGGCCCGGTCCTGGGCGCGCTGTTGCTGCTCGGCGTCGGCGTCGAGGCCGACTTCGCCTGCGGCCGTCGAAGCCGACATGATCCCCAGATCCTTGACCAGGACCTTGAGGGCCATTGCCGTTTTCAGTTCGTCCGGAGACGGCTTGGCCGGGCCTCGCCAAGTCGCCCGGGAGGCAGCCGCGCGTTGCCTGAGGAAGCGGCTGTAACCGCCCGGGAAAGGCGTCAGCCCCCTTGCGATCCGCTCCTCTAGCCAGGCCTCGAACACCGCCTGCAGGAACGGCCGGGGGATGACCCGGCGACGCCTGACGACGACCGGCCAGTCGGACGCGATCCCCATCTTGATCGAGGAGAACGTCGCCCCCTGATAGTCGCCGGTGTACTTTTCGTACGACGTGCCGATGCAGCGCGCGATCTCGCGGTTCAGGTTCTGCGAGAACGGCAGATAGTTTCCGCCAGGCGTCTGCGCAGTCGTGAACTTGAGCTGATCGCCCGGGAACATGGTCGCGATCCGCCCATGCGTCCCCAGATCGATCCCGGAAGCCCCGTACCATTCCGCCCGGGAGGCCATGAGGGCGGCCATGCCTCCGGGGCCGGTCGGATCCGCCTGACCGCCGGAACCGGCCCCGAAGTCGCCCTCTGTCAGGAGGCCCTCAAGCGCTTCGGCCGGAAGCTGGGCGCTTTCGAAGGTGGCGGCGAAGATGGTCTGCAGAAGCGCCGTCGTCAGTGTGGCGTCGGCCAGTTGGTCGTACTGCCGCGTGACCTTGAGGGCGGGCGCGAACGGCGAGATCCCGCGCGTGGCGTCCGGATCGCCGTCGAAAACGTGAACGACCAGGGGGCGGCCGTCCAGGTCGCGCGCTGCGACGTCAAGATCCTGATCATAGCCGCCGACCTTCGTCCGGAAGCGATAGCCGATCGGCTGGCCGTCTCCGTCGAGGAATACGCCTTGATGAAGATCCTGCAGGTCGGACGATTGCTGCGACAGCCGGATCGGCGAGATCAGCTGAACCTTCGTCAGCATCGTCGCGCCGGGACGTTCCCGAAGCAGGATGCGGCCGACGCCCTCCCCGAAGGGCATGTACCAGCGGACCATGGCGTCAGCCATCGTCGCGAGGGTGGCCTTGCCGCGGGCGTCGCATTCCTGCGGACTGTTCGCGAAGGCGACGAACTCGCGCTCGACGTCCTCGGACCAGCTGTGCGCGAAGTCCTCGGACCAACGCAGGGCGCGATGATCCGGAGCGACGTTGATCGTCAGGCCTTCGGGCCCGTTGATGTCGGCGATCATCTGCTCGATCGCGCCGGTGATCCAGCCGCTGTTATGCGCGGCGTCGATCGCGCGGGCGGAAACGCCGGTCCAGGCCTCGCGGACGTCGTCGCGAGCCTGACGCAGGGCGGGCCGCCAGCCGCCGAGGACGTTCGCGCTGTCCGGCCGCATGTAGCGGGCGGTCGGGCGCCGGTCCTGGCGGGCCTGGCTTTCCTTGCTACTGAACAGGCGCTGCAGGCCGCTGAGCATGACTTACCTCCTGTTCAGGCGGGCTGCGATCTCGGCCAGGGTCGGCCGGGGCTTGCGGGCGGCGGCGGTGCGAACCGGGTTCGTATCCGGACGATCCGGCTGGGCGGGGCCAGGCCCCGGATCCGTCGGATTGTCGAGAACCGTCGCCGGCTGGTTCATGAGATCTTCCAGGTCGAGCTGGAGATCCTCGGGCGGGGTTTCGCGCTCCTCCTCCAGTCGCGACCAGGTCGCGTCGGGAAGGGTGCGGATCCCCAGACGGATCGCGGCGGCCTCGGCCTGCAGGTGCGTGTCGAGGCCTTCGTTCGCCTGGGCCGCGTCCTTGACCCATTGGTACACGGTGAAGCCCTGACGATTGCGCTTAGGCTTCCGACGCTCGGACGTCAGCTGGCGGAAGTAATCGTCCTCCAAACCCTCGGGCAGGCCGACATAACCCCGCTCCAGCGGATCCGCCTTCGCGAGATTGCGATACAGCGCCATCTTCAGGACGGACGTCGCGAAGTTATAGAACCGACGCGAGTATCGAAGCAGCTTGCCCTGGCGGTTGCGTTCCCGCTTCACCCTGGCGAACAGCGGAGCGGTTTCAGCGCCGACGCCGCGGACCATGATCACGCGTGTCGCCGGGTGCCGCTTGGCCCAGCTCCAGACGTCCTCGGTCCAGGCGTTGCCGTCGATCGCGGCCAGGTCGATCCCGATCCGCCGACCGACGAAGTTCGGCCAGCGCTGCTGCAGGAGATCGTCCAGCTTGGCGCGGCATTCTTCGTCGCTGATATGCTTCGGGATCACGCCGTAAGCGATCACCCAACGGCGAAGGTCACGGCCCCAGCCGACCAACTGCCATTCGACGCGGTCGTCCTGACAGTCGATCCCGAGCGTGATCAGGAGCGCGCCCGACGGGATCTGGCCCACCTTGTAAGAGCTTTCGGCCGCTCGATCGCGCAGCGTTTCCCAGGCGACCGCTTCGCCGGCCGCCTCATAGGCCAGCCCGCAGGTGTCGTTCAGGAAGGTCTGCTCGGCCGCCGGATCACCCTTGGCCGCCAGCCATTCCTGGGCGATCCGCGCGAACGACTGCAGGACGCTGTAAGCCGACCAGATCCAGAAGCTGCGATGATGCGCCTTCGCCTTAGCGTTTCGGGCCGTCCAGCGCAGGCGTTTCTTGATCTCGGCGCGGTGATGCTCCCGGATCTCGCATCCGCACTCGACGCAGGTGAAATGCGGGTCCTCGGGGTCCGCCTCGATCGTCGCCCGCATGTTCTCCCATTCCAGAACCTGGAATGCGTCGCAGTGGGGACAGGGAACTTCGGGGACTTCCTGCGATCCAGCTATGAAAGAGCGGGTGATCCGACAGCCCGGCAGGACAAGCGGCGTCGAGATCTTGAGGATCTTCGCGAACTCGAATGCGCGTGACCGGCTGTCGGCCTGGCGCTCCGGATCGCCGGCGGTGTTCATCTCCCATTTCGCCAGATCGTCCTGGACCTGGCGACGCATGCTGACTTGCGACAGCGAGGCGGGCGAGTTCGCGCCCGAGATCTGGATCGAGCCTCGCCCGTCCGCCCGTTCCTTGAACATGACGGAGTCGGCGCTGTCGCGGGACCGCTCTGGGAACAGCCGCGCCAGAGCGGCCGTACCGCGCAGCATCGGCTTGAGTTTCAGCCTGGACCAGCGCCGCCCGTTGTCGTCGGTCGGATGCGTGTACAGGAAGTCGCAGGGATCCATATGGAGCGATCCCAGCGTGAAGATGTTCGCCAGGATCGTTCCGCCCAGCTGGGCGGACTTGGACAGCGTCACAACGCGGCAAGGATCGTCCGGACTGGCGGCCCGCAGGATCTCGTCGAACTCGGGAAAAAGCTCCGGATTGTACGGCCCTGGGATCGGGCTTTCCCGATCACTGAACTTGATGTTGTCGATCGCCCAGGCGCGATAATCGACAGGCGGCGGCGGCTCCAGAACTTCGGCGACAGCCTCGGCGACCATGCGTTCCGGGTTCATGAGGTGGATCGACATTCGTCAGCCCTCCTCGCCCTGCGTCGCCTCCTCGGCCAGGTCCGCAGATCCGTCGTCAATTATCAGGAGCGGAAGCTCCTCGGCCTTCTGCCTGGCGGCGGCGGCGGCCCTCGACCTGAGGGCGCGGAACTCCTGTCGCAGGACGTGCGCGAGATCCCGCTGCGGGATCTCGAAATGCGTCGCCAGCGCCTGCGCCAGATCGGCGACCGCGCCGTCGAACACGTTGAGCATGCTCTGAGCAACGCCAAGGAGGGCGACCCTTGAATGATCAGCCCGGACGTACACGCCGCGGCGCGCGAGATCGTCCTCCAGCGCTTGCCGCTCCCGCCGCTCGGCGTCGTTCAGCTTGAGCTGTTTCAGGCGGTCCGCGACCGGATCCGAAGGCCCGGGCGAGGGCTGCGTCGGCGACGGTTGGCGCAAGCCGTCCTCGGCCCCGGCCAGCCGCGGCGCGTCGTCTGCGACGCGGTCAGTCAGCTGGGCGTCGGCGACCAATGACAACGCGCCGTCCAGGCGCGTTGTCAGGCCGTTTCCGAGGCGCTGGCCCAGATCTGTCCGCTCGCGCAGCTGGGCGCGCGCCGTCTCGATCCGGATTTTTGCGCTGCGCCCCTCGCCGACCAGGGCCTCGGGCCCGATCTTACCTTCCGCGATCATTTGCGAAACGCGGCCGGGCGAGACGCCGATCAGCTCGGCGAACTGGCCTTTGGTTACGATCGGATCCGCGACAGGCTGGGCCAGGAGGACGGCTTCGGCGGTCATGCGAAGCCCTCCTCTTTAGCCGGGGCTTTAGCTGTTTAGGCTCTGATTTTAGACTGCAACTGGCCAAGACCCGGACCGCAGCGGCGCCGCATACAAAACCGCCCCAGGGAGGACCCGCGATAGGGGGGGTGGTCGGCGCGGTCTAGGGAGAGCATGCGGGGCGGGGGGCAGACCCCGCTCTGCGGTTTCATTGCGCGCCCTTTAGCGACGCGCTCACCCGCGAAGATCAGCTGACGACCAGGCTCGCGCCGCGATACTCGCGCGCAGATCCTGGCCGTCAGCGCTCAGCTCCCCCGAAGGGACGGGGAGCGAGGCTGTCAGCCGAGCCGGGACAGCTCCCGGTCCAGCTCATGCGAAATGTCATCTCCCAGCCGGGCGTTCGCCGTGTCGAACACGTCGACGATCCGATCCTCGACCAGCTCTTTCGGGAGGGCCGGGCCCCATACCGTTTTGATCGGGAGCCTGGCGGCGCTAGTGCGGACGAACACGTTCCCCCGCATCCCGCCCTTCGTCAGGTCGACGCGGTCCGGCCAGCGGCCGCCGCGCATGAACGCCCCTTCGAAGCGCTGGAACCGGCCCCAGACCTTGGCCCGGACGCCGAACTTGAACTCGGCCCGTGTAAAGAACCGAAGCGGCAAGGCCGAGCCCGTCGCCATGATCGTGTACTTGAGCTTCCCCGATCCGCTTTCGTCGCCTCCCCAGGCGCGCTGCGCGACGACCTGGCTGCGAACGACCGCCATAGGCGCGGACGTCGACCGGACCAGCTCGCGCCGGACCTTCGTCAGCGTCGGATTGCCTGCGCGGTTCAGCGCCCGAGCCATGACCTTGCGGGCGCGCCCCTCGCCCAGAGCGCCCAGGCCGTTCGCGAAGCGAGCGAGAACCTGGTCGTTTTCCCTCAGCCGGACTTCCATTGGGATCGCTCCTGGAACCGGAGCGGCGCGCAGCGGTTAACCACGCGCCGCCGTCGGTGACACGACTTCGACCCTTTGGAGAAGGGGTGGGCGTTCTGGACCACTAGGCCCAATCATCGTCCGGAGTAGCGGACACGAAAAACCCGCCTCGGGATCCCCGGGCGGGCTCTGTCGCTTTTTCTGGCGATGACTGAATAGGGCCTCGATTCGGCCCCCTCCTCAAGTCCGATTTGAGCGTCCTGTTTAGGTCGCTGCGGATCTCTTTAGCCCCGCGTGAACCGGCTTCGACAGCACGTCGAGCGCGGCCTCGGCCGCCCGGATCAGGGCCTTCGTGTCAGCCTCCCGGGCATTGCCGCTCCCGCCGAGCGACCGGATCGTCCGCCCCTCGCCCGCGACCGCGCGCAGGACCCGCAGCTCGCGCGGACCCTTGCCGGCGACGGCCAGTTCGATCTGGCGCAGGCGGGCGAGGACATAGGCCCGCTGCAGCTCGGCCGCTGATCGTGCGGCCAGGCCCGAGGCGAACCGGCGGCTAGGCGAAACTCCGAGCGGGTTCAGGTTGGCGACCCGCAGATCGGCCGCCGCCATTTCGAACGCGATCCGATAGCTGCGCAGGGCGCTGTATTGGCTGGTCGACAGCTTCCCCGTCTCGAACAGGGTCGCGAGGCCGTCGCGGCTGGAGATCCGGATCGGCTTGTACACTTCGCCGCCGTCGACGCGCCCCTCCAGATCGGCCGCCGCGACCTTGCCGAGCTGCTCGCCGCGCTGCTCGGCCATGGTCGCCGTCTCGACGACCGCCCGCTCGGACCATGCGGCCTCCAGCTGTTCACGACGCAGGCGATCCGCCTCGGCCGAGCGCTCCCGGACCAGGCCGAGCGCTTCCCAGGTCGCCGTGCGAGCCCGGTTCGCATCGTCCAGCATCTGGGCCGGGATCTCCTCGCCCTGCTTGCGCAGCTGGGCGATCGCCGCGCTCAGTCGCTTGGCTTCGACGCGGGCGGCGCGCAGGCGGACGGTCGCCTCCTCGACGCTCGCCAGCGCCTTGCGGACCGGCTTCGACAGCTCCGGGGCGGCAACGTCCCGGTTCGCCTGAACGACCTTGCGGCGAGCCTGTCCGGCCTGGCGACGCCGGGCCTCGCGCTGGGCCCGGGCGACGGCCGTCGCCGCCAGCTCGACGCCGGCGACGTGCATCTCGCCGCTGACGCCCAGCTCGCGCTGAACATGGGCGACGATCGCCTCGGCGACGGCGCGGCGGCCGATCCCGGCGAGGCGGGCCGCGCTGTTCAGAGCCGCGACCTGGGCCCCGGACAGGATCGAGGGAAGCGGCTGGACGAAGGCGACCCCGCCGATCGACAGCACCTGGAACGCGCCCTTGGCGCTGGTCCCCAGGTTTTGGAAAGAGTTTTTATCTTGATTGATCATTTCTCAGATCCCGAAGGGAAAGGCAGAGCCGAAGGCAGGGAAGCAGGGGACGGACGGACGGACAGCACACAGGACAGGCGTGTCTCGCATGGGCGCAGCGGGCACATAGCGGCTAAGGCGGGAGGATCGTCCGTATCGTCCGTTCCGTCCGTTTCCCCAGCCAGATCAGGGGCTTGAGGGACGGACGATCCGGCGGCGACGGACGATCGATCGTCCGTTTTCGCGGCTCGGGCCGCCGCCTCCCCTTGCCGGGCGCGGCGGCATCGTCCGTTCGTCCGTTATCGTCCGTCATCGCCCGCCCCAATCAGTGGGGTCGTCCGAGAAGGTGTCCGCCGGGGCATGATCGCCCTCGATTCCGTCGCCGACGCCATCGGAAGCAGCATCGGTCCCCAGGCCCGACGATCGGGCGCGGTGCGCGGCCTCGGCCGCGTTCGCCTCGGCGGCGCGCTCCTCCAGGGTCTTGAGCCGGATCGGTCCGCGATACTTGAGCCCGGCGGCGTTCTTTCCCGCCACGCCGACCTGACGATCGCGCAGGGCGTCGCCGAAGGCCTTCGTACTCATGACGCGGTCGTTTCCGTTCTCCTCGCTCCAGTCCTGGAACGACTTGTACAGGACGCCTGACAGCTCCCGATCGCTCGGCTGACACGCGTCGCCGGTCAGACAGCATTCGGCCAGCCAGTCGCCGAACGGGCTCGACGCCCGGCGGTAATCCTCAAGCACCTGGTCGAGGCTGGCGGGCGGCTGCAGGCTCCCGGCGCGAAGCCAGTCGCCGACGCCCTCGATCAGCCAGTTCAGGATCCCGGCCTTCTCCTCGGCGAGCTTCTGCGGGAGCAGGCGATCGATCTGGTCCTTGGGAACCTGTCGCCGGAACAGCACCGGCCGGATCCGGCGCCAGATCCCATCGTCATCGCCCCGCGCGACCATGAAGCTGTTCATTTCAAAAAACAGCTTGGCCTTCGGTCGGAAGTTTATCGGCTTGGAATGCAGATCCCGCGCCGAGATCGGCGAGCCCGACGTCCAGGCCTTGAGCAGGCCTTCGTTCATCTTCGACCCGCGCTTCGGTTCGGACAGAACCGCGAGCCGCGTATCGCCGGACAGGGCGATCAGATCCGGCGCTGCGTCCGAGCCCGAGCGGATCCCGCCCTCAAGGAACGTGTCGGGCGAGGCGGCCAGGCCATAGGTCCCAACCGCCTCGCGACAGGCGTCCAGGATCGTCGACTTGCCGTCGCGGCCCCGGCCCTGGAACATGAAAAACACCTGCTCATGCGCGCAGCCCGTCGAGCCGTATCCGAGGCATTGATGCGCGTATCGGCGCTCGGCCGCGTCCGGAAGCGAGTCGGCGACGACCCTTAGGAACTGCGGCGCGGTCGCCTTGGGATCGAATGCGGTCCCGCAGACGCGCGTGATCCGGTCGGCTGGATCATGGGGGAGCAGCTCGACGTCGAACGCCCCCTCGGCGTCCGGCTCGGCCGGGGCGGTCCATTTCAGTTTGAGGGTCCCGTTCAGGACGTTCAGGGCGAACGGATCGGCGTCGAACGCCCCGATCTCGACCGTCAGATACGACTGCGCCTGGCGCAGCATGGCCGACGTCTTTCCGGCCGATCCGGCGTCGTTCGCGAACTTGTAGAAGTCCTTGGCCGGGACGTCGCTCGTAAGGTGCGAGAACAGGGACGGGAGCTGGTGCGCGACCTGGTGCGCGAGCTTGCGGGCCAGATCCTCGCCGAACTTCGTATCCCAATAGATCCCGTTGAAGCCGACCCAGCCGACGCCGAGCAGGTACAGCAGGGTCGAGTTCGTCGAGTCGACGACACCGCTGCGCGGGACCGCCCCGCCGGCGAGCAGGATCAGCCGCATGGCGTTTCCGATATCGTTCAAGGGGAAGGCGGCCAGGTCGCCCGGGCTCGGCCCGCCGCCGCCCTCGCGGACGCGGTCGCCAAACGCGGCCAGCTCGACAACATTGCTCGCGGCCATTTATGCGGCCCTCCCTTCACTGAAACCGGCCCCGGTCGAGGGCTTGAGGATGCGAACCGGGTTCGCACCGGCGCGCCGCCAGGCCTGATCGGCCAGCCCGCCGTAAAATCGCGCCGCGGCGTCGCCCTGCAGGACGAACCGCTCGGATCCGCCGAACGTCTGGCGGCCCTTGAACTCGGGCGATCGCAGATCCCCACGCACCGCCAGGAACACCGGCCGGACGCCTTCCAGGGTCCAGGGCGGATTGGCCGGATCCGCATGCGGCGCTCGCGGATCGATGCGCCCCCAGCGATCGCCCAGCGCCTCGCCGGCGAAGGTGCGCAGCGAGGGGGCGACGATCGCCGCCAGATCATGGCCGTTCGCCTGGGCGTTCTCGGCCAGCGTCCAGACGTCGACGAAGTCGATCCCGACCAGGAGCGACCCGTCCTCGGGAAGGTGTGTCAGCCAGCCGACGCGGCCGCGGGCTGGACCGACGAAGCGGGCGATGCGCGAGCCCTCCAGCGGGAGGATCGCCAGGGCGTCGGGAGCCTGGTTCCAGTTCAGGTCGTCCGGCGTCGAGATCAGCGGGATCAGAAGCGCCGGGCCCGTCAGATCCTCGCCGTACTCGCCGACCCCTACGGGCGCCGCCGCATGGGCGCGAAGCTGGGCCAGCGCTCCCGGGAGGCCGTCGGGATCCAGGCCGTGATGCGCGAACCATGAGCGGACGGCCCTGCAGTCGGCCGAGCGCGCGCCGTCCCAGAGCCGCCGGGCGGTCTGGATCTCGCCGTCCCAGAGCCGCCGGGCGGTCTGGATCTCGCCGGCGGCCTGCGCGGCCGTCTCGGCGGGCTTGGACGGCTCGCGCGGTCCCGCGCTTCGGAATGTCTCGGGCTCGGGCGCGGACTTGGGATGCGCAGCGCCCTTTTCCATGCCGCGCACGACGGCGCTTTCGACTTCCTTGCGCGTCCAGGCCCCCTTGGCGGCCGTCATCTGCAGCCCGGCGGCGATCAGTTCGTCGCGGGCCTGCGCATGCTCGATCTCGCCGCCGGCGACGTACGCCCCGATGAAGGCGGCGTATCCGAACAGGGTCGACTGTTGCTGGCCCGGCTGGGCCTGGGCGACGGTCCTGCAGGCGGTCCGCAGCGTCGCGGCCCCGAACCTGGACGTCCCGCCGATCGCCCGGAACTCGCGAGGCCTGACGGGCTCGGACGACGCCGCCGGCGCGGGCGGACAGACCAGCTGCAGAAGCCAGTCCGGGGCGTTCGCAAAGGCGCGATCGCGCGGCGATCGGCCCTCGGACCAGGCATAGACGCGGCCGGACGGATGGATCGACGGCGGGAGGACGATGTATCCGCCGGTCCCCCGGACGTCGATTCCGCGCCCGATCTTCCCCGCCGAGTTCCGCACGTCGAAGCGCGGATCCCAGGCGAAGCAGAGATGACGGCCCTTGCCCGTGCCCTGCTCGACGGTTTCGGGCAGATCGCCATGCACGGCGATCAGGGCGGCGAGATCCTCCTCGGCCTCGGGCCCGTCGAGATCCAGAACCCAGAAGCCCGAGATCTCGCCCGTCGCGCAGGCCACGTTGCAGGACGGGTTCGCCCAGATCCGCGCAGGAAGGCGCTCGCCCTCGAACTTCGGATCCCGGATCGGAAGGTCCGCCCGTCCGGCCCAGCGGTCGGCCGCGACGTCGGCGTCGGCCGAGGCGGCCAGGAGGCCGGTCGAGAACGGAAGCGGCTTTTTCTCACGCTCGCGCAGCGGAAAGACTGCGATTCCGAGGCGCGCGTACGCCTGGGCGGCCGCTGCGAAACGCGGGCCGGTCAGGGGGCGGATCTCGGCGCTCATGCGGCGCGCTCCCGCTCGGCGACCGTCAGGCCGTCGAGGTTGCCCCATTGAGCAGCCATGGCGTCCGCGATCCCCTGGAACGTCTTAGATCGGAAGGCCCAGCGGTTCGGCCCGGGCGGCGCGCGATGGATCGCGGACCATGCCTTGTGTTCGGCCGTCCCGGCCTTGGGCGGCGTCAGCCTGTTCGTCGGGACAAGCGGCGGGAGGCCGCGCAGGTAGAGTCCGGTCCCCTTGAAGGCCTTCTCGCCAAACCACCACGGCTGAACCGTCTGGCTGGCTGGTTCGAAGTTCGCGATCCGCGCCTTGGCGTGACGGTGCATGACCGGGTTCTCGACCGCGATGCGCGGGATCTTCGCGTTCCAGCATGCCGAGAACAGCGCGGCCCCTTCGTCGAGCAGCCGCCACATGATCGTCAGCTGCTCGGCCTCGCTCATGCCCGGCCAGCGTCGCTGTTCGTCCTCCGTCGCCATGTTCGGCGCATTCTTCGGAGGCCGGTTCAGCCAGCGGACGCCCGAGTTACAGAGCCGGGTGCAAGGCGGGTGCATCACCGCGAGCAGGTCCCAGCCGTCGCCCAGGACGTCGCGGATATCGCCGATGATATGGCGGTTCGACCGATCCTCGGCGGGAAGCAGATCGCAGGACCAGACGTCGTGTCCGAGCGCGGCGAACGCGTTGCGGACCACGCCCGAGGTTTCGCATCCGATCAGGATTTTCATGCAGCGGCCCTCACGGCTGCGAACTGCAGATCGCTCGGCCGCGTCAGCCGGGCCTTCGCGCCCGGGGCGATATCGATGACGTAGGGATGCGGAGGCCGGACCCGGGGGCCGACGCCGGGTTTCAGCCAGAGGAACCAGGCATAGGCGGCCGCCGACGCCTGATCGGGATCCCAGCACCCCATGACCAGGGGGAGGCGCTCAGAGAACGGCGCGACCGCGTGATACCGACATTCGCCGTAAAGCAGCGCGTGGCGTTCCTGGCCCTCCAGGAAGGCCAGCCGGACCAGCATCGCGACGCCTCGACGCGCCCGTCGATACGCCAGCCGGACGAAGTCCTCGCAATGGTCGAACGGCGGATTGGTGACGATCCAGTCGGCGACGAACGGGGCCTGATCGTCGGGATCCCGGACGAAGTCGAAGATCCGATGACGGCCGTACTGGACGAAGTCGGACAGATAGACGGCGTCGAAATAGTCCTGCAGGCCGTGCGCCATCATGCCGGGCCCGCAGGCGCATTCCCAGGCCGTGCGCGCGCGCGGATCCAGCTTGCGGATCAGCTCACCGCCGACCCGGCCTCCCCAAGGGGCCGTGGGGAACAGATTCACGGCGTCGCGAGCCGGGTTGACGTGCGCCATGGTGGCGCTCAGGCCGCGCGGTTTCATACGAAGGGCTTTCCGCCCGACGGAGACTTCCCGGCCTTGGCCGCCTTGTTCCGCTCGCGGATGATCCAGTCGCGAGCGGTCGCCTCGGCCCGCAGCCGATACGCGTCCGGCTCGACGCCGGGCCGGTGCGAATGTCCGAGCGACAGCCGGATCTTGACCGGAAGGGCCGCCCAATGCGTCGCGCAGGCCCAGCCGAACCGCGAGGCGACGTTGCCGCAGCCCGGCCATTTGCAGTCGCTGCTCATGCGGAAACCCCGAGGGTCGGCGTTAGCGGTCTGACTTTCCGGAAGGGTGACGCGGCCTGACGCTGCATCACCACACCGCAAACGTCCTCGACGATCCTTGAGAGATCGACATTCCAGCTGAGCAGCGCGCTCCCGTGGGAGGCGGCTTCCTGGCGACCGTTGTCGCGCATCACGCCGAAGCGCAGCCGTGCGTCGATAAACAGGACGCTGTCGCAGCTGCGCAGCGCGAGCTGAAAGACCTTCGATTCGGTATGGGCCGGGATAAGCAGAACGACCCGCGTCCGCGTCCCGGCCTCGACGCACCGCTCGACCCAACGCTTGCGGGCCTCGCCATAAGGGGGGTTCACAAAGATCGACGGCGCATCCCAAGGAAGCGACGCGCCATCTTGCGGGAGGCAGTAGAACCGATCCGCTCCGGTCGGATTATCCGGGTCTGTGCAGGGATCTAGGCCGATCCCGCCCAGCAAGCGGCGGACCGGCTCCAGCACATAGGCCGGCGTGGCGAGCGCTTGGCGAGGGTGATCGTCGGATCTCCGTCGTTTCGCGTTGTCGAACCGATGCGACGCGCTCATGCGGCCCGCTCCCCGGCGCGCGTTGCGATCCCGGGCCGCATGCGGGTATCCGCGCCGAGCAGGGCCGCATGCCAGTTCGCCAGCCCCGCCGCCGTTGAAATGCAGTGATGCAGCGCCTTGGCCCGGTCGCCGGCCAGAGCGGCGGCCAGCGCCTTCCCGGCCAGATAGCCGATCAGGCAGAACCAGTCGGACGGCTGCTTTCCGGCGTCTTGTTCGGACGGCCAGCGCTCGCGTTGATGCGCCGCCTCGCGGACGACACCGGACGCGAAGTCGACCAGCTCGGGCGCATTGAGGAGATCGACCAGGCGGGCGACTTCCGCCTCCAGTTCGGCGACGCCCTGGTCGAGGCCGAGGACGCAGGCGCCCGACTGGATCCCGAAACGCTCCTCCGTCAGGACGCAGGAGATCCGGCGGCGGCATTCGCGGCCGCTGTAGCTGTTCGCGACCGGATCGAACTCCCGCAGGTGCAGCACGTCGTCGACGGCGAAGTGACGATCGTTGAACCGGACTTCGAACGGTTTGCGGCCGCTTTCGACGTCGTCGAAGTACGCGGGCCAGATCTTGATCTCATGAACGACGCTCACGCCTCGCCCCCGCAGATCCGGCGGGCGACGCGGCCCAGCCTCCAGGCGAGGGGGCGGCGGCCGAGGCCGAGGACCCGGAAGCCCTCGATCACGGCCTCGGCCTGGTTCACCGCGTCCTGCAGGGCGTTGTGATGGATCCCCTTGGCGCGGTTCGGCGCGATGCGCGCGGCCGCATAGATCGTCCGGGTGCAACGCGTGTTCCAGAACGACCAGGGCGCTCGGCGTCCCGCCATGCGATAGGCCGCGCCGAGCAGGGTTTCGTCGAAGTTCGGACCATGGGCCCAGAACTCGGCCCCGCCGACCATGCGCCAGAAGGCGTCGAAACGATCGAGTGCGACCGTCAGATCGACACGGTCCGGATCCGTCAGCACGGCCTGGGCCTCGGCGCTCTGGCGCGACCACCAGCTGCGCGTGGCGGGATCCTCCCGCAGGCCCAGCCGCAGGCATGAAGCGAGATCGATCGGTACGTACAGCTGCGCGCCAAGCGTCCCCTCGACGGGGTCGAACACGGTCGCGCCCAGCGACACGATCGCCGAGCCGGGCGTCGTTCCCATGGTTTCCAGATCGACCATGACATGCGAGCGCCGGGCCAGACGGGGACGCCGAGCCTCGATCTGGCGAAGTTCGGATCCGATCTGGGCCAGCCGGGTCTGCGCATGGGCGACGACGGCTTCGCGGCGGGCGAGCGCATACAGTCCGTCGGCCCTCGGCCGAAGCACGATGCGGCCTCGCGACAGACCCTCGCGCAGGCTGGCGTCCAGCGTCGGGAGCAGCGAAACGAACTCGCCGTCGCGCAGGCCGTACAGCCGGGCGAGGCGACGAACGCCGACATAGCAGTCCTGGCCATCGGTACGGCTGCGGATCCAGCCGGGCTCAAGAGCGAAGCGGGCCTCAAGCATGGGCCGCGCTCCCGGCGGCGCGCCATTGATACTCGGCGAACCGGGGCGCGTCGGCGGGCATGGCCTCGACCGCGATCCGGGTCTGCGGGTCGAGACGGCGCTCGCCGATCCAGACCAGGACGCGGCGGTCGTCGGACAGCTGAACGTGCGAGGCATGGCCCCCGCCCCAGGCCTGAAAACTGCGCAGGACCATGGCCTCGCCCGGCCGGATCGGCCGGTCGGCGACTGGCGCGGGATCCTTGGGCGCGGTGAAGCGCTCCTCGCCGTCGGCCAGCGCTTGAGCGAGGCCCCGGACGCCTTGCGCCGCCCGGGCCGCCGCGTCGTTCAGTTCGGCCAGGCGCTTCTGGACCCGGGCCAGTCGCCATCCCATCGTCTGGGCGATCGACGGCTCGGACATTCGGGCCGCCTGCATGGCGAGCAGGGATTGATCGTCGATTTTACTCACTGAGACGCCCCTTGCGTTCGATGATTTTGCGGGAGCGGGTCCCCGACGGACCCGCGAGGGTTCGGCCGTCCGACGGTTCAGCCGTCGATATCGGCCCTGACGCGCCGCTCGGGCGGATCGGGATCGGCAGTACGGGCGGCGCTCGACGTCAGCGCCTCGACCTGGCCGATCATGCCGAGCAGCTCGGGCAGGAGATCCCGGCGCTTGCGGACTGTCCCGTCGACGAAGGCGCGCGACAGACGGACCAGACGAACGCAGGGGTTCGACGGCGAAAGGACGCCGATCACGACGGAGAGGCGGGCCGCTTTCTCAGCCTTGGCCAGCGCAGCCGCAGCCTGGTCGGGAGCCTCAGCCGCCTTGCGGGCCTCCCGGGCCAGGCGACGCCACGGCGCAGGATCGACCACGGCCGGGACGGTCACTGGACGGCCTCAAGGACTGGAGCGAAGTCCGACCATGCAATCGGATTTTCAGTTTCCGCCGTCGCCTCGATCAGAAGGCGCTTGCGATTATCATTGATTCCCCGGCCGTCCTTGAGCGCGGCTCGCCAGCGATACACCGTCTCCAGCGCCAGACCCGGTTGTTTTTCCGCGCATTTTTCGTGAACGACCTTCACCGTCAGGGCGTCGATCTTTTCGATAGCAATCATTTCACCGGTCGCTTAGTTTGCAGATTATGCAAAACACGGCTGAACTGATTTGCAGAGAGCGTCAATCGCCACGTTTTGCGACTTCTGCAAAATTCCGGCGCATGAGCCCTCGCGCCGTTACAGTCCTGTCGCCCGAAGCCCGCGAGCTTTCGGAGCTGGTTTCCCGCTCAGGCCGGAACCAGAAAGAAACCGCCGACTATCTGACGCGTCGTCTCGGACGTGACGTCACGAACGTTCACGTCTCCCGCTGGGTAAACGGCGGGGTCAAGGTTCCTGTGGACGTTATGGACGCGATGCGGGAGCTGGCGGCCCAGCCCGCAGAATCTCCGCCGGTCGTCAGCGCTATGACCGATTCTGACGCAGTGGTCCCGCTATTTGGCTACGCCAATGCGGCGGGAGCGGTGCTTAGGTTGAATGAGGATCAGCGTGTCGGGGTCGTCCCCATCCACCCCGCCCAGCGGGGATCCCGGTCCGCGTTCGCGTTCATCGTGTTCGGGGAAAGCCTTTCGCCGCGCCTGTCGCACGGCGAGATCGCCTATGCCGTTCGCGGCCGCATGCCCGCCCGGGGACAGCCCTTCCTCCTGGAGCTGAAAAACGGCGACGTCCTGGTCAAGATCTTCGACACGATGGACGACCGGACGCTGTTCGGACGACAGCTGGAGCCGAAGAAAGATCTGTCCTGGCCCCTGCGCGAAGTCGAGGCCATTCACGCCGTCGTCGGCGTGTCGTTCGGCAGTCAGTGAGGCGAGTTTGCGCCGGGAGGATCTTGACCACCTGATCCGGTCCGGCTGGGGCCGGTTCACCGCGGGGCTTTTGGCCATGCTTTCCCTTGCATGGATGGTCGGTGCCAAGTTCACCGGCGTGATCGATTGGGAATCGACGATCGCATTTGTGGGTGCCGTGCTGGCTTGGGCCTACAGCTGCATTCCCAATGACCCGCCGCGCGAGGCGGCGACTGCGTCGCCTGCGCCAGCGCCCGGCCGTCGCGGCGCAGCCGCCGTTCCGGAACCGCCGCCCGAGAAACCGCTTGTTCCTGACGCGCCCGTCGCTGACGTCGCCCGCTATCTGCGGGAGGAAGCAGGGTTCGCCAGCGCCAGCGACGACCAGATCGGCCGGACGATCGTCGATGTCCTGGCGAACCCGGGGCTCAAGGTGAAGGGCTGGGTCAGGGACAGCGAACACAGCGCCCTCGTGGCGCGGTCGATCTCTTTCTGGAGCGAGGCCCGGCTCGACGTCCGCACGTCCCTGGCATTTGAGCCGATGCTCTATGGCGAACCGCTTCCGAACTACGATCCACACCTGAACTGGAACCAGGTGCGCGCCGTCTGGCCGAAGAAGCCCTAACCCTGCCCCTGTATCAGCAGGCGCCCGCCTTCTCGGCCCCGTAACGCGCCTGCTCGGGCGTGTACCTGTCGCCCGCGCTGGACGACAGCTGGTCGATCAGGCCGGCGCAGGAGAAGCCGCTCATGCTCAGGTACTGCGCGGCGGATCTCGCGGCGTTCTCGTTCCAGTCGGCGTCGAGGCTGTCGACCGCGACCGTCGCGTCCTCGACGCTGTAGCGGTCGCCATAGTCGGACGACAGCTGGGCGATCAGGCCGGCGCGCGAGAAGCCCGTCATGCTCAGGTACTGCTCGGCGGATCGGACCGCGTTGCGCTGAGGTCCCGTCAGGCGAGGGCCTTCGGGCTCGGGAGGGCTGGCCGCTTCGGCCGGGCCTGACGCGCTGGTCGCTTCCGTTGAAGGCCCCTCTGCGCCGCACGACGCGAGCATCGCCGCTCCGGCAAGCACGGCCGCCGCAATCAGTCCCGGACGCGTCATGGTTTCCCCCTTTGCGATAGCGTTCCCTTGGGCGTACCCGTAACGCGCGCGCCTCGGATGGCAAGTCGGAAGGCTCTCCCTTGCGCCCCGGTCGGTCCGCGCGGACTGCAAACCGCGTGAAACTGAGCGGTAACAGGATTGCGTAAACTGCAAATCTTGGATTGACACTTTCTGCAAACTGACGCTTGTCTGCGTCCGACGCGAGCATTTCGCGGGTCGGAGACAACGTGATGTTTAATCAAGCGAGCGACCCCCTCGCTGCAGGCGACGCCGGCGGCCGGACGACTTCCCATCCCCTCGATAGACGGGCCGGAGCGCTGATCCGCCGGCGGCGGACTGAACTCGGACTGACGCAGACCGATCTCGCCCAGCTCTGCGGCGTGACGTTCCAGCAGATCCAGAAGTATGAGCGCGGCGCGAACCGCGTGTCGTACTCGCGCCTGGTCCAGATCGCCCGCGCCCTGCAGGTGCGGCCGGGCTGGTTTTTCGAAGGCCTCGACGGCGAGGACCAGGACGAAGGCCCGGACGCCGCGACGACGCTCATGGGATCCCGCGAGGGGCGAACGATCGTCCAGGTGCTCCCCCGCCTCGACGCGGCCCAGCGCCGTCTGGTCGCCGATCTCGCCGCCAATCTGGCCGGCCAGTCCCCGGTGGCGGCATGACGGCCGCCCCGATCGACGCCGAAGCCGTTGTCGGCGATTGGGATCCCCGGACCGGAACCTTCGCGATCTCGGCCGAGCAGGCCGCAGCGACTGCCAGCCAGCGGCTCGCGCGGATCCGCGAGCGTCAGCGGCTGCAGCGCAGCGCGGCCGACGCCGCCGTCGCTGCCGGGATCGTCCAGATCATTCCCGCGCGCAGGAGCTGGCGGTCGCGCCTGTCGCGCTGGCTGGCCCGCCGATCATGAGCGCGATGGCCGCCCGCTATGCGAACCCGGTTCGCATGCCCGAGCCCGAAGCACGTCGGGAGGACGATCGCAGGGAAGCCTTCGCCTGGATCACCCCCTTCGCCCTTCTGGGCGATCGTCCGATCTCGATCCTCATGTTCGGCAAGGGGCCCGACGCAGCCGTCCGCAGCCTCCTGCGGACCCTCCGGATCCCCGCCCGGGATCTGCAGGCGCGCGCCCAGATGATCGGCGACGTGGCGATCCTGCGGCGCATGCCGCCGGACGTCGCCCGCGAATACGGCCCCGACACGATCCAGCCGGTCGCCTTCGTCGACGGCTTTTCACAACACGATATCGCCGAGTCCCTGAGCTGGATCAGCCGGGAACAGGGCGCCTGAGGTTCCCATGAGCATCACACTGACACCCCTTGCGGTCGAAAGCCGCCCGGTCCTTGAGGCGCTGCAGAGCGACCAGGTTCCGGACACCGTCAACGGCCTTGCGAAGCTGCTCGATCGCGACCCGTCCAACCTGCGGCGCAGCCTCAAGGGGCTGACGGCCGAAGGCTGGATCCTCGCTTCGGCCGAGACTGGCCGGCCGTACGTCCTCACGGACGCCGGGTCCCAGGCGCTGGCCGGGATGCGGGTCGCAGAGGGGGCCGCGAGCGCGGGCCTCCCGCCGCTGACGCGCGAACAGATCGCCCCTGATCCGGACCAGCCGCGCAAGGCCTTCGATCCGGACGCCCTGCAGGAGCTGGCGGAAAGCATCGCCGATCGCGGCCTGCAGCAACCGCTCCTGGTCCGCATGACCGGCGACGGCTCGGCCCAGCTGGTCGCGGGCGAGCGCCGCTGGCGCGCGATCGGCCTCCTGATCGCCGCAGCCGATCCGCGTTGGCCGGCTGATCGCCACGTCCCCTATCATCTGAGCGCCCAGGCGGACGCGGCCGAGATCCTGGCCGACCAGGTTGTCGAGAACGTCCAGCGGGCGGGCTTGCATCCCCTTGAGGAGGCCGAGGCTTTCCAGACCCTCAAGGCCGAGCATGGCTGGGGCGTCGGCCGGATTTCGAAAACCGTCGGAAAGACCCGTCGCTTCGTCGAGCAGCGCCTCGATCTGCTTCTGCTCACCCCGGCCCAGCGCGACCGCATGCGTCTCCCCCGCGATCACGCCGACCACCTGACGGCGTCGCGGGCGCGGGAAATGATCCAGCAGCTGCGCCAGATCTCGGGCGCAGCTGCAGAGCAGCGCGATATCGAGGAGATCGCGCCCGGCGAGGGCGTCGCCGCCGTCTCGGCCGACGCCGAAGCCGCCGCCCGCAAACCGAAGCTGACGGCCCGGGAACTCATGGTCCTGGGCGAGATCGCCGCCGCCGCAGCGGCCCGGCCGTCCGCGCGGTTCCCCGATATCCCGGGCCCGATCGTCGACGTCGACTTCGCCCAGGCCGTCGCGGACGCCGGGCTGCGGAATCTGGACCAGTCAGGGCTGGTCGCGACCCTCCTCGACGCAGACGCCGAGGGAAGTTTCGGCGGGGCCCGGGTCGAGGATCTCGGACACCTTCGGCTGCGCCTTGAGAACCTTCACCCCGCCCACAATCCGCGCGCCCTGTTCCACCTGCGCCGCGAGGCCGGGATCTCGGCCGACCAGGCGCGCCAGCTGAACGCCCTGCAGCGCTGGGCGACGCCGTTCCTGAACGCGGCCCACACGGCGGCGACGGCCGACGCCAATCCGGCGACGCCCGAAAGCGCCCCGGCGAAGATCGCCCCGGCCCTTCCTGACTATATCGAACGCTGGAGCGCACCCTTTGCCGGCCCCGCTGGCCACCAGCCGTACGGCGCGCAAAAGGGCAGCGATTGGCATAGCCCGGCCGAGCGCCTGATCCTCCTAGAGCTGGCTGATAAGTGCCTCGCTGAACCGGAGACGATCGAAGGCCAGGCGGGATGGACGATCATCGGCGCAGAGCCGACGAAGGCCGACTTGGGCGGCCTGCATGGCGGGATCGTCGAGCTAGGCTCAGTTCGACGGCTCTTTTCGACGAAGGCCCAGCCAGTCGCGCGCCTTCATTTCTCGGCGGGAACTGCGAACGAGAGCGGCGGGATCCATGGCGCGCTGACGCGCCTCGGCTTCTATTCCGACCGCCAAGGGGCGCTTGCTCAGGCGCGACAGGATGCGGGGTACAGCGGCGAGGATCTCCAGATCCTCGAACAGGGCGGCCTTTATGCGACGCCTTGGCTGAACGTCGCGAAGGTCGAGGAGCCTAAAGCCGCCCAGGCCGGCCAACGGATGGAATGCCCGGTCGTTAACCCCGCATGGCGCCTTCCTTGGATCACGATCCAGGAGCTGCAGGATACGGCCGGCAATGTCGGATATCGCGCGCACGTCCGCCACGGATACGCCCAAACCATCGAGGCCAGCGAGTACCTCCCGAACCCGCCGCTCGCCCTGGGACGCGTGGCCGAAGGTCTGCAGCGTCGATTCCGTGCCTTGCTCCCGGCTGACGTCATGGCCTGGCTGGACCAGCTGCAGGGCGAACACTTCGTCAATGGGATAGACTATTTCAGCGCCGCTAGGGCGTCCGAGGCGAGAGCGAAGCTCGCAGCGGGAGGCGACCCCGGCTATCCGGTCGTCCAGGCCGAGGGCCCCGAAGTCTGGACCCAACCGCCGTTCGCAACCCCTGGCGAGGCGGACGACAACAAAGTCCTCGGCGATCTGACGGAGCCGCAGATCCGGATCCTGAGGGAAGTCGGTCACGCGCTGGAGGCCTCGGCCGCCGGGCTGGGCGAGCCGGTCGCGGTCGGTCAGTACTGGCTGGACGCGGACGCGGTCGCCCTCTGGAAACGCGCGCCGGATGCGCTGCTCCTGTTCAGCGCCCAGCCGGGCGAGCCCTGGACGGTCCAGCTGACGGAGGCGGGTCGCAACGTCGTCCGGCTTCTGAACGCGGAAATGGATCCGCTGGCCCTTGCGATGCGGATCGACCGGGAAGGCTATTCCTGCGCCTGGCTGCGCCCTGTCGAGACGCCGATCGGCGAGCAGCTGGGCGAGGCGGCCGAGGCCGAGGACGTCGCCGAGGAGTCGCAGCTCCTGATCGACGTCCGCGCCGAGATCGCCGCCGGCGCGCCGGATCCGGAGAAGCTGTTCCGTCTGGTCGGCCTGGTCGGCGACTTCGCGGCGGGCGGCGACGCCCAGATCACCCTGACGCCCCACGGCGGCGGACGGATCGTTGAACTGGCGGTCGCGGATCCGGATCGGGCCGAGCCCGAGGATCTCGCCATCGCCCGCGCCGAGCTGATCGCCTTCGCCCTGAACGCCCTCGCCCGAAACGTCGCCGACGCCCGGGAGGCCGCATGACCGCCCCCGCTTTCAATCTCGACGACTACGCCGCCGGCCAGGGCGCGCTGCGGTCGGCCATGGTCGCGGGCCTTTCGACCCTCCCTCCGGACCACCACGCCGGGAGCTTCACGATCGGGGCGTTCTGCGCGCTGGTCCGGCTGATCTGGGATCGCAGAGATCCCGGATCGTCGCGCGATCGCATTGCGTCCTATCTCACCACGGTCGCGGGCGACGTCCTGCGCGACGCCGAGGGGCGGGTCGAGCCGCCGTCGCCGCTGCAGTCGATGATCGAGGGACTCGAGTCCGCCGCGATATGCTGCGCGCCTCGGGACGATCAGGGGCGCGTGATCAAGGATCGCGACCTGACGCTGACGGCGCTTGCGGCCGTGGCGGCCGACCTTCTGGCCGAGGAACAGGACCCCGCCGTTCGCGCGCAGACGGCCGCCCGTCACGGTGCCCTGATCGCCGATATCCTCAGGGCCGCGGCGGAAGCACCGACCCCGCCCCGTCCGCCGTTCCGGCCGCGCATCGTCGGGGGCTGGCAGGCATGAACCAGGCTCGACCGACCCTCGACCGGGCGCTGATCCGCGCCCAGCTGCAGCTGCTCGCCGACGCGGGCCTGTCGACGGCCGGGGCCGCGCTCCTGCTCGGCGTCACGCGAAATACCGTCATCGGTCGCGCCCGGGACTGCGGCGTCCGGTTCAACGGCCCGCGCCCGAAAACCGGCGGCTGCAATCGCGAGCAGGCCCTGCGCGGCTGGGCGACCAGACGGGCGCGCAGCCCGATCGCGGCGAACGACGCCGCCCCCTTTTCTCTAACCCGCAAGGAAACCCGACATGCGTGAGATCATCGACGCCGCCGCTCAGAAAGCCCTCGGCGGCCCCGTCCCCTCGACGATCAAGGTCAAGATCGATCCCGCTCTGCGCGTGATCACGATGATCGGCCCCATGGCCAGCGGCAAAACCCGGATCGCGCGCGCCGTCCCAGTTGAAGCGCGTCGGGGCTGGACCTGCCTCACCGGGACGAACGATCGGGAGATCCGTCGCCAGTTCAACAACGAATGGCTGGCCGATCAACCGCCGGCCGGTCGTGGAAAGTACTTGGCCGACTAGATGCGCCCGCCCTGGAGCGAAGCGATCCCCCTTCTGGCCTCGGCCGGCTTCGCCGCCGGGCCTCCCCCGAAACCTGACACCCCCTGGAGTCGACTCATGAAAGACCAGATCGATTACGCCTTCCTGACGCGCGTTGACGCCGTCGCCCGCCCCGTCGCCTTCCCCTCGATCGACAAGCTCGCCGCCCATATCGAGCGTCGCCGCCAGGACCGGACGATCATCCTTGAGCAGATCGAGGACATTCACGAACGCCGCCGGATGGCCCAGGGCGACAGCCCGCCAGCGCCGCAGGGCCTTCGCGATCGCGGCGTCCAGATCTTCACCCTGCTCCCCGACGGAACCCGCGACCGCTCGCTCGGCTTCGCCTGGCTGCGGGGCGGCGGCCGCGAGCGGCTGCAGGACGCCCTGACGCGCGTTGGGATTCGGTCCGGCCGAGATCCTCGCCGGGCGGTGATGGCATGAGCGGCGATCAGGTTGGCGGGAACGAGCCCTCGCTGTTCGATATCGCTTGGGCGGCAACTGGTCGTCAGTACGGCCCCGACGCGCTCGAAAACGTGCGTCTCGGCTGGGACCTGGCCCATAGCGCGGCCCCAGCTCAAAGCTACACGCTGACAGCGCTCGCCCGCGACATCGAGAACGCTCGGGATGCACTAGAGGCGGCCGAAACCCGGTATCTGAAACGCTGGGGCTGGAACCAGACCTGCAACACGCCAGGCTCCTACTGGCTTTGGCAACGCGACTTCGCAGCTGAGGATAAGGCGCGTCACGCGGCTTGGGCGGCCGCTGGGCCCGGCCCCTACGGCATGCCGTCCGAGCCCCGGCCTTACGGCGTCATCACGGCGGGCCGAGATCTCGCTGTTTCCATGACCTTGCGGTTTCTCGACTGTCGGCCCGAGGATCAGGGCGGCGACGATGACTGAGCGCGACAAGATCTGCGCCCGGATCCGGGCCTTGCGCGCAAAGACGGTCGCTGCGGGCTGTACGGAGGAGGAGGCGCTCGCGGCCGCCGCGCTCGCGGCCCGGCTCCTGCGCGACTACAATCTGACGCTTGAGGAGGCCGCGCTGCGCGAGACGCCGTTCGCCCGTCATAGCGAGCGCCACGTCGACGCGGTCGGCCGTCAGCTTTGGAAAGTCGCCGGCGCGATCGCGGACCTGGTCGGCTCGACCTACTGGACGTCGCCCGCCGGGGTTCACCCCGTCCGCGTCGACTTTTTCGGCTTCGCCCATGAGGTCGAGATCTCGGCCTATCTGCTCGGGATTTGCGCCCGCGCGATGCAGACGGCGGCCGAGCGGCTGCAGGTCGGCCTTGCGATCCTTCGCCCGACCGTCAGGGATCGGCGGATCCGCGCCTATCTCGACGGCATGGGCGACCGGCTCGCGCAGCGGATCCGCGCATTGAAGCAGCCGACGCCCGCTGGAACCGGCCTGGTTCTCCTGCGCGACCAGCTTGTCACGCGAGGCCTGGCCGAGGCTGGGATCCAGATCCGCGCATCGGCCGCGCCGCGCTCGCGAGATCTGGATCCGGAGTACGCCCTCGGCCGTCGCGCCGCCGACGCCGTCGCCCTTAATGCCGGCCTGCAGGCGTCCGCGCGCCCGGCCGGTCGACTCGATCAGGGATCCCCACGATGACCGACCTTCCCGCCGAAACAGCCGGAACCGCGCAGGATCTCCTGCAGGGCGTCAAAGCGATCGCCGGATATCTGGCCTGGCCCGAGCGCAAGGTTTACCGGGCGCGCGAGGAGGGCTGGACGATCCCGATCCGCAAGCGCGACGGGCTCGGGATCTATGCCTTCCGGTCCGAGCTGGACGCCTGGCTTACCGATCCCTCGACCCTCCCCAGCAAGGCGGCCTGAACCATGGCGACGACGTACTTTTATGTCGACGACTGGACCGACGAAGTCCTCCCCTGCGCGCCGACCCTTGAGGGCTGGGCGCAATGGCTGGCCGCCGACGTCCGGGGCGAATGGAACCGGGAGGGTCCGATCGCGAGCGGTTCGGAGTTCTCCTGCAGCCGCCTGACGGATCTCGGGCAGATCGAGGCCGAGAAGGTCGACGGCGTTTGGACCGCGCGCGGACCTGTTCCAGAGGGGACCGACAGCTACTTCCTGCGCTGGGGCGATTCCGGCTGGGATGCGGACCACGCGGGCGACACGATCGCCGACGCCCTGCAGGAATGCGACGATGACGACGGCCAGGCCTCGCTGGCCTGCGTCAGACACGACCCCTCCGTCCGGGTCCGGCTCGAGATCTCGGACGCGGGCCCGCAGCTGATCGTCCTCTCGGCGATCCAATAGACCAGGCGCAGCCGGTCGCTGCGCACCGCGACAGCCGCCCGCGACCGGCATACAACGTCAGCGATCAGAGGAGGGCGCCTTGGCCAATGTTCGCAAGGTCGCGCAGCGCGCGCGAAAAGACGGGACCGTCAGGATCAGCTGGCGCGCGACCTGGACGGGGACCGACGGCCAGCGCCAGTCGAAGAACTTCCCGAAGAAGGGCGACGCCGACGCCTTCCTCAAGTCGATCGGATCCGGCCTGGTCGGCGGATCCGCGAGCATGACGGTCGAGGAGCTGGCGCGCGCGCACTACGCCTATTTCGACGGACTGGTCCGCGAAGGGATCCGCGAGACGTCGACGCGGGACGGATACGGCCTGCAGATCAGCCGTCACCTGCTCGCCGATCGAGCTTTCGCCCGCCTTCGCCTGTCTGAACTGACGACGCCGAAGTGTCAGCAGTTCCTGGACGATCTGCTTATCCGCTCGGGCTCGCTCGATATCGTCAAACGCCTGCGCCGCAGCCTTGTGACGTGGTGCAAGTTCGGACAGCGGAAGGGCTGGCTGATCGCCAATCCCGCCCAGCCCTGCAGCGTCGAGCGGATGGTCCGCCCGGAGGCCGGCCAAGAGCAGCTGGAGATCCCGCCTAAGGAGCAGCTGACGGCCCTTCTGACGGCCGCCGGCGAAGGCCCGGACGCGGCCCGCGACGCAGCGATCGTCCGCATGCTCATGTTCGGCGGTTTCCGGATCTCTGAGCTGCGCGGCCTGGCCGACGACGCCGTCGCGTTCAGCGGGACGGGAGCGATCGCCAAGGTCCGGGAGAAGCTGGAGCGCCAGTACAACCGCCTCGGCCGGGTTAAGTCGGCCAGGGCGCGCCGCGACGTTCCGCTCGGCCCCGCGACAGCTCGCGCGCTCAAGGCCTGGCGGCTCAAGCGCGGCCCATCGGCCGCATTCATGCACGACGCCGGCGACGGGAAGCCGAAGCGCGTCGCGGGCCGGCTGTTCCCCTGCCCTGAGGGCGGGGATCTCTGGGATTATGACGCGTTCATGCGCCGTTGCTGGCTGCAGATCATGACGCGCGCGGGCCTGGTCGAGCAGATCCCGGACAGCAAGGGGAAGAATCGGCCCGTCATCGCCTTCGGACCGCACGTCCTGCGCCACGTCGCGGCCAGCCTCTGGATCGAGCAGGGGCTGCGCCCGAAAAAAGTTCAGGAGCTGCTAGGGCATTCCACGCTCGCGATGACGATGGATCTGTACGGCCATCTGTGGCGCGACGAAGCCGAGGACGCCGCGCTCGCCCAGGCTTCGGAGGGCCTGATCGCGACGTCGAAAGGGCGGAACGTCTGAGGAACCTTGCGGCGCTCTTGCGGCGCTCGGAGAAAACGGGAAGGCCCGGAAAGCGCCGGAAAGTCGAAGAAAATCAACGGAGCGCCGGAATGCGCCTGAGCGCCGCGAGTTTCCCGCGCCATCGGAACTAAGTCGCTGATTTTGTTAGATCGCCCGCTGCTTTCCCGACGTTTCCGGACCCTATCCGGCCCGGATTTTGAGGCCGGTGCGACGTTAGCAAAATCAGATACTTAGGCAGTCTGCGGCGCTATCGCGGCGCTCAGAGCGTTTGCGGAGTCGTCGGA
>NZ_KL370782.1:68982-247366 GCF_000701445.1 Brevundimonas bacteroides DSM 4726
GAGTTTCCCGCGCCATCGGAACTAAGTCGCTGATTTTGTTAGATCGCCCGCTGCTTTCCCGACGTTTCCGGACCCTATCCGGCCCGGATTTTGAGTCCGGCGCGTCTACCAATTCCACCACCGGGGCGCGGGTCCGCTCATAGCGGGCGACGCCGGGCCGCGTCATCAGGAAAATGGGTCGAGGCCTTGCGTTCCATCGTGGTGTAACGCATCTGGCGTCGCATGAGCGCCTCACTGCCTGACCTCGCCGTCGTCTATGAACATCCTGAGTGGTTCGAGCCCCTGTTCCGGGCGCTGGAGCGCCACGGCGTCAGCTATGTGAAGGTGCCCCTGGCGGGCAGCACCTTCGACCCAGCCGCCTCGCCCGCTCCGGCGACGGTGGTGTTCAGCCGGGTGGCGATGAGCTCCTTCCTGCGCGATCCGGAGCATCCGATCTTCTACGCCCAAAGCCTGTTCGAGCACTGGCAGGGGCTGGGGACGCGGGTGGTGAATGCCTCGGCGCTGAACATCGACACCTCCAAGGCGCGGCAGATGAGCCTGATCGCGCGGCTGGGGCTGAAGGGTCCGGCGACGCGGGTGGCGCACCGGCAAGCGGACATTCCGGCAGCGGCGCAAGGGTTGCGGTTCCCCGTGCTGGTCAAGGCGGACATCGGCGGGGCGGGCGCGGGCATCACCCGCTATGAGACGCCGGAGAAACTGGCCGAGGCGGCGGGCGAGAAGTGGTGCCCGGTCGGCGTCAACGGCATCTCCCTGATCCAGGAATATGCGCCCCGCCGCGACGGCAAGGTGACGCGCGTCGAGACGCTGAACGGCAAATACCTGTACGCCATCGACATCGAGAGCCCGGGCGACGCCTTCGACCTGTGCCCCGCTGACGCCTGTCTGGTGCGGCCGGGCGCGCCGACGCTAACGATGACGAAGGCCGAGCCGTCGGCGGAGATCATCGCGGCGGTGGAGCGGATCGCTGTCGAGGGCGGGCTGGAGGTCGGCGGGGTCGAATATCTGGTCGACGAGCGTGACGGTTCGGTTCTCTTCTACGACATCAACGGTCTGTCGAACTTCGTGGCCAATCCGGTCCAGGTGCTGGGCTTCGACCCGCACGACGATCTGGTGGAATGGCTGAAGACGATCATCGCGGACGAGAAGGCCAAGCGCGGCGGAGACCTGGCGGCATGAGATACGGATACTGGGCCCCGGTCTTCGGCGGCTGGCTGAGGAACGTCGACGACGAGCGCGAGGCGAGCTGGGAGAACCTGTCGCGACTGGTCAAGCGGTCGGAGACGCTGGGCTATGACCTGACCCTGATCGCCGAGCTGAACCTGAACGACATCAAGGGCATCGAGGCGCCGGCGCTGGACGCCTGGTCCTCGGCGGCGGCGCTCGCGGCGATCACCGAGACGATCGAGCTGATGGTGGCGGTGCGGCCGAACTTTCACCAGCCGGCCCTGTTCGCCAAGCAGGCGGCCAACATCGACCGGATCTCGGGCGGCCGCCTCGCGCTGAATGTCGTGTCGTCCTGGTGGGCCAAGGAGGCCGAGAGCTATGGCCTGCAGTTCGACCAGCATGACGACCGCTATGCCCGCACCGGCGAATGGCTGGAAGTGCTGAACCGTCTGTGGACGGAGAAACGCGTCGATTTCGAGGGGCGCTACTACACGCTGAAGGACGCCATCGTGGAGCCCAAGCCGACGTCGAGCCCTGAGCGGCCGCGCCCGGTGATCTATGCGGGCGGCGAGTCGGAAGCGGCCAAGACCCTGATCGCCCGATTCTGCGACGCCTATGTCATGCATGGCGACGAGCCGGAGTTCATCGCAGAGAAGGTGGCCGACATGAAGGCGCGGCGCGAGAGCTTCGGCCTGCCGCCGATGCAGTACGGCATGGCGGGCTATGCGATCGTGCGCGACAGCCAGGCCGAGGCCGAGCGCGAACTGGAGCGTATCACGACCATCCCAGGCCTGGCCGAGGGCCAGCCGCCCGCTGGCTTCGCCAACTTTGACCAGTGGCTGTCAGGCACGGAACTGGAACGCGAGCTGAAGATCCTCGAGTACAGTGTCTCCAACCGCGGCCTGCGCCCCGGCTTCGTCGGCACGCCGGAAACTGTCCGGGAGCGGATTGAGGCCTTCGAGGCGGCAGGGCTGGACCTGCTGCTGCTCCAGATGTCGCCTCAGGAAGAAGAGATGGAGCGGTTCTCGGCGCAGGTGATGCGGCCGAACTGACGGTTTAGAGCGGCGTCACAACCTGCTCGATCGCTCCAAAGATCGAGTGGTGCTTCTCATCGAGCATCTCAATGCGGACGGTGTCGCCGTGCTTCAGGAAGGGCGTAGTGGGCGCGCCGGAGGTGATCGTCTCGACCGTCCGCACCTCGGCGATGCAGGAGTAGCCGAGTCCGCCCTGGTCGACCGGCTTGCCGGGGCCGCCGTCGGCGCCGCGGTTCGAGACCGTGCCTGAGCCGATAATCGACCCGGCGACCAAGGAACGCGTCTTCGCCAGATGGGCGATCAGGACGCCGAAGTCGAAGGTCATGTCGACTCCGGCATCGGCGCGACCGAAATCCTGGCCGTTCAGTTGGACCGCCATGGCACCGTGAAGCTTGCCGTCTTTCCAGCGGTCGCCCAGCGCATCCGGCGTGACGAAGACGGGCGACAAGGCCGACGCCGGCTTGGACTGGACGAAGCCGAAGCCCTTGGCCAGTTCACCGGGGATTAAGTTCCTGAGCGACACGTCATTGACCAGACCGACGAGGCGGATGTGCCCCTTCGCCTCCTCCGGTGTCACGCCCTGCGGCACGTCGCCGGTGACGACGACGATTTCAGCCTCCAGGTCGCAGCCCCACGCCTCGTCGGCGAGCCGGATGGGATCGCGCGGGCCCATGAAGTGGTCCGAGCCGCCCTGATACATCAGGGGGTCGGTCCAGAAGCTGGCGGGCATCTCGGCGCCCCGCGCCTTACGCACCAGTTCGACGTGGTTCACATAGGCCGAGCCGTCCGCCCACTGGTACGCGCGGGGCAAGGGGGCGGCGGTGTCACGCTCATGAAAGCGGCCGCGTGGCACGGCTTCGTGATCCAGACTTTCGGCCAGCGCCCGCAGGCGGGGCTCGCACCGGTCCCAGTCGTCCAGCGCTGCCTGCAACGTCGGGGCGATCAGGAAGGCGTCGGTGAACCAGGCGAGGTCCGAGGAGACGACGACGAGGCGGCCGTCGCGGCCGTGCTTGAGCGAGGCGAGTTTCATGGCGGGAGGCTTACGGCCTTTCCGCGTCGATGGGAACGCCGGGGATCAGTGATGGCCGCCCGGGGTGGGCTTGGGCGCGGGCACCTCTGTCGCCAGCTGGCGGGCGGCGGCCTCCAGCTCCCGGATCCGCGCGTCGGCGGCAGGATCGGAAGGAGTCGTCCCCCACCAGCCGGCGAACTCCTCCAGCGCCGCGCGCACGCCCGCGACGTGCTGGGGCGGCGACGGCGACGGCGGTGGCGGCGGCGGCGGCGGGCCAGGAGGCAGGTGCAGGACCGCGCCGACCAGACCACCGCTCTCGCCCACGGCCGCTGCTCCAGCCGCGCCTGAGCCCGCGGCAGCCGAAGCAGCAGCCCCGCCTCCCTGACCGGGAATTGGGACGATCACCGCATGAGGGGTGACCGGCTGGATCGGCGGCGGAGGCGGGGCCGCGGGCTTCACCTTACCGGCGATGGCGTCCTTCAAAGCGCCGCTCGACTTGCCCAGCGGACCAGCCAGGCCCAGCACCGTCCCCAGGCGGATCTCGATCTCGTCGACCAGGGCCTGGGCGGCGTTGATGGTGGCTCCGCCATGGGCGGCGAGCGCGGCGTTCAGCTTGCGCTGGATGGCGGCGTGGATGGAGGCGGCGACGGCTCGAGGGGATGGGCCGTCGTTCTTCTTCATTCGCGCCAACGCATATCCGGCCCAGACCGCGAGCGCGAGGACCGCCAGACCCGCCAGCACCATCGGCAGGCTGATGACCGGAACGGCGCGTTCGACCGGGAAATCCTGAGGATACATCGATGGGTCTCCCGTCACGGCCTGGCCGATCATTGGCGGGCCGGGGCGGCTTCGCAACGGAAAAGGTTAACGCCGGTCGGTGAAACCTGTGCGTCAGCCCGGCGCGTGCAGCAGGGCGCGGGCCTCCACGCCCGTCCTGGTCGCCGGATCGCGGACTTCGACTTCGACGACGATGGCACCGGCGGGGTCGTGCGCCCAAAGGTAGCGACGCTCGACCTCGACCGTGCGCCCGGAAGGGGCGAAGCCCTCGAAGCTGTCGCCCCACGGGGTGATCCGCTTCAGCTCCGGCCAGGTCAGGGCGCAGGCGGCGTTCAGCTCCTCCTGGGCCATCTCGGTCAGTTCATCGGCCGGGTTCACAGCCATCGGCGGACCCGGCGACGATAGGCGTCATAGTCAGCGCCGAAGCGTGCGGAGAGGTAGACCTCCTCGCGCTGGATGACGAAGCGATCGACGACGAGCAGACAGGGGAACAGCAGGACAAGCGCCAGCGGGCTGTTCAGTCCCACGGCAAGCGCCAGATAGGTGATGGCGAAGCCGAGGTAGATGGGGTTCCGGGTCACGCCATAGATGCCAGTGGTCACCAGGCTCGTGGAGGGCTTCCACGGTTGCACCGCTGTCTTCGCGTTCTGGAACATGCCGGCCGCCCAGGCCTCGATGAAGAGACCGAGCGCCAACCCGGCCAGCGCGATCCCGCCGCGCAGATTGCGGTCTAGACCCAGGCCCGGTTCCTCGATCAGACGACCTACGCCCCAGCCGAGCGCGAGGAAGCCGAGATAGATCAGAGGCGGTGGCGCGATCACGCCGGGGATGTCGGATGCCGGGCGGCTCATGGGCTCAGTCTTCGTCGGAGTAGATGGCCACGCGGGCTGGTTCCGAGGAGGTGATCGCGCCCCGATACATGCCGGAAGTGGTCATGGCGAAGCCGGGCACGCCGTTCGCATCCACGACGATGACCCCGCCATAGCCCCCTAGCGACAGGGCGTCGTCGACTTCGGCCTGACCGGCCTCTTCGGACGAAGCCCCGGCGGCGATGCGGGTGCAGATGTCGCGGGCGACCGTTGCGCGGATGTAGAACTCCCCGTCTCCGGTGGCCGAGACGGCGCAGCCGTCGCGGTTGGAGGCATAGGTGCCCGCGCCAAGCACAGGCACGTCGCCGACACGGCCCCAGCGCTTGCCCGTGGTGCCCCCGGTCGAGGTCCCGGCCGCCAGGGTTCCCGACTGGTCCAGCGCTACGGCGCCCACTGTGCCGAACTTGCGCTCGTTCAGCGGCGGAGCCGGTTCCAGCGAGGCCATGCCGGCGGAGGGCGCGCCGAGCGGGCGGGCGGGGATGGGCAGGTTCCGCTCACGGAGGAAATTCTCCAGACCGCGCCAGCGCCGCTCGGTAAAGAAGTAGGAGGGATCGACCTGCTCCAGCCCCTGAGACGCCGCGAAGCTGTCCGCGCCCTGGCCGATCAGCATGACGTGGGGCGAGTGTTCCATGACCGCCCGCGCAGCGGCGATGGGGTGGCGTGTGGTGGTCAGGCCCGCGACGGCCCCGGCGGACAGGTCGCGGCCATTCATGACCGCCGCGTCGAGTTCGTTGCGCCCATCGGCCGTGAAGACGGCGCCCCTGCCCGCGTTGAACAGGGGGTCGTCCTCCATGATCTGGATGGCGGCCTCGATGGCGTCGAGCGAGGATCCGCCGTCGCGCAGGATGGCGGCCCCGGACTCGAGCGCGCGCGACAGGGAAGCGCGGTAGGCGGCATCCTGTTCAGGCGACAGGTTCGCGCGCTCTATGACGCCGGCTCCGCCGTGGATGGCGAAGGCCCAGCGGGGTGCATCCTGTGCGGCGGCGGGGACTGTGAGCGCGGCTGACGCGAGGAGCACCAGCGCCGAAAGCTTTGTTGTGTTCATCGGGCCGTTCGCTCCGCTGCGCGCTGTGGTCTAGGTCAGTCTAGGGTCAGGCATCGTCGGAGCCGGGGATTGTAATGTCCAGAGGACTCGACCGAAGGCGAAGCGCGATGCTAGCTCGGACCATCTCCATTCAGCCCTGCCGCGTCGCCGGTGGCGGCGCAAACGATGGGCGAACCGCTCCAAAGGCGACGCGCCCCCGCCCATAGTCCAGCATGACCCGGTCAAACCGATAGAGCACGTCGGCCCCAAGCAGCAGGGCCGGACGGTCTGCCAGCCCCAGAGCCTCGAAGGCATGAAGGTCGGCGAATAGCAAAGGCGTCTCACCAAGCGACCGCCCGCCGACCGTCAAATCCCGTACCTGGCCGAGACGGGCGGCGAGCCTTTGGCCTGTCACGCCATAGACGTCGATGCCGTCACGCGTCGTTGTTCCGTCCAGCGAAGAAAGCAGCGCCAAGTTTCCAATGGAATATTGGGCACCCGAATCGACGAAGGCGTCCACGGGGCGACCCTCGACCCGGCTGTTCAGCAGTATCAGTTGACCGAACCGCCCGGTCCGGGCCCCGGTTTCGCGCGGCAGCCTGGTCGGAGGCACGCCGGTCACGATGCGGTCGCCAGCGGGCCTAATTCGAACCTCGCGCCGGATCAGATCAACTTCAAGAGTGAATGATGACAAGACATCCAGCCCGACGAGACCGTCGGCGGCGAGGCTCCGGCGAGGAAGGGCCGGTGCGACGAGATGCCGGAACCGTCGGCCCCCGAAGCTGAGTCGGCCGAGGACGACCGAGGCGACGATCTCAGCCGCCGTCACTCCGTGGACGACGAGGCCCGGCCCCGCCGGCAATCCCAGCGACGCCGCGAGATCGGCCGCGATGGCCGTCCGTTCCGCGCCGGTATCGAGCACGAACAGGGCCTCGTGCCCGTCGACGCGAACGGTCGCCGCCATGCGGGTCAGGCTGTTGACCGACAGGGCCTGTGCCGTCTCTGGCGGGGTCTGCTGACTCGATAGCCAGGCTGCGGCGACCAGCCCGGACAGTGCGACGCGCCGGTCCAGACCTCGATCCAGCCGCTCATCACCCTGGTCCATGCCAGCCCTCGCCCCGAAACCCGGGCCGTGACGCTAGGCTCCGGGTCGGGCGGCGCCAAGCGTCGGGCTTCACGCAAGCGTTCGTCTTGGTACCGGACTGTGCTATGCAGGGTTGCGAACATGGGAGGTCGTGATGCTGCCGATCCTGCTGCTTCTGGTCGCCGAGCCCCAGTCGGTGACGATTGCGCCTGGTGCCGAGCCTCTGAATCAGGCGCACCGGACGGCGGCTGACATTCCGGTTCTGGGTCGACCGCACCCGAGTTGCTCGCCTCAGACGGTACTCATCCGAAGCGCTCCGGCGGCCGCCGAGGACCTGCTGTGGCGTGACTCCGATCCGGCGATCGGCCTGCACCTGTTGCTGGAGCGCCGGATCGCAGGATGTCCCGCGCCCCTCGTCGTCGGATACCGGTCGCCGGGTTCGACATCTTCGGCCGCCGTCCCATCGTCGGCCACCGCCCTGACGCGGCGGCTCGCCGACTAGGCTCTTGGATGAGCCGAGGCGTAGGCCCCCAGCAAATGGGCGGCATCGACGGCGGTGTACTTCTGCGTCGTCGACAGGCTGGCGTGGCCCAACAATTCCTGGATGCTGCGTAGATCGGCCCCCGCGCCCAGCAGGTGGGTGGCGAAACTGTGCCGGAGCGCATGCGGCGTCGCCGAGGCGGGTAGGCCGAGCCGTCCCCGGAGCCGCTGGACCGTGGCCTGAACGTGCCGGGCGGACAACGGCCCTCCGCGACGGGCCCGGAATAGGGCATCGGTCGGTTCCGGCGGAAAGGGCTGGGCGGCGACGGCGCGGTCCACGGCCTGGCGCACCGCGGGCAGGACCGGCACGATTCGGGTCTTGCCGCCCTTGCCTGTGATCCTCAGTGTCTCCGGCAGGGGCGCGTCGGCGCGGTTCAGGCTGAGCGCCTCCGAGAGCCGCAGCCCGCAGCCGTAGAGCAGGCTCAGCACCGCCGCGTCCCTCAGCGCCTCCCAAGGCTCGGCGTCAGGATCGAGGCCGGGCTCGGCTAGCATTCCCTTGGCCTGATCGGCGCTGACGGGCCGGGGCAGGGACGGCTTGACCCTGGGTCCTCGCACCAGCGCCAGCTGAGGCGTCGGCACACCGCAGCGCCGGTCCAGAAAGCCGTGGAAGGTGCGGATGGCCGACAGGGTCTGGCTCAGCGACCGGGCCGACAGGGGATGATTGCCACCGCGTCGCTCGGCCAGATGCGCGCGCACCTCGGCTGCGGTCACGGTGCCCAGATCCGCCAGCCGTTGTGGCTCGCCGCGATGCCGCTCCAGAAACGCCAGCCAGCTCCGGCCGACATGCCCATACGCCTCAAGTGTTCGCGGCGACAGGCGGCGCTCGTGCGCCAGGTGCTCAAGCCAGGCTGCGAAGGCCTCGGAAGCTGGCACCTGGGTGGCGGTCATCTCAGCTCAGGACCGGCCAGCGCTCGGCGGTGCGCGCCACCACAGCGGCGACGAAGGCCACCAGCTCGCACCCCATGCCGGGCGTGAACCCTTCGGGCTCGGGCGATCCGAACGCCGCCAGCGCCGGCCGCGCCTCCTCGGCCCGCTCGCCGCCCAAGTGCAGGGCCATGCGGATCAGGGCGACCGACTTCACCTCATCGCCCGCCGGGCCGAAGAGGTCGAGCTCCGGAAACATCGGTCCCAGCCAGGTCAGGCCGTGCCCGCCCAGCCAGGCGTCCACGCCACCCGGTTCCAGCGCCTTCCAGCCGAACGGCACGCCACCCGGCTTCTCGACAGCGATGGCGGCGGCCGACAGGCCGAAGCGCGCCTGGGCGGCGGCGTCCAGACGCCGGGCCAGATCGGAGTGGCTGCGCGCCTCCATCAGGTCCAGCGCGGCGACATGGGTCTGGGTCTGGGCGGCGAAGTTGGCGCGGGCGACGTCCTCGATGCGCTTCCTGGCGTCCGCCTCGCGCTCGGCGGCGGCCTCGAGCTTCGTCAGCGCCGTGCGGCCGAACTCGACGACGTTGCGGCCTCGCACGAGCAGGCCGATCTCTTCCAGCAGCGACCGGTCATCCAGCAGGGTGTCGGGGTTGGCCTGCAGCCAGGCGCGAATCTCCGGCCAGTGCGGCTCGCGCGGGGCGAACAGGTCGGCGGTCTCTTCCTTCGACATCACGCGGTCGGCGCTCCTCCCGGAGGACGCGCCGGGCCGCAGAATCAGAGAATCGACTGGCCGGTCTTGCCCCAGTCGGCCAGGAAGGCATCAAGCCCCTTGTCGGTTAACGGGTGCTTGACCAGGGCCTTGAAGGTGTCGGCCGGAAGCGTCGCGGCGTCCGCCCCCGCCAGCGCCGCGGCCTCGACATGGGCCGGATGGCGCAGCGATGCCGCCAGAATCTCCGTCTCGAATCCGTGGGTGTCGTAAAGGACGCGGATGGCCTCGATCAGTTCGGACCCGTTCGCCCCGTGGTCGTCCAGCCGCCCAACGAAGGGCGAGACGAAGGTCGCCCCGGCCTTGGCCGCCAGCATGGCCTGGGCCACCGAGAAGCACAGGGTGACGTTGGTCTTGATGCCCTTGTCCGCGAAGTTTCGCGCCGCCCGCAGCCCGTCCCAGGTCAGGGGCAGTTTGACGACCACGTTGGGGGCGATGGCGGCCAGCTTGTCGCCTTCGCGGACCATGGTCTCGAAATCGGTCGCCACGGCCTCGGCCGAAATCGGCCCCTCGACCAGGGCGCAAATCTCGGCGATGACCTCGGCGATGTTGCGACCGCTCTTGGCGATCAGAGACGGGTTGGTGGTCACGCCATCGACCATGCCGGTGGGGATCATCTCCCGGATGACGGCGACGTCTGCGGTGTCGAGGAAGAGTTTCATGGCGCGATGTCTAGCCGAGCGGGCCGCCCGGTGAAAGTCGCATCCGTCCTCCTTCCCCTGCCGGTGCCCGAGGCCTTCGACTACGAAGTCCCCGACGCGCTCGACCTCGCGCGCGGCGATCAGGTCGCCGTGCCGCTCGGTCCACGATTGATGCGCGGCATCGTTTCGGAGGTCCGCGAGACCACCGGGTCGAACCGGCGACTGAAGGCGGTGGAGCAACGGTTGACCGAGCCGCCCGTGCCCGGCGGCGCGCTCGACTTCGTCGAATGGGCCGCGCGCTGGACGCTCAGCCCGCCCGGCGAAATGGCGGCCCTGACGCTGAAAGGGCTGCGCAATCCCGCGCCCCGTCCGGAACGGCGCGTGCGCCGCGTCGGCGACCGCCAACCCGTCCGGCCCACGCCCGCCCGCGCGGCGGTGCTGGAGGCGCTGGGCGACCGTGCTCTTCCTGCCGCCGATCTGGCCCGCGCGGCCGCCGTCTCGTCCGGCGTCGTCAAGGGCCTGATCGACGAGGGCGTGCTGGAGATCGTTGAGATCGCGGCCGTCGCCGCCTTCGACCCGCCCGATCCCGACCACCGCCCCGCGACGCTGAACCCGGATCAGGCGGCGGCCGCGCAGGCCATCGGCGACGCGGCGGAGAAGGGCGGCTTCTCCGCCTTCCTGCTGGACGGCGTCACCGGCTCGGGCAAGACCGAGGCCTACCTGGAGGCCGTGGCTCGGGCGCTGCGGGCCGATCCGACGGCGCAAATCCTGATCCTCCTGCCCGAAATCGCCCTGACCCAGGCGGTGATCGAGCGCATCACGACCCGCTTCGGCGCGGTGCCCGCCGAATGGCACTCCGGCGTCTCCGGCCCTCGGCGTCGACAGGTCTGGGAGGCGGTCGTCGCCGGGCGCTGCACCATCGTGGTCGGGGCGCGTTCGGCCCTGTTCCTGCCTTTCCAGAAGCTGCGCCTTCTGATTGTCGACGAGGAGCACGACGGCTCGTTCAAGCAGGAGGATGGCCTCGTCTATCACGGCCGCGACCTGGCCGTGGCCCGCGCCCGGATCGAGGGGGCGACCGCCGTTCTGGCCTCCGCCACCCCGTCGCTGGAGACCCTGTGGAACGCGCGCCAGGGCCGCTACGCCTGGCTTCGGCTCGGGCGGCGTCACGGGGCGGCGACCCTGCCCGACATCCGCCTGCTGGACCTGCGCGAGCACCCGCCCGAGCGGGAGCAATGGCTCTCGCCGCCGCTGCGCGCCGCCATGGCCGAGACGCTGGCGGTCGGGGAGCAGACCCTGCTCTTCCTCAACCGGCGCGGCTATGCGCCGGTCGTGCTGTGCCGAGCCTGCGGCCACCGGCTGACGGCGCCGGACACTGACAGCTGGCTGGTCGAACATCGCTATACCGGTCGGCTGGTTTGTCACCTGACGGGCTTTTCCATGCCGCGACCCAAGGCCTGCCCGGCCTGCGGAGCGAAGGACACGCTCGTTTCGGTCGGCCCCGGCGTCGAGCGCGTCGAGGAGGAGGTGCGGCTGCTGTTTCCCGACGCCCGCACCGCCGTGTTCAGCTCCGACACCGTGCCGGACGGCAAGGCCGCGCGCGCCCTGATCCAGCGCATGACCGAGGGCGAGATCGACGTCCTGGTCGCCACCCAGGCCGCCGCCAAGGGCCACAACTTCCCGCGCCTGACTCTGGTGGGGGTGGTGGACGCGGACCTTGGCCTGAGGGGCGGCGACCTCCGCGCCGCCGAGCGCACCTTCCAGCTCCTGACCCAGGCGACGGGCCGAGCGGGTCGCGCCGACCGACCGGGCCAGGCGCTGCTGCAGACCTGGACGCCCGAGCACCCGGTGCTGATGGCGCTGGCCGCCAGCGACCGCGACGCCTTCGTCGAGGCGGAGATGGCCGAGCGGGAGATGGCGTCGCTGCCCCCGCACGGTCGGCTGGCCGCGATCGTCCTGTCCGGTGAAGACGCCGGCGCGGTGGAACGCACGGCCTCGGCGCTGGCCGCCGCCATTCCCAACGCCGAGCGGCTGGAGGTCTATGGCCCCGCCGACGCGCCACTCGCCCTCGTGCGCGGACGCCGTCGGAAGCGGCTGCTGGTCCGCGCCGACCGGGACGTGGATCTGCAAGGCTTTCTGCGGGCCTGGCTGGCGCGGGTGAAGGTGCCGGGGTCGGTCCGCCTCAGAGTCGATGTGGACCCTTACAGTTTCCTGTAGCGGTCAGGCCCCCGCCTTCTTGGCGAAGCTCCAGGCTCCAGCCGCCAGCGGCTCGACCTGCGCCGCCATTGTCCGCGCATGGGCCGAGGCCGCCGTGCCGTCGCGAACCCGCCCCGCGATGCCCTGACAGATGGCGGCCAGCCGGAACAGGTTGTAGGCGAACAGCCAGTCGAGGTTGGCGGGCGGCGGCGAGCCGGTCTTGTCGACGTAGCGGGCGACGGTCTCCTCGACCGAGGGGATGCCGAGCGCCTTCAGGTCCGCGCCGGCCAGACCATTGCGCAGCGTCGCCGGAATGGCCCAGGCGATCAGCAGGTAGGAGAAATCCGCCATCGGATCGCCCAGCGTCGACAGCTCCCAGTCCAGGACCGCCCGTACCTCAGGCGCGTCGGGCGCCAGGATCATGTTGTCGAGCCGAAAATCGCCGTGGACGATCCGCGTCGGCCCCTCGGGCGGCAGCCCTGGCGGCAGGAAGGCGATCAGCCGGTCCATGTCAGGGATCGGATGGGTCTCGGACGCCTGATACTGCTTGGTCCAGCGCGCGACCTGACGGGCGAAGTAGTTGCCCGGCTTTCCGTAGTCGGAAAGGCCGATCGCGTCTGGCTCGAAGCGGTGCAGCGCGGCCAGGGTATCCACCTGGGTGTCGTAGATGGCGCGGCGCTGGTCTGGCGTCATGCCGGGCAGCTTCAGGTCCCACAGGACCCGGCCCTCGACCTTGTCCATGACGTAGAAGATGGAGCCGATGACGTCTTCATCCGTGCACAGCGCATGGGCACGGGCGACCGGAAAGCCTTCGGCATGTAGCGCCGAGATCACCGTGAACTCGCGATCCACGGCATGGGCGGAAGGCAGCAGGGTCCCCGGGGGTTTGCGTCTCAGCACATAGGCGGCGGTCGGCGTGGTCAACTCATAGGTCGGGTTCGACTGCCCGCCCTTGAACTGGCGCACCGTCAGCGGCCCGACGTAGCCTGCCACGTTCGCCGTCATCCAGGCGTCGAGCGCGGCCTCGTCCAGGCGATAGCGGGGATCGACCTCGCGCGTGCCGGAGAAGGTCGATTGCGGATCGTCGAGAGCGGCGGAGTCAGTCATGGGCGGCGACAATGGCGGCCCGCACGGCGCGACGCCAGCCCCCCAGCAGCCGCTCGCGTTCGCCGGCGTCCATGCGCGGCGTCCAGACGGCGGGCGCCTCGTCGCCGCGCGGCTTCAGGTCGTCGATCAGCCCCGCGCCATAGGCCGCCAGCCGCGCGGCCCCCAGCGCCGTCATCTCCTGAAACGCCGGGCGCTCGACCGTGACATCGCAGATGTCGGCGACGAACTGCATGGCGAAGGCGTTGGCGGTCACCCCGCCGTCGACCTTGAGCACGCCCAGCCTCGGTGCCCCGTCGGCGGCCAGGGCGTCGAGCAGGTCGCGCGTCTGATAGGCCAAGGCCTCCAGCCCCGCGCGGACGAAGTGGGCCGGGGTCGAATCCCGCGTCAGGCCGATGATCGCCCCGCGCGCCTCCGGCTCCCACCAGGGCGCGCCTAGCCCCGTGAAGCCGGGCACCAGATAGACCCCGCCGTTGTCCTTCAAGCCCTGCGCCAGCGCCTCGGAGCCCCGGCTGTCGGCGATCATGCCCACGCCGTCCCTCAGCCACTGGATCGCCGAGCCTGCCGAGAAGATGGAGCCCTCCAGCGCATAGGCGGCCTCGCCGTCCACCGCATAGCCGAGCGTGCCCAGCAGCCGGCTGGTCGAGGCCACCGGCGCCGGCCCCACATTGGCGACCAGAAAGGCGCCGGTGCCATAGGTGATCTTGGCGTCGCCCGCCTTCAGCGCCCCGTGGCCGACCAGCGCCGCCTGCTGATCGCCCGCCGAACCGGTGATCTGCAGCGCCCGGCCGAACAGCCCTGCCTCGGTCTGGCCGAGCTCGCCCGCGCATTCGCGGATGTCCGGCAGGGCCCCGCGCGGCACCCGGAACAGGGCGCACAGGTCGTCGCGCCAGACCCGGTCCTTCAGGTCCATCAAGGAGGTGCGGCTGGCGTTGGTCGCATCGGTGACGTGGGCCGCACCGCCCGTCAGCTTCCAGATCAGCCAGGTCTCGATCGTGCCGAGCAAGACTTCACGACGGTCCGCCCGTTCGCGCGCGCCGGGTACGGCGTCCAGCAGCCAGGCGAACTTGGTCGCCGAGAAATAGGGGTCGAGGATCAGGCCCGTCGCGGACTGGACCGCCGTCTCATGCCCCTCGGCCTTCAGGCGGTCGGTGACGTCGGCGGTGCGCCGGTCCTGCCAGACGATGGCGTGGTGCAGCGGCTCACCCGTCGCGGCGTCCCAGATCACGGCCGTTTCGCGCTGGTTGGTGATGCCGACCGCCGAGAACCGGCCGATCCCGCCGGCCTTGGCGATGACCTCGCGGCAGGTCTGGAGCGTCGCCGTCCAGATCTCATCGGCGTCGTGCTCGACCCAGCCGGAGGCCGGGAAATGCTGCTGAAGCGCGATCTGGCTGATGGCGACGGGGTGCAATCCGCCGTCGTCGCGGAGTTCAAACGCGATGGCGCGGGTCGAGGTGGTGCCCTGGTCGATGGCGAGGATGCAGGTCGTCATGGCGCCACCTTACGCAGGATCGGGCGATGCGCTAATCCGCCGGACATGGCCGACCGCATCGCTTCCTTCGAAGGCGTCATCGACGCCGCCCGTCAGATCGAGGGGGTCGCCGTCCGCACCCCCCTGATCGAGAGCCCCGCCCTGAACGAACGCGCGGGCGGGCGCATCCTGCTCAAGGCCGAGAATCTGCAGGTCGCGGGGGCCTTCAAGTTCCGGGGGGCCTACAACCGCATCAGCCGCCTGACGGACGAGGAGCGGGCGCGAGGCGTCGTCGCCTTCTCGTCGGGCAATCACGCGCAAGGCGTGGCGGCGGCGGCGCAGAAGATGGGAACCAGCGCCACCATCGTCATGCCGTCCGACAGCCCGGCCATCAAGATCGCCGGCGTTCGGCGCTTCGGCGGCGAGGTGCGCCTCTACGACCGCTGGACCGAGAGCCGCGAGGAGATCGGCGCCGCGCTGGCGGCCGAGAAGAACGCCGTCCTGGTGCCGCCCTTCGACGATCCCTTCGTCATCGAGGGTCAGGGCACGAGCGGGCTGGAGATCCTGCAGCAGTCCGACACGGCGATCGATCAGCTGGTCTGCTGCTGCTCGGGCGGCGGGCTGCTGGCCGGGATCAATCTGGTGCTGGAGGCCAAGAGCCCCAAGACGCTGAGCTGGGCGGTCGAGCCCGAGAACTTCGACGACACGGCGCGGTCCCTAGCGGCCAAGCAGAGGGTGGGCCATCCCAAGGCCGCGCCCTCGATTTGTGACGCGCTCCAGACCCCCATCCCCGGCGAGCTGACCTTCCCGATCAACCAGCGGGTCCTGAAGGGGGCGCTGGGCGTCAGCGACCTGGAGGCGGCCGAGGCCGTCCGCTACGCCTTCCATACGCTGAAACTGGTGCTGGAGCCGGGCGGGGCGGCGGCGCTGGCGGCGGTGCTGGCGGGCAAGGTCGAGACCCGCGACCGGACCACCGCCGTCGTCCTGTCGGGCGGCAACATCGACCCCGCCCTGTTCGCCGAGATCATCGAAGACCGCTTCACCGGAGCCGCCGCATGACTAAGCCGAGTGACCTCGCTTCCCTGATCGGCCAGGAGGTCGGCGTCAGCCGCTGGATCGAGATCGACCAGGCCCGCATCGACGCGTTTGCAAAGATCACCGAGGACGAGCAGTTCATCCACGTCGATCCGGAGGCCGCCAAGGCCACCCCGTTCGGCGGAACCATCGCCCACGGCTTCCTGACGCTGAGCCTCGCCTCGGCCATGTCCTATGACGCGGTCAAGCCGCTGGAGGGCGTGGTGATGGGCGTCAACTACGGCTTCGACAAGCTGCGCTTCCTCGCGCCGGTTCCGGCCGGATCGAAGGTGCGCGGGCGGTTCAAGCTGCTGTCGGCCGAAGACAAGGGCGGTGGTCGCTGGCTGCTGAAGCACGAGCTGACCGTCGAGATCGAGGGCTCGGAAAAGCCCGCCCTGATCGCCGAATGGCTGGGGATGCAGATCGTCTCGGCCTGATCAAGAAAAGCACTTTACATTCCAAAGTAACTGCGGCATATCCGGGCCACACAGGAGACATCGCCATGTTCAGAACCCTCGTCTGCGCCGCCGCCGCCCTCTGCCTCGCCGCCCCGGCCCTCGCCCAGAGCCGCGAGGCCGCCGACCATTCGCATCATCGCCACGCCGACTTCCAGTCGACCCGCATGCACGTCCGTGTCGACGGCGAGGCGGGTCCGGGCGTGCGCGACATAATCCTGATTCCGGGTCTCAGCTCCTCTCCCAAGGTCTGGCAGGGGACGATCGATCACCTGGGCGCAGGCTGGCGCGTCCACTCCATCCACATCCAGGGCTTCGCCGGCGCGCCGGTCGAGGGCAACGCCGAGGGCCCCGTCGCCGCTCCGGTGGCCGAGGAGATCGCCCGCTACATCGCCGAGCAGGGGCTGGATAGGCCCGCCGTCGTCGGCCACTCCATGGGCGGCACCATCGGCATGATGCTGGCGGCGCGCCATCCCAACGCGGTCGGCAAGCTGATGGTCGTGGACATGGTGCCCTTCATGGGCGCGATGTTCGGCCAGCCTGGGACCAATCCGACGGTCGAAAGCGTCACGCCGATCGCCGACATGATCCACGCCCAGATGTTGAACAACCCTGAAGAGGCCTACCGCGCCCAGGCCGCCCAGACCGTCGCCGCCATGGTCCGCGACGAGGCGGCTGAGCCTATGATCCTCGCCGACACCGCCGCCAGCGACCGCATGGTCTCGTCCAACGCCTATCGCGAGCTGATCGTCACCGACCTGCGCCCTGAGCTGGCCAATATCACGGTCCCGACCGAGGTCGTCTATGTGGCCTTCGACATGCCCGGAATGAGCCCGGAGATCTCCGACACCATCTACCGCATGTCCTACGCCACCCTGCCGGGCGTGGAGCTGACCCGCATCGATGACGCGGCGCATTTCGTCTTCATCGACCAGCCCCAGGCCTTCTTCGCCGAGCTGGACGCCTTCCTGGCGGAATGATCGACCCGGCCGAGCGCATTATTGGCCTTTATGACGACAAGGCCGAGGGCTGGATCGCGGATCGCGGTCCGGCCCTCGGCGGTCTCGGCAAATCCATCGACGAGGTTGAGGCGTTCGAGCGGTTCGCCGCAGCCCTGCCGCGGGGCGGAGCCGTGCTCGACGTCGGCTGTGGCTCCGGCTGGCCCTGGGGTGCTGCATTGATTGAGCGAGGCTTTCGCGTGACCGGCCTGGACGCATCGCCCCGCCTCCTCGCCCATGCCGCACAAACATTGCCCGAGGGAGAATGGGTTGTCGGCGACATGCGCGCGTTCGACCTCGCCCGCACGTTCGACGGTGTGCTCGTCTGGTACAGCCTGTTCCACCTGACGCCGGGCGATCAGCGCCGGGCGCTACGCCACCTGCTGCCGCATTTGCCGCCCAACGGCGTTCTGATGATGACCATTGCGACCGAGGCCGGCGTGAGCATCGGACACTGGCGCGGCGAGAGCCTTTATCACGCCAGCCTGGGCGCAAGCGCCTATGCCGCCATCCTGGCCGACGGCGATTTCATTCGGGACGACCACGGAGGTCGGCCCGACACCGGCTCAGAAGCATGGATCCTCAGGCGACGGACGGATCATCCACCGTCACAACCGAACGTCGTTCCCGGACTGGATCAGAGCGCTCACCAAGGCTAGAAGGCTGGCGGGATACAGGGGATAGCGTCATGCGTAACGGTCTGACCTGGTTACTCGGTCTTCTGCTCGGTCTGGTCTTGGCTGGTTGCGCCGCCGCTCCAGCCATCGCTCCCCTCGCCCAGACCGATGATGTCGCGGCAGCTGTGCGGATCGTGCCCGAGTATCGCCTAGGCCCCGCTGACAAGGTCCGCATCAACGTCTTCGGTGAAGAGGCGCTGACCGGCGAGTTCACCGTCGGCAACTCCGGCAAGGTCTCCCTGCCCCTGATCGGCGAAGTCCAGGCCGAAGGGCTGACGATCGCCCAGCTCCAGGAAGCCATCGCCGAGGCCCTGCGTCAGGGCTACATCAACGAGCCACGCGTCAACGCCGAGGTGCTGAATTACCGGCCCTTCTATATCCTCGGCGAGGTCAATACGCCGGGCGAATACCCGTACACGGCCAACCTGACGGTCCTGAACGCGGTGGCCACGGCAGGCGGGTTCACCTATCGGGCCGACACGCGCCGGGTCTACATCCGTCGTGCTGACAGCGGGGGCGAGCAGGCCTATCCCCTGACCACCAACACTCAGGTCGCACCCGGCGACACCATCCGCATTGGCGAGCGGTTCTTCTAGGGCTCAGCCCGCGATCAGGACCCACAGCCCCGTCGCGGCGAACGCGGCTGCTGCCGCCATGCGGATGTATCTGAGCGGCAGCCTGCGGGCCGTCGCCTCGCCCAGCCAAACCGCCGGGCCATTGACCAGCATCATGCCGATGGTCGACCCGGCGATCACGAGAGGCAGGCTATCGAAGCGGATGGCCAGTCCAGCCGTAGCGATCTGGGTCTTGTCCCCCATCTCGACCAGGAAGAAGGCCGCCGTGGTCGTCCAGAACACGCCCCAGGCGCTCTTCTCTGCCGGCTCTGCCTGAGCGACCTCCAGGGTGTCAGGGATCAGGGCCCAGACTGCGAAGCCCAGGAAAGCAATCCCGACGACCCATCGCATCCACGGGCCCTCCAGGTACTGCGCCGCCAGCACGCCGGCCACAGCGGCGAAGGCGTGGTTCACCAGGGTGGCGGCCAGAATTCCCAGAACGATCGGTGTCGGGCGTCGCCAGGTCGCCGCGAGCGCGATCGCCAGCAGCATGGTCTTGTCCCCTATCTCCGCCAAGGAGACGAGGCCGATGGAAATTAGCGCGGCGTCCAAAACGCACTCGATCGCGGGGCCTCGGCGGACGGACCTGTGGCGTTCGCAGCCGGACCCCGCGTGGAATCAACCCTGCGAAGCCAACGGTCTTGTCAGGTTTGAGTGTCCCCCAACACTCGACGCGCGGCGTCGCTGCTTGAGGGACGAGGCTTCCGAAAGGAAGGGCCTCTGATCCGAACCGTCCGCGCCATCCCCTCCGGGCGAGAGGAAGTCTGTTGACGCGGGCCCCGCTGAACGCGCGGGTGACTACTCCCCGATGACGCGAAGTCGTGTAGTCGCTGCCACACCGCAGGGCAAGCGCAGCACCGGAGGTAGACAGTCCAAAATGGTTAATATAACCGTGTTGCTGCGGGTCGCAGACCTCCTCAAGGGTTCGCCTGACAGGGGAAAAGTGAAGTCTCGCAAGGACTTGAGAGGGGAGCTGACTGAATGGATCCGATCACTTCGATCGTGGCCTCCATGCTGATTTCGGGCGCTGCGGCGACGGACGGTCATGGTTGTGCCGAGGCGCCGCACTACGACGGCGTGCCCTGCGCCTGTACCCGCGTCGTCGATTTCTACGGCCCGTGGACGGGCGGTGGTGGCTACACGCCTCCCGGTGGCTGGCCGCCGCCGATCAACGTTCCTGCCGGTCCGGCCATTACCGTCGCCTCGCCGGGTTACCGGGTGATCGGCCGCCCGGTTCAGGTCGCCGGCCCGGTCGTCAACATCCAGGGCCCGCCGGTCTATGTGGACGCCCCGCCGATCCGCATCGCCCCGGCCCAGATCTATGTGCAGCGTCCGGAGGTCCATGTGCGGCCGTCGGAAATCCTGGTCGAGCCTCCGCAGGTCCACTTCTCGGACTGCACCGACGGCACGGTCTGCACGCCCGTGGACGGCGGCCACTAAGCCGATCCCCATTAAAACGCTCAAGGGGTCCGGACAGCGTCCGGGCCCCTTTTGCTTTGGGGCCACGCCTATCGCGTCGGGACCGCCGCTGCGCTAGGAAGCGCCATGACCGTTCACTTTCATGAGGGCGACCTGCCCGACGGCCTGGACCTGGGCCCCGAAGTCGCCGTGGATTCCGAGACGCTGGGCCTGCGCTTCCGCCGCGATCCGCTGTGCGTTGTCCAGCTGTCGGCCGGCGACGGCGACGCCCATGTCGTTCGTCTGAACCGCCCGTCCTACGACTGTCCGAACATGAAGCGGCTGATGGCCGATCCGGCCGTGTTGAAGATCTTCCACTTCGGCCGCTTCGACATCGCCATGCTGGAGCTGCATCTCGGCGTCGAGACCCGCCCTGTCTACTGCACCAAGATCGCCTCCAAGCTGGCCCGCACCTACACCGACCGGCACGGCCTGAAGGATGTCGCGCGCGAGCTGGCCGGCATCGACCTGTCCAAGGCCCAGCAGTCGTCGGACTGGGGCGCGGCCGAGTTGTCTCCGGCCCAGCTGGAGTATGCCGCCTCAGACGTCCTGCACCTGCACGTCATCAAGGCGAAGCTCGATGAAATGCTGGCGCGCGAGGGCCGGACGGCGGTGGCGCAGGCCTGTTTCGACTTCCTGCCGGTCCGAGCCCGGCTCGACCTCATGGGCTTCGAGGACGACGTCTTCGCCCACACCTGGACCAAATGAGCCAGACCGATCCGGCCGAGGATCGAAAGGCCGCCGACGAGGCGCGGCTGGCGGCCGAGGCCGAACGCTGGCGCGCGCGGTCTCAGCGGGTGCGGCTTTACCGCCGCCTGCTGCCCATCCTGATCGTGGTGCTGGCGGGCGGGGCCCTGACCTGGACGGTGTTCCGCACCGTGATGTCCGGGGTCGAGCGTGAGGCCAGCCAGGCGCGTGACATCCGGCTCGACAACCCCATGTTCCACGGTCAGGACGCCGAGGGCCGCAGCTTCGTCATCGGAGCGGAGGGCGCTGTGCGCGACCCGGCGACGGGTCGATTCCGTCTGAACGGCCCGGTGCTGCGGCTCAATCTCGGCGGCGCGAAGGTCACCGAAATGACCGCCGATGCGGGCGTCTACAACGAGACGGCGCGCACGGTGACCATCGGCCCCAATGTGCGGATTTCCGACGGCGGGTCGGGCTTTACCCTGACGACGCCAGAGGCTGTGGTGAACACCGCCACCGGTGTCGTCACCGGCGACAAGGGCGTTGAAGGCCGCGGGCCGCTTGGAACCATTTCCGCGACGTCCTATGCCATATATGAACAGGGCCAGCGGGTCGTGTTCAGCGGCTCGGGCGATAACAAGGTGCGGGGCACGATCGCCGCCGCCTCCGGTGAATGACCATGAAGACGACGCATCTCCTCGCGACGGCCGCGACCGTCCTGGCGCTCGCAGCGGGCGGCATGGCGCTGGCCCAGAGCCGGCCGAACACATCGAACCAGCCGATCGGCTACGGCGCCGACACAGGCGAGCTGACCAACACCTCGGTCTCCCTGCGCGGTCGCGCCGAGATCACCCAGGGTCAGGCCCGGCTGCGCGCCAACGCCATCGAGGGCGCGCGTGACGCCTCGGGCGGCCTGACCACCATCGAGGCCTCCGGCGATGTCTATTATGTCACCCCGACCGAGACGATCCGGGGCGACCGGGCGATCTATACCGTCTCGAACGCCACTGTGGTGGTGACCGGCGACGTGATCCTGCGCCAGGGCCAGAACGTCCTGACCGGCTCGCGCCTCAGCTACAACGTCGATACCGGCCAGGCCCGTATCGAGGGCGGGGGCCAGGGCGGTCGCGTGCGCGGCGTCTTCTATCCGGAAGGGTCGAACTGAGGCCCGGTCGGCCCGGTCGGCGACCCGATGGCGCGCAAGGAACTCTCGGCCCTGAACCTCAAGGAGCGCGAGGCCGAAGCGGCCGCCGCGCCCGCGCCGCTGGACAAGGGCCTGCGCGTCCGGAACATCGCCCGGGCCTTCGGCGCGCGTCAGGTCGTCAAGGACGTCTCCCTGACCGTCCAGCGCGGCGAGGTCGCGGGACTCCTGGGTCCCAACGGCGCCGGCAAGACCACCTGCTTCTACATGATCACCGGCCTGATCCCGGCCGACAGCGGCTCCATCTGGCTGGACGGCGTCGATATCACCAGCCAGCCCATGTATCAGCGGGCGCGCATGGGCGTCGGCTATCTGGCGCAGGAGGCTTCGATCTTCCGCGGCATGACGGTCGAGCAGAACATCATGTCGGTGGTCGAGCTGAACGCCACGGGTAAGGCCATCGAGACCGAGACGAGCCGTCTGCTGGACGAGCTCAACATCGGCCATCTGCGCCACGCGCCCGCCACGGCCCTGTCGGGCGGCGAGCGGCGACGGGTGGAGATCGCCCGGTCGCTGGCGGGCCGGCCCAGCTTCATGCTGCTGGACGAACCCTTCGCCGGCATTGATCCGCTGGCCATCGCCGACATCCGCCAGGTCATCCGCTATCTGGCCGGCGAGGGCATCGGCGTGCTGATCACCGACCACAATGTCCGCGAGACGCTGGATATCATCGACCGCGCCTCCATCATTTCGAACGGCGAGGTCCTGTTCGAAGGCACCGCCGACGAGGTCATCCACGACCCCGAGGTTCGCCGCGTCTATCTGGGCGATCTTTACGGCTGAGCCAGCATCGCGGGTGGCCATTTACCGTTCTCGGCAAGTCGGCGGAAACGAACAAGGGTCCAAGCTGATGGCATGGCCAACACCTGGTTCGCGATCGAATACGTCCTGACCGCTCCGGGCCGATGGGTCGCGTGGTTTAACTGGGCTCTGCCGTGGGGCCCTGGCTACCATGATGACGAGCTGAGAGATTCGCGAAGGTTTCATTGGCTGATGGCGGGCGCCACCTACCTGGGCCTGCATCAGTCCGTTCAGGTCGTCATGGAGCGGGGCGGATTCGAGCTGGCCGCGGCCAACTTCGCGATCATGTTCGGCGTCCGTTAACCGCTTCGCTTCATCGTCCCAGCAAGTTCCGGGCCACGGCGGTCCGGCGGCAGGGGCGATGCGGACGTGATCGGTCAGAGGCTCGAGATCCGGCAGGGCCAGGGGTTGGTCATCACCCCCCAGCTCCAGCAGGCGATCAAGCTGCTGCAGCTGTCCAATCAGGAGCTCGACGAATACGTCGAGGCCGAGCTCGAGAAGAACCCGCTCCTCCAGCGCGAGGAGACCGAGGCCCCGGCCGAGCCGACACGGGAGCTGACCGCCGACACCGCTGAGCTCAGCTTCTCCGAAGCCGAGGCGGCGGACCGTTCGTCCAGCGTCGATGCGCGCGAGGACGACGTCTATGGAGACGCCACCCCCGGCGAGCGGACCTCGGACCGGCTGTCGGACGAGGCGGCGTCCCAGCCAGGCCTGTCGGACTGGTCGGCCGCCGGCAAGGGCGGCTCGTTCAACGACGGCGACGGCGGCGAGAGGCCCGAGCGGCATGATCCGACCCTGTGGGAGCATCTACAGGCCCAGGCTTCGGCAGCCGGGCTTTCGGCTGCGGATCACGCCATCGCGCTGGCCCTCATCGACGGGGTCGACGAAGGCGGCTACCTGCGCGGCGAACTCGAGGAGCTGGCCGATCGCCTTGGGTGCGGCCTGGACCGGATCGAGGCGGTGTTGACCGTGTGCCAGGGCTTCGAGCCGACGGGCGTCATGGCGCGCTCGGTGCCGGAGTGCCTGAAGCTGCAGTTGGTCGAGCGCAACCGCTTCGACCCGGCCATGGCGGCCCTGCTGGACAACCTCGACCTGCTGGCCCGGCGCGATCTCGCTGCGCTGCGCAAGGCCTGCGGAGTCGACGCCGAGGACCTCGCCGAAATGATCGCCGAGCTGAAGGCGCTGACGCCCCGGCCCGGCGCGGGGTTCGCGGGCGAGGTGGCTCAGACGGTGATTCCGGACGTCCACGTCCGGCCCGATCCGGCCGGCGGGTGGAAGGTGGAGCTGAACGCCGACACCCTGCCCAAACTCCTGGTCGACAAGCGGTATCACGCTTCCATCAGCGCAGGCGCTCGAACCGAGGCCGAAAAGACTTTCGTGGCCGACTGCGCCGCCCAGGCCAACTGGCTGGTGAAGTCGCTGGACCAGCGGGCCAAGACCATCCTGAAAGTCTCCTCGGAGATCGTGCGCCAGCAGGACGCTTTCCTGGCCTTCGGCGTGGAGTTTCTGCGGCCTCTGAATCTCAAGACCGTGGCCGACGCGATCGGCATGCACGAATCGACCGTCAGCCGGGTGACCTCGAACAAATACGTCTCGACCCCGCGCGGGGTGTTCGAGCTGAAGTTCTTCTTCACCGCCGCCATCCAGGCGGTGGACGGAGGGGCCAGTCACTCCGCCGAGGCCGTCCGTCACCGGATCAAGTCGATGATCGACCATGAGGCGCGCGACGGCGATGTCCTGTCCGACGACCGCATCGTCGAGATCCTGAAGGAGGCGGGCATCGACATCGCGCGTCGAACCGTCGCCAAGTATCGGGAGGCCTTGCGGATTCCCTCTTCTGTCGAGCGTCGTCGGATGATGAAGGCGGGATAGGAACGCCATCGCGGCTGTCGGTCCTTCCGGTGCGGCGCCGCCGAGCCTGGAACCCCGGGGTGGCGGGTCGGGCGTCGCGTGTCGGTGCAGGCGCGCCTGATCGCTCTTCCGCTGTGAACGGGATGGGAAGGGCGGGCGGAGCAGCCGGGCCTTCGCCCGGAGACCGTGAGGGTTTGTGTTTCGGCGAAAGACGACTGCTCCGCGCGGCTGGTCTGACCGGAAGCGGACGGCCCCGCGTCGCTCGAAGCCGACTGCCCGGGGACCAACGGCCCTGTTAGAGCCTTGCCGCTACTGACGCCTCCGGCGGGAAGGTCGGCGTGCTTGCGAAAGCCGATCCCCTGAACGCGGCGAGTCTTCTGCTCGCCGCCTTGTCGGTGGGCTACCGCTCGACGCGCGGCGTCTCGCTGCTTGAGCCAGACGCTTTGCGTTTGGCGGGTTACCGCCTGGAACGCGGTTCCGGGCTGCTTGAGCCCGGGACCCTCATTCCGAACGGCAACGTTGCCCACGCCACCCCCTTGATCCGGACGCCGGACGACCGCTCTTCACGGCCTCCGGTCGTTGGACCTCGGGAGCCCCCGCTCCAACCGCTCCCGCCGCGACAAGCTCGCAAGGCCTTGCGCCCTTCCCAGGCGACGGAACCGGGGGTGATTGTAAGGCAGGTTTCAATGAGGGCGCGTTCAGAGCGTCTCAAACGGAGCGGGCGTTGATTTTACTCGCTGATTCCGGGCGTCGTTGGATGATTGAGAAAAACGGCGTGTGGGTTTCCCTCTCCCAGAGCGAGAGGGAGTGGCAGGCATCGCCCCATGCGCGCTTGAGCAACCGTGTCCTTCTGACTCAGGCTCCAGCTGATCGCAAAAGCGTGACCGTAAAACCGACGTTCCCGATTGACACTTTTCGCAGGCAGTCGCGTTCTGTGTGACATGCAAGTCCAGGTCAGCGGCAAGCACGTGGATGTCGGCGAAGCGTTAGGCTCGCGCATCTCCCAGGAACTCGAAGACGGGGTTGGAAAATACTTCGAACGCGGCGGTCAGGACGCCGAGGTCGTCGTCTCCAAGGACGGCCACGGCTTCAAGGTGGACTGCTGGGTCCGCCTCGCCTCGGGCCAGGCTCTGGTCACCACCGGCCACGGCGGCGACGCCCATGCGGCCTTCTCCGACAGTCTCGAAAAGCTGGAAAAGCGGGTTCGTCGCTACAAGCGCCGACTCAAGGACCACCACATCGGGCCCAAGCCTCTCTCACCCGAGAAGACCGAGAACGCAGCGCGGGAAGTCGCCCGCTCCATCGTCCTGCGCGATCCCGACTCGGTCGAGGATGACGAGTTCGGCGATGCCGGAGCCGAGGGCCCGCCCCCGGTTGGCATGGTGATCGCCGAGACCGAGGCCGAGATCCGCACCCTGACCGTCGGTCGCGCGGTGCTGGAGCTCGACATGACCGGTTACCCGGTCGTGATGTTCCGCAACGCCGCCCACGGCGGGCTTTCGGTCGTCTATCGCCGGCCGGACGGCAATGTCGGGTGGATAGACCCTGAACGCACCGTGTCGTCGAACGGACACGGTTCTGTAAACGGTTCTGGCGCATAAGCCTTCCAAAGAGGCGCGGTTCGGGCTATGCGGCCCGCGCCCGTCGCCTCCCCTCTTGGGCCGCCTGAACCTCGTAAGAGTGTGTGAGTCGAGACTATCATGGATATTGGTGAACTGCTGGTCCGGGACGGCGTCGTCCTGAGGGGCGGCGCGTCGTCCAAGCGACAGGCTCTGCACACCGTGGCCGCCTGCGCTGCCCAGGCTCTGGGCGTCGCCGAAGACCGCGTGTTCGAGGCCCTGCTGGAACGGGAAGCGCTCGGCTCGACGGGGCTCGGTTCCGGCGTCGCCGTGCCCCATGCCCGCCTCGAGGGTCTGGACCGCGTGCGCGCGGTGTTCGTGCGGCTGGATACGCCGGTGGCTTACGACGCCGTGGACGATCGGCCGGTCGATCTGCTGTTCGCCCTGTTCGCCCCGCCGCGCGACGGCGCTGAGCATCTGCGGGCGCTCGCAGCCGTGTCGCGCGCCCTGCGCTCGCCGGAAATGCGCGAGCAGCTGCGTCAGGCGCATACCGTCGACGCCGTCCACGCCCTGTTCGTCACCAACGAGACGGCCACCGCCGCCTGAGGCGGTTTTCGTCGGCTAGTGGACGGAAACCGGCGCCAGTTCGTGCGCCACGGCGGCGGCGAAGGCCGTTTCGCGATCCAGCATGACCGCCAGCCGCTCGCCGTCGGCGCTGTGCACCGCATAGAGAGTCTGGTCGGGATCGATCATCAGGCCCTTGGCCTCTTCGACCCGCACGTCGGCCAAGACGTCGGCCGCGCTGATCTCTCGCACATAGACGAGGTCGGGCGCGCCCAGCCCCTTCAGGTCTTCCTTGGTCATTATCGGCGTCATCAGGACCGCCTCCTTCGAAAAGACAACGCCGCAGCGCCCGGCGGGTTCGCCGGCGCGTCCAAGCGTCGCTATTGGGGTTGAGATCAGCCGAGGCTGATCGGAATGCGCTTCACGGTCGCGGCCTCTTCCGGCCGCTTCAGATCGACATGCAACAGGCCGTGCTCCAGCGTCGCGCCCTCGACCTCCAGACCGTCGGCGAGGACGAAGCTGCGCACGAAACCGCGCGAGGCGATGCCGCGATGCAGGAAGGCCTGGTCGCCGGCGCTCTCGCGCTTGCCGGCGATGGTCAGCTGCCGGCCCTCCAGGGTGATCGCCAGGTCGTCGGGCGAGAAGCCCGCCACGGCCAGGGAAATGCGCACGCCGTGGTCGCCGATCTGCTCGACGTTGTAGGGCGGGTAGCTCTCGGCCGCAGCCTTGGCGGCGCGGTCGATCAGGGCGCGGGTCTGGTCGAAACCCAGAAGAAACGGGCTGTCGAACAGCACGGGGCGGCCGGTCATGGTCAGTCCTCACTCAGAAGCGACTATAGAGCCGGAGACGCCCTTAAGCGGCGCGCCCTCGGCTTCGGTGAGGAATATGGGATCGGGCGCGGCGAGCGGCAAGCGCGGCGGCCCGTCAGACCTCGAACACCCGATAGTGCGTCTCGCCGAGCGTCCTCAGCACCGGCAGGGCGACGTTGAAGACCGGCACGCCCCGGTTCGTCTTGCCTTCAGGCGCGCCCCGGTGGGCGTGGCCGTGCAGGACCAGCTTGACGTTGTCGTAGCGATCGATGGTCTCCGCCAGCCGCGACGAGCCGAGAAACGCGTGGATCTCCGGCGGCTCGCCCACGACGGTGTCGACCACCGGCGAATAGTGCAGCAACACGACCGACCGCTCGGTCCGCAGAGAGCGGATCGAGGTTTCCAGCGCGGTGGCGTCCTCCACCGCCTCCTGCACGAAGGTCTTGATCGAGGCCTCGCCAAAGGCGCTGAGCATGTAGCGGCCGAAGCCGCCGACGAAGCCCTTGCCGCCGGCGAAGCCGACGCCGCCGACCTCGCAGCTGCGCCCGCCCGACAGCATGGTCACCCCGGCGTCGGTCAGCATCTTCTCGACGGTCTCGGGCTGGCCGCATTCGTGCTCGTGGTTGCCCATGACGCCGACCATGGGGATGCGGCAGCTCCTGAGGTCGTCGAGCAGCACCTCGACCTCGGCGGTCTTGCCGAAGTTGACCAGATCGCCGCACAGGCACAGCACGTCGGCGTCGTCCGAGACCCGCTCGAACAGAGCGCGGTGCGGTCGCGTCTGGCCCTCGCCGACGTGCAGGTCGCCGACCGCCGCGACGCGCAGCCGCCGGGTGGGCCCAGGTTCGAGGCCAGGTTGCAGGGTCTGGGCGTCAGTGGACAGGGTCATGGCGCTCTTCGAGCCCCTTGCCGACCACGTCGCCAAAGCCCCATTCGGCGATATCGGAGACGTAGTCGCGCGCGCTGAACAGACGGCCGCGGCAGACCTTGATCCGCGGCGCCGGCAGGTTGACCTGGGCCTGCAGCCGCTCGGTCAGTTCCGTCATCAGCCAGGACGGCACGTTCTCGCGCTCGGTCGGATAGGCGAAGCGGAAGTTCAGCAGGTGCGCCATCAGCACCTCCCAGTACAGGTCCATCTGGTCCAGCAGCGACTTCCAGTCGATGTTGGCCGCCTGCTTGAGGATGATGTGGTTCACGTCCGCGCCGTCGTAGCGGTAGCGGTCCTGGATGAAGACCTTGGACAGGATCAGCGCCGTCGGGGGCGTGATGCCGACCTCGTGGCCATAGACCTCGATGGTGTCGGGGCCGAACCAGCTGTCGTTGACGGCGATGGCGCCGTTCGACATGGCGAAGATGACGTCGAAGAAGCGGTCCTCGTCCTTCCAGACCTTGGCGATCCAGCGCTCGTCCTCGACGTCGGTCCGGTAACCGCGCGCCTGGAAGAAGGCGAGGATGCGGGGGTAGTCGCCGGGCTTGCAGAAGACGTCCAGATCCTTGGTCGGCCGCCGGATGCCTGTGTAGGCCGTGACCGCATAGGTGCCCGACAGCAGGAAGGGGATGCCGCTCTCCTTCAGCAGGCGCAGGCTCTCCTCATAGAAGTCGACCGCGTCCTCGGGCGGATGAAAGCTCGGATCGGCGACAGTGTCGCTCATGCTGGAACCCCTGATATCGAGGGGTGTCCAACGGCCCGCCCGCGGCCACGGTTCCGGCTGCGACGAGGCGTCAGCCCTTGAAGACGTCCTTGGCGGCGCGCCGCGCGGCGAACTCCGCGCCGTCGCGCGCGGTCAGATAGGGGTTGAAGCGTCGTTCGACCCCCAGCGTGGTCGGCACGGTGGGTTCGCCCAGCGCGCGTTTAGTGAAGACGCCTTCGGCATGGGCGCGGACCTCGGGCCGGTCGTCGACGCTCAGCATGAAGCGGGCGTTGGACGCCGTGTACTCGTGCGCGCCATACAGCACCGTCTCGTCCGGCCAGGCGGCGATGCGTTGCAGGCTGTCCCACATCTGCTCGGGCGTGCCCTCGAACAGGCGGCCGCAGCCCAGGGTGAACAGGGTGTCGCCGGTAAAGGCGATGTTGTCCGGGATCGAGCGAAAGACGACGTGGCCCAGCGTGTGTCCGGGCGTGGCGGTGACGTGCAGCGTCGTCTCGCCGATGGTCACGACATCGCCCTCCTCGACGATGTGATCGACCGGGGCGACCTTGCGGACTTCCTCCGGCCCCCAGATGTCGCAGCCGGTGTCGGCCTTCAGCCGTTCGTTGCCCTCGGTGTGATCGGGGTGCCAGTGGGTGTTGATGATGCGATCCAGCTTGCCCCAGCCCAGCGACTGGATCGCGTCCAGGATGACCTGGGCGTCCGGGGTGTCGATCGCGGCGACCGTCCCCGTCGCCTCGTCGCGGGCCAGAAAGGCGTAGTTGTCCTCGCGCGCCGGGAACAGGTGAACGGTCAGGGGCATGGTGCGGTCCTTGGTGGCGAGGCTTGATCCGCCATATAGTGGAGACCATGCGTCGCGCCATCGAGGATCTTCGCGCCTTCTACGGCGAGCCCCGGGGCGCCCTGGTGCGCCGGCTGCTGGCCAAGCGTCTGGAAGACGCCTGGGGCGAGGCCGAGGGCTGCGACGTGCTGGGCGTCGGCTATGCGACGCCGTGGCTGGACGCCTTCGTCGGCGCGCGCCGCGTCATCGCCGCCATGCCGGGCGGTCAGGGGGTGGAGCTGTGGCCCTCCGTCGGAAAGAACCGGACGCTGCTGGTCGACGACAAGCGGTTGCCGCTCGCGGCGGGGACGTTCGATCGCGTTCTGCTGGTGCATGCGCTGGAGGAAGCCGACGATCCGACGCTTCTGCTGACCGAGGCGGTTCGGGCGCTGGCGCCCGCCGGGCGGATCATCCTGGCGGCGGCGGCGCGGGGCGGCATGTGGGCGCGGGCCGAAAGCACGCCCTTCGGCCACGGCCGGCCCTTTACGCGCGGTCAGCTGGAGCGGCTGGTCCGCGCCGTCGGGCTGGAGCCGACCGCCTGGTCCCAGACGCTGTATGTCCCGCCGTGGACGCCGATCTTGGGCATGGCCGACGGGTTCGAGCAGATCGGTCGCCGGGTCGCGCCGGGCTTCGCGGGCGTCATCCTGCTGGAGGCGACGCGCCAGGCCTACGCCCGCATCCGCCCATCCGGCCACGGGGCGCGGGTTGCGGTCCCGCAAGGGGTGCTCCAGCCCCAGCCCGCGACGCGGTCGCCGCGTGACGGCGACGGGGTGGAAGCGCGCGGCGAACCCCTGTAACGGCGGCCTCATGCACCGCCTGATCCTGATGCGCCACGCCAAGACCGAGCGCGCCGCCGCCTCCGGCCTCGACCGCGACCGCGCCCTGACCGAGCGCGGCCTGTCCGACGCCGCGCTGATGGGCCGGGTGCTGGCGGAGAAGAAGCTGCGCCCGGATCTGGCCCTCGTCAGTCCGTCCACCCGCACCCGCCAGACCTGGGACGCGGTGCAGGAGGCGTTCGGCGACGTGGAGGTCCGTATTGAGCCCCGCCTCTACGACGCCTCGCCCGACACCATCCGGCGTCTGGTTCAGGACGCCGAGGATGAGGCTGGATGCCTGCTGGTCATGGGCCACAATCCGGGCATTCACACCCTCGCCTACGACTATCTGACGGAAAGCGCCGCCTCGCCCGCGATCCTCGACCGTCTGGCCGGCGGCTTCCCGACCGGGGCGGCGGCTGTGTTCGAGGTGGATGTGGCCGGTCGCTGCGCCTACGACGGCTTCCTGACGCCCAAGGCCTTCGGCGGCGGAGCCGAGGACTGATGGCCGAGCGCTACGCCTACAAGCTGCTCGACGCCGCCGAATGGCGCGAGGCCCTGGCCGAGGGCGTCTTTCTCGGCTCGGCGGTCGATCTGGCCGACGGCTACGTCCACCTGTCGACGGCGGCGCAGCTGGAGGAGACGGCGCGGAAGCACTTCGCGGGCCGGACCAATCTCATGCGTCTGACCGTCGATCTGGAGGCGCTGGGCGACGCCGTGGTTTGGGAGCCTTCGCGTGGCGGAGCGCTGTTTCCGCACATCTACGGCCCTCTGCCGACCACGGCGGTGACCGAGGCGACGCCGTTCGCATGCTGACAGCGCTGCTCCGCACCCTCGACCCGGAGACCGCCCACGGCTTGGCCATCGGCGGCCTGAAGCATGCGCCCCTGCCCGCGCCGCCGCCGGATGATCCGATCCTCAGGATGTCGCTGGCGGGCCTAGAGCTGCCCAACCCGATCGGCCTTGCCGCGGGTCTGGACAAGAACGCCGAGGCCCTGACCGGCCTGTCCCGCCTAGGCTTCGGCTTCGTCGAGGCCGGGTCCGTCACCCCGCGAGCCCAACCCGGCAATCCGAAGCCCCGCCTGTTCCGCCTCTCGGAAGACCGGGCCATCATCAACCGGATGGGTTTCAACAACGGGGGGCTCGAGGCCTTCGCCGCCAACCTGTCGCGCCGCCCTTCCGGCATCGTGGTAGGAGCCAACCTGGGGGCAAACAAGGACACAGAGGATCGCGCGGCGGACTATGTCGCCGGTCTTCAACGCCTCGCGGGCCTGTCCGACTACTTCACCGTCAACATCTCCTCGCCCAACACGCCGGGCCTTCGCGCGCTGCAGGGGCGTGAGGCGCTCGACGATCTGCTCGGCCGCGTGGCCGAAGCGCGGACGACGCCGGCGCCCGTCTTCCTCAAGATCGCGCCGGACCTGACGCCGGACGAGATCGCCATGATCGTCCAGGCGGCGCTGGCGCACCGGATCGATGCCCTGATCGTCTCGAACACCACGCTGGACCGCCCCTCCAGCCTGCGCTCGCGCGACCGGGCCGAGGCCGGGGGACTCTCCGGCGCGCCGCTCTGCGAGAAGGCGCACAAGGCGCTGATCCACGCCGCCGAGGCGGCGAAGGGTCGTCTGCCGCTCATCGCCGTCGGCGGAATCGACAGCGGGGCGGAGGCCTACCGCCGCATCCGGGCCGGCGCTTCGGCGGTCCAGATCTACTCCGCCCTGATCTACGGCGGGCCGGGCCTGGTCGGCCGCATCAAGCGCGATCTGGCCGCCCGTCTGCGCGCCGACGGCTTCGCCTCCCTGGCCGAGGCATCCGCCAACCCTGCGTTGACGGAGCGTTAGGCCGCTTCGGTCATGATGGTTTCCGCCAGGGGCCCGTGCGCCTCATTTCGGGGACGTGCATGTCGCAGGCCTATAAGGATTCGGCGCCGGACTGGACGCCCGCGATCCAGGCCCGTCGGCGCGCCCTGATGCAGCGGCTTGGCATGGGCGCCGCGATGGCGCTCATCTTCACGCCGGTGTTCGGCTCGGAGGTCTCGGCGCTGTGGTGCGTCGGCTATTTCCTGGTCCAGGCGCTCGACCTATGGATTTTCGCGCCCGTGCTCTCCGGCCGGGTGGAGCGCATGGGCCCGATCCGCAGCGCGGCGGGCAATGTGATGCTGTTCCTGAACGCGGCGTCGTTCGGGAGTCTTTCCGTTCCGCTCTGGCTGCTGGGCGGCCCCATGGGCGGGGTCTGCGCGGCCATCGTGGCGGCGTCGGGCGCCATCTACGGCGTGATCAACTCGCCCGGCTCGCGCAAGGTGCTGGCGATCACCATCGCGCCGCACTTCCTCTACATGGCGGCAGTGCCGTTCTGGATGAGCTTTTACGGGGCGTCCCACGCCTTCGTCATGGCGGTGACCATCTCCTTCGTCGTCTTCGGCATCTATTGCGTCTCGACCTGGGAGCGGATGAACAAGGCCCAGCAGTCCGAGAGCGCCGCACGACTGGAAGCGGACCGGAAACGCACCGAGGCCGAGCGCATCATGGCCAGCCGACAGGCGTTTCTCGCCGCCGTCGGCCATGACCTCAGGACCCCCATCAGCGCCATCATGACCGGAGCCGCAGAGCTGGAGGCCGGGGCTAAAACCAGTTCGGCGCGCGCCCAGGCCGCCCTGATCTCGGACGCCAGCGTGATGATGAAAGCGTTGCTGGACGACCTGCTTGACCACGCCAAGCTCGAAGGCGGTCACATGACGGTCGAGAGCGTGGACTTCAATCTGCGCAGCCTGATCGCCCAGACCCTGATGTTCTGGCAGGGCGAGGCCCGCGCCAAGGGCTTGTCCCTCCGCGTGGAGGGGGCGTCGTCGATGCCCGCTTCGGTCAAGGGCGACCCGATGCGGTTGCGGCAGGTGCTGAACAACCTGGTCTCCAACGCCATGAAGTTCACCGACGCGGGCTCGGTGACCCTGCGCCTCGCCTCCTGGCCCGAGGAACCGGCCGAGCACGCCATCCTGATCGAGATTGCCGACACCGGCCCCGGCATGTCGGCCGACCAGCTGGCCCGCCTGTTCACGCCATTCGATCAGCTTTCCGAAGGCGTCAGCGCCCGGCATGGCGGCTCAGGGCTCGGGCTGTCCATCAGCCGCGACCTGATCGAGCTGATGGGCGGTCGGCTGACGGCGCGCAGCCGACCCGGCGAGGGCGCGGTCTTCACCGTCTCGCTCGTCCTGCCGCAGGGCGACGCCGAAGCCGCGACGCCGCGCACCTTCGGCGAGGACAGCCGGGGGGACATCGTCCGCAGCCTGGCGCCGCGCAAGCCCAGTTCACGCGCGCCGCGCAAGTCCGAGCCCAAGCCGGAACCGGCCGTCGAGGCCGCGCCCGCGCTGTCGGCCACTGAGGCCCTTCTCGCGCAACTGGGGGCCGAGATTCCGGCCGAGCCCGTGGCGGAACCGAAGCCAGCGGAAACGCCCGCCGTCGATACGACGATGGCGGTCGCACAATCCGACGAGCCGCCGCTCGCCGAGGCCGCCGAGGCGGAGGCCGACCGCCCCCTGCGCGTTCTTGTGGTCGACGACCACGACATCAACCGCCGCGCGGTCGAACTCATTCTGGCGCCCCTGGGGTGTGACATCGCCACGGCCGCTGACGGCCTCGCGGCTCTCGCTCAGTGCGAGACGGGTGTCTTCGACGTCATCTTCATGGACGTGCGCATGCCCGAGCTGGACGGCCGCGAGACCACGCGCAGGCTCCGCGCCGGCGGCGGACCCAACGCGGGCGTTCCCGTGATCGCCGTCACCGCAGACACCGCGCCCGAAGACATCGCCGCCTGCATGGCGGCGGGCATGACCTACTTCGTCTCCAAGCCCCTGACGCCACCGGCCCTGCTGGGCGCGCTGGAGCAGGTGCTGTCTGAGGCGGAGGCCGCGCCATCCGAGGTCGCCGCCGCCTGACCGCGCACGGCGGCGAGGATGCGGGCAGCCGCGTCCTCACCCTTCAGATCGCACTCCCAGATGGTCACCACGCGCCAGCCGTCTGTGGTCAGTCTGGCGAACACGTCGGCGTCCCTCGCGATGTTCCTGGCGCGTTTGGCGTCCCAGTAGGCGGCGTTGGCCTTGGGCCGCCGCGCGCCTCTCGGACAGTCGTGCCCGTGCCAGAAGCAGCCGTGCACGAACACGACCACCCGTCGGCCCTTCATCGCCAGATCGGGCCGCCCCGGCAGGCCGCATCCGCCGAGCCGGTAGCCTATCCGGGCGGCACGCAGGGCGCGACGGACGAAGAGCTCTGGAGCGGTGTTGCGCCCTTTGACCCGGCGCATGACGGCGCTGCGCTGCTCGGGCGTGAAGACGTCTGTCATACTGGTCTCAAAAGCCCGCGCTCAAGCAGCGAGGCTCCGCGAGCCGAGCCTTAGCGCCGCTAAATCTGCGCGATCAGGTGCTCTGCCGACGAGACCTCGAAAGCGCCGGGCTCCTCGATGTTCAACTGGGTCACGACGCCATCCTTGACCAACATGGAATAGCGCTTCGACCGCTGGCCCATGCCGCCCCGGCTGGCGTCCATGACCAGATCCACCGCGCGGGTGAAGTCGCCGTTGCCGTCGGCCAGCATCAGGACCGTGTCGGCGTCGACCTTCTGGCTCTCAGCCCAGGCGCCCATCACGAAGGGATCGTTGACCGACAGGCAGGCGATCGTATCGACGCCCTTGGCCTTCAGCGCGTCCTTATTCTCGACATAGCCCGGCAGGTGCCGCGCCGAGCAAGTCGGGGTAAAGGCGCCCGGAACCGCGAACAGGGCGACCGTCTTGCCGCCGAAAATCTCGTCGGTCGTGATCGGCCGGGGGCCGTCCGGGGTCGGCGTCATCAGGGTGGCGGACGGGATGCGGTCGCCGATCTGCAGGGTCATGGCAGGCTCCGGAAGGTCTGGGATCACGCGGACATCGCGTTCGAGCGGACTGATAGTCCCCGGCCGCGTCCGGGCCAAGCCCGCCCGCGACGCCATCGGCCCTTGCGCTCGGGGTCGCCCGCCCCGATCATCGGATCATGACCGAGTTCTCCTCCCTCGCCGGTCGTCTGCTGGTCGCCATGCCGGGCATCGGCGATCCGCGTTTCGAGCACGCGGTGATCATCGTCTGCGCCCACGGCCCCGACCATGCGATGGGCCTGAGGATCGACCGGCCCGCGCCGGGCGTCGACCTGAAGTCGGTGCTGGAGAAGCTGGATACGCCGGGCGCCGTCACGGCCTCCGGTCGCCCCGTTCTCGTCGGCGGGCCGGTCGAGAAGGAACGCGGCTTCGTGTTGCACACCGACGACTGGATGATCGAGGACAGCTCGGTGGGCTTCGGCGAAGGCCTGGCCATGACCGGCACGCGTGAGGCGCTGGCGGCCATGACCCGTCCCGTCATGGGGCCGCGCCGTTCGGTTCTGGCGCTGGGCTACGCCGGCTGGGGCGACGGTCAGTTGGAGGAGGAACTGGCCGACAACGTCTGGCTCGTCGCCGAGCCGGATCTGGACCTGCTGTTCGACACCGATTTCGAGACCAAGTGGGCGCGGGCTCTGGCCACCCTCGGCGTCGACGCCGCCATGCTGTCGGCCCAGACGGGGCGGGCCTAGCCCGACCGCGCCTTGAGCGGCGCCACGCCATCGGAAAGGCTTTCGTTCAGATAGACCTCGGCCTCTTGGGCCGGCAAGGCAGGCGCATAGCCGAAGCCTTGGCCATAGTGGCATTGCTGATCCAGAAGCAGACGCGCGAGGCTGGCGTTCTCCACCCCCTCGGCCACGACTTCCAGCGACAGGTCGCGGCCGAGGTTGACGACCGACTTCACGATCTTCGCCGAGCCCTCGTCCTTGTCCATCGTCAGCACGAAGTAGCGGTCGATCTTCAGCGTATCGAACGGCAGCCGCGCCAGATAGGACAGCGAAGAGAACCCGGTTCCGAAGTCGTCGAGCGCCAGAGAGGCTCCGGCATCCTTGAGCTTCTGCAGGATCACGGCGGCGGTCGCCGTATCCCGCATGATGTCGCCTTCGGTCACTTCCAGCTTGAGCGCACCCTTGGGCAGTCCCGTTTCGGCGATGACCCGCGCCACGTCCTCGACCAGGTTCGGCCGCTCGATCTCCCCGACCGACAGGTTGACGCTGCAGAACAGCTTGCCCGCCGTCGGGTGCCGATGCAGCCACTCGGCCAGCTGCCGCGCCGACTGGGTCATCATCATCAGGCCCAGATCGTTCATCAGGCCCATTTCATCGGTCAGGCCCAGGAACTCGTCCGGCGCCACCATGCCCCGCCTGGGATGACGCCAGCGCGCCAGTGCCTCGAAACCCGCCACGGCACCAGTGTGCAGGTTCACGATCGGCTGGAAAAAGGGCTCGATCTCGCCGCGCACGAAGGCGTTCCTGAGATCGGCCTCCAGCGCCAGACGGCTCAGGCTATCGCTCTCCAGCGATCGGCCATAGGCGGCGGTTCCGCCACGCCCCAGCTTCTTGGCCGATCCCACGGCCAGTTCGACGCGCCGCAGAAGCTCGGCCGGATCGGCGGCGTCCGGGCCCCCTTCGCAGGCGAGCGACCCGATCGAAACGGTCGGATAGATGTCGAAGCCCGCGACCCGGAGCGGCTGCTCCAGCGCGTCGCGGAGGCGATCGGTAGCCTGCCCGAATCCGCGCGGCACGATCGCGGCAAACTCGTCCTCGCCGATTCGGGCGGGATGCGCCCCGTCCGAGAAGGCCGCCGCCATGCGCGAGCCCAGCGCCGAGATGACCATGTCGGTCCGCTCGTGCCCCAGCGCCTCGTTCAGCCGGCGCAGCCGATCGACGTCGGCCACGACCATCTCGTAGTCGCCCGGCGTGGTCAGGGTCTCGCCGACGCGGGCGAGGAAGCTCTTGCGGTCCAGCAGGCCGGTCAGGGCGTCCTTGTCCACGCCGGCGATCTTGGTGTCGAGCGCCACCATGCCGGCGGCGCGGAGCCCATCTTCCAGCCAGACGCCGCGCCACAGGCAGGTCTCGCCCGCCCGCATGCGCAGACGCACCACGACCTCGGTGCCTTCCTCGGCGGGCTTCAGGATGCGCTCGGCCAAGGCCCGGTCCTGCGGCAGGGCCAGGGCGATGAAGGCGGCGCCGGAGCATTCGGGCGCGAGCGGACCCAGACCCAGCGGTCGCGTCGCCCCGGTCAGGCGCAGGGAATCCTCGGCGGGCGTCCAAATCCACAGCGCGCTTTCGGCGGCGGCCAGGGCCTCGATCGCCGTGGTCGCGTCCCAGGTCAGGCTGCGGGATCGCGGGGTCACGTCGCGGGACATCCTTCAGGGCGCGCTGAACTCGTCCGACACCAGGCCGAACAGGAGATGATCTGCCCATGCGCCGTTAATTTTGAGATAAGCCCGCGCCTCGCCCTCCTTGCGGAACCCGGCCTTCTCCAGCACCCGCCGCGAGGCGAGATTGGTCGGAATGCAGGCCGCCTCCAGCCGATGCAGCCGCGCCGACCGGAAGGCGAAGCCCGCCATCGTCCGAACCGCCGCCGTCGCCAGGCCTCTTCCGGCAAAAGGCTCGCCGATCCAGTAGCCGAGGGTGCCCGTCTCGGCGACGCCCCGCCGGACGTTGGACAGGGTGATGGCGCCGTAGAGCGTCCGCCCCTTCGGGTCGAACACGAAGAAGGGCCAGGCGTGGCCCTGATCCATCTCCCGCGCATAGAGCCCGAGCCGTCGACGAAAGGCCGCGCGGGTCAGGTCGTCGTCCGGCCAGGTGGGCTCCCAAGGGCGAAGATACTCGCGGGACAGGTGGCGCAGGTCGGCCCAGGCCTCGAAATCGCCGGATCGGGGCGGCCGCAGCATGACGGCGCCCCCCTCCACCACGGGACCGGTCGCATCCGTCATCCAGTCCAGCAGGGCCATGGGGGAAGCCTAGTCCGTTCTACCGGTCTTGGGGAGACATCTCAGGCAAGGCGAGCCGCGAAGGCCGGGCCGGCCGGGGCGGCGGTCTTAGGCCCGAGCACGGCGGTGGCGGCGTGGCCGCTCTGGATCGTGCGGCGGCCCGCCTCTGCCACGGCCTCGGCGGTGACGGCGTCGATGCGGGCGGCGGTCTCCTCCGACGGGATCGGCCGGTCGAACATCAGGGTCTGGGCGGCCATGCGGCCGGCGCGGCTGGCCGGGCTCTCGTCCGACATCCACAGGCCGGCCTTGAGCACGGCCTTGGCGCGCGACAGCTCCGCGTCGGTCGGACCGTGGTCGGCCAGATCGCGGATCTGGTCGGCGGTCAACTCGGCCAGTTCCACGGCTCGGTCGGCGGCGGCGCCGGCGTAGACGCCGAGGATGCCCGCGTCGTCGTAAGGGTCGTGCCAGGCGTCGATGGCGTAGGCCAGACCGCGTTCCTCGCGCGCCGTCTGGAACAACCGGCTGGCCATGCCTCCGCCCAGGATTTCGCTGAACACCCGCATCGCCGGAGCGGCGGGATCGGACGCCGAAACACCGGGCAGTTCGAAAACGAGGTTGGCCTGTTCGATTCGGCGCGAGAGGCTGGCCTGTCCGCCCGTGAAGGCGGCGGGCGCGGGGGCGTCGGCTGAAGCCGGGACGGCGTCGCCGAAGAAGCGTTCGGCGAGCGCCAGCAGCTCGTCCTCGTCCACGGCGCCGGAGACGGCCACGGTCATGCGGTCGGGCGAATAGAGCCGGGCGCGCCACGCCTGCATCGTCGCCCGGTCGGCGGAGGACAGGCTCTCGACCGAGCCCAGAATGGGCCGACCCAGGGGCTGGCCGGCGAAGGCCTGGGTCTGGGCCATTTCGAACACGTGGTCGTCGGGCGTGTCGAAGGCCTCGGCGATCTCCTGGGCGACGACGTCCTTCTCGCGTTCGATCTCTGCGGGGTCGAGCGTGGGGCGGAAGACGAGGTCGGACACGACCTGCAGGGCGAGCGACAGGGAGCCGTCCAGCGCCCGGACGTCGAAGCTGGTGCGCTCATAGCCGGTGGCGGCGTTGATCGATCCGCCCTCGGCCTCGATGCGTTCGACGATGTCGCGCGCGCCCATCGCGCCCGCGCCCTTGAAGACGAGGTGCTCCAGCAGGTGCGACCAGCCCGAGCGGTCCTCCGGCTCCCACCGCGCCCCGCCCTTGACGGCTACGGTCAGGGCGAGCGTTCGCAGGCCCGGCATGGGGTCGCAGACGACGCGAACGCCGTTGGAAAGGGTGTGCAGACGGGGGTTCACGCGCGGCCCCGGAGGCGGCGGATCAGCATGGCGACGTAGACGCCGGCCAGCGCGAGCGCGAGGCCGAACCAGGTGATCGCATAGCCGAGATGATTGTTGGAGAAGACGGCCGGAGGCGCGGAGGCGACCAAGGCCTCCCACTCCGGATTGGGGCTGACGAGGGCGAACAGGGTGAACTCCGACGGCGGGGTTGTGGCGCCGAGCGCCCGGGCCATCGCGGCGTTGTCCCGACCGTAGAAGCGGGTCCCTTCCGGCGCGGGGGTCATGGCGCCCGGCGGCGGCGTGCGGCGCAGCTCCACCGTCAGGCTGAGCGGCAGGGTGGACGGCTGGATCGGCGGGCGCGCGGAAATGGTCTCGGCCACGAAGCCCCGGTCGACGAGGAAGGTCTGATCGAGCCCCTCGGGCGCGCAGGCCGAGATCAGGCGGACGCCCGGCTGGCCGTCCTGGATGGAGACGAGCTCGACATAGGGGGCGGTGGGCAGGCCCCGGCAGAGGACGAGCGCCTTGCGGAACTCAGGATCGGGCGCGGCGAGGACGTCGGCCAGGAGCGCCGGCGGCTGGGCGGCCGCTGCCTCGGCGCGGGCGATGACATCGGTCTTCCAGGCCAGGCGCTGGGTCTGCCAGACGCCCAGCCCGATGAGCAGGCCGAGCGCCGGGATCAGCAGGATCGTCAGCAGCCAGGGGAACCCCGGCCTGCGTTCGGGATCAGCCAAAGGTGACGTAGACGAAGGCGAAAAGGAACAGCCAGACCACGTCCACGAAGTGCCAATACCAGGCCGCCGCCTCGAAGCCGAAGTGCTTCTCCGGGCGCAGTTGACCGGCCAGCAGGCGCAGCAGGCAGACGGCCAGGAAGATGGTGCCTACCAGAACGTGGAAGCCGTGGAAGCCGGTGGCCATGAAGAAGATGGAACCATACAGCCCCGAGCCCGCCGCTTCGTCGTTGAAGAACAGATTCTCGTGGATGATGTGCTGGTACTCATAGGCCTGCACGCCGGTGAACAGGATGCCCAGCGCGACCGTGATGATCAGGCCCAGACGGGCGCCGTTGCGGTCGCCGACCTGAAGCGCGTGGTGGGCCCAGGTCACCGTCGTGCCCGACAGCAGCAGGATGACGGTGTTCAGCAGCGGCAGCTGCCAGGCGTCCAGCGTCTCGACGCCGCGCGGCGGCCAGGTCGACCAGGCGGCGGCGGTCTCGGCCCAGCTGGAGATCTCGGGGATGTTCGTGCGCGCCTCGTTGAAGAGGGCCATCTCGAAGAACATCCAGAAGAAGGCGGCGAAGAACATGATCTCCGACGCGATGAACAGCGTCATGCCGTAGCGCAGTCCGATCGACACAACGGGCGTGTGGTCGCCCTTCTGGCCCTCGCGGATCACGTCCCACCACCAGGCGCCCATACCGTACAGCGTGCCGGCCAGACCCGCGAAGAACAGCCACGAGGTGCCTTCCGGCAGACCGAACAGCCCCTTCATCCAGGCCACGGCGCCGACCATCATCACGGTGACGGTGATGGAGCAGAGCAGCGGATAGGGGCTGGGGTCGACCAGGTGGTAGTCGTGATGCGGAGCGGCGTGGGCCATGTCGTGTCCGGGTCAGGCGATAGGAGGTTTGCGGCAGGCTATAGCGTCGGGTTTCAGCCCGCGCCAGAGGCCGGAGCGTCTTCCGAAGAGGGATAGAAGGTGTAGCTGAGCGTGATCTCCTCGACACCGTCAGTCTCCGCGTTCTCGGCGATGAGCGGATCGACATAGTACTGCACTGGGAATTGGATGGTCTGGCCGGGCGCGATCGTCTGATCGTCGAAGCAGAAGCACTGCAGCTTCTGGAAATACTGGCCGGTCTGCTCAGGGACGACGTTGTAGCTGGCGCGCGCCGCGATCGGCTGGTTCGAGGTGTTGGTGACGTCGAAATAGGCCAGGCCCGTCTCGCCGATGCGGACGGTCTGGGTGACCTGCTCGGCCTTGAAGGTCATGGGCAGGTTGCGGACGTTGGTGTCGAAGCGCACCTTGATGGTGCGGTCGAGGACGACGTCGGAGGGCTTGTCGGCCCGCATGGTCGTGCCGCCGAAGCCGGTGACCTGGCAGAACAGCTGATAGAGCGGCACGGCCGCGAAGGCCGCGCCGGTCATGGTCAGGACGACGCCCGCGCAGGCGAGCGCCACGGCGCGAGTGGACCAGCGGGACTTGCGCTCTTCGCCCATCAGCGCGCGGCCTCCGCCGCCGCGGCGGCGTTCAGTGCCTTTCGCTCTGCCAGGTTCGACTGCATGCGCAGGAAGGTCGTCAGGAAGATCAGCACGATGAAGCCGACGAGGCCCAGCGCGATCCACAGGCTGCGGCGGTTGCGGGCCTTGAGCTGTTCGGGGGTCAGGAAGGTGGACATCAGGCGGCTCCGAACGGCGCGAAACGTTCGACCAGCAGGGCGGCGAACAGGGCCATCAGATACAGGATCGAAAAGGCGAAAAGATTGCGCGCCGGTTTGGCCTCGGCGCGCACGTCATACAATGCGGCCTCTCGCCCCACGGCCTCGGCCTTGTCGGGCTGATCGCCCGCGCGGGAACGCCAGAGCCGGAACGCCAGCGCCAGGAACAGCAGGCCCCCGGCGACCGAGACGGCCAGATAGATCGGGCCGCCCAGCCCCGTCAGGCCGGGCGCGATCGCCACGGGGACGAACACCAGCGAATAGAGCAGGATCTGCAGGCGGGTGGACTTGGCTCCGCGCGCCACGGGCATCATCGGAATGCCCGCCTTGGCGTAGTCGCCGGTCGAATAGAGCGCCAACGCCCAGCTGTGCGGCGGGGTCCACAGGAAGATGATGAGGAAGAGCAGCCACGCCTGCCACGGCGCCTCGCCCGTCGCCGCTGCCCAGCCGATCACCGGCGGAAAGGCGCCCGCGGCTCCGCCGATCACGATGTTCTGAGGCGTCCGCCGCTTCAGCATCAGGGTGTAGAAGACCGCGTAGTAGGCAATGGTGAGGAGCAGCAGCCCGCCCGCCAGCCAGTTGGTGTTCATGCCCAGCAGCATGACCGAGAACACCGACAGGACGATCCCGAAGGCGAGAGCATCGTTCCGGCGGAGACGACCTGCCGCCACCGGCCGCCCGCGCGTGCGCCGCATCAGGGCGTCGGTCTCATGCTCCAGCGCCATGTTGAGGGCTCCGGCCGCGCCCGCGCCGACCGCGATGCACAGGATAGCGATGGCGCCGACCAGCGGATTGATGTCGGCCCCGGCCACGACCAGCCCCGTCGCCGCCGTGAAGATCACCAGCGACATGACGCGCGGCTTCAGCAGCTGGAAGAAATCCTCCGGCTGGGCCGTCGACAGGGCGGGGGCGGCGGGTGAGGTCATGTCGTCCTTCTAATCCTCCCCCGTGAGCAAAGCGAAACGGGGGAGGGGGACCGCGAAGCGGTGGAGGGGGCGGCTCCAGACACGGTGTGCGTGTCCGCCCCCTCCACCAGCCTTCGGCCGGTCCCCCTCCCCCGCTGAGCGGGTGAGGATTGCGGTCCTCTTAGTGGCTGTCGGCCTTGACCACCGGCAGTTCGTTGAACTGGTGATGCGGCGGCGGGCTGGACAGGGTCCATTCCAAGGTCGTGGCGCCCTCGCCCCAGGGGTTGGCGACGCCGGCGCGACGACGCACGGCCGCCTCGATCAGGACGATCAGGAACACGACCACGCCGACCGCCGTGATGGCGTAGCCCCACGACGAGACCTGGTTCCACAGGGTGTAGGCCTCGGGGTAGTCGATGTAGCGGCGCGGCATGCCCTGCAGACCCAGGAAGTGCTGAGGGAAGAAGATCACGTTCACGCCGACGAACATGATCCAGAAGTGCAGCGCGCCCAGGAACTCGTTGTACTTCACGCCGAACATCTTCTCGAACCAGTAGTAGAAGCCCGCGAAGATGGCGAAGACCGCGCCCAGCGACAGCACATAGTGGAAGTGCGCCACGACGTAGTAGGTGTCGTGCAGGCTGTAATCGATGCCCGCGTTGGACAGCACAACGCCGGTCACGCCCCCGACGGTGAACAGGAAGATGAAGCCGATCGCCCACAGCATGGGCGTCTTGAAGCTGAGCGATCCGCCCCACATGGTGGCGATCCAGCTGAAGATCTTCACGCCCGTCGGCACCGCGATGATCATGGTCGCGGCGATGAAGTAGGCGCGCAGGTTCACGCTCATGCCGACGGTGTACATGTGGTGCGCCCACACGATGAAGCCGACGAAGCCGATGGCGACCATGGCGTAGGCCATCGCCAGGTAGCCGAACACCGGCTTCTTGGAGAAGGTCGAGACGATGTGGCTGATGATGCCGAAGCCCGGGAGGATCAGGATGTAGACCTCCGGGTGACCGAAGAACCAGAACAGGTGCTGGAACATCACCGGATCGCCGCCGCCGGCCGGGTCGAAGAAGGACGTGCCGAAGTTGCGGTCCGTCAGCAGCATGGTGATGGCGCCGGCCAGAACCGGCAGCGACAGCAGGAGCAGGAAGGCGGTGACGAGCACCGACCAGGCGAACAGCGGCATCCGGTGCAGCGTCATGCCCGGGGCGCGCATGTTGAAGATGGTGGTGATGAAGTTGATCGCGCCCAGGATCGACGAGGCGCCCGCGACGTGCAGCGAGAAGATCGCCAGGTCCATGGCCGGACCGGTGTGGCCGCTGGTCGAGAGCGGCGGATAGATGGTCCAGCCGCCGCCGAAGCCGCGACCCGGTCCACCGTCCACAAACAGCGACAGGCACAGAAGCACCCAGGCCGAGACCAGCAGCCAGAACGAGACGTTGTTCATGCGCGGGAAGGCCATGTCCGGCGCGCCGATCATGATCGGCACGAACCAGTTGCCGAAGCCGCCGATCATCGCCGGCATGACCATGAAGAAGATCATGATCAGGGCATGGGCCGTGACGGTGACGTTGTAGCCGTGCTTGGACGCCTCGACGATGCCCAACTGCTCGATCAGGCCGCCCGGGACGAACCACTGGATGCCCGGCTCGGCCAGTTCCAGACGGATGAAGCCCGACAGGATGCCGCCGACGATGCCCGCCATGATGGCGAAGATCAGATACAGCGTCCCGATGTCCTTGTGGTTGGTGGACAGGAACCAGCGGGTGAAGAAGCCCGGCTTGTGATCGTGCTCCGCATGGGCGTCATGCCCGGGCGAAACGTGGGTGTCGGCGGTGATATCGGTGGCCATGATCGATTTCGGTCTGACGATTACTGCGCGGGCGCGGCGGCGGGAGCGGCCGGAGCGGCGGGGTTCGGGGCTTCGGCGACGGCGGGCTGGGCCGCGTCGGCGGCGGCCGGGGCCGCGGTCGGAGCGCCCGTCGTGCCGGCGGCGGCCTGTGCGGCGGTACCGCCCGGAGCGGCCTCGGCCGAGGCCGGGGTCATGGAGCCGCCCTTGGAGGCGACCCAGGCGGCGAACTCGGCTTCCGACACCACATTGATCTGGATCGGCATGAAGGCGTGGTCGACACCGCACAGCTCCGAACATTGGCCATAGAAGACGCCTTCGCGCTCGGCGCGGAACCAGGTCTCGTTCACCCGGCCCGGGATGGCGTCGGTCTTCAGGCCGAAGGCCGGCAGGGCGAAGGCGTGGATCACGTCCGAAGCGGTGACCAGAACACGGACGGTCTGGCCGACCGGCACGACGATCGGCTCGTCCACGGCCAGTCGATAGGGCACGCCCTGGGCCTGGGCCTCGGCTTCCGGCAGCATGTTGGAGATGTATTCGGCCACGCCCTGGTCCGGGTACTCATAGGCCCAGTTCCACTGGTTGCCCGTGGCCTTCACCGTCAGGTCCGGCGTCGGCATGTCGTGATAGGCGAACAGCAGGCGGAACGAGAACAGGGAGATGCCGACCAGGATCATCACCGGCAGGACCGTCCAGACGATCTCGACCAGGGTGTTGTGGCTCCACTTGGCCGGGGTCGGGTTGGCCTTGGCGTTGTAGCGGACCACGACCCAGATCAGCAGGCCGAGCACCAGAAGCGAGATGCCGACGATGATCGGCATCAGGATGGCGTCATGGAAGAAGTGCGCCTGATGCTTCAGCGGCGAAGCGGCGGGCTGGAGCCCGATGCCGCCCGGCGTGGGCTGACCCATCAGGTCCTGCGCCCAGGCGGGCGCGGCGAAGAAGGCGGCGAGCGAGGCCGTGGCGATACCGCCCGTGACCCCGTTCAGGGCGCGCTTGCCCAGACGCATGCGATTGTTCCTCATCCTGCTCAACGAACCGGATCAGGCGGGGAAGCGCGGACCCGGCGTCGCCCCCGAAACGACAGGGATCGACGATTTGAGCCGGTCCTTATCGCCCCGCCCCCCGCTTGCCAAGCGATTGGACGCCGCACCGGCGATTTGGCGCAGGCGCAGACTGACCTTGCGTCAGCAATCCGGGCAGTCGGGCAGGACGTCTGTCTCGAGCTGAAACGTCGTGTGGGCGATGCCGAAGCGAGTCTTGGCCAAGCTTTGCGCCTCCGCCAGCAGGGCCTTGGGATCGCCCCGCTCGTGCACCAGATGGGCCGTCAAAGCGGTCTTCGTCGTCGACAGTCCCCAGACGTGGAGATCGTGGACAGCCGTCACGCCGGGAATATCGGCCAACGCCTTCTTGACCGCCCCCACATTCACCGAAGCCGGGGCAGCGTCGAGCGCGAGGTTCAGCGATTCCCGGAACAGGCCCCAGGTGCCGAGCAGGATCACCGCCACGATGATCAGGCTGACCGCAGGATCGATGACGCTCCACCCGGTCAAGAGGATCAGCCCGCCCGAGACGACGACGCCCAGTGAGACCCCGGCGTCGGCCATCATGTGCAGATAGGCGCCCCGGGCGTTCAGGTCGTGGTGGTCCTTCATGAACAGGAACGCGGTGCCGAGATTGATGACGAAGCCGATCCCGGCCACGGCCATGATGAGGCCGGACTCGACCGGCGCCGGCTCGGCGATGCGTCGGATGGCCTCGAAGGTGATGGCCCCGCAGGCGAAGATCAGCAGGATGGCGTTGGCCAGGGCCGCCAGCACCGTCGCCTTGCCGAAGCCATAGGTGCGGCTGGGCCCTGCCGCGCGTCGGGCCAGCACCGCCGCCCCGCCGGCCATGGCGAGCCCCAGAACGTCCGACAGGTTGTGCCCCGCATCGGCCAGCAGGGCCGTCGATCCTGAGATCACGCCCGCGATCGCCTCGCAGATGACGAAGGCCAGATTGACGACCAGACCCACACCATAGCGCCAGTCGCCGGTGTCGACCGGGCCGTGGCTGTGGCCATGCCCGTGGTGATGGCCGTGGTGCGCGTGGTCGTGGCCATGATCGTGGTGATCATGGTCGTGGTGCGCGTGGTCCGCGTGTGCGTGTCCGCCCGACATTACCCCAGCCTAGTGCTGGTGCGTCACGATAAGAAGGCCGATCGCGATCAGGGCGACGCCCAGCACCGCGCCCTCGTACCGCGCCCACCGCTCCAGCCGCAGGATCGAGGCCCCGGCGCGAGCCAGCAGGGTGAAGACGGCCATGCCCAGAACTGTGCCGAGCGCGAAGGCGAGCGTCAGCAGCGCCAGCACCGCCGCCCCCTCGCCCGCCGCAGACATGTAGATCGGCAGCAGCACCTCGCCCGGCGACAGGGCCATGATTCCGACCAGGCCCCAGAAGGCGGCGGCGTGCGACACCGTCGGCTCGGCCAGGTCCATGCCGGGGCCACCGGCCGTAACCGGCCTGCGCACCATCGCCCGGATCAGGTAGAAGCCGCCGAACGCGAACAGCAGCCCCGCCGACAACCAGGGCAGAAGACCGTCGATCACAGTGTCCAGCACCAGTCCCGCCGCCACGATCAGGCTGCCGACGAAGACGGTCGAGGCCACATGGGCCAGCCCCGCCGCCGTCACCGCCGCCATGTTGCGCGTCAGGCTCCACCGCTGGGCTCGCCCGACCAGCACGAACGGCAGCCAGTGCGTCGGCAGGGCCGCGTGCAGGAAGGCGGCGGCGAACCCGCCCCCGACGAGCGAGAGCAGGACCGGCTGTTCAAGGTCGGACGGCGACATTGCCGACCCTATAGCGTGTTACTTTATAACGGTCGAGAAGTTTTCAGGCGTAGAGGCTGCGCCGGTCCAGCGGTAGGCCGCTGGGTCCCGCGCGGCGGCGCTGGGCGACCGTCTGGTAGACGAGGATAGACCCCCGCTCGAAGCCCTTGGCGCACATGGCGAAGAAGATCAGCCATAGCCGGGTGCGTTCCTCTCCGACCATCGCCACTGCTTCGTCTCGCCGGGCCATAAGGCGTCGCGACCACTCCGCCGTGGTGCGCTGGAAGTGTTCGCGCAGGTCTTCGACGTCCAGCACCTCGAAACCCAGCCGGCCGAGGTTCGTCACCGTCATGCCGATGGTGTCCAGCTCCCCGCCCGGGAAGATGAAGCGGCTGATGGCCCGCGTCGCATGGGTCTGGGGCGCGATGTTGGCCGGATCGCTGCCGCCGCGCCGCACCGAGGCCTGGTGGAAGTAAAGGCCGCCCGGTTTGAGCAGGCGCTTCATCTCCAGGAAATGCCGGTCGTGGTTGGCGAAGCCGACGTGCTCGAACATCTCGACCTGGCTGATGGCGTCGAAGTGATCCGACAGGTCCAGGTCGCGGTAGTCGCGCAGCTCCAGCGTGATCCTGTCCGAGAGGCCCAGCCGCTCGACCTTGGCCCGGGCGAAGGCGAGTTGTTCCTCCGACAAGGTCACGCCGTGGACGGTGACGCCGTAGTGCCGAGCGGCCCAGCACGACAGTCCGCCCCAGCCGCAGCCGACGTCGAGCAACTGCTGGCCGGGCTTGAGGCGCAACTTGCGACAGATCAGGTCCAGCTTGCGGGTCTGGGCCTCCTCCAGAGAGGTCGCAGCGTCGGCGTAGTAGGCGCTGGAATAGACCATCTCCGGATCGAGGAAGAGGCCGTAGAAGTCGTTGCCGACGTCGTAGTGAAAGGAGATGAAATCCTTGTCCCTGCGGGCGGCCTTGTCCTGGCGCTGGCCGGCCATGCCCTCGACGTCATAGGCGGCGTCGCCGACGCCGCGCGTCCGGCTGCCCATGAGGAAGGGCAGCAGCTCGCGCGCGATCAGACCCTTGTCGACCCGGCGCGGCAGGTGGACGGCACGGCCGTGGTCCCAGCGTTCCGCCGCCTCCAGAGGACTGCCGCCCTCGATGCGAACGTCACCCGCGCCATAGAGCTCGAACAGCGTCATCAGGCTGGGCTTGAGGATCAGCCGCCGCACCGCGCCCGGATCGGTCAGGACGATGCGAATATCGTCGCGCGCGTTCGGCCCCAGCGGCAGGACCTCGCCGGTCCAGAGCTGCAGCGACAGGTCGGCCTGGAGATGCTCGGCCACATGCGAGGCGATCCGGCGCGCGGCCTGGACCCGGCGGTCTTGCGTCATTGCGGGCTCAGTCTTGCGGTTCGGCCAGCGAGCGGCGCGCGGTGTCGAAATACTGCCAGCCAGTCCAGACCGTGGCGATGGCGGCGAACCAGATCAGGGTGTCGGCGAACAGCTGGAACCAAGGCAGGTAGTCGAACTCCAGTCCAAAGCCGTCCCAGTTTCGCGCGAACAGCTGGGCGCCCAGCGCCACCAGCTGAACGGTGGTCTTCCACTTGGCCAGCGTCGTGACCTCCAGCGTCACCCGCCCGGCCACGGTCTCGCGCAGCGCCGAAACCGCGAACTCCCGGAACAGGATCAGGCCGCAGGGAATGGCGATCTGGGGCACGCTGCCGGACGTCAGCACGCCCAGGATGGCCCCGGTGACCAGGATCTTGTCGGCGATCGGATCCAGGATCGCCCCCCACCGCGACGTCGCGTTCCAGCGCCGGGCCAGATAGCCGTCGACCCAGTCCGTCGAGGCGGCCACGACGAAGATGTAGAAGGCCGCGCGATACAGGCCGAACTGATCCTCGGGGCTCAGATAGGACGACAGGATGGGCACGCCCCCCGTCGCGCCGGCCAGGATCAGGAACATCACCACGCCCGCGATCAGTCGCAGCCCGGTCAGGATGTTGGGGATGGGATTGTGGCGGGCAGCGTGTGACATGGGAGCCTTCAGGACGATCAGGACGGGAGATGCCATGCTTTGCGGCGCGAAGCGAACGCAGGATCAGTCCAGCGCTTCGAATCGCGGGTTCTCGGTCAGCACTCTCAGCACGCCGTCGGCGATACCGAAATGAACGCCGCTGAGGGCCAGGGTTCCGGCAGCCTCGCGCTCGGCGATCCAGGGAAAGGTGCGCAGGTTCGCCAAAGACAGGCGAACCACCGCCTCCTCCGTCATCTGTTCGACCTCCTCTGGCGCGCAGGCCTCTGCGACGCGCCGCACAATGGGCGCGCCCTGCGCCACCCATGGCGCTACGAAGTCCTGACAGTTCGCCGGCGCGCCGTGGACCATGGCGTTGACCCCGCCGCACTGGGCGTGACCCATGACCAGGATGCGGCGTACGCCAAGCACCTTGACCCCGAACTCCAGCGCCGCCGAGACGCCGTGCAGTTGACCATCGGGCTGATATGGCGGGACCAGATTGGCGACGTTGCGCACCACGAACAGCTGTCCCGGCGCGGTGTCGAAGATCAGGGCCGGATCGGCGCGACTGTCCGAGCAGGCCACGACCAGGGTGTGGGGCTTCTGGCCGTCGACCGCGAGCGCTTCGTATTGGGCCCGGGCCTCGGGCCAGTGGTCTTCCCGGAAGCGACGATATCCGGCGAGGAGGGCTGCTTGGGAATGTTGGGGCATGGGACTCGATGCAAGGTAATCGGTAAAGGCTGAGCCGCAGATGGCTCGCGTGGACTGTGGCTACGGACGGCGGACCTTTGGATCAATAAGCACCGCCTGCTGCCATGCGCTCGGCGCTTTGTCGGTGCGGTGGATGCAGCCGGCCCAGCAGCAGGGGCGCTTCTTGCCCTCGCGCATCTCCTCCAACGTGCGGACGATGCGACGCTCGCGGGTCCTTGGCTGTTTGGCGTCCTCGACCCAGCAGATGAACTCGTTGCGGCCGAGCGGGGTCAGGGACTCCCACAGGGCGTGCGTTTCCGCATCGGCTTCGATGGCGGCGCGCAGGTCGCCGCCTGCCTCATGCGCTGTGCCCTGGGAAAAGACGCTCATCGTCAAGGCTCCGACTTCCGCAGGACCTTATCGCCCCGTTTGCGGGTGGAAGAAGCCGTAAATCCGTTCCGCCAGCGCCTGGTTCACCCCCTCGACCTTGACCAGATCGACGACCGAGGCGCGCGACACCCCCTTGGCCGAGCCGAAGGCGTGCAGCAGGGCGCGCTTCCTGCCCGGCCCGACTCCCTCGATCTCGTCCAGCGGGTTCTTCTTGATGTCCATAGCCCGGCGTTTGGCGTGCGCCCCATTGGCGAAGCGGTGGGCCTCGTCCCTCAGCCGTTGGATGTAATAGAGCGCCGGCGCCTTCAGCGGCAGCATGAAGGGCGGCTTGCCGGGCACGAAGAACCGCTCAAGCCCGGCGTCGCGGTCCGGCCCCTTCGCTACCCCGACGGCCGTGATGTCTTCCAGCCCGAGGTCCGCCAGCACGGCCTGGACCTCGGCCAGCTGGCCCGCGCCGCCGTCGATCAGCAGCAGGTCGGGCCGCACGACTTCCTCGGTCCCCTCCTCCTCGTCCTTGACCAGGCGGGAGAAGCGGCGGCGCATGACCTCGCGCATCATGCCGTAGTCGTCGCCGGGGGTCAGGTCGGTCCCCTTGATGTTGAACTTGCGGTACTGCGACTTCTGGAAGCCCTCGGGCCCCGCCACGATCATCCCGCCCACGGCGTTAGAGCCCTGGATGTGGGCGTTGTCGTAGACCTCGATACGCTCGGGCCGGCTCTCCAGCCCGAAGGCCTCGCAGACCTCGTCCAGGATCTTCGACTGCGCCGAGCTTTCGGCCAGTTTCCGGCCCAGCGCCTCGCGCGCATTGGTCAGGGCGTGGTCGACCAGCCCCTTGCGGTCGCCCCGCATCGGCCGCTCGATCGAGACGACCCGGCGGCCGTCGGCCTGCTTGGCCTTCATGGAGAAGGCCTCCTCCAGCAACTCCTTTTCGAAGGGCGCCACGTTCAACAGGATCAGGCGCGGGACCGGCTTGTCCTCATAGAACTGGCCGAGGAAGGCCGACAGGATCTCCGGATCGGTGTCGGACTTGTCCACGCGCGGGAAATAGGCCCGCCCGCCCCAGTTCTGGCCACCGCGATAGAAGAACACCTGGACGCAGGCCTGGCCGCCCTCGCTGTGGAGCGCGAAGACGTCGGCCTCGGCCACGCCGTCGGCGTTGACGCTGTTCTCCATGGCGATGGCCGAGAGCGCGCGGATGCGGTCGCGGACCCGCGCCGCCTGTTCGAAATCCATGCGCTCGGCCGCCTCGGTCATCTCCTGCGACAGTCGGCTGATGACCGCGCGCGACTTGCCGCGCAGGAACAGGGACGCCTCCTCGACCAGATCGCCGTAGTCTTCCAGCGAGATCAGGCCTGTGCAGGGCGCCGAACAGCGCTTGATCTGGTGCAGCATGCAGGGCCGGGTGCGGGTCTCGTAGACGCTGTCCGAGCAGGATCGCAGCAGGAAGGCCTTCTGCAGCGTCGTCAGGGTCCGGTTGACCGCCCAGGTCGAGGCGAACGGTCCGAAGTAGTCCCCCGGCGTCGTGTGCGCGCCCCGGTGCTTCCTGACCTGGGGCGCGCGGTGGTCCTTGCGGATCATCAGCTCGGCGAAGGACTTGTCGTCCCTGAGCACCACGTTGAAGCGCGGCTTCAGCTTCTTGATGAAGTTGGATTCCAGCAGCAGGGCCTCGGTCTCCGAGGCTGTCACGACCAGCTCCATCGACCGGGTCAGGGACACCATCAGGCCGATGCGCTGGGTGTGGAACCGCCCTTGCGCATACTGCAGGATGCGCTTCTTCAGCGACCTCGCCTTGCCGACATAGAGGCAGGCGCCGTCCTCGCCGTACATGCGATAGACGCCAGGCTTGTCGGGCGCGCGCCGGGCCTCGTCGCGGATCAGGTCGGCGGCGACGAGGGCGGAGGGCGCGTCGAGAGCGGGCGTGTCGGAAGGCATCAGGGGCAATATAGGCGCGCCGCAAGCCGCGTCACGGCCCGGATTTCGGGCCATTTGCGTTGACTCGGGTGCGGCACTTGTCTATGTCGCCGCTCTTCGCCCGCGGGGGGTCCTCCGGCGGGCGCATTCTTTTTCGCGTTAAGCCGAGGCCTCAACATGTACGCGGTGATCAAAACCGGCGGCAAGCAGTACCGGGTTCAACCGGGCGACACCATCGTGGTCGAGAAGCTCGACGGCGAGGCCGGCGCGGCCGTGAACTTCGGCGAAGTCCTGATGCTGGGCGGCGACAAGGGCGTCACCGTCGGCGCCCCGCTGATCGACGGCGCCACCGTCGCCGCGACACTGATCGAGACCCGCAAGGGCGAGAAGGTGAAGATCTTCAAGAAGATCCGCCGCCAGGGCTATCGCCGCACGCGCGGTCACCGCCAAATGGAATCGGTCCTGCGCATCACCGGCATCGAAGGCGCCGGCGAGAAGGCCAAGTGGGACGGCAAGGTCGAACTGCTGACCAAGGCCGAGATCAATGCCCGCGCCCGTGGCCTGGCTCCCCGCGTGGAAGCCGCTCCGGCCGAAGAGGCTCCGAAGCCCGCCGCCAAGAAGGCTCCGGCCAAGAAGGCCGCCGCCAAGACCGAAACCGCCGCTTCGTCCGACGAAGCCTAAGTAGCTAAGACGTAGAGGGACACCTCCCATGGCACACAAGAAATCCGGCGGTTCGTCGCGCAACGGTCGCGACTCCGAGTCCAAGCGCCTCGGCGTGAAGAAGTTCGGCGGCGAGCGCGTGCTGGCCGGCAACATCCTCGTGCGTCAGCGCGGCACCAAGTTCCACCCGGGCACCAACGTCGGCCTCGGCCGCGACCACACCCTGTTCGCCACGGCGACCGGCGCGGTCCAGTTCCAGACCAAACGTGGCGGCCGCTGTTACGTATCGATCATTCCGGCGAACGACGACCAGCAGGCGCTCGCCGCCGAGTAACGCGAAACCGGCCTTCGGATCGCGTTGCTCTCCTCCAGAAAGCAGCCGATCCGGACCAAGGGAAATATTCCGCGGGGAGTCTGGATCACCAGGCTCCCCGTTTGCGTTCCCCGCCTCGAAGTCCGCCCGAGCCCTCCCCAAGGAGGCGGACACATCATCAGGCGAGGCCGCCCATGTGCGTCATTGAAACCTCTCCGGTCGTGGAGACGCGGCGGCTCCTGCTGCGCGCGCCCGGACCCCAGGACATCCCCGCGATCGCGCGGCTGGCCAACGATCCCGACATCGCGCGCATGACCTGCCGCATGCCCCATCCGTTCGGCCAGGGCGACGCGGAGGACTTCGTCATCGCCGTGGCCGCGCAGGACCCGAACAAGGCCGCGACCTTCCTGATCGAGCACGAGGATCAGGGCCCGGTCGGCGTCATCGGCATGTTCGAGGACGCCGATGTCGCGCCCGAGGCCGGGTACTGGATCGGCCGACCTTTCTGGGGCCGGGGCTTCGCCACCGAGGCGCTGGAAGGAGCCCTGGTCTGGGCCAGCAAGCGGTGGAAGCGCCAGGCCATGATGTCGGGCCACTTCGCCGACAATCCGGCCTCGGGCCGCGTGCTGGAGAAGGCGGGCTTCCTCTACACCGGCGAAACGCGCAAGCGCTTCAGCAAGGCGCGCGGCGAGCCGGTCGACACCCGCATGATGGTCTGGCTGGCCTGACCGCCCGTCAGGCTCCGCCGCTCTCCAGGAACCGTAGCGCGCTCAGCACATGGGCGCGCACGCCCACGACCAGCACATCCTCATTGACGTCGAACTGCGGTGAGTGGTTCGGCGCGGCGTTGGCCGGATCGACGCCGTCGGCCGTTCCGCCCAGGTGATAGAAGACGCCCGTGACCTCGTTCTGGAAGTAGGAGAAGTCCTCCGCCACCGTGGTCGGCGGGGTGGCCGGATTGACGTTGCCCTCGCCGGCCGCCTCCTCCAGAACCGGCGCCAACCAGCCCGACAAGGCCTCATTGTTGAACACCAGCGCCGCGTTCTCGCGGATCGAGAATGCCGCTGTCGCGCCATAGGCCTCGGCGATGTTGTCGATGGCGGCCTCGGCCCGATCCACCAGCGCCTGACGCTGGGCACGATCGAAGGTGCGAAGCGTGCCCGACATCGTCGCCGTGTCCGGAATGATGTTGTAGCGGACGCCCGCGTCCACCGTGGCGATGGTGAAGACGGTCGGCGTCGTCGTGGGATCCACCGTCCGCGCCGTCAGGGTGTTGACGGTCTGGATCACATTGGCGGCCACGGCGATGACGTCGATGCCCCGCCAGGGCCAGGCCCCGTGGGTCTGACGCCCGGTCAGGGTGATGTCGACGCGATCCGACGCCGCCATGAAGCCCTGCGGCCGATAGAAGATCGTCCCCGGCCGCCCCGGCACGACATGCAGGCCGAAGATGGCCTCGACCTCGGGGTTCTCCAGCGCGCCGGCCTCGATCATCAGCCGCGCCCCGCCCATCGGCTCGCCCGGCGGTACGCCCTCCTCGGCGGGCTGAAACAGGAAGACGATGGTGCCGGAGAACCGGTCCTTCATCCCGCTCAGCACCTCGGCGGCTCCCAGCAGCATGGCGACGTGGGCGTCGTGGCCGCAGGCGTGGGCGACGGGCACGGTGGCCCCTTGATAGGTCCCGGTGGCCGTCGAGGCGAAAGGCAGGCCTGTCGCCTCCTGCACCGGCAGGGCGTCCATGTCGGCGCGCAGGGCCACGACCCGCTGCGGTCCCTGACCCGTCCCGCGCAAGATGCCGACGACGCCAGTCCGCCCCACGCCCTCGCGCACCTCATCGAAGCCGAAGCCGCGCAGGCGTTCCGCGACGAAGGCCGCGGTCTGCACCTCGGCCAGCCCGAGTTCGGGGTTCTGGTGCAGGTGGCGGCGCCAGGCGACGACGTCGGCGTTGACGGCGTCGGCGGCCGTGCGAACCTCGGCGGCGCTGACCTGGGCAAGGGCGGGCGCGGCCGCCAGCGTCAGAAGGGCGGCGAGGGTGGCGGTGCGGATCATGAAGGCGGCCCCTGGAATGCTCGGCGCGATGATGGCCAGAGCGCCTGCGTCCGCGCAAGCGGCTTGCGAAGCGGCTCGACGCAGCCGATCTGTCGCTCATGGCCATCAAGACGACGAAGACCAAGTGGAAGGACGTCGTCCTCGTCTGCAAGAAGTGCCAGAAGAAGCTGGACGGCGGTTTCGGCCCCGACGGCGACAAGTCGCTGAAGAAGGCGCTGAAGAAGTATCTCCGGCCCGGCGACGGCAAGGGCAGGAAGGCCGAACTGGCCGTGATCCAGACGGGCTGTTTCGACATCTGTCCAAAGAACGCCGTGGTCGCCGTCAACGCCGCCGAACCCAAGCAGCTGCTGATCGTGCCGGCCGGCGCCGACCTGTTTGAGGTCAAGGCGCGGCTGGGGCTGGATGACGGGCGACGATTGAAGCCGACCCTGACGGTGGTCGGCGAGGACTGACCCCCGGAGCAGGATTGGGGTAAGGCAGGCCATGTCCCCCACCTCGCCCGCCTTTGTGATCCTGTTCGTCGTCAGCCTGATCGCGGCCGCGGGGAACATGGGCCTGCAGTCGGTGCTGCCTAACATCGGGCGAACGTTCGGACTGGCCGACACCCTGGTCGCCGCCGCCTTCGCCATTTCGGCCCTGATGTGGACGGTGGCCTCGCCGTTCTGGGCGCGGCTGTCGGATCGGGCCGGACGCAAGAACGTCATCCTGATTGGCCTGACGGGTTTCGTCGTGTCGATGGCCGGGTTCGGTCTGGGGGCCACCTTCGGCCTCGAAGGGTGGCTGGCCCCGATCACCGCCTTCGTCCTGATGGCCATCGCGCGCACCGTCTATGGCGTGCTGGGCTCGGCGGCGCCGATCGCGTCGCAGGCCTATGTCGCCGACCGCACGAGCCCGGAAGAGCGCACCCAGGCCATGTCGTTGCTGGCCTCGGCGCAGGGGCTGGGCACGGTGATCGGGCCGGTCCTGTCGCCCTTCCTCGTCCTGCCGATCGTCGGGTTGGCGGGACCGATGTATGCCTTCGCCTTGATCGGGCTCGTCGTGCTGGTCGTCGTGTGGAAGCGCCTGCCGTCGGGCGACGTGGTGCGCCAGCCGACCGCCCGAAAGGACAATGCGGGCAAGGGATTGTGGCGCGACCCGCGCGTGCGCGACTTCCTGCTCTACGGGCTTCTGGTCACCAGCGCCCAGGCCGTGAACATCGCCGTCCTGGGCTTTCACATCATCGACGAGATGGCCGAGACCGGCCTGCCCGCCGCCCAGGCCCAAGCCTTCATCGGCGTCGCCATGTTCGCGGGGGCAGCCGCCACCCTGATGGTGCAGTGGGGCCTGATCCCGCTCCTGAAGATGCAGCCCCTGGCCCTGATGCGCTGGGGGGCCGGGCTGGCTCTGGCGGGCAATCTGCTCAGCATGGTGGCACCGGGCTATTTCGGCGTCGTGGTCGGCTATGCCGTCGTGTCGATGGGCGTTGGCTTTGCCCGCCCCGGCTTCACGGCCGGCTCATCGCTCGCCGTCGGTCCCGGCGAGCAGGGGGCCGTCGCCGGCCTCATGATGTCGCTGGCGGGCCTCAGCTTTCTCGTGCCGCCGGTCGCGGGGGTGGCGCTCTATGGTCTGGGCGAGGCCGCGCCATTCGGCGCGAACGCGGTCCTCCTGGCGTTCGCCACGGCGATGGCGCTGCTCAGCCCGACGCTACGCCGCGACCCGCACCCGGACCTGATCGATACGCCCGCGCCCGAGACCCCGCCGGCGTCCCAGCCCGGCCCCGAAGGCAACCGCTAGAGACGCGACGAACGCCCGCGCTTGCGTCCGGCGCCCTTGCTTGCGACATCGCCCCCCATGAACCCTTTCAAGATCGAAAAGCGGATCGGCATCCAGACCAGCGCTGAGCGCATCTGGGCGCTGATCGCCGACCTGTCGGACTGGGACCGGTGGAACCCGATCGAGACCAGCGTCGAGGGGCGTATCGGCTTTGGCGGCAGCCTGACTCTGACCGAGACCCTGCCGGAACTGGGCGAGCGCCGCACCACGCTCGGCATTGTCGAGTGGACGCCTGAGCGACAGCTGATCCTCGCTGAAAAGCGCGGCTTCCTGTTCAACGTCACCCGCTACTTCGAGATCGAACAGTTGCAGCCTCAGAGCTGCATCGTCTCCAACGGCTTCGTTTTCTCCGGCTTCCGGGCCGAGGGCTTCCACGACAAGCATCGGCCGAAACTGCGCACCGCCTGCGAAGCCGTGAACGAGGGCCTGAAGATGTACGCCGAAGCGGGCTGAAGCTTTATTCCGCCTGCGGAGCCGTCGCCTGCTGACCGTCGCGGGTTTTCATCTGATCCTGGATCTGGATGATGGCGGGGCCGAGGATCACGACGAACAGCACGGGCAGGAAGAACAGGATCATCGGCACAGTCAGCTGGGCCGGCAGGGCCGCCGCCTTCTTCTCGGCCGCCGACAGGCGCAGCTCGCGGTTTTCCTTGGCCATGGTGCGCAGCGCGGTCGCGAGCGGCGTGCCGTACTGTTCAGCCTGCACCATCGCCGTCGCCACGGCGCGCACGCCCGGATGGTTGGTTCGCTTGGCCAGGCCGTCATAGGCCATGCGCCGATCGGGCAGATAGCTCAGCTCGGCCGACAGCAGAGCCAGTTCCTCGGCCAGTTCCACCGAGGTCGTGCCGATCTCCTGGCTGACCTTCACGATCGCCGCCTCGATCGACATGCCCGATTCCACGCAGATCAGCAGCAGGTCCAGCGCATCGGGAAAGCCCAGCATGATGGACTGGCGCCGTTTGGTGATGCGGTTCTGCAGATAGACGTTGGGGCCATAGAAGCCGAGCACGGTCGCGCCCATGATCATCGGCAGCTTGGTGATCGGCGGAAGGCCGAAGTCGTTGATGAAGAACAGATAAAACGCGCTGAACAGCAGGAAGAAGATCGGCGTGGCGAAGCGGAAGAAGTAGAAGGTCGTGACCGGCTTGGGCCCGCGGAAGCCCGCCTGGATCATCTGCTCGGCGACCTTGGGGTCCTCCAGCAGCTTGGACAGGTTCAGCTGCTCGACGATCTTCTTCTTGAAGCCGTCGTCGGTATGGCGAAGCCCCCCCTGGCCGCCGGCGATGGCGGCCCGCGACTTTCGCTTCAGCTCGTCGCGTCGCGTCGAGACCGATTGCATCCGCTTGTTCAGCTCGACCCCGCCGGTCATGGAGCTCATCAGGGTCAGGATGGTGGCGAACACCAGCACGCCCACGCCGATGCTGAGCAGGTTCCGGGGTTCGACGATGGCTTCGATGATGCCCATGCCCGGCCTCTAGATCTTGAACGAGATCATGCGCTTCATCACGAAGATGCCGCAGCCCATCCAGATCGCCGAGCCGAGCAGCATGATCTGCCCGCGGATGTCGGTGAACATCAGCGCCATGTAGGACGGCGTCGTCAGACCGACGAGCGCCATCACGACGGGCGGCAGCGAGCCGATGATGCCGGCGGACGCGAGCGCCTCGGAGGACAGCGCCTTGACCTTCTCGCGCATCATCCTCCGGGCCCGGAGGACGTGAGACAGATTGCCCAGCGCCTCGGCCAGGTTGCCGCCGGTCTTCTGCTGGATGGCGATGACGATGGTGAAGAACTTGAGCTCCGGCGTCGGAATGCGCTCGTACATCTTTTCGAGAGCTTGAGCCAAGGTCAGGCCTACGCCGAGACCCTCCACCAGCGTCTGGAACTCTGGTCCCAGAGGCGCGGGGCTCTCCTTGGCGATGATCTTGAAGCAGTCGTGGACCGGCAGGCCCGATTTGATGCCGCGCACGATGACGTCCACAGCATTGGGGAATTCCAAACCGAACTTCTTCATCCGGCCCGAGGCGACAAACCCGACCACCCAACGCGGCAGACCCAGTCCGGCAGCCACCCCGGCACCCAGCGCCACAAAGACGTGCAGGCCGAACACCAGGGCGACCAGGGCAGCAACGATGCCTAGGCCCGCGCTGATCAACCAGAAGGTCCGCACGCTGATCCCCAGACCGGCGTGCTTCAGGCGCGCCGCGATAGTCATGCGGGCCTTGCGCTCCTTGCGCTCGGCTTCCTTCAGCTGACTCTCGATGGCCTTTCTGCGGGCTTCTGGTGTGTTCGCTTCCGCCTTGGCGGCCTTGACGCGAGCGGCCTTGGTCTGGCCCAGACCCATGGCCTCGGCGCGCTTCACCGCCTGCGCCGAGCTGTCGTCGCCGCCGACGAAGACCCAGCCCAGGCCTCCGATGGTGATGAAGGCCAGGATCGCGGCGAGGACTTCCAGCATGGCCGCTACTCCGCCGCGTCCAGGGCCTCAGCCAGTTCCCGCTCCAGCCCGTAATAGCGGGCGCGGTCCCAGAAGCGCGGGCGGGCGATACCGGTCGAGCGGTGGCGGCCGATGATCTTGCCGTTCTCGTCCTCACCGGTGATTTCGTAGACGAACAGGTCCTGGGTGACGATCACGTCGCCCTCCAGACCCACGACCTCGGTGATGTGGGTGATGCGGCGAGAGCCGTCGCGCAGGCGCGCGGCCTGGATGATGACGTCGACCGACCCGACGATCATTTCACGGATGGTCTTGGACGGCAGGCCGTAGCCGCCCATGGTGATCATGGATTCCATCCGGCTGATAGCTTCGCGCGGGCTGTTGGCGTGCAGCGTGCCCATAGACCCGTCGTGGCCGGTGTTCATGGCCTGGAGCAGGTCGAAGGCCTCGGGTCCACGCACCTCGCCGACGATGATCCGCTCGGGACGCATCCGCAGGCAGTTCTTCACCAGGTCGCGCATGGTGATCATGCCCTGGCCTTCTAGGTTCGGCGGCCGGGTCTCCAGACGGACGACGTGCGGCTGCTGCAGCTGCAGTTCGGCCGCGTCCTCGCAGGTGATGACCCGCTCGGTCGGGTCGATGAAGGCCGTCATGGTGTTCAGCAGCGTCGTCTTGCCCGAGCCGGTGCCGCCCGAGATGACGACGTTGCATCGGCAGGCGCCGATGACGCCCAGGACCCGCGCGCCTTCCGGGCTGATGGAGGCGTACTCCACCAGGTTGCGCATGGTCAGCTTGTCTTTCTTGAACTTCCGGATCGTCAACGTCGCGCCGTCGATGGCGAGCGGCGGGGCGATGACGTTGACGCGGCTTCCGTCCGGCAGGCGGGCGTCGCAGATCGGAGAGCTCTCGTCCACGCGGCGGCCGACCTGAGACACGATCCGCTGGCAGATGTTCATCAGCTGGGCGTTGTCGCGGAAACGGACGTTGGTCAGCTGGACCTTGCCGCCGACCTCGATGAAGACCCGGCCCGCGCCGTTGACCATGATGTCGGCGATGTCGTCGCGGCTGAGCAGCGGCTCCAGCGGCCCGTAGCCCAGCACGTCATTCACGATGTCCTGGACCAGATGCTCCTGCTCGGCCACCGACATGGAGACGTTCTTGATCGCCACCAGCTCGGCGACGATGTCGCGGATTTCCTCGGCCGCCGCCTTGGGATCGAGCTGGGCCAGCTGGGCCAGGTCGATCGTGTTCATCAGGGCGTTGAAGATCGTCGTCTTGGTGGCGTGATAGTAGTCGCTCTGTTCCCGAACGATCTCGGCGACGGCCTGGGCCTTCTTCAGCTGCTCGAAGCCCGGCGTGGCCTTGGGGCCGGGGCCGGTCGAGGCCTGGGGCTGGGGTTTCGGCTTGGGCTTGGACGCCAGGGCGTCGAGGCGGTCGACGCCGGCGGCGGGTCCCGGCTTGGGCTGGGCGGCCGGGCCGGGCTGGGGCGCGATGCCCTCGGCCGAAAAGCCGAAGGCCTGGGTCTGATGGCCCTGCTGGGGCTGGGGCGAGGCGGCGGCATGGTCAAACGCGGCCGCCGGCTCGGGCATGGGCGCGGGCTGGGGCGGCGGTGGGGCCGTCGCGACGCCGGGCGAACCTGTGCGCTTGCCGAACACGGATCAGGTCTTCTTCTTGAACAGGCCAGAGAACAGGGACTTGCCTTCGGCCTTCGGCGGCTTGGGCGCCTTGCCGGGCGCGGCCAGAGCCGGCAGTTCGCGGCGCGACACGATCTGGGCCAGAAGCTGGAAGGCCTCGGCCGCCTTGGACTTGGCGCCCATGTCCAGGATCATCTGGCCGTTGTTGGCCGCCGCTCCGAACAGCTTGGCGTCGAACGGGATCGACAGGCTGGGATGCACCCCCAGCGCCGCCCCGAAATCCTTGGCCGAAATCTCGGGCCGTCCCGGCACGCCGACCTGATTGAGCACCAGACGCGGCGGCGCGTCGTTCGGACGACCCGAGCGAATCAGGTCGATCATGTTCTTGGCGTTGCGGAGCGACGCGAGGTCCGGCGTCGCCACCACCACCACCTCGTCGGCCGCGATCAGGGTGCGGCGCATCCAGCCCGACCAGATGTGGGGCAGGTCCAGCACCACAAAGGGCGCGGTGCCCCGGATCTGGGTCGTGACCTCCTCGAAGGCCTCGGCGCTGATCTCCCAGTCGTTGTCCAGCGTCGCGGGAGCCGCGAACAGGCTGAGCTTGTCCGTGCAACGGACCATCATCCGGTCCAGCAGCACCGGGTCCAGACGATCCGGCTGGCCCAGCGCGTCAGCCACGCCGTTCAGCGGGTCCTGATTGAAATCCAGCCCCGCCGTGCCGAACGGCAGGTCATAGTCGACGATCACGGTGTTGGCGCCGATCTTCTCGGACATCGCATAGGCGGTGTTGTGCGCCACCGACGACGCGCCCGAGCCTCCGCGCGCCCCGACGAAGGCGATGGAGCGGCCGACGAAGGGCTGGGCGGGATCCGAGAACAACCCCCCGATCGCAGCGATCAGCTGCAGCGGCTGGATCGGCGCGACCAGATATTCGCTGACGCCGCGCTTCATCAGTTCCCGGAACAGGATGATGTCGTTGGTCGCGCCGATGACGATGACCTTGGTGCCCGCGTCGCAGACCTCGGCCAGGCGATCCACCTGCCACAGCAGGGCGCCGGGGTCCTGCATGCATTCGACGATGATCAGGGGCGGCGTCGGCTCCTGATTATAGGCATCGACGGCGGCCGGGATGCCGCCCACGCGAATCTGGGTCGTGGCGCGCGCCATGCGACGATCCTGACCGGCCCGTTCCGACGCCGCCAGCGTGTCCTGACGCTCAGCGAAGACGTGGATCGCGATGCGCGGGATGGTGACTTCGTTCTGCAGCCCCGCAGACAGGGCGTGCGGCTGGATGGCGGCGGACGCGCCCGCGACCAGGTCGCCAACGGGGTTGTAACCGGCGCCGGCGGGCAGGCCGCCCTGCGTCACCGGCAGACCGGCGGGATGGGCCACCACGGCGCCGCCCGGCGCGAGAGGCGCGTTCGGATCATGTCCGCCGGGAGCCGTGAACTGCAGCGGCTCGCGCGGATTGATATCCCCGGCTTCTAACGGCGGAGCGGCCTGGGGCATGACGTCAAGTTCGGCGTCGAACTCGTCGTCTAGGGAATCATAAGGGCGCGAGGCGAACGCATTGGTCATCGACCGTCAGTCCACAGCATCCGAAACCTGTCCGTTCTCGAGCAGGGTTTCGATGACAGCCGCCGTCTGTTCTCCACGGCGGTAGCGATCCAGTACGACCGCGCGTCGACCGGCGTCGGGCGGGGTCATGGCGCGCGGCGTCACGATGTCGCGCGGATTGGCGATCTGGGCCGCCAGGTTGGCGTTCACGGCGCAGCCGAAGTTGGCGCTTCCGGCGTTCGAGCCCGTCCGCGCCAGATTGGTCCAGGTCGTCCCGCAGCGCGGGATGGCCGCGCGCACCGTGTCGAAGCCGACGAGCACCGGCGCGCGGGGATCGGGCGCGACATAGGTCACGACCTGCACCTGGTGGCCGGGGACGCCCAAGCCTTCCAGCGCATTGCGGACGCTCCAGGCCATCTCGCTCGACACGGGATCGTCGCCGGACGGCGCCTCGACCCGCAGCACGGGCGCGCCCTCGGCCGAGAAGCGATAGGCGAAGTCCTGCAGCGCCCGGCTCTGGTTGGCGGACGGTCCCGTCTCATGGACCGCCAGCGCGATCCGTTCCACGCCCGGCTCGACGGCCAGGGCGTAGCGCGAGGTCGGCGTCAGCGGCTGCGGGCCGGTTCCCTCAGCGGGCAGGCCCATGCAGGCCGAGAGCGCCAGGGCGGACACAGCGACGAGTGTCATAGTACGGATCATCATGGCGCTCACTCGATCACATAGCCGACCGGACCGGACCAGGCGGGCGCGGTCGACGCGCCCGGCGCCGGCGAGCCATAGGCCTGGTTCAGCTGGCCGAAGAAGATGGTCTGGGCGTCGTTGGCGATCCGCAGTCCGTCGGCGGGCGTCTGCATCAGGGCCGGGGACGTCGGATTGACGATGAAGGGCTCAACCATCACGACCAGCTCGGTTTCACCCGACAGATAGTCCCGCGAGCGGAATAGCTGGCCCAGCACCGGCAGGCCGCCCAGCCCGGGCAGGCTGTCGATGGCCTGACGGCTGGTTTCCTGGAGGAGGCCTGCGATCATCATGGAGCCGCCGGACGGGATTTCGACCGTGTTCTGAACACGGCGCACATTCAGGCCCGCGATGGCCAGGGCCCCGGTCGTGCCCGCGCCGAGCGTGATGCCGCCCGTCTGGGTCAGCTCCGACACCTCGGCGGAGATCTGCAGATTGATGCGGCCCTCGGACAGCACCACCGGCCGGAAGGCCAGGCTGACGCCGTAGGGCTTGAACTCGATGGTGACGTTGCCGTCGCGGTCGCGACCGGTCGGAACGGGATATTCGCCGCCGGCCAGGAAGCTGGCGCTCTCGCCGTTCACGCTGGTCAGATTGGGCTCGGCCAGGGTGCGGACCAGGCCGACCCGTTCGAACGCCTGCAAGCAGGCGCTGGCGTTGGTTCCTGTCACCGCGCGATAGGCGCTGGACACCACGTTCTCGACCACGTTCGACAGGGCATTGCCGGACTGGGTCTGCAGCAGCGACGTGACCGTGTTGACGAAGTTGTTGACCGCGTTGGTGCCCGAGATGGTTTCGAGGTTGAAGCTCGCCGGCTCGGTGATGGTGGTGCCGGTCAGGGTCGTGGTGTTGCCGTTGAAGTCGGTCACGGTCACCGAGCCGGGATTGGCCGACGAGAACGATATCCGACGACCATCCAGCGTGGTGATGGTGGTCCCCGTCTCGGTCGTCGTCACGCCGGTGACGGTGTTGCCCAGGCTTGAGCTCGACGTGGTCGTGTTGCCGTTGGTCGTCGTCGAGTTGTAGTCCGTGGCGATTCCACGGTTCTCGTTGTAGCAGGCACCGGAGCCGCCCAGGGCTGAACCGTTGACGCTGTAGGTGTTGTCCCGGCCAAAACCGACCGACTGCAGCCCGTTGTTGAACACCACGTCCGACGACAGGCCCAGCTGCTTGATGGCGTTTCTCTGCACCTCGACGATGCGGACCCGCAAGGTAACCTGGTCGGACGCCGCGATGGTCGTCAGGTTCAGGACCTTTTCCGGCGCGGAGACGAACGCGCGAGCCACCTGGGCGATACGCTCGGATTCCGCAGCGCTGGTGACCATGCCGGTCAGGATGATGCTGTCGTTGACCGCTTCGGCCCGGACCTGGGATCCCGGCGCGACGCGGCTCAGCGTGTCCTGAAGTGCCGATACGCCCGCATCCACGCGGACCCGCAGCGTCAGGATCGACCGTCCTGCGGCATCCAGGAACACCGCGTCGGTCTCTCCCGGCGCAATTCCGATGACGGTGATACGGCGCGGCGAATGGACATTGGCCTCGGCGACCGCCGGGTTGGACACGATCACATCGCGCGCATCGGCGGGCAGGTCGACAGCGAAGGAGGTGCCGCGCGGCAGGTTGATCAGGCGCGGGCCGGATCCCGCCGCCACCGTCTGGCTGGCGCCATAGCTCTGGGCCAACGCCGGCGTCGCGATCGGCGCCGCCGCCGTCAGGATGGCGCAGGTCAGGGCGACCAGAGGCTTCATCGAAGGGGTCATGGGCGTCCTCATTGGACGGTCACCGTTTCGGTTTCGCCGGCCCGGTGAACCGTGACGGTCCGAGTCTCCGGCGTGGCGGAGCGAGCGCGAGGCAGGGGCTGGACCCGACCGGACGGACCGGCGGTATCGGCATAGGAGCGCAGGACCAGCGACAGGGTCCCTGCCGCCTTGGCCAACGCCAGGGCCTCGGCGTCGACGGGTGCGACTTCCAGGGTCGCAGTGGCACCCACGACGGCCTGCTGATCGTCCTCGGCGCGGGTCGACTGGTCGACGGCCAGGACCTTGACGTTCTGCAGCACGGTTGAGGAGGCATAGCGGGTCTGGCCGCCGCCCTCGCCGCCGGTGTCCTGCAGTTCGACGGTCACCAGGACGTCGACCCGGTCTCCCGGCAGGATGAAGCCGCCGGCTGCGGTCTCGACCGAGACTCCGATCGACATGGCCCGCATGCCCGGTTCCAGATAGGCGGCCATGTAGCCACTGTCGCCGGCGCGAACGATCTTGCGCGCGACGATGGGCTCACCGGCCAGAATGGGTTCACGCACGACCGAGCCGTAGTAGTCGGCCTCGGCCCCGCCGGTGGCCAACTCCGTGGCGGCGCGAGTGACGCGGGCGACCGCACCCTCGTCTTCCGGCTCGTCGTCTCCAGCCTTTTCTTCAGCGTCCGCTTCGGCGGCGGGCTGGGGCACGGGCACCGAGCCGTCGGTGATGAAGGCCGGGTTGACCTCTCCGGCGGGCCAGTCCTTCCACTCCAGATCGGCGTCGGTCAGCCTCTGGCCGGGCGCGAGATCGCGGGCCGCGACCAGCACCTTGGCCATGGGCGCCGCGGGTTCGGCGGATGCGGTGGCGACGGCCTCGCCGGACGACGACCCCATGGCGCGCACCACGAGCGCCAGGCCGATGGCCGAGACGGCGGCGATACAGATGACGGCGATGCGTGCGGGCTTCATCAAACGGTCTCCGGCGCGACCGGACGCACGCGACTCAAGGCATGCGGGGTCTACCGTTAACGACCATGCCGGGCGCGGGTTAACGCCGACCTAAGCCGGATACTGGCGCTACCGCTCGGCTGGCGGAGCCTCACTGCTAGAGCGCGGTCAGCTACCAAATGCCTGCGCGATCAGGGCGCTCGACGGATAGGCCAGCAGCACCCCGCCACAGATGGCGACGCCGTACGGGATGTCTCCCTTGGGCCGGAACAGGGTCGAGACCCAGGAGGGAGCGCCGGCCATGTAGGGCTGGGCCAGGCTGCGCCCCACGATCAGCACCAGACTGAACACGCCGCCGAGGATCGCCGTCCAGATCAGGAAGGGCGTGAGCGCGGCTGTTCCCAGCCAGAGCCCCGCCGCCGCCATCAGCTTGGCGTCTCCGCCCCCGACGATGCGCAAGGCGAACAGGGCCACGCCTGTGACCAGCACCAGCAGGCCGACCGCCAGATGCATGGCCACTTCGACCGGGCTCAGGCCCGTCGCGAAGGCGGCCGGGAAGAAGGTCACGATCAGCGAGGCCGAGATCCAGTTCGGGATCTTCATCTGCGTCAGATCGGTCAGGGCCGCGATCACGACGAGGACCGGAAGCGGAGCGAGAAGCAGCGAGGTCAGCAGTTCCATGCCATCCCTCTGCCACACCGACCGTTAAGGGCAGGTTCGCCGAATCCCGCGCTCAGGCAGAGGCTCCGCGAGCCGAGCGTCAGCGCGCCAAAAATGCAAAGGGCCGGAGCGTTTCCGCTCCGGCCCCCGGCTTCAAGACTGACGCTTCTGCTTAGATTTGCAGGGCGCCGGCGATGGCGTTGAACACGGCCTCGAGGCGCGTGCCGACCAGGCCGACGGCGGTGATGATCAGGACCGCGATGAGGGCGGCGATCAGGCCGTACTCAATGGCGGTGGCGCCCGACTCGTCCTTGACGAACTTCTTGATGAACTGGGTCATGTGACTTCCTCTCAGGTAAAACTTGGCTAAGCGAGCAACGATGGCTGGGAGGCTCCGGTCGCCCGCTTGTCCCCCAAACGCAGGGTGACCATGCACCCGTATCGGTTAAGGCTGCGTCAGAGGGCATGGTTACTGCGATATTCACCTTGAAAACTTCAAACGTAATCCAGTGGCTGCCGTCGAAAGCCAGCACGGGCGGCAATATCGCGCGGCCTTCTGCAAGTATTTAGGTCTTCGCTTATTGACCTGTCGTTAACCGTGGTTAGCGACCTGTTGTCGGCGTAACCGGGTTTCAGGATTTGTAGAGGTTTCCAGTCGATCCTCCGGGCTCGCCTCGCGCGCCTGCGTGAAGAACCCAAGGACTCGCCCATGGCCGGATTTCCCGCCCGAACCCTGTCGGCCCTGGCCGCCGCCGCGCTTCTGAGCGCGGCCGGCGTCGCCCAGGCCCAGTCCCTCAACGTCGAGATCGATCGCTCCAGCCGCATCAGCCTGCGCGGAGCCGCCGCGTCCGTCATCGTCGGCAATCCCGAGATCGCCGATGTGACCGTGGTCGACGCCAGCACCCTGTTCGTCACGGGCAAGGGATACGGCGTCACCGAGGTGGTCGCGGTCGATGCGCTCGGCCGCACTCTCTATCAGGGCGAGGTCGTCGTCACCGGCGGCTCGACCGGCTCGGTCCGCGTCTGGCGCGGAGCCCAGGCGACCGAGATGGCCTGCGCCGCCTCGTGCGCCCCGTCGGTGCGCAACACCGGCGCGACCAACGCGCCCACGCCCTGATCCGGACCACCGCAGACATGACCCGGCGTCCTCGCCTGTTGGATCTGATCCGCCGTCGTCGGCGCCGCGAAGGTGCCGCGGCGGTCGAGTTCGCCATCGTCGCCCTGCCGTTCTTCTTCGTGATCTTCGCGGTGCTCGAGCTCGGCATCATCTTTCTGGTCGACTCAACGCTGGAGGCCGCCGTGCAGCAGGCGACCCGCCTCGTGCGCACCGGCCAGGCCCAAGCCGGGGGCATTTCGCCCGCCCAGTTCCGGGCGGCCATGTGCGAGAACATGAGCGTCTTCGAGGGCGATTGTGGCGAGCGGGCCGTGATTGACGTTCGTCCCATTCCCCAGTTCCGCGACCCCAACCCGCCCGATCCGATCGTCGACGGTGAGTTCGACCCCGACCAGACCGACTTCGACCCTGGCGACGCGGGCGACCTTATGCTGGTCCGCGTCTGGTACCAGCAGCGCGTCTTCACACCGATGCTCTCGCGCGCTCTGACCCGTCTGGATTCGGGCGATGCGGTGATCCAGGTCACCACCGCCTTTCGCAACGAGCCCTTCTGATGATCCGGCCTCGCCATGCGGCGATGGCCTTCTGCGCCCGGTTCCTGCGCGATGCGCGCGGGGTGGCGGCGGTGGAATTCGCTCTCGTGGTTCCGCCCCTCATCGCCTGCTACTTCGGCCTCGCCGAGTTCTGTCAGGCCTACATGGCCCAGAAACGTGCCCAGCATACGACGTCACAGGTCGCCGACATGGTGGCGCGCGCCCCGACCACCACACGGGCCGAGATCGACGCCGTGATGGATGTCGGATCGCTGATCATGCGCCCCTTCCCGGAAGCCCCGCTGCAGCTGCGCGTGACCAGCATCACGCGCGGGACCGACGGCATCGCCCGGGTCGACTGGAGCCGGGGTCGTGGCATGACGGCCCTGTCTGGGGTGCAGACGGTCCCTGCGGGCCTGATCGCCAATGGCGAGACCATCATCATGGGCGAGAGCCAGTATGTCTATGACTCGCCTATCGGACGCCTGCTGCCCGGTGTGACCAACTTCGGCGGCCGCCACTATCTGCGGCCGCGTCTGACCGACCGCATCCCCTGCACGGACTGCTAGCCGATCAGGGCACGCCGGATGGCGGCGATCTTGGCCTCGGTCTCCGCCAGTTCCTCCTGTGGACCGCTGCCAGCCGTGATTCCCGCGCCCGCCTGGGTCCGGAACCTCCAGCGACCGTCACCGCGCCAGAGCGCAACCGTCCGGATCAACACCGAGGCCGTCATCCGGCCAGCGTCACCGATGTGGATCAGACTTCCGCACCACGGCCCGCGCGCCGGTTCATGGTCGGCGATCACCTTCATGGCCTGATGCTTTGGCGCGCCGGTGATCGAGCCCGGCGGAAAGGCCGCCTGCAGGATGTCGCCCGCTCCCACGCCCTCGCGCGCCCGACCCGTCACGGTCGACACCAGATGATGCACGGTGACGAAGCTCTCCAGCTCGAACAGCCGCTCGACCACGACGCTGCCAACTTCGGAGACACGAGCCAAATCGTTCCTCATCAGGTCGACGATCATCAGATTCTCGGCCCGGTCCTTCTCGCTGGCGATCAGTTCGGCGGCGCGGGCGGCATCCTCGGCCGGGTCGGCGGACCGGGGCCGGGTCCCCTTGATCGGTCGGGTCTCGATCCGGCGACTTTCCGGATCGAAGGTCAGGAACAGCTCGGGCGAGTTCGACACCAGCGCCCGCTCGCCCACACACCAGTAGGCACCATAGGGCGCGGCACCGGCCGCCAGCCGGACGAACAGGTCAAACGGATCCGCGTCCGGCCTCAACACACCGGACCAGCCCCGCGCGATATTGGCCTGGAACAACTCGCCCTGACCGATGCGCGTCACCACATCGGCGACAGCCGCTGTGTAGGCCGCTCCGCCGCCGTCTGTCGCCCAGGTCTCGGCGGGCGGCTCTGACGCGGACACGGATCGCGCGGCCTTGAGCCAGGCTTCAGCCACCTCTGCGTTGCCGACAGAAACGACTCTGCGCTCGACATGGTCGAAGACGAGGATCGTCGGATACCGGGCCGCGATCAGGTCTGGCCAGACCGTCTCACGCAGACCCGTCGCCGGACGCGCTCCCCAGTCGTAGGCGACCAGCGCGACCCGATGACCATCGGCGAGATCGACAAGAGCTTCAGCCAGACCTTCGGGCCCGAGCGAGCCGATCCGCACATCCTCTGGGGCCGCCGCGACGAAGGAGTACCGGCCGGCCGGTCCACCGTCCGACAACAGACACAACAGACCATCCTGATCCCTCAGCCCCGCCGCGACCTCCAGAGGCTCGACCCACGGCAAAGGCGTCTGCGCCCCGCCGCTCACGCCGAAAGCCGCTCCGCGATCCGGTCGCGCAGCCCCGCGTCGACGCCCAGCGCCTGTTTCAGATAGCCTTCGATCGACCCGTGCCGCTCGGTCATCGCCTCGATCGCCGCGTGCAGATAGGCCGCCTCGACACCCATGAAGGCCACGACCGCGTCGTGCGACGCCGTCCGCCCGGTGAAGGCCTTCAACTGCTCGGCGATGCCGGGAGCCCGCGCCTCCAAATCGACCGCCGTGTTGGTCAGGAGGTAGTCCTCCATCAGGTCGTCCTCGGACACGCCGAGCAGATGATGTGTCAGGGCCGCCAGCATGCCTGTACGGTCCTTGCCCGCCGCGCAGTGGATCAGCACCGGCCTGTCGCTGTCGGCCAGGGCGTGGAAGTAGCGCGAGAACAGGTCCAGATGCGCCGGCGCGAACGGCAGCTCGCGATAGGTCACCGTCATGAACCGCCGGCCACTCTCCGGCGTCAGGTCGGCGGTCTTCAGAAAGGTGATGTGTGGCGCCTCGCCGACCTCGTCCAGATCGCTATCGATCACCACGCCGGTGAAGTTGGCCGGTCGTTTCGAAGGCTGGCGACGGCGCTCGACGGGCCGACGCAGGTCGATCACCACACCGAAATCGATCGCCGCCAGCCGCTCCAGGTCCGCCTCGCTGACTCCCGCATGGTGCGCCGAGCGATACAGCCTGCCGGGCCGCACATGGCCACCCGCCGCTGTGGCGTAGTCGCCATAGTCCCGAAAGTTGTCGAGCGCGTCGAAGGCGTGGATGCGGCTGGCCATTCCCTCCCTATAGGGGCGGCGCGGACGCCGGGCGAGGGGGACCGATCAGCGCGGCTGGACCAGTCCCGCCATGGCGTCCAGGTAGGCGACGAAGGCCTTTCTGCCCGCGTCCGTCATCGAGGCCTCGGTCAGGGGCTTTCGCCCCACGAAGCGCTTGGTCACGGTGACGAAGCCCGCCTCTTCCAGCTTTCGCAGGTGTACCGACAGATTGCCGTCGGTCGCCTGAAGCCGGGCCTTCAGCGTGGCGAAGTCCGCGCTCTCGACGCCCGACAGGGTCGCCATGATGCCCAGCCGCATCCGCCCGTGGATCACGTCGTCGATGCGACCGATGTCGAAATCGTCCGGCATCTTCAGGCCTTCGCCGACCGCATGATCAGAAAGCCCGGCAGGGCCATCAGGCCGTACAGCGCCCCCGCATAGGCCAGATATTGCCAGCTGGTGCCCGACAGCACCGCCAGCACGGGCGCGGCCGCGAAGGACGCCAGCGCCAGGGTCCACAGCGACTTCGACCGCGTCATCGTCGCCGACACCGCCCAGCCTACGCCGTAGAAGGCCATGATGATCGAGGGGATGATCAGCGACCACTCCGCCAGGTCCGACTGGCCCCCGCGCGCCAGATCGCCGCCGATCAGCGACAGGAAGAGGCTGAAGATGCCCCATCCCAGCGCGGTCCAGACGACGCCGAAGGCCCGGTTGGCGGCCGTCTCGACCCCGCCCTCGCGCTTCAGTCGCCCGATCAGGACGACCAGCGTCGCCAGAAACACCAGGGCGGTCACGCCCCACATCGCGCCGTAGGCTGCAGGCGCGACGGTCACGACATCCGATGCAATCAGCCAGTGAACCACGCTCGCCGTTCCGAAGATCAGGCCCGCCGCGAACAGAATAGAGGCCCCCTTGATCGGGGCCTTGGCACCCTCTTCGGCCAGGCCTCTCAGCCAGGCGATGTCAGTCATTTCGTCTCGTGTGTCGTTCATTGGAACGGCCCCTGAAGGTTTGCGCGCCGCCACCATCAGACGCGCCTCTGATACCCCTTCCATGCCCCCTTTGCTTTGCGATGTAAAGCACTTTCTCGATGCAGCTCTGTGGGCGCTCGCTACAAGCGGAGCATGGCTCCCGATTACCACCACATCGCCTATGTCGGCCTTGAGGTCGCCAACCCGGTCACCATCGAGGCGGTGCTGGCGGCGGCCGAACGCAGCGGCCTGCCCGCGGGCGCCAAGGTGCTCGATATCGGGGCCGGGACAGGCGGCGTTTCGGCGGCGCTCGCCCGGCGGTTCGGCTACCACGTCCACGCCATCGAGCGAGACCCGGTCATGGTCTCCCACATCGGCGAGCGCGTGCGGGCTGAAGGGTTGCAGGATCGCCTCACCCCCGTGCGCGGCATGGCGCCCCAGATCCTCGACTTCCTCGCGCCTGCCGACATGATGGTGGCGATGGGCTCGACCCGCATCGGCGGGCCGGAGGTGACGACGCCGGCCGGCCTGTTCCAGACTCTGGCCTCGCGGCTCGCCAGCCCCGGCTACGTCCTGTGGGGCGATCTCACCTGGATCGCCGACGCGCCCGCGCCTCTGCGCCAGGTCGTCGGCCTGTCCGGCATCTACGCCACCGACGAGGGTTGGAAGGTCGCCGCCAAGGCGGCCGGGATGGAGTGCGTCTCCGCCGAGATCTCGCCCCAGGACGTCTGGGACGACTTCTTCGGTGCCGCCGACCGTCGCGTCCGCGCATGGCTGGACGCGAACCCGGGCGTCGAGGGATGGGACGCGCTGAAGTTGCGAGCCGACCAGATCAAGGCCACCTTCGATTTCGGCCGCCCATACCTCGGTTTCGGCCTGTACCTGTTCCGCAAACCCTGATCCCGCCGGGCGGTCGCGGCAGTCGCGGCAATACAGCCGGAAAATGCAGAACTGGCCCGCCTGCTGCACGGGGACCTTCCGAAGGGGGGTGATTCGTCCCGTTCAGGAACGCCGCCATGCCGTTTTCGCTCAGACCTGTGCAGGATCGGGACGCCCCGGCGCTCAACGCCCTGCATGCCTCGGTCGGCTGGCCGCGCCGCTCTGACGCGGGCTGGCGCTGGCTGCTCAATCACACCGCGCGGATTGAGGCCGAGGCGCCGGCCGGCTGGCTACTGATTGACGAGACAGGCGAGCCGCGCGGCTACACCGGAAACCTCGTCCAGAGGTTCTGGCGCGGCGATGACGCGCTCTACGGAGCCAGCGGCTACTCCATCGTGGTCCAGCCACCGGCGCGGGGCCACAGCCGCATGTTGCTGCGGGCTTTCGCCGAACAGCCCGGAATGTTCGCCCGCTACACCTTCAACGCTAATCCAAAGTCCAGTCCGCTGTTCCCACGCCATGGCCTGAACCCCTGGCCCACGCGCACCCATGCCCTGAAGCTGGCCTGGCGGCTGGACACCGTCACATGCGCCGCCGGACGACTGTGGCGCGAGGTGGACCGTCGCGCGCCCCAACTCGTCGATCTGCGACACGAACGCTTTCTCAACCGCCGTCTCATGGATCACGGACCGCTGGTTCTGCCCGCAGGCGTCGCCGTTCTCTCGGACCTCAACGACCGCTCCCAGTTCGGCGACTTCTGGAACGCGCTCAGATCCGAGGGTCGCATCATCGCCGAACGTAGTCCGGCGGCCATACGTTGGCGCTTGTCCGACCCCGATCGTACAATCGAACCGCTGGTGCTCGCCTTCAACCGAGGCGATGCCATCACCGGCTATGCGATGGCCATGATGGCCAAGGCCAATGTCATCGAGCCCCCGGTGCTGGAGATTCTCGATCTTGTCGCCTTCCGCGACGAGCCCAGGGCCGTACCCGCTTTGGCTCAGGCCCTTCTGACGAATGCCCGCGCGCTCGGTGCCACCAAAGTCCGCATTCAGGTCGTCAACGAGGTCCTGCTGCGCCAGTTGGGTCCGCTGGCGGCCTCAGCGAGGCGAGAGGGCGGCTGGGGTCACTGCCATGTCCACTTCCAACCTGGCGTGGAGGGCTCGGAGAGCTGGACCCCGACCCCCTTCGATGGCGACTATCAGATGTGCCTGAGGCCAGTGCCGCTCGATGCGGCGGTTTCGGAACGCGCTGCCTAGACCTTCGGCCGCGCTTTCAGCTCGTCGCGGATTTCTGCCAGCAGGGCTTCGCTCGGCGTCGGGATGGCGGGTGCCGGGTCCGGCTTGGCCGCTTCGGTACGGCGCAGATTGTTGATCGCCTTGACCATCAGGAACACCACGAAGGCCACAATCAAGAACTGGATCACGGTGTTGATGAAGGCGCCGTACTGGATGGCGACTTCCTCGACCGCATCCGTCGCCGGGTCCTCAGGTGCCAGAACCCACCTCAGATTCGAGAAATCCACCCTGCCCAGCACCAGGCCAATGGGCGGCATCACAACCTGTTCGACCAGGCTGGTGACGATCTTGCCGAAGGCAGCGCCGATGATCACGCCAACCGCCAGATCGACGACGTTGCCGCGTGCTGCGAATTCCTTGAATTCCGAAAAGAGGCTCATCAGGCGTCGCCGCCCGCGTTCAGCCGCTCGCGCAGCTCCTTGCCGCTCTTGAAGAAGGGCACGGATTTCGCCGGTACGTCGACGGTCTCTCCGGTGCGCGGATTGCGCCCCACCCGCGCCGGCCGTGACCGCACCGAAAAGGCCCCGAATCCGCGCAGCTCGACCCGGCCGCCCTCGCTCATGGCCTCCGTCATGCGGCCCAGGACGACGTTCACAACCCGCTCGACCTCGGCCTGAGTCAGGTGGGTATTCTCGGCTGCCAACTTCTCGATCAGCTCGGATTTGATCATTCAGGCCCCCGCCCTTCCCGCTCCAACGAGCAAATACGGGTGCAACTTCAACCGGGTTGCAAGGCCACCCTAGCCTTCGCTCGCCGGGCGAAAAAGGCCTGATCGGCGCTTACATGCGGGGAAAATGCGTTAATCAGCCAAAACCGCATACGGAATCTGGACCCAAACACAAAGGGCGGCCGGATTGCTCCGACCGCCCCAAGGCCCGTCACCGGATCAGTGGCTTGAAAGGATCAAGCCGCGGGGATCACTCCTTGCCGGCCTTCTCACGCAGCGCCGCGCCCAGGATGTCGCCCAGCGACGCGCCCGAGTCCGACGAGCCGAACTGCTCGATGGCCTCCTGCTCGTCCTTCATCTCAAGCGCCTTGATCGACACCGAGATGCGGCGCGAGGCCTTGTCCACGGTGGTGATCATGGCGTCGACGCGGTCGCCGACCGAGAAGCGCTCGGTGCGCTGCTCGTTGCGGTCGCGCGACAGGTCCGACTTGCGGATGAAGCTGGTGACCGGAGCCGTATCGTCGCCGAACTTGACCTCGACGCCGCCGCTCTCGATGGCCGTCACGGTCACGGTGACGATCTGGCCCTTCTTGTAGGTGTCGCCCTCGCCGATCGGATCGCCGCCCAGCTGCTTGATGCCGAGCGAGACGCGTTCCTTCTCGACGTCAACGTCCAGCACCTTGGCCTTGACCATCTCGCCCTTGCGATAGCGCTGAATGGCTTCCTCGCCCGAGACGTTCCAGTCCAGGTCCGACAGGTGGACCATGCCGTCGATGTCGTTGTCCAGGCCGATGAACAGGCCGAACTCGGTGGCGTTCTTGACCTCGCCCTCGACGGTCGAGCCGATCGGATGGGCGGCCACGAAGGCGTCCCACGGATTGTCCTGGGCCTGCTTCAGGCCCAGCGAGATGCGGCGCTTGGAGGCGTCGACGTCCAGCACGACCACGTCCACTTCCTGCGAGGTGGAGACGATCTTGCCCGGATGGACGTTCTTCTTGGTCCAGGACATTTCGGAGACGTGGACTAGGCCCTCGACCCCGGCTTCCAGCTCCACGAAGGCGCCGTAGTCGGTGATGTTGGTGATGCGGCCCGTGTACTTGGCCCCCGGCGGGTACTTGGCTTCGACGCCGTCCCACGGGTCGGACTGCAGCTGCTTCATGCCCAGGCTGATGCGCTGGGTGTCCGGGTTGATCTTGACGATCTGCACCTTGACGGTGTCGCCCACGGCCAGGACCTGGCTCGGGTGCGAGACGCGCTTCCAGCTCATGTCGGTGACGTGCAGCAGGCCGTCGATGCCGCCCAGGTCCACGAACGCGCCGTAGTCGGTGATGTTCTTGACGACGCCGTCGCGGACTTCGCCTTCCTGCAGCTGGCCGACCAGTTCGGTGCGCTGTTCGGCGCGAGCCTCTTCCAGGATGGCGCGACGCGAGACGACGATGTTGCCGCGCGGACGGTCCATCTTCAGGATGGCGAAGGGCTGTTCCTTGCCCATCAGCGGGCCGACGTCGCGGACCGGACGGATGTCCACCTGCGAGCCCGGCAGGAAGGCCGAGGCGCCGCCCAGGTCGACGGTGAAGCCGCCCTTCACGCGGCCCACGATCACGCCGTTGACCGGCTGGCCGTCGGCGAACACGACTTCCAGACGGGTCCAGGCTTCCTCGCGGCGGGCCTTGTCGCGGCTGATGACCGCTTCACCCAGGGCGTTCTCGACGCGCTCCAGATAGACCTCGACGTCATCGCCGACCTTGGGGATCACGGCACCTTCGCCGATGCCGAACTCGCGGGCCGGGATGCGGCCTTCGGTCTTCAGACCGACGTCGATGATGATGATGTCCTTCTCGACGCCGACCACGCGGCCGTGGACGACCTGGCCTTCGCCGAGATCGCGGCCGCCGAGGCTCTGGTCGAGAAGCGCGGCGAAATCGTCGCGCGAGGGGGAAAGGGTGTCGGTCATGAAACTCTGGGGTTGGAGGAAAGGCTGAAGGCGCACGACCGTTCGGCCCTGCGCGAGGTTGGGATGGCTTTGGGTAGACGGGCCGAGGCGAGGCGGATGAGCCAGAACGCCCGCGGAAGCCGAGGTTGGGTGCGTTGGATTGGCTCTTATCGAGCGCGCGCCGCCTCGACGATACGGCGGGCCGCATCGAAGGCGGCCTCTATATCCATCTCGGTGGTGTCGAGCAAGACCGCGTCCGGGGCCTGCACCATCGGCGCGGCCCCGCGGCCGGCGTCACGCTCGTCGCGGCGCAGGATGTCGGCCAGCATGGCCTCGTAGGTGATGACGTCGCCGCGCTCGTTGAGTTGCTGCCAGCGACGCCGCGCGCGCACCGCGGGCGAGGCGGTGACGAACAGCTTGGCCGGGGCGTCCGGCGCGATCACCGTGCCGATGTCGCGCCCGTCCAGCACGGCGCCGCCCGGCTGGCGCGCGAAGGCCTGTTGCAGCTCCAGCAACGCCGCCCGCACGCCGGGGATGCCCGCCACCCGGCTGGCCGCCTCGCCGGCGTCGCCGGTGGTCAGGGTCTCCGGGTTGGACAGCCGTTCGGGTGTCAGAGCCCGCGCAGCCTCTTCCGCCGCCCGCGCGTCGGACAAGTCGCGCCCGCCGCTCAGCAGATCGACGCCGACGGCGCGATACAGCAGGCCCGTATCCAGGAACGGCAGGCCGTAATGGCCCGCGAGCCGCGACGCGATCGTTCCCTTGCCCGAGGCGGCAGGCCCATCGACGGCGATGACGAGAGGGCGGGTCATGACGTCCCACCGCTATCACGGCGCCAACGGGCGACAAGGTCCCACGCGAGGGAAACGACGATGGCCAGTGCGACAAGTCCCGCCAGTCCGATGGCGACCAGGATGACATAAAACTTCACCGGGTCGTCCAGCCTGTCGGCAAAGAAGGCGTCGTCGGGCCAGCCGACACGTCCTGTGTCCCACACCCGGAAGAAGCCCGCGCCGAAAAGCACGGTCGCGACGCCGGCCAGGAGGACGCCGTTGGGGTCGCCCCACTCCGGCCGCCAGACCCTGACGCCCTGGAGCCGGATCATGAGATATCCCCGCCGAGGCCGCGCATCATCTCCACGAACCCCGGAAAGCTCGTTGCGATCATCTCGGGCTCGTCCACGGTCACCGCAGCCTGCGCCGCCAGTCCCAGCACTTGGTGGCTCATGGCGATGCGGTGATCGTGCGCGGTGTGCACCATCGCCCCTCCCGGCACCGCGCCGCCGGCGACGATGAAGCCCTCGGGCTCCTCCTCCACGGCCACGCCGCAGGCGCGCAGACCATCGACCATCAGGCGGATGCGATCGCTTTCCTTGACCCGCATCTCGCCGACGCCGCGCATCACCGTCTCCCCCTCGGCGAAGGCGGCCGTGGCGGCCAGGATCGGATATTCGTCGATCATGGAGGCGGCGCGGGCTTGCGGCACCACCACGCCCTTCAGGGCGGAATGCCGCGCGGTGATGTCGCCGACCTCCTCGCCGCCGGAAGTGCGCCGGTTCGAGATGGTCAGGTCGCCTCCCATCTCGCGCCAAGTGTCGAACAGGCCGGTTCGCAGCGGGTTCAGCATCACGCCCTCGACCGTCACCTCCGACCCCGGAACGATCAGCCCGGCCGCCAACGGAAAGGCCGCCGACGACGGATCGCCCGGCACCGCGACCGACGTCCCCGTCAACGGCTGCCCGCCCCTCAGCATGATGACCCAGCCGTCCGCGGCCTCTTCGACATCCACCTCGGCCCCGAAGGCGCGCAGCATCCGCTCGGTGTGATCCCGGCTCTTCTCCGGTTCGGTCACCGACGTCACGCCCTCGGCGTTGAGCCCCGCCAGCAGGATCGCCGACTTCACCTGGGCCGAGGCGACGGTCTGAACGTGATCGATCGCGCTCAGTCGGCCGCCTTTCAGGGTCGCGGGAAGAAGCCCCTTGGCCCCGCTCCAGTCAAACCGCGCGCTCATCCGCTCCAGGTGATCCGTCACTCGGCCCATCGGCCGCTTCCTCAGCGAAGCGTCGCCGTCGAACGTCGCCGTCAAATCGTATCCCGCTGCCGCTCCCATCAGCAGCCGCGCGCCGGTACCGGCGTTGCCGCAGTCGATGACCTCGGCCGGCGACGCCAGCTCGCCACGACCGATCACCCGCCAGCGCCCTTCACCCAGGCGCTCGACAGTCGCGCCGAAGGCCTCGACCGCTCGCGCGGTGGCCAGGACGTCGTCGCCTTCCAGCAGGCTTTCGACCTCGGTGACGCCTCGCGCCATGCCACCCAGGATCATGGCCCGGTGCGACATCGACTTGTCGCCCGGCGCCCGCACGACGCCCTTCAGGCCGGAGGACGGCAGCGCGGTCAGATGGGGGGCGTGGCTCACCCGCTCGGGCTCCCGACAAACGGAGGAACGGCGGCGCTCGAGGCCAAGCCGTATCGGGGTTTTGACAGCGGCTCCAAGGGGTGGCAAGGGACGCGCCCGATTTCTCCCGCCCCCATTTTGAAGGCATCGCCCCGTGGCTGATCCCAAACTCGGCGCCAAGCAGGTCTGCCCGAACTGCCAGGCCAAGTTCTATGACCTGAACAAGCGCCCCGCCCACTGCCCCAAGTGCGCCACCGAGTTCGACCCTGAAGAGGCCATCAAGCTGCGCAACCGTCGCGGCCGTCCGGGTGGCTACGCCGCCGACGAGGCCGAGGATCAGGTCGCCGACAAGTCCACGGACGGCGACGAGGAAGAAGAAGAGACCGTCACCCCGGAGATCGACGAGGAGGGCCACGAGCCCATCCTGACCCCCGACGACGATGACGAGGCCCCCGTCGATCCGACCGAGGAGCCCGGCATGGGCGAAGCCGGCGACGATGACGACGACGTCCTGGCCGACGACGACGACGATTCCGTGCCCTTCCTCGAGGACGAGGACGACGACGCCTTCGACGAGGACGTGGTCAAGCCGGGCAAGGACGACGACTGAACCGGTTTGTTGGCCCATCGCCTGTCGGCGACTTGTGGTCGTCGGGCATTTCGGAGCGGGTTTAGGGCCCGGTCCGGCGGCCTTCGTGGGGATCGAAAATAAATCCCTCGAGCGGGCTTGATCGGCAAAATCGCCTGACATAGGTTCCGCCGCCTCGCCGGGGGGCGGTTTTCCGCCCGGCGATCCGACCGAAAGGTTCGGGGCTATAGCTCAGTTGGTAGAGCGCTTGAATGGCATTCAAGAGGTCAGCGGTTCGACTCCGCTTAGCTCCACCATTTCCCCTCCCGGCCTGAACCCAGGCGGCGGTCTCGGGAAATGATTTTGCCGGTCGTCGGCTCCTTGCCTTCAGACACGAAAAAGCCCCGGCGGATCATCCGACCGGGGCTTTTCGTTGGGCGTCGATATCAGCGCTGGCGAGCCTTGCGGGCGGCATAACGGGCGTCGCGTGCCGCCTTCTGCTCTTCCTTGGTTAGCTGCTTGCGCTCCTTGCGGGCGGCTCGCTTTTCGGCGTCGATGGCTTCCTGCGCCAGGCGCTCGGCCTCCAGACGCTCGGCTTCCTTCTGGGCCTTCTGACGACGAATCTCGGCCTTCTCGGCCTCCAGGCGACGCTTTGCCTCTTCACGCTCGGCCGCGCGCTTCTCCTGCAGCTTGTCGAACTCGGGGTCGGGGGCGGCCGGCTTGGGCTTGAACTTGGCCAGGAGCGCCTTCTTGGCCTCCTGCTGGGCGGTCAGGCGATCGGTGAAGCCGGTCTGTTTGAGGTCTCGCATGCGGGAGGTCGGTCGTCCTTGTTCGGGGTCTGGCTGGGTATCATCGCTCCCGATCCACTGATCAAGGGCGCGCTGGCGTTCGCAAAGCGCAAACGCGGGTCGAAATCAAGGCGCGCGGTCCGGGTTGCCCGGAACGCGCGCCTCTTTTCCAATCATATGGGGTTCGGCAGCAGGAATCCAACCGGGCCGCGAGGCTTAATCGGGCTTTGAAGCCTGGCCGACGGCAGTGCCGGCCGCACCTCCGATTGCGGCGCCCACAGGGCCGGCGACCACGGCACCTGCGACCGCGCCGGTGGCGGCGCGCTGTTCGATGGTCTGGCCACACGCCGCAAGAGCGGCCGCGGACAGGATCAGGGCGGGAATGACGAGAGGACGCATCGGATACCTCCGGGACAGGAACGTGACTCGGGGCAAACGTGGCGGTTCTCCCGCGGTTCCGCTTCGCGGTCGAGGCCGTGACGGCGAGGCCCGGTGCCTCGCCGTCATGATCGATCAGAACGGCTTGAAGTTGAAGCTCAGATAGAACCGCCGTCCGAACAGGTCGAAGTTGTCCGCCGAGGTGTTGCCCAGCCAGCGCGCCGGATCGGCGTCGAAGGCGTTGATCACCCCGGCCCGGAGGACGAGGTCGTCACGCACCTGCCAGCGGACGGAGAAGTCGTGCTGGGAGTAGTCGCCGGTCTCCAGGTATCTGAAGTCCTCATAGCGATCCAGGTTGGCGACAATGTTGTCGACGTCCTCGATCTCCTGGCTGGCCTGCCAGTCCCAGTCCCAGACGAACGACAGGTCCGGCGTCGGCGACCAGTTCAGCGTCGACAGGAACCGCACGCGCGGCAGGCCGACCGAGTCTTCGAAGTCCGTGGAGTCCGTCGGATCGACGATGTTGACGAAGTCGTGCTGCTCGATCAGCCAGTTGCCGCGGATCGAGTGGCTGAACGTGCCCCAGTCGCGCCCGAAGAAGCGGAACACGTTGGCGCCCCAGCGGGTGGAGAAGTCCACGCCCTTGGCCGTCAGTGCCGCGTAGTTCAGCGACCCCTGGATGAAGCTGGTCACCTGGAAGTTGCCAGGATCACGCGTGATGGTGGCGCAGGCGCCCGTGTTCACTTGATCGCCGTTGACGCACTGGTTCGCCGCGTTCTGGGCCGAGACCGAGGCGATCGCGTCCTCGATCCGGATGTCATAGTAGTCCATGACGACCGTCAGGTTCGGCAAGAGATAGTCCGGCGACCAGACGAAGCCGTAGGTGAAGCTCTCCGACGTCTCCGGCTGCAGGAAGGGGTTGCCACCCGCCAGTCCCGGCACAGATCCCGAGCCGTAGTTCGGCAGGTAGGAGTTGGCGGCGCCGGTGTTGTTAAACGTCAGGTTCAGCCCCGCCGCCGCGGCCAGGGTGGCGCAGTTGGCGATCCGGTTGGTGCGGATGGTCTGGTCGGCCAGGTTGTTGATCACCGTGGCGCTGCAGGGATCGACGAAGCCGTTCTGGAAGGTCTGGCCCAGCGGCTCGTCGGTTTCCGACAGGTTCGGCACCCGGATGGCCGTGGCGGTGGTCGCCCGGAACATCACCTCGTCATTGAAGCGCCACTGGAACTGGGCGCTGTAGGTGTCCTGCTCGCCGACGTTCGAATAGTCGGAATAGCGGTAGGCCCCGCTGATCTCGGCCGCCTGGACAAACGGCAGGTCGCGCAACAACGGAATGCTCAGCTCTGCGAAGACATCGTTGGTGTCGTAGCTGGCTTCGGCGAAGTCCGGACCGGTGTTCAGGAACAGCAGGCGCCCAGCCGTGTCGCGGTTGCGCCCGACGCCGCTGGTGATCTCCTTCCTGTACTCATAACCGACCGAGGCCCCGATCGGGCCGGCGCCCCAGAAGTCCCACAGCTCGCCGGAAGCGAAGGCCAGGAAGTCGTGCTGCTTGTTCTGGTCGGTCACCGTGATGGCGGCCTGCAGATAGTCCAGCGCCTCCTGCGAGAAGCCGCCCTCGCCGAACACCCGCACGGGCCGGCAGCCGGAAATGACCTCGCCCTGGCGCGAATAGGTCACACCGCCCAGCGTCGCATCCGGCACCGGGATGCCCTGGGCGCGCAGGAGCTGCACCCGGCAGACGATCTCGCCCGGCCGGTTGTTGACGATGCCCGCGGTGTCGACCACCGCGTCGACCGCCGCCTGATAGCGGACGATGTCCACGCCCAGCTCGACGTTGGAGTTGTTCATCTCGCCATAGGTGTAGCCGGCTTCCCAGTTGACGTTCCGCACGAAGCCGACATCGCCCGCATCGCCCCGCAGGCCGATGACATAGCGTTGCAGCTCGCGGTTGTTGGTCTGATTGCGCGCCGGCCCATACAGCTTGTGCTGCGCCCGGGGGTCCGCCACCGTTCCGGTCAGCACACCGGCCGAGTTGTAGACCTGACGCACATTGCCCTGGATGGCGGCGCGCACGTTGGCGGGCAGATAGGCGTTGTCCAGCCCGATTTCGAAGGCCGTGGTGGCCGTGATGGCCCCGACCGTCCCAGGCGCGAGCGCCCGGATGTTGAAGTCGTGGAACACCCGCTGACCGGCGTCATAGGTCTCTTCCTCGACGTACTTGGCCTCGGCGAACAGGCTGATGCTGTCGGTGATGTCGAAGTTGAGCCCCGTCTGGAAGCGATAGGCCTCGGATTCGCCGATGCGGCTGGCCTGCCCCTGTTCGGTGTTCTGCACCTGGCCCAGCCCCCCGTTCGACGCCACGCGGGTGAAGCCGGTCTGCGACCGGATCGGACCGAAGGTCACCGGCTGCGACGCCCCCGTCCCGGTGTAGAGGTAGGAGTTGTTGGGATTGTTTGTCGGCGCCAGCGAGAAGCAGTTGGCCGAGAAACTGGTGGTCGGGCAGGTGGCGAACGGGATGTCCGGATCGGACGACGGGCTGGGCTGCACGCCCGTCGCCAGGATGGTCACCCCGCCGAAGTTGGTGCCCCGGATATAGGTGCGGATGTCGCGCACCAGCACCAGGTCCGGCACGCCGTCATTGGGCGTCGCGGCCGGATCCAGGTCGTTGCCCAGGAAGCCCCAGCTCTCACGACGCCAGTCGACGTCGGCATCCAGCACCTCCTCGTTGGCGTTGTATTCCCCAGACACATAGTAGTTCAGGCGGCCATCCAGCAGGTTCTGGCCCCAGATGATCGACAGACGCTCGCTGAGCTGGTGATCCTGGTTGATCTCGGCGATGGACCCGTCGATCTCCAGGCCATCAAAATCCTTCTTGAGCACGAAGTTGACCACGCCCGAAACGGCGTCTGCGCCGTAGACGGCCGCGGCGCCGCCGGTGATCACCTCGACGTTCTCGATCAGCAGGCGCGGGATGGTGTCGACGTCGACCGACAGACTGCCCGGCACGGAGCCGACATGGCGACGGCCGTCGACCAAAGTCAGGGTCCGAACCGTTCCGAGGTTTCTCAGGCCGAGCAGAGACAGGCCGCCGTCGTTCAGGTTCGCGCCCGTCGTGTCCTCCGGAACGATCGAGCCGGACAGGGCAGGGATATCCGCCAGGAAGTCGATGACGTTGACCTCGCCCGACTGCAGCAGGTCTTCCTGCGTCACCTGGATCAGGGGCGTGGGCGAGTTGGCCGGGCTGCGCCGGATGCGCGAGCCGGTGACGATGATCTCGTCGACCTCGGAGGCCTCCTGCCCGTCCTGCGCGGCGGCCATCTGCGGCGCGGCGAAGACGCCCAACGCCAGGCTGGTAATCAGCGTGGTGCCCAGCAGGCGCGCGCGGTTTGAAACACTCATGGTCAGGCCCCCCAGGGAAATCAGAACGGCCAGTCCTCCCGACCGCAGCGCATCATTGCGGGCGGCGTCCTCGAACGCAACAATGCGGTCAGTATTCGGTCGCGGTACGGTCACAATCCCGTTCGGTGCGGAACCTGAGCAACACATCATCGCTCTCATCGGTCGTCGCAGCCGGCCATGAAGAGGATGCCGGTTTCGAGCGGAACACCGCGACCTGCGGCCTGGGGCGGCAAGCCGATCCGCCGCAATCGGGGTATGCGATCTCGGCACCATCCGGCGGCGCCACTCAGTCGGTGAGGTAGAACAGGCCTTCAACCGTCGTCCCCAGTGCCCGCGCAAGCGCCAAAGCCAGCAGGGTCGAGGGCACGAAGATGCCGTTCTCGACGGTGTTGATCGTCTTTCTCGACACCCCTGCCCGTTCGGCCAGCTCGGCCTGGGTCAGACCGGCAGCGGTGCGCGCCTCCTTCAGTCGAGAACCCAGCCGAGGGTCACCCATCCTTGCCGAACTCTCGGTCCAGCCAGACGAAACGCAGGCCGGCCGTCGCCGATGCGGCGGTGATGGCGAACAGGCTGGCGATGACGCCGTAATCCGGATTCCAGAAGAATCCGATCCCGAGCGCGATCGTGACTCCGGCCATCAGAACGGAGAAGGCGGCCGACAGGGCGCGGGCGCGAATGACCTGGGTCAGTTCGTCCTCCAGCCAGCGGCGGTTCTGACGGGTCTGCCCATCCCACCCCATCACCATGGCGGTCACCACCCAGGCATAAAGCACCGGCAACAGCAGGCTGAGATAGTCGCGGAACTCGGCCGCTCCCGACAGGATGTTCGGCAGGCCGATCCAGGCGGCCTGGGACAGAAGAAAGATCGACAGGAAGGGCAGGACCCACAACTGCCGTGTCCGCTGCGCCTGCAGTCGCTCGCGCTTGCTGGCGCCGCCCAGATCGTTCGCCCGGGCCCGGCCCTCATGGTCGATCCAGAGCTTCACCAGACCGACGGCGAAGATCACCATGCCCGCGCCGGCCAACACACCGAAGCCGGTAGCCACGTCGCCCTCGGCGCGCAGGCCGAAGGCGAAGCCGGCGACCGTCGCGATGGCCCCGCCACCGATCAGGAGCCTGCTCCACCACGACGCCTCGGCCCAGTAACCTCCCCTGTCGCGCTGCCGGTCCATCGCTCTACTCCATGTCACCTTGGGGTTACATATCACCTATGGGTTACATCACGTCAAGCGGGGCATTGGCTTTTCCGACCCGACCGATAGGGTGAGGCCTCGTCTCCCGGGGGTGCCTGTCTTGATGTCGTCCGCCTTTGTCCGCCTCGCCGCGACCGGCCTTGTCGCGCTCGCCGCCTTCGCCGCGCCGCTCGCCGCTTCCGCCCAGACCCAGCCCCAGCCCCTGATCGCGGGAACGACTTTCGACCCGGCCGTCCCGACGGTCCGCTCGGTCCTCGGCTACGACAGCGGCGACTTCGTCACCCGCCCGGCCGACGTCCGCACCTATTTCGAGGCCTTGCGGGCCCACGCCAACGACCGCGTCGTCATCGGCGAGTACGGTCGCACACACGAGGGCCGCCCCCTGTGGTGGGCCGCCATCGGCACGCCGGCAAACATCGCCCGCATGGACCAGATCCAGGCCAATTCGCGCGCGCTCGCCGATCCTCGAGTGACGACCCCGGCCCAGGCCCAGGCCATCATCGCCGACCAGCCCGCCGTGGTGTGGATGGCCTATTCCGTCCACGGCAATGAGATCAGCCCCGCCGACGCCGCCATGGCCGCGGCCCACCACCTGCTCGCCTCGCGCGATCCGGCGATCCAGGACTGGCTGTCGAAGACGCTGGTCATCATGGTCCCGACCCAGAACCCGGACGGACGCGATCGCTTCACCGACAGCCTCTACGCCGGGCTGGGCACCCGCCCGAACCCGGACCCCCTGTCGGCCGAGCGCGACGAGCCCTGGCCGTCGGGTCGCGTTAACCACGACCTGTTCGATCTGAACCGCGACTGGTTCATCCAGACCCAGCCGGAAACCCAGGGCCACGCGCCCCTGGTCCTCGCCTGGCGGCCCCAGGTCCTGGTCGACAGCCATGAAATGGGCACAGACCAGACCTTCTTCTTCCCGCCCGAGGCCGAGCCGCTCAATCCGCTCCTGACCCAGAACACGCTCGAGAGCCGCGAGATCATCGGCAGGAACACCGCCCGCCGCTTCGACGAACAGGGCATCGCCTACTTCAACCGCCAGACCTACGACGCCTTCTATCCCGGCTACGGCGACGGCTGGCCGGCCTACCTCGGCTCGGTCTCCATGACCTATGAGCAGGGCTCGGCGCGGGGCCTGATCGCCAGGCGCTCGTCGGGCGAGATCCTGACCTACCGCGAGACGGTCCGGAACCACCTGATCGCCACCCTGTCGACCATCGAGGCCGCCGCCGCCAACCGCGAGCGCCTGCTCAGAAACGCATACGCCTTCGGCCAGGACGGCGTCTCCGGCGGACGCGGCGCGTTCGTGCTGGCCCCCAACCCGGCAGACCCGACCACCGTCGACAAGCTCGCAGGCCTGCTCACCCGCTCCGGCGTCGAGGTCGGCCGCGCCAGCGCCGCCTTCACCGCCTGTGGCCAGAGCTACCCCGCCGGCTCCTACGTCGTGCCGCTGGCCCAGCCCCAGCGCCGCATGGCCGAGGTGCTGCTGAACCAGAACGTCCCGCTGGACGCCGACTTCCTCGCCGAACAGGAGCGCCGTCGCGCCCGGGGCCTGGGCGACCAGATCTACGACGTCACCGCCTGGTCCATGCCGGTGATGTTCAACACACCTTTCGTCCGCTGCGGCACGGTCCCGTCGGTCGCCACGACGTCGGCCGGACCGACCCTGGTCCGCCCCGGCTCCGTCGCGGAGGCCGGCGCCGCCTACGGCTATCTCGTCCAGCCCGGCGTGGCGGGGCTCAAGCTCATGGCCGCCGCGATCCAGCAGGGCGTGGCCGTCCGCTCCATCGAGCGGTCCTTCGAAAAGGACGGCCGCCGCTGGCCGTCCGGCACGATGCTGATCACCCGAGCGGGGGGGCCGGCCGACCTCGACCAGCGCATGCAAACGCTCGCCACCCAGACCGGCGCCCGGGTCACCGGCATCGCCGACAGCTGGGTCGCCGACGGCCCCAGCTTCGGCTCGGACGGCGCTGTCCTGGTCCGCGCACCCAACATCGCTCTGGCCTGGGACGAACCGACCAGCCCCACCGCCGCCGGCGCGACCCGCTACATCCTGGAGCGCGAGTTCGGCCTGCCCGTCACCGTCGTGCGGACGTCCAGCCTGACCTCCGCCGACCTGTCCCATTTCCAGGTCCTGATCCTGCCCGAAGGCGGCAACTACGAAAGCGCGCTGGGCTCTGGCGGCGTCGCCAACCTTCGCGGCTGGGTCCAGCGCGGCGGCACCCTGATCACGCTCGGCCGGGCCAGCCGCCTGATGGCCGACGAGGACGCGGACCTCCTCGCCTCCCGCCGCCAGGACCCGTCGTCGGAAGAAGAGGACGCCGCCGCCGACATCATCGCGGACGAGGCCCACTACGAAAGCCTGATCGGCGTCGCCGAGCCTGGCCCGGCCAGCGTCGCGGGCGCCCTCGCCCTGGCCCAGGTCGACACCGAGCACTGGCTCGCCGCCGGCATCGCCCCGACCGTCAACGTGCTGGTTCAGGGCGCCGACATCTACGCCCCACTCGGCCAGGGCGAGGGCGTCAACGTCGTCCGCTTCGCCGGTCGCAACGATCTCGTCGTCTCCGGCCAGATGTGGGCCGAGAACCGCGCGCGCCTGGCCTTCAAGCCGGCGGTGATGGTCAACGGGCTGGGTCGCGGCCAACTGATCGCCTTCACCCAGGATCCGACCGTGCGCGGTTATCTGGAGGGTCTCAAACCCCTCCTTATCAATGCTGTCCTGCTTGGCCCGGCGCGCAGCTCGCCAAGCTGGTAGGGCTCAGATCAGCAACGCGCCTTCATGGCGTAGCAGCCACGTCTTCCGCTCCAGCCCGCCGCCGAAACCCACCATGGCCCCGTCGGCGCCGACCACGCGGTGGCACGCGAGGACCAAGGGGATGGGATTGCGGTTCAGCGCCACGCCCGCCGCCTGGGCCGCGCCCGGCTCGCCCGCGCGCCTGGCCATCTCGCCATAGCTGATCGTCTGGCCCGCCGGCACCTCGGCCAGCGCCCGCCAGACTCGCGCCTGAAATCCAGACTCGCCCGCCGCCCCCTCCAGCGACCAGTCGATCGCCTCCAGCGCCGACCGCTCGCCTTCGAAATAGCGCCCGATCGCCTGACCCATCGACGCGGGCGCGTCCCCGGCGAGCATGTCCACATCCCCATACTCCCGCCGCATCGCCGACCCCAGGCTTTCGCCGAACGACACCCCTCTCAGCCGACCCTCCGCGTCGACCGCCAGCGCCAGCGGCCCGATCGGGCTGTCGATGCGCGCGACCGCCAGCCTCACCGGCTCATCAGGGCATTGAGCGCGCCATAGTCGAACGCGGCCTCGATCTGCGGCCCGGACCGTCCGTCCGCCAGAAAGGCCCGCGTCATCGCCTCCGCCGCTCCATAGGCCACGGCCGCCATGTTCGACCCGGCGCTGAGCCGACGCACGCCCCACCCCTCCAGCGTCGCCGCATCCGGCAGGGCCGCCCGCGCCAGCAGGTTCAGCGGCAGGCCGAAGCCGACCAGCGCCCTCGCCGTGGCCTCGTCGGTAACGCCAGGCATGAACAGGCCGTCGGCGCCCGCCTCGCGGTACAGCGCCGCCCGCCGCGCCGCCTCTTCCAGCCGCCCCTCGGCCGGACCGATCTGCCTCAGCCACAGGTCGCAGCGGGCGTTGACGAACAGATCGCCGCCCATCGCCGCCCGTATCGCCGCGATCTTCTCGGCGAGCACCTCAGCCGGACCCGCTCCGTCCTCAATGTTGATCCCCACGACGCCGACATCCGCGACCCGCTGCACAAAGGCCGCGACCAGACCCGGATCTTCGGAGAAACCCCCCTCCACATCAGCGCTGACCGGCGACCCGTCCGCCGCCCTGACGATCCGCGCGGTCGCCGCCAGCAGATCGCCCTCGGGCGGCCGCGCCCCGTCGGGCCACCCCAGCGCCCAGGCCACGCCCGCGCTGGTCGTCGCCACCGCCTTCGCCCCCGCCGCGACCGACAGCGCCGCCGACGCCGCGTCCCAGGCGTTGGGAAGGATCAGCAGCCCGCCCTGGTGCAGGCGGCGAAAGCTTTCGACGGGCATTTGGGCATCTCCGGTTAAGCCTCCAGCCTGCCCCGCACGACGATCGAAGTCTCGCGGAAATCGGACATCGACGGTCAGACCGGGGTTCCGACAGAACCGTGACTGCGCCGCGTCAAGGCGATCGCGGCCGCCACGCAACCCGCGAACAGCATCCCCTCCAGACCGCTCGCTGCCGCGTGCGACACAGGACCCAGCCCCGGCTCACCGAACAGCGCCCCGACCGGCTCCAGCGTCAGCCGCGAATCCGGAAAGGCCTGCGCCAGCGTCTGAAGACTGCCGACGAGCAGCCGCCCGCCGATCAGCACGATCCCCACGCCCGCGACCCCGCCGACCAGTCCGCCCGCGACCGCGCGCCGTTTCCACACCCCGCCGATGCGATCGCCCAGCACGACAGCGACGCCGACCGCACCGCCAAGAACCGCGCCCTCCATCGCCCCAGTGATCGCGCCTGGCGCCTGGCCGAACAGCAGCTCGAACGCATCCAGTCCCAGCAGCCGAACCACCGCCCCCACCAGCAGGCCGCCGACCAGTCCCCCGCCGATCCGGCCCAGAACCCCGCCCGCCGCCCGCTCGCCCGCCGCGATGCCGAAGCCCACGCCCGCCCCGCCCGCCAGACCGACCAACGCCGTCACGCAGATCATCACCAGCACGCCCGACGCACCCGCGCCTTCGCCGCCCAGCACGCCCAGCGCCCCATAGACCAGTCCACCGACGACCCCGGCCGCCCCGCCGCCCAGGGTGCCCGCCCGCCCGACCTCGAACACCCGATCCAGGGGCCGCTCCCTGCGCGCTTGGACGGCCGACGGAACCGCCACCATCGCTGCGGCCTCAGCCGGGACCGCGCCGGCCGCCTCGTCCGTCTCCACCACCGTCAGCGGGGCGATGAAGCGATAGCCATGCTTCGGCGCCGTCTCGATCATCCGGGGTCGCGCCGCCTCGTCCCCCAGCGCGCGGCGCAGCGACCGGATCGCCTGCGACAGGGCCTCGTCGGTCACAGGCACGCCCTTCCACACCTCGTCCAGAAACCGCTCCTTGGTCACCAGCCGCCCCGGCTCGGAGACCATCAGCACCAGCGCATCCAGATACCGCCCGCTGACCTCCACCGTCGCCCCGTCGCGCGTCAGCCGCCGATCCTCGGGGTCCAGCTCGAAGCGATCGAAGCGATAGACTCGGCGCGGCACGGGTTTCAGCGTTTCCTCAGGTCCGGCTCAGGACGCTCACCGCCCCGTCGGCCATGCTCGAAGCCTCACCCGATCCGGAGCCCAAGGCAATGACCGACACCCCGACCCCCGCCGCCCCGCCCGAGCGCCTGCTGCCTATCCTGCGCCTCATCGGCTGGGGCTGCGTCGCCGTGCTGCTCATCACCCCTGCGGTGGCCATGCGCTTCAACCCCGAGGTCCAGTGGACCGCCTTCGACTTCCTGCTGGCGGGCGCGATCCTGATCGGCGCGGGTCTGGTCTGCGAGGTCGTGGTCCGCGCCTCCCGCGACTGGGGCTATCGCCTCGGCGTGCTGGTCACCCTGGCCACCTCGATCCTCCTGTTCTGGATCAACGGCGCCGTGGGCGTCATCGGCTCGGAGAACAACCCCCAGAACCTGTGGTTTGGCCTGGTGCTCGCCACCGTCCTGTTTGGCTCCATCCTGGTCCGCTTCCGCGCCGGCGGCATGAGCCTCGTCCTCACCGCCGCCGCCGCCGTCCAGTTCGGCATCGGAACCTGGGCCTGGGTCGCCGACTGGGGCGAGGGCACGGAGAAATGGCCCGTGGTCATCCTCGTCACCACCGCCGCCTTCACCGCCGCCTGGCTGGTCGCGGCGGCCCTGTTCCGGGGAGCGCGGCGGCAGCGCTGAAGGGGGCGCGGCCCGCTCACTGGGTGATCATCGACAAAGCGGCTTAACACCCTACCGACACAGCCGCCCGCTCTCCGCCTCCAGGTGCAGGTGGTCGCGGTGGGCGGCGTTGTAGTCGGGACTCAGGACCGTGCCGAAGACGCGGCAGCCGTCGTCGCGGATGCGGCGCAGGAAGCGAGCCTCCGCGCTGTCGCCGCCCCAGTCGCCTGCCACGGTGATGCGTCGCCCGTCCCGCAGGCGCACCCCGCTGAAATCCAGCGCCGCCGCCCGCGAATGGGCACTGACCCGGGCCGTCTCGCCGCTGTCGTTCCGCACGCCGCGGCAGGCGTAGACGCCCATGTGCTCGATCGCCACGACGTCCGAGCCCAGGATTTCGCGCGCGGCGGGCTCCAGCGACTGGCGCCGCCACAGGCTGACCGCTGCGGCCAGGGCGCACGTCATGGTCACGTCGCCTGGCGTCATCCGCGCCGCCGTGCCGAAGTCCGGCCCCAGCACCCCCGCCGCCGTCAGCCCGCAGGTCGGGCTGTTCATGCGGTCCGGCGTCGGCGTGAACGTCACCCGCGCCGCAGCAAGCTCGGCCTCGCACTGGGCCAGGCTCTGGGTCACCCGCCGCAGCCGCCCAAAGGTCTCGCCGCCGATCGGCTGATCCACCACGCTGGCCCCCGGCGCGACATAGACGCTGGGCCCCGGCGCCACCGGCCCCGGCGGCGGGCTCCACGGCCCGGGCCTCGGGGTCGAATCCGGGATCAACCGCCCGCACCCCGCCAGCGCCAGCACCGCCGCCAGCGCCACGCCCGTCGTTCCTGAAACCCGCATCCGCGAATCGCCTGTCCGTCGCCCCGGCTCCTTGGCTAGAGCATCCCCGGGCCCGAACGAAGGCGCCCCGCTGGACGCCGCCGCGTCTGAGCGAGCCTCAGGCCTCCGGCATGGCATAGGCGGCCGCGCTGATGATGCGGAACGTCGGGGTGTCGTTGATGCAGCCGGAGATGATCGGGCGGCGCGGGCGGCCCGGCTCGGTGATGTCGGCCAGATAGACGCCGCCGTCCGGCGGGCAGATGCGGCGGTCGTTGCCAGCCTCCCTCCGCCGCAGGGGCTGGTCATAGGGGTAGTGGGCCGGATCCCAGGCGCGGCAGGGATCGGCCAGGGCCGCCTCGATCGCCTGGGCGGTCTCGGCCGGAAGCTGTCCCGACTCCGGCGGCCAGCGCAGGTCGGAATCGCGCTGGGTCCGCTCGTACAGGTCCCGGGCCTCGACCGCGGCCTGCTGTTCCGCCGAGCCTGCGGGATAGAGGTCCGGCGGCGGTGGGGGCGGCGGGGGCGACTCGCCATAGTTCCGGTTCTGGCGCCAGACGCCCCAGGTCCCGTCCACCGCCTTCCACACCACCGTGCGCAGGTCATTCTGGTACATGCCGCTGGGCGGCAGGTTGGCGCGGATCACCAGCACGGCGTCAGCCGGGATCAGCGCTTCCGCCGAGGCCGGCAGCTCCACGAAGCCCGTGGCGTTCGGGTCGCGCGGGTTGCGCATCCGCCCCGCCTGCTGCTCGGCCAGCCGGTTCAGGTCCATGTGCGCCACGCCCGGACAGGCCGACTGCGGGGGCGGCGGCGCGCCTCCGGCCGCCAGCCAGGCCTCCACCTGCGGCAGCGGCGTCGTCTGGCACCCGCTCAGCACCACCGCCACGGCGATCGCCCACACCGCCGCCCTGTTCGTCGTCCACCCCATCGCGCGCTCCCCGTCTTGTTCTTCAAGGGAGCGACGCTCCCTTGAAACTGCCGAGGTGTCGACCCTTTCGATCCTGACGACGCCCTGCTGACACCCCCTGTCAGCATCCCCGCCCGCGTCGGCGCGTTGTCTGGCGTCGTCCCCGCCCTCGCCCTACATTCGCGTTCATGAACCGTTCCTCCTCGCCCTCGTCCAAGGCCGCGCCGTCGAAGAAGCCGGTGCATGTCCCCAACCCCGGGGTGGCCGAGGCCCGGACGGCGTTCGTCCGCGACGGCGCGCCCCTGCCCGACGTCATGGCGAAGATGCCGATGTTCGCCCCCGTCACCGGCCCGCGCCTGACGCCCGAGGAGGCTCCCGGCGCCCCCACCGACTGGAAGCCCCACCGCCCCGAACGCGCCGCTGACCGCAAGGGCGGGCGCTTCCGCCTCGTCACCGACTACACCCCCGCCGGCGACCAGCCCGCCGCCATCGCCGAGCTCGTCGCCCAGGCCGAGGCCGGCGACCGCGATCAGGTGCTGCTCGGCGTCACCGGCTCGGGCAAGACCTTCACCATGGCCAAGGTCATCGAGCAGACCCAGCGCCCGGCCCTGATCCTGGCCCCCAACAAGACCCTCGCCGCCCAGCTGTATTCCGAGTTCAAGGGCTTCTTCCCCGACAACGCGGTCGAGTATTTCGTCAGCTACTACGACTACTACCAGCCCGAGGCCTACGTCCCGCGCACCGACACCTACATCGAGAAGGACAGCTCGATTAACGAGCAGATCGACCGCATGCGCCACTCGGCGACGCGGGCGATCCTGGAGCGCGACGACGTCATCGTCGTGGCCTCGGTCAGCTGCATCTACGGCATCGGCTCGGTCGAGACCTATACGGCCATGACCTTCGACCTGAAGGTCGGCGCCACGATCGACGAGGCCAAGCTCCGCGCCGACCTGATCGCGCTGCAGTACAAGAGGAACGACGCCGCCTTCGAACGCGGCATGTTCAGGAAGCGCGGCGACACGATCGAGATCTTCCCCGTCCACCTGGAGGACCGCGCCTGGCGCGTCAGCCTGTTCGGCGACGAGATCGAGGCCATCGCCGAGTTCGACCCCCTGACCGGCAAGAAGACCGCCGATCTGGACGACGTCACCGTCTACGCCGCCAGCCACTACGTCACGCCTCGCCCGACGCTCAACCAGGCCATCCACGGCATCAAGGCCGAGCTGAAGGAGACGCTCGACTGGATGGTCGAGAACGGCAAGCTGCTGGAGGCCCAGCGCCTCGAACAGCGCACCCGCTTCGACATCGAGATGATGGAGGCGACCGGCTCCTGCGCCGGCATCGAGAACTATTCCCGCTGGCTGACCGGCCGCGCGCCGGGCGAGCCCCCGCCCACCTTCTTCGAATACATCCCCGACAATGCGCTCCTGTTCGTCGACGAGAGCCACGTCACCATCGGCCAGATCGGCGGCATGTACCGGGGCGACTACCGCCGCAAGTCCACCCTGGCCGAATACGGCTTCCGCCTGCCCAGCTGCATCGACAACCGCCCGCTGAAGTTCGACGAGTGGGACGCCATGCGCCCCCAGACGGTCCACGTCTCGGCCACCCCCGGCCCGTGGGAGATGGAGCGCGCCGGCGGCGTCTTCGTCGAACAGGTCATCCGCCCCACCGGCCTGATCGACCCGCCGGTCGAAATCAGACCGGTGTCGGGGCAAACGCGGAATCAGGTCGACGACGTCATCGACGAGGTGAAGGCCACCGCCCGCGCCGGCTACCGCTCGCTCGTCACCACCCTGACCAAGAAGATGGCCGAGGACCTGACGGAGTACATGCACGAACAGGGCGTGCGCGTCCGCTACATGCACTCCGACGTCGACACGCTCGAGCGGATCGAGATCCTGCGCGACCTGCGGCTCGGCGCCTTCGACGTCCTGATCGGCATCAACCTGCTGCGCGAGGGCCTGGACATTCCGGAGTGCGGCTTCGTCGGCATCCTCGATGCGGACAAGGAGGGCTTCCTGCGCTCCGAGACCAGCCTGATCCAGACCATCGGCCGCGCGGCCCGCAACGTCGACGGCCGCGTCATCCTCTATGCCGACCGCATGACCGGCTCGATGGAGCGCGCCATCGCCGAGACCAGCCGCCGTCGCGAACGCCAGATGGCCTACAACGCCGAGCACGGCATCACGCCCGAGAGCGTCAAGCGCGAGATCAAGGACATCCTCGACAGCCCCTATGAGAGCCGCGCGCTGGACAAGCTGACGGCGCCGGGCGTGAAGGAGCAGGCCAAGCCCTTCACCGGCTCCAACTTCCAGGCCGCGCTCAAGGACCTGGAGAGCCGCATGCGCGAGGCGGCCTCCAACCTGGAGTTCGAGGAAGCCGCCCGCCTGCGCGACGAGATCAAGCGCATGAAGCTCATGGACCTGGAGTTCGCCAACGAGGTCCTGACCGCCGAAGGCGAGGCGGTCGACACCGCCGCGCCCAAGCGCTGGCGGGCGGAGGCCAATGCGGAGAAGGCGGAGCGGTTCAGGAAGGGAAAGCTGTAGAGGTGCTATACAAGCCAAGACGTCCGCCCTCGGGCATTGGCATGCACAAAGAGCGGCACTAGTGTGTGCTGGCTGATGGCGACATCGGATCGCACAAGCAGCCAAAAAGCAGTTCCGAAGCCTTCGGGCCAAGGACAACCGCGAGGCCCTCTTTTGAGGGGCTTGCGAGGCTCAAGGGTAGAGGCATGGTGTAAACCACCAAAAGTGCCTTTGCTCAGCCTTAGCTTGGCAAGTCCCCATCCCTTCGAGGGATGGGGATCAAGCTAGATGAGCGAGCGAACTATAAGTTCGGCGGCCAGTTTTGCGCCAGTTCCTTCTGCAACAACTCGCGCAAAATCTCCAGCTTTTCGGAGCCAAGCCATTGCCCCCGCTTCATCACCTTTCTGTAGTTTTTCCGCAGCAAGAGTCACGGCCTCCGCAGAAGAGGCTTCGTCTGGATTTGACGCCTTTTGCTTCATCGTTGCGGCAAGCGCTTCAAGCGCTGACGTTTCTGCACCATTGTTGCCGGTATGGCTTACAGTGACTGTCGAGCTATCTATTTTCACATCTCGGCCCACGACCCCCGCCGTCCCGACTTTGATTTCCGTTGATGACATATCGATTTCTCCTGTAAAAATTACAGAGCGATCTGAATCTCGCCCAAGTTCTTCTGAGATGTAACTGATCAAGGCACGCTTTACTGCTGGACGAGGATTTAGAACGTCAATCCTCGACAGCAATCCGTCATACTTTCCAGGGTTAAATTCATCCCTTATACGAAGAGCAGATTCCGCATCATCAATTTCAAATATGTTGTCTATTTTGTTGTTTAACCTAGCCCGCCTTTTGAGCGCCTGAGCCAAAAACATTTGCAAATTATCAGACTCTGCTGAAAGCGGTGCCGGGGAAATTTCTTTGGACGACATCGCATCCAAAACGACTGATATGGCCTCGGTCTCGGCATGAAGGCGAGAGAGGTGTAGGCGCAAAAGCCGAGCCTTGCTCCAATATTCGTCTTTAAAGTAGTGCTCGATAATCCAGCAATCAGCTTTGGTTGATTTCAACTGCTCAACCCAAAAACTGACGTCCAGCATCGGTAGATGCCCTAGATTTAACTTCTTATTATGTCTTCCCGACCCCAACTGTCGGCCCGTATGGTCAATGATGACGCTTGGCCTACCGGGCCTTACTAACGGCTCACGGAGCCTATCACCTCTGCGATGAACTGTAGTTAAATCTTGAAATCGACTGGATAATGCAGAACCTAGATCCGACATTGGTGAGGCTTTTGCTGTTCCCACCCGAATCTTAAACCCCATCAGCCCGGAAATCAGATCCGGCAGGTTTGCGGGTGGGTTGGTAGTGCCGACAAGCGATACATTAAAGCCGAGTTCTAATTTCCCGACAGCCAAGCCATCAGCAAACAGGCGGCGGTAGGCGACACGAACCTTTGCTGCGTAGGGCCCTAGGAAGACGTAACGAGGCAAACTGCCGTCAAACTTGATGCCGGTTCTGGCATCACAAATCGTAGCCTCACCGAGCCAGCCGTTAACGCCTCCAGATGGGCGTCGTCGAATAGCGCCAAACCCGCGGACAAACTCATCCTCCCGTGGTGCCGGCCAGCCTGGCCGCACAAGCCGGCCGCTGTCGGCAACGAACGGTCTCAAGTCAACAATCGGGAACTGGATCGCTATCAGCACTTCACGCAATCACTCGCACGTTATGGGCCCACCAGACTAAGCGCCCCAAAATCTTTTGTCGCTACCGGCTGCTGGACCATCTCGCTCCTCAAGTCCTGCCGCTGGCGTAACGGCTGACTAACCAACACACCGCCATGCTGCCCGCATGGCTGAAGACGACGCCCTTTGGAGCACTCTCGGCTTCGCCGAGGACGCCGCCGTCTTCGCCAGCGCTTCGCAGAACGTCCGCGTCCTGTCCGAAGGCTGGATAGCGATGCACGGCTTCTGCCCTTCCTGCGGCGCGGAGCCTCTGGCCGCCTTCAAGGCCAACGCCCCCGTGGCGGACTTCCACTGCTCCGTCTGCGCCGAGGAATATGAGCTCAAGGCCCAGCGCGGGCCGATCAAGCGGCGCATCATGGACGGCGCCTATGGCGCGATGACCGCGAGGCTGAAGGCGCGGAACAACCCCAGCCTGATGGTCATGAGCTACGATCCGGGCCGCGCCCGCGTCACCGACCTGATCGTCGTGCCCCGGCACTTCTTCACCACCGACCTGATCGAACCGCGAAAGCCGCTCGGTCCGAACGCCCGCCGCGCCGGATGGCAGGGATGCAACATCCTGATCGGCGACGTGCCCCTGTCCGGGCGCATCCCCCTGATCACCGGCGGCGCGGTCACGCCGCGCGCCGAGGTCGTGGACCGCTGGCGCTCCACCCTGTTCCTGAAGGACGCCAGCCTGAACGCGCGCGGCTGGCTGCTGGCCGTCATGCGGGCGGTGGAGGCGGCCACGGACTTTGGGGGCCGCCCGGAGTTCACCCTCGACGACGTCTACGCCCACGAAGCCTCCCTCTCGGCCCTCTACCCCGGCAACCGCAACGTCCGCCCCAAGATCAGGCAGCAGCTCCAGGTCCTCCGCGACCGAGGCTGGCTGGCCTTCAACGGACGGGGGACGTATCGGCGGACCTGACTTGCCTTTCGTCATTCCGGGCGCCGGGAGCGAAGCGACCAGAGACCCGGAACAAGGCGGCGCGCGGGAGCGCGAAGCTGTCACGCACACCTCTCGCGGACCCATCGCCTCCGCTTCGCTCCGGCGCCGCCCGGTTCCGGGTCTGCGGCGCGGCGCGCCTCCGCCCGGAATGACGAAAGGGGCATCCCTCTCCCGGTGAGAGAGGGAGCCGTGCTCAATCATCCAAACTCACCCGGATTTCCTCAACCCTTTCAACGCCCCTCCGCGCTGAAACCCAAAACACCGAACGCCGCTCCCGCCTCGCTTACACTCGGGGGTTTCGCCGACGCCGCGGGGGCGCGGTCGAGGGAGGGGATGATGTCGGACTTTCACAACGCCGCCCGCTGGACCGACGACGAGGACGACGACGACTGGGCCGATGAGGGAGCGGGGCGGTGGGCGCGGGCGGTGGATGGGGCGCACGGGCTGAACTTCGGGCGCGCGCGCGGGCGTAAGGTCCGGGACTGGGACACCTGGCAGGCGGTGCGGCGGGCGTGGGAGGCGGGGGAGACGGCCGCCAGCGTGGCGCGGCGGTTCGATGTGGGGCTGGCCAATCTGTGGCGGCGGCGGGCCTCGGAAGGGTGGGAGCGGGGGCGCGGGCCGGATCCGGCGCCCGAACCGCCCGAGGGCTGGGACCGGTGGGCGGACACGCGCCACGAGCGGTTCCTGCAAGAGTTGGCCGAGCAGAGGGAGGTGGCGCTGGCGCTGCTGGCCGGGATGCGGGGGGAGACGGGCGGGGAGATGCCGCTGTGGCACATCGGCTTCTTCTATGCCTGGCGGGCGCGCGAAATGGGGGCCGAGGTCGCCGCCGCCGATCGGGAGCGGTGCAAGGACGCGAAGTGGGCGCAGGCCGTGTGGGACGCCGAGGGGCGCATGCGGGGACAGGCGCAGATCGATCACAGCCTGATGCGGCTCTATCGCGCCGAGTGGCGACGGGCGGTCGAGTTGCCGGACGGGGTGGCGGAGGCGTGGCCCTGATCCTCCTTCGCCGAGGCTTCGGAGTATGGGCGGCTATTGCAGCCGCCAGACGCCGCTGAGGTTGCGCCATTCGCTGGGGCCGATCAGGCGCTGGTGGGCGTAGCGGACGCTGTGCAGCGGGCCGTCGAGGGTGCGGCGCCAGAAATCGAGGAACTTTTCCAGCTCCGGGAAGTGGGGCGCGAGATCATAGGCCTGCCAGACATAGGTCTGGAGCAGGCTTGGCGTGTCGGGCATGCGGTAGGTGATCTCGGCCGTGGTCAGGCCATAGCCCCGCAGTTGCAGGTCGATCTCTCTGTGGTCGGCGGCGTGGCCCATGCGGGCGGTCCTCTCTCTGGTCCTGCGTGCCGGCGCCCCCGCCCCGCCGTTCGCTCCTCGGAGATGGAGCCCCGGCGCGAGAGGCGACGCCGACGAAGACGATGCTGCCGCAGGAATCGTGACGGATCAATGAACAAAAGCGTTGGGAATCAGCGGGTTGTCAGCGTTGCCGTGAGAGTGCTGCCAGAGGGCGTCGCCCCGGTTCCCTGCGGCCGTCCGAGCCCCTAGATTGGCGCCATGCCCGCAGACAGCGCCCCCGCCACCTCCGCAGCCAGCCAAGGCAAGGCCCCGCCCCAAGGGTTCGGCCGGGGCTTCGTGCTGGACACCTGGTATTTCGCGGCGCTGGCCCGCGACGTGGCGCCGGGGTCGATGAAGCGGCACGAGCTGCTGGGCGAGCCGGTGCTGATCGGGCGGACGAAGGCGGGGCGGTTGTTCGCCATGCGCGACATCTGTCCCCACCGGGCCGCGCCGCTGTCGGCCGGGCGGATCGTCGACAAGGGGGATGGGGCGGAGACGGTAGAGTGCCCCTATCACGGCTGGCGCTTTCGCACCGACGGAGTGTGCGCCGCCATTCCGTCTCTGGTGGACGATCAGGCCTTCGAAGCCGAGCGCATCCGGGTGCGGTCCTATCCCGTCGCCGAGAGCCAGGGGATGGTGTTCGTCTTCCTGCGCTCGGACCCGCGCTCGGACGCCGAGCCGGATCATCCACCCCCGACGTTCCCCGGCGTGGTGGGGGGCGAGGCCAAGCTGGTCGAATGGATGGACTTCGACAGCCACATCGATCACGCCGTCGTCGGCCTGATGGATCCGGCGCACGGGCCCTATGTGCATCAGCAGTGGTGGTGGCGCTCGGAGCATTCGATGCACGAGAAGGCCAAGCGGTTCGAGCCGCGCGAGCTGGGATTCGCCATGGTGCGGCATGCGCCGTCGTCGAACAGCCGGGCGTATAAAATCCTGGGCGGGGCGCCGGCGACGGAGATCACCTTCCGCCTGCCGGGCTATCGTTGGGAGCACATCCAGGTGGGGGAACGTCAGGTGCTGGCGCTGACCTGCCTGACGGCGGTGACGGAGACGAAGACGCGGATCACCCAGATCTTCTGGTCCGACCACTGGGTGTTCGGTCTCGCCCGGCCCTTCCTGCGGATGGGCGTGGTCGCCTTCCTGAAGCAGGACGGCGGCATGGTGAACCTGCAGAACGAGGGGCTGCGCTACGACCCGGCCCTGATCTGGATCGACGACGCCGACACCCAGGCCAAGTGGTACCAGCAGCTGAAGCGCGAATGGACGAAAAGCCGGGCCGAGGGCCGCGGCTTCGTCAATCCGGTCAAGGCTGCGACGTTGCGGTGGAAGAGCTAGGGGCTACTTCGCCCGGGCGCCGGCCAGCAGGGCGTCGACCTGGCGGCCGACGTGATCGGCCAGCTGATCGACCGTCCAGCAGTCGTAGGCGGCGCGGCGATAGTTGGACAGATAGGCGTCCCAGGTCAGCTCGGTCAGCAGCGGCACGTCGGCGTCCTGCTTGAGCTGGCCCGAGGCCACGCCGTCGCGCAGGATGCCGGCGATGACGTCGGTGAGGGCCTTGGTCGCCGCGCGCTGGCGCGTCTCGGCGGCGACCGGCTGGAACCAGGAGCGGGCCACGATGGCCTGGAACAGGGGCAGCTGGTCGATCGAGCCGTGATAGCCGGCGGACAGGGCGTTCACCAGGCGGTCGCGGGTGGCGCCGTCGCCCGCGCCGTTCTGCATGGTCTCGGCCAGGCCGGCCATGTCCTCGGTCAGGACGGCTTCGAACAGCTCGGCCTTGTCCTGGAAGTTGGCGAAGACGGCCCCGGTCGACATGCCCGCGCCCTTGGCGATGTCGCGGATGGTGGCGGGCTCATAGCCCCGCTCGGCGAACAGATCGCGGGCGGCGTCGAGCACCTTCTGCCGGGTGCGGACCTTGGCGGCCTGGCGGCGGTTCAGCCGGGGCTCGGCCGAGGCGGAGGAAGAAACGGAAGAGGCGGTCGGCGCGGACTCACGCATGAACACGGATACTCTTTTAACTGTCGCCATGCGGAGGGGGGAGCACATGGCCGGTGAACGGGCTGGAGCGGGCCGGGAAGACCGGCGGCGGTCGGATGGCAGACGCGCACGAACGGCCCCCGCAAGGCGCCGCCCCGGAGGAGCCGCTGCTTTCATCAGCAAAGCATGACCAAAATGGGTCGGGAACAGAGTTAAGTCGGCATCCGCGACCGTAGGGCGCGGGTCGGCCGGTCGCGGCGGTCCTCGGGCGCGGCGGCCTGGAACACCTCGCGGAACCTGTCGCGGCGTTCGTGGATGGAGGCCAGCACCAGCCCCATCGGCACGCCCAGATCGACCAGGGTGTTCTCCGCCAACTGCAGGCTGGCCTCGGTGGTCTCGGGCACGGCGTCGGTGACGCCGAGCGCATAGAGGCGGGCGGCGTGACGGTCGTCTCGAGCGCGGGCGATGATGGGCAGGTCCTGGCGCAGGGCGCGGGCGGCGAGCACCACCTCATCGACCTTTCCGGGCGCATCCATGGTGACCACCAGAGCGCGGACCTCATCGATGCCGCAGAGCTTCAGGAGCTCCTGGCGGCTGGCGTCGCCGTAGGAGACGTCGAAGCCCTCGCGCCGGGCCGCCGCCACAGTGGAGACGTCGCTGTCCACCGCAATGAACCTCTGGCCGTGTTCGGTCAGCATCTCGGCGACCAGATGCCCGACGCGGCCGAAGCCGACGATCAACACGTCGCCGGACTGGGGCGCGGGGTCGGTCGGCACGGGGACCGGCTCGGCCGGAGCCGCCTTCAGCAGCCGCTCGGCGATCATGGCCATCAGGGGGACGGTGAAGATGCTGATGGTGGCCGACACCAGCACGCCCTGTGTGAAGCCAGGGTCGGCGATGCCCTCCACCAGGCCGGTGTTCAGGATGACGAAGGCGAATTCGCCGGCTGGCCCCAGCAGCAGCGCCGTCTCGATGGCGGCGCGCAGGGGCACGCCCCAGAGCCGCGCCAGGCCGAAGATCAGGCCGGCCTTGATCGCCGTCAGCATCAGGGCCACGCCAAATACGCCCAGCGGATTGGCCGCCACGGCGTCGAGGTCGAGCCCGAGCCCCACGCCGACGAAGAAGACGCCGAGCAGCAGGCCCTTGAAGGGTTCGATGTTGACCTCGATCTCGCGACGATACTCGGTCTCGGCGAGCAGCAGACCGGCGATCAGGGCGCCGAGGCTCATGGACAGGCCGGCGGCCTCGGCCGCCACGCCGGCGCCGACCACGATCAGCAAACACAGGGCGACGAACAGTTCCTGCTGGCCGCCGCCGCCCTTGGCCCGGCTCTTGGCGACGGAGCGGAACAGGGGCCTGAGGCCCAACCGTCCCACGACGACCAGCAGGGCGATGCCGAGCGCAGCGGGCGCGAGCGTCAGCAGCGCCCGACCGATCGCCGGGGCGTTCATCTCGGTTCCACCGGCGGCGATGGCGGCGAGCACCGTCACGCTGACCAGAATGGGCGCGACCGCCAGGTCCTGAGCCAACAGGGTGGCGAAGGTGGCCCGGCCCGCCGCCCCCTTCATCCGCCCTCGCTCGGCCATGACCGGCAGGACGACGGCGGTTGACGACAGGGACAGGCCCAGCCCCAGCACGGCGGCGCTGGCCAGCGGCTGGCCCATCAGCATGAAGACGGCTGCCAGCGCCGCTGAGCACAGGGCGATCTGGCTCATGCCCAGGCCGAACACGAGGCGCCGCATAGCCCGCAGGCGGTCCCACGACAGTTCCAGTCCGATCATGAACAGCAGGAAGGCGACCCCCAGTTCCGACAGCTGGGCCAACTGTTCCGCGTCGGAGATGGTCAGGACTGACAGCCAGGGCAGGACATCGGAAAACCGGCCCAGCCCGTCGGGGCCCAGCAGCACCCCGGCCGCCAGAAATCCCAGCACGGGGCTGATCTTCCAACGGCTGAACAGGGGCACGACCACGCCCGCCGCCGCCAGGAAGACGACGAGGTCCTTGTATTCGCCGCCCCCGCCGTGGGCCCCCGCCATGTCGTCTCCCGATGAATGGATCGTGCGGCATGGTCGCCGTCGCCGGGGGCGTCGCGCAAGGGCCTTGGCCGCGAAATCGTCCGGCGCTGGAGGAAGCCGACGCGGTTCGCTAAGAACAGCGTCATGATGCGCGCCCTGAACCACCTGTTCGTCGACCATCCCCGAGAAGTCGGCGAGACCTATCTGCACCATGCGGCGGCCGCATCGCGGTTCGGGTTCAAGCTGGCGCGCCTGTCGGCCTGCGCCTTTACCCATGCGGTCCTGCCAGGCCTGCACAAGACGACGGTGTCCAGCGAGATCAAGCGCATGGCGGACGACCTCGGCTACCGGGCGGAGGTCGCGCGCGACACGCGAATGAAGGACGCCGGGGCCTGGGACCCCGGCCTGTAGGAGCCGCCGCCTTTGACGACCCAGCCCCAGGCCCTCGCGGGCGTTCGCGTGCTCGACCTGTCCCGCGTGCTGGCAGGCCCTTGGGCGACGCAGATTCTGGCCGATCTGGGCGCCGAGGTGATCAAGATCGAACGGCCCGGCGTCGGCGACGACACGCGCCAGTGGGGACCGCCCTTCACCACGAGGAGCGACGGCTCGCGCGGCGATGCCGCCTACTTCCTGTGCGCCAACCGGGGCAAGAAGTCCGTCGAACTGGACATCGCCACGCCGGGGGGCGCCGAGGCGATCCGCCGACTGGCCGCGACATCCGACGTGCTGGTCGAGAACTTCAAGGTCGGCGGGCTGAAGAAGTACGGCCTGGACTACGCCAGCCTGGCCGAGATCAATCCGCGCCTCGTCTACTGCTCCATCACCGGCTTCGGCCAGACCGGGCCGCGCGCCGAGCAGGCCGGCTACGACTACATGATCCAGGCCATGGGCGGGCTGATGTCCATCACCGGCCAGCCGGACGGGGCGCCGGGGGCCGAGCCGATGAAGGTGGGGGTGGCGGTGGTCGATCTGGGGACGGGCCTCTATGCGTCGAACGCGATTCTCGCCGCCCTGCTGCACGCGCGGGCGACGGGTCAGGGCCAGCACATCGACATCGCCCTGTTCGACGTCCAGGCCGCCATGCTGGCCAATCAGGCGACGAACTGGTTCGTCTCGGGTGTGTCGCCGACTCGCATGGGCAACGCCCATCCGAACCTGGTCCCCTATCAGCCCTTCCCGACCTCGGACGGCAGCGTCGTGATAGCCGTGGGCAACGACGGCCAGTTCCGGACGCTCTGCGGGGTTCTGGAAGCGGCCGATCTGGCGGCGGACGCCCGCTATGCGACCAACGCCGGGCGCATCGAGCACAGGTCGGGACTGGTCGCATCGCTGTCGGAGATCACAACGGCGTGGACGATGGCAGGGCTCATGGAGGCGCTGGAAGCCGCCGGCGTGCCCTGCGGGCCGATCAACTCCGTCGCCCAGGTCTTCGCCGAGCCTCAGGCCGAAGCGCGGGGGCTGGAGGTGGAACTGGCGCGGCCCGACCTGCCACACGCTGTCCGGACGGTGGCCAGTCCGATGCGTCTGTCGGCGACCCCGGTTCGATACGATCGGGCCCCGCCCGCGCTGGGCGCCGATACTCGAGAGGTGCTCGACGGCCTTTCCGAGGCCATCGCGCCGCAGGGCTGAAACATCGACCGCCGTCTCCGCGCCGCATTACTTCGGCGTAATGGCGGTGTCTCACATTTGAGCCGGAGCGACAGACGCGCTATGAGGCCGCGCCGGTCATCCGGCGATGACTTGGCCCTCCCCGGCCTCTCACGACAGGACTTCCCGTGGCCCGCACGACATCGACCCGCCTCGTCCATCGCGCGCCGCTGGCGGCCGGGCTGCTCGGCCTCGTGTTGCTGACAGCCGCCTGCGGCGGCGGCGAAGGCAAGGAGGGCGACGGCGAGGCCCAGGCCGCGGTCGGCCAGGCGGTGACGGTCCAGACCGTGGGCCTGACCAGTCTGCCGCGCATCATCACCGCGTCGGGCAGCGTCACGCCCTGGGAAGAGGTGCCGGTGGGCGCCGAAACCGGGGGCCTGGTGGCCACGGCCGTCTATGTCGACGAAGGCTCCTATGTCCGGCAAGGCCAGCCCCTCGTTCAGCTGAACGACGCCCTTCTGCGCGCCCAGCTGCGCCAGCAACAGGCGCAGGTCCAGACCGCCGAGGCCAACCTGGCGCGCGACGACGCCGCGCTGGCGCGTTCGCAGGAACTGAAGGAGCGGGGCTTCCTCTCGCAGGCGTCGCTGGACACCGCCCTCGCCAACCAGCGCGCCTCGGCCGCCAACCTCGCCGCCGCGCGCGCGGCGCTGGCCGAGACCCAGACGCGCGTCAACCAGGCGACCATCCGGGCACCCGTTTCGGGCCTGATTTCGAGCCGCAGCGTGACGCGCGGCCAGATCGTCCAGGCGGGTTCGGAGCTGTTCCGCATGGTCCGCGACGGCCGGCTGGAGCTCGACGCCCAGATCCCCGAGGCCGAGCTGCGGCTGGTGCGGCCGGGCATGGGCGCGACCATCGTCTCGGACCAGGCGGGCCAGACCGGCGGCACGGTCCGGATCGTCACCCCCCAGGTCGATCCGCAGAGCCGGCTGGGCGTCGCCCGCATCGCCCTGACCAGCGGCTCGAACCTGCGGCCCGGCATGTTCGCCCGGGCCGAGATCGACGCGGGCGCCCAGCCCTCGCTCACCGTGCCATCGGCCGCGGTCGTGTTCCGCGAGAACCGGCCGGGCGTCTATGTCCTGGGCCAGAACTCCACCGTCCGCTTCCAGCCGATCACCGAAGCCGGTCGCGCGCAAGGCGCGGTCGCCGTCTCTGCCGGTCTTCAGGCGGGCCAGCGCGTGGTGGTCGAAGGCGCGGGCTTCCTCGGCGAAGGCGATCAGGTCCGGGTGGTCCAGCCGACGGCGCGGCCCGCTGCGGCCACGGCCGCTCCCACCGCCGCACCGGCGCGCTGAGCCATGAACTTCAACAACATCTCCTCCTGGTCGATCCGGAACCCGATTCCGATCGTCCTGCTGTTCATCGTGCTGACGGTCGCCGGGATCATCAGCTACGGCCGCCTGCCGGTGAACAACTTCCCCAACGTTGATCTGCCCGTCGTCGCGGTCACGGTGGTGCAGTCCGGGGCCGCCCCCACCGAACTGGAGACCCAGGTCACCCGTCTGATCGAGGATTCGGTCGCGGGCCTCGGCGAGGTCGACGACATCAACTCGGTGGTGAACGATTCGGTCTCGACCACCTCGATCACCTTCAATCTGGGCGTCGATCTGGAGAAGGCGACCAACGATGTGCGCAACGCCGTCGCCGGCGTGCGCCAGGACCTGCCCGCCGACGTGCAGGAGCCGATCGTCCAGCGCATCGAGTTCACCCAGTTCCCGATCGTGACCTATGTGGTCCGCGCGCCGGGCATGAACCCGGAAGAGCTCAGCTGGTTCGTCGACAACACCATCGCCAAGCGCATGCTGTCGATCCAGGGCGTCAGCCAGGTCAGCCGCGACGGCGGCGTCAACCGCGAGATCCGCGTCAAGCTGGACCCCGTGAAGCTGGCCGCCCAGGGCGTCAGCGCGGCGGATGTGTCCAACCAGCTGCGCGCCGCCAACATCAACCTGCCGGGCGGACGCGGCGAGATCGGCGGTAACGAGCAGGCCATCCGCACCCTCGGCTCCGCGCCGTCGGTCGAGGCTCTGGCCGAGACCCTGATCCCCGTGGCCGGCCGCACCGTGCGGCTGGGCGACCTGGGCGAAGTCACCGACGAGTGGTCCGAGCCGCGCGGCCGGGCCCGCTTCAACGGCGAGGAGGTCGTGGCCTTCTCGATCAGCCGCTCGCAGGGCTCGTCCGAACTGGACGTCTATGAGCGCACCATGGAAGAGGTCGAAAAGCTCGACGAAGAGCTGCCGGGTGTCACCATCGAGGAGGTGACCAACACCACCCAGGACGTGATCAACAACTTCCACGCTTCGGTGGAGGCGCTGCTGCTGGGCGCGGGCCTGGCGGTCTTGGTGGTGCTGGTGTTCCTGAGGGACTGGCGCGCGACCTTCATCGCGGCGGTGGCCATGCCGCTGTCGCTGATCCCGACCTTCCTGGTCATGGACCTGACGGGCCAGTCGCTGAACGTCGTCACGCTGCTGGCGCTGTCGCTGACCATCGGCATCCTGGTCGACGACGCCATCGTCGAGATCGAGAACATCGTCCGGCACATCCGCGACGGAAAGGCCCCCTATCCGGCCGCCATCGAGGCGGCGGACGAGATCGGCCTGGCGGTCATCGCCACCACCGCGACCCTGATCGCCGTGTTCGCGCCGACCGGCTTCATGCCGGGCGTGGTGGGCCAGTTCTTCAAGAGCTTCGCCATCGCCGCCTGCGTCAGCGTCTTCTTCTCGCTGGTGGTGGCGCGCACGCTCACGCCGCTGATGGGCGCCTATATGCTCAAGGCCAACCAGGGCAAGGAGCACGCCGATCCGGCCTGGATGCGCTGGTATCTGGTCGCTCTGCGCTGGGGCATGGGTCACTCGGCGTCTGAAGATTTGAAGCGCGACCGCGAGCGCAAGACGGGCGGCTTCTTTCGCCGTCACTTCGTCTGGCGCGGCCTGGATCACCGCATGTGGGTGATGGGGCTGGGCCTGCTGTTCTTCATCTTCTCGTTGTTCCTGGCCTCGCGCCTGCCGTTCGAGTTCATTCCGGTGGAGGACGTGTCGCGGTCCAACGTGACGGTCCAGCTGCCGCCCGGCGCGACGCTGGCCGAGACCGATGCGGCCGTTCAGCGGGTGACCGACGCGCTCACGGCCCGCGAGGAGGTCCGCTCGGTCTATGCCTCGATCGGCTCGGCCACGACCAGCTTCGGCCCAGGCGGCGGCGGATCGGCGGGCGAGGTGCGGCGCGCCTCCATCACGGTGAACCTCGTCAAGAAGAGCGAGCGCTCGATCCGCCAGCAGGCCTTCGAACAGGAGATGGGGCCGATCCTGCGCCAGATCCCCGGCGCGCGCGTCCAGTTCGGCCAGGACGGCGGGGGCGGCGGCCAGGTCTCCATCTCGCTGGTCGGTGACGACGGTGAGGTGCTGGAGGACGCGGCCGCGGCGGTCGAGCGCGAGATGCGTTCCATCCCCGGCCTGTCCAACGTCATCTCCTCGGCGGCGCTGGTGCGGCCCGAGATCCTGATCACGCCCAAGGCCGACATCGGCGCGCTGCAGGGCGTGTCGGCGTCCGACATTTCTTCGGTGGCGCGAGTGGCGACGCTGGGCGACGCCGACCAGCTGCTGCCCAAGTTCAACCTGGGCGACCGTCAGGTGCCGATCCGGGTCATGCTGACGGAGCAATCGCGAAGCGACCTCGGCCTGATCGAGAACCTGCAGGTGCCGACGGCCTCGGGCGCGACCGTGCCGCTGTCGTCGGTCGCCGACATCAGCTTCGGCGCAGGTCCGAACCAGCTCGACCGTCTGGACCGGCGGCGTGTAGCCACCCTGACGGCGGAGCTGAACGGCATCACGCTGGGCCAGGCGTCGGAGCGGGTGAACCAGCTGCCGTCGATGCAGAACCTGCCGGACGGCGTCAGCCAGGCGGTGTCGGGCGAGCTGGAGAACCTTCAGGAGACCGCGTCGGGCTTCATCTTCGCCATCACGACGGGCATCCTGCTGATGTACATCGTGCTGGTCCTGCTGTTCAAAAGCTTCTTCCACCCGATCACCATCCTGGCGGCGCTTCCGGTGTCCTTCGGCGGGGCGTTCTTCCTGCTCTTGGTGACCGGCAAGGCGCTGTCGATGCCGGCGCTGATCGGCATCATCATGCTGACCGGGATCGCGGCCAAGAACTCCATCCTGCTGGTCGACTACGCGATCATCGCCATGCAGCGCGGCATGAACAAATATGACGCCATCATGGACGCCGCCCACAAGCGCGCCCGGCCGATCATCATGACGACGCTCGCCATGGGTCTGGGCATGCTGCCGATCGCGGCTGCGTTCGGCGAGGGCACCGAGTTCCGCTCGCCCATGGCCATCGCCGTGATCGGCGGGCTGATCACCTCGACCCTGCTGTCGCTGCTGTTCATCCCGGCGGCCTTCAGTCTCATCGACGGGGTCAAGACACGGCTGGAACGGGTGCTGGAGCGTCGCTTCGGCCACCAGCACGGGGAGGTAAAGCCGGCGGAGTAGTGCAAGAGCGACTGTCTCGCCATTTTCATGTGACACTGTTATCGCGGAGCTGTTGACCGACTTTTGGAGGGCGCGGTGCACAGGCCTGTCTACGTCCAGTTCGGTGCCGGCTGGAGCGCGCCTGAGGGTTGGCTGAGCTTCGATTCCTCACCCACCGTGTGGCTCGAAAGGCTTCCGCTGGTAGGGCGGTTCATTCGGGTGAACAGTCGACGGTTTCCCGCCGACGTTCGGTTCGGCGACATCCTCCGGGGCCTACCTGTGCCCGATGGGACGGTGAGGGCCGTCTACGCCAGCCATGTCCTGGAGCACCTGAGTCGGGACGATGTCGAGATCGCCCTTCGCAACACCTTCAAGCTTCTGGAGCCCGGCGGGGTCTTCCGCCTGATTGTTCCGGACCTGAACGCACGCGCGATCCGCTATCTGGAAGCGTCGCGAGCGGGGCGGGCCGATGCCGCCGACGCCTTCATGACCGAAACCATGCTGGGTCGGCGCAGTCGGCCGCGCGGTCCGGCAGGCTTCATCCGCGCCGCGCTGGGCAACAGCGATCACCTGTGGATGTACGACGAGGCCGCGATGTCCGAGCTGCTGCGGAACGCGGGGTTCACGGACATCCGCAGATGTGATCTGGGCGATGCCGAGGAATCGGCGTTCCAGCGGATCGAACTGGCCGATCGCTTCAGGGACGAACGGATCGGCTGTCGTGAGGTCGCCATGGAGGCGCGAAAGCCGGTCTGACCCTCGCGAAAGCGGTTTTTGCGGCTTTTGGCCCCCTTTCGGTCATGACCCATAAGGAAACAGGGCCTATATGAGCCTCGCCGGCCTCACGCGGATGTGACCGCGATTGAACCCCGAGGCCGATGTCGGGACGACGAGATACGATGGCGGACGATGCCGGTCGGCTGAACCAGGTCTTTGCCGAGACCAGCTTTCTCTATGGCTCCAACGCCGCCTATATCGAGGAGATGCACGAGCGCTGGGCGGCGGACCCCGCCAGCGTGCCCGCCGAATGGCGCGGTTTCTTCGACCAGCTGAGAGACTCGGCCGAGGCGGTGAAGGCCTCTTCCGCCGCCGCCGGCTGGGGTCGTTCCTCGACGACCGAGCCGAGTGAAACCACCGCCGTGTTCGACGGCCGCTGGCCCGCTCCGAAGGCGGATCCCAAGGCCAAGGCGCCGAGCGCGGCTCCGGCTCAATCGTCCCCCGCGTCCGCCGGCGTGTCGGCGGAGGAAGTCCGCGCCGCGGCGCACGATTCGATCCGCGCCCTGATGCTGATCCGCAGCTACCGCGTGCGCGGCCACCTGGCGGCGACGCTGGATCCGCTCGGCATCGAGCAGCCGGGCTCCAACCCGGAGCTGACGCCGGAGTTCTACGGCTTCACCGAGGCCGACTTGGACCGGCCGATCTATTTGGACGGGGTGCTGGGTCTGCAGACGGGCACGCTGCGCGAGGTGCTGGCGATCCTCAAGCGCACCTACTGCGGCAACATCGGCATCCAGTTCATGCACATTGCCGAGCCGGAGGAGAAATCCTGGCTCCAGCAGCGGTTCGAGGGTCCGGACGCCTTCGAGAGGAACGGCTTCACCAAGGAAGGCAAGATCGCCATCCTGAACAAGCTGATCGAGGCCGAGGGCTTCGAGCGCTTCCTGCACAAGCGCTTCCCCGGCACCAAGCGGTTCGGCCTGGACGGCGCCGAGGCCATGGTCCCGGCCATGGAGCAGATCATCAAGCGCGGCGGGGCGCTGGGCGTCGACGAGATGGTGTTCGGCATGGCCCACCGCGGCCGCCTGAACATGCTCGCCGCCGTCATGGGCAAGCCCTACAAGGCCATCTTCCACGAGTTCCAGGGCGGCTCGACCGTGCCGTCGGACATCGAGGGCTCGGGCGACGTCAAATATCACATGGGCGCCAGCTCAGACCGGGCGTTCGACGGCAACAAGGTCCACCTTTCGCTGACCGCCAACCCGTCGCACCTGGAAATCGTCAATCCGGTCGTGCTGGGCAAGGCGCGCGCCAAGCAGGCCTTCGACATCCGCGAGGCCAACGCCGGCCTGCCGGAAAGCCAGTGGGCGCTGGACCGCTCCAAGGTCATGCCGGTCCTGATTCACGGCGACGCCGCCTTCGCCGGCCAGGGCGTGGTGGCCGAGTGCTTCGCCCTGATGGGGCTGAAGGGCTACCGCACCGGCGGCACCATGCACTTCGTGGTGAACAACCAGATCGGCTTCACCACCTCGCCGCGGAACAGCCGTTCGACCCCCTATCCGTCGGACGTGGCCCTGATGGTCCAGGCACCGATCTTCCACGTGAACGGCGACGACCCCGAAGCGGTCGTCTTCGCCGCCAAGGTGGCCACCGAGTTCCGCCAGAAGTTCAAGAAGGACGTGGTGGTGGACATGTTCTGCTACCGTCGCTTCGGCCACAACGAAGGCGATGACCCGACCTTCACCCAGCCGATCATGTATTCGAAGATCCGCTCGCTGCCGTCGACGCGGGAGATCTACGCCAAGCGCCTGGTCGAAGAGGGCGTCCTGACGCAAGCCGACGTCGACGCCGAGGTCGCCCGCTTCGAGGCCTTCCTCGACGCCGAGTTTGAGGCCGGCAAGAGCTTCAGGGCCGAGAAGGCCGACTGGCTGGACGGCCAGTGGAAGGGCGTGGGCCTGCCCGACGGCGACGAGCGCCGGGGCGACACAGCCGTGCCCGAGGCCAAGCTGCGCGACCTGGGCCACCGCCTGACGACCATCCCCAACAGCGTCGACATCCACAAGACGCTGAAGCGGGTCATCGAAGGCCGCCGCGAGATGATCGACAGCGGTGCGAACATCGACTGGGCCACGGCCGAGAGCCTGGCCTTTGCCTCCCTGCTGACCGAGGGCTTCCCGGTCCGGCTGTCGGGCCAGGATTCGGTGCGCGGCACCTTCTCCCAGCGCCACTCGGGCATCGTCGACCAGACGACCGAGGAGCGCTACGTCCCGCTGAACAACCTCGGCGCCGACCAGCAGCAGTTCGAGGTGATCGACTCAGCCCTGTCGGAAGAGGCGGTTCTGGGCTTCGAATACGGCTACGCCCTGTCGGACCCGAACACGCTCGTCATGTGGGAAGCCCAGTTCGGCGACTTCGTGAACGGCGCCCAGGTCGTCATCGACCAGTTCATCTCATCCGGCGAACGCAAGTGGCTGCGGATGTGCGGCCTCGTGATGCTGCTGCCGCACGGCTACGAGGGTCAGGGGCCCGAGCACTCCTCCGCGCGGCTTGAGCGATTCCTGCAGCAGTGCGCCGAAGACAATATGCAGGTCGCCAACTGCACCACCCCGGCCAACTACTTCCACATCCTGCGTCGCCAGATGCACCGGCCGTTCCGCAAGCCCCTGGTGCTGATGACGCCGAAGTCGCTGCTGCGGCACAAGAAGGCGGTCTCGACCCTGAAGGACATGGCGGAGGGTTCGTCCTTCCACCGCGTGTTGCATGACGACGCCCAGACGCGGCCGGAGGTCTCAGGCATTTCGATCAAGGCGGACAAGGACATCCGCCGCGTCATCCTGTGCTCGGGCAAGGTCTATTACGACCTGCTGGACGCGCGCGAGAAGAAGGCGATCGACGACGTCTACATCCTGCGGCTGGAGCAGTTCTATCCCTGGCCGATGAAGTCGCTGCTGACCGAGCTGGCCCGCTTCCCCAACGCCGAGCTGGTCTGGTGCCAGGAAGAGCCCAAGAACATGGGCGGCTGGACCTTCGTCGATCCGTGGCTGGAGCTGACGCTCGAGAAGCTGGACGTGAAGTCCAAGCGCGCCCGCTATGTCGGCAGGCCCGCCTCCGCGTCCACCGCCGCCGGATTGATGAGCCGCCACCTCAAGGAGCTGGAAGCCTTCACGACCGAGGCTTTCGCCTGACTGTCGGGCGGGATGTCTCCCGCCCGACGCCAAACCTGACTATATGACCGCCTGACCTGAACGACCGGAACTCCCCCATGGCCGACATCCTGACCCCCACGCTCGGAGAATCCGTCTCTGAGGCGACCATCGCCAAGTGGTCCAAGAAGGTCGGTGATCCCGTCAAGAAGGACGAGATCCTGGTCGAACTGGAGACCGACAAGGTCTCGCTGGAAGTCGTGTCCCCCGCCGACGGCTCGCTGGCCGAGATCAAGTTCGGCGAAGGCGACACCGTGACGCCCGGCGCCGTGCTGGGCTCCGTGACCGAAGGCGCGATCGCCGCCGAGGCCAAGCCCGAGCCCATCCCGGCCGCTGCCGCGCCGTCTGCCAACACCGGCTCGGCCGCCTTCAAAGCACCGGCGGGCGACGCCGTCCTGTCGCCGGCGGTCCAGCGCGTGGTGACCGAGAACAACCTCGACCCCGCCGCCATCACGCCCACGGGTCCGAAAGGCAACATCACCAAGGGCGACGCGCTGGCCGCCATCGGCGCGGCCGCTCCCGCTCCGGCGGCCGCCCCGGCCCCGGTGGCCGCCGCCGCCTCGGCCCCGCGCGCGGACCATCCGCGCGAGGAGCGGGTGAAGATGACGCGCCTGCGCCAGACCATCGCGCGCCGCCTCAAGGAATCCCAGAACACCGCCGCCCAGCTGACCACCTTCAACGAGGTGGACATGACGGCGATCATGGCGCTGCGGAACCAGTACAAGGACGCCTTCGAGAAGGCCCACGGCGTGAAGCTGGGCTTCATGTCCTTCTTCACCAAGGCGGTGGTCCACGCCCTGAAGGAGATCCCCGCCGTCAACGCCGAGATCGACGGCACGGACATCATCTACAAGAACCACTACGACATCGGGGTGGCGGTCGGCACCGACAAGGGCCTGGTCGTGCCGGTTCTGCGCGACGCCGACCAGCTGACCCTGGCGGGCATCGAGAAGGGCATCGGCGAGCTGGGCAAGGCGGCGCGCGACGGCACGCTGAGCCTCGACCAGCTCCAGGGCGGCACCTTCACCATCACCAACGGCGGCACCTACGGCTCGCTGATGTCCACGCCGATCCTGAACGCGCCCCAGTCAGGCATCCTGGGCATGCACAACATCGTCCAGCGGCCGATGGCGGTGAACGGCCAGGTCGAGATCCGGCCGATGATGTACGTGGCGCTGAGCTACGACCACCGCCTGGTCGACGGGAAGGAAGCCGTGACCTTCCTGGTGCGGGTCAAGCAGCTGCTGGAAGACCCGGCGCGGGCGCTGCTGGATCTGTAAGGCGTGTCAGGGGGCGGGCCGTCCGATCAACTCGAGGTCGCTCGCTTCGCTACGCTGCCGGAAGGCGAATTGGCGGTTTCGTTCCTCCGCCAGCACAGCATCGACGCGCGGTTGCCGGACCGCGATACGGCGACTGTAAACCCTGACCTTCTGTTCGCCTTGGGCGGCGTTCGCGTCTCCGCGCCCGACTTCCAGATTGGAGACGCTCGCCGCCTGATCGCCCGCATGAGGGCGGGAGAGTTCTCCGGCGGCGACCTCGAGACGGACGAATGGATGCAGGACGCCACACCCGGAAAGGTCGGCGAACTGGACGAAGCCGAGATCAGCGGCGTCATGGGCTTGGCCAAGCGGGCGGGGGTGGTCGTCATCCTCCTTTTCGTAATCGTCTTCCCCTTGGCGAGCTGCGTTCTGTCTGTGCTCGGCTAGGTTCGGACGGGACGCGCACCCGGCCGCATTGGCGCTCTGCCTGAGGCCATGCTAACCGCGCCGCACAATGACGACGCCCCCCATCGAACGCATCCGCAACTTTTCGGTCGTGGCCCACATCGACCACGGCAAGTCGACCCTGTCCGACCGCCTGATCCAGGTCACCGGAGGGCTGAGCGCGCGCGAAATGTCAGCGCAAGTGCTTGATAACATGGAGATCGAGAAGGAGCGGGGGATCACCATCAAGGCGCAGACGGTGCGCCTGCACTACAAGGCCAAGGACGGGCTCGACTACGTCCTGAACCTGATGGACACGCCGGGGCATGTGGACTTCGCCTATGAGGTCTCGCGCAGTCTGGCGGCTTGCGAGGGCTCGCTGCTGGTGGTGGACGCGTCTCAAGGGGTCGAGGCGCAGACGCTGGCGAACGTCTATCAGGCCATCGACAACAACCACGAGATCGTGCCGGTCCTGAACAAGATCGACCTGCCGGCGGCGGAGCCCGACCGGGTGCGCCAGCAGATCGAGGACGTCATCGGGCTGGACGCAAGTGACGCCGTGATGTGCTCGGCCAAGTCCGGCATCGGCATTGAGGATGTGCTGGAGGCCATCGTCACCCGGCTGCCGGCGCCGAAGGGCGATCCGGACGCGCCGCTGAAGGCCATGCTGGTCGACGCCTGGTACGACCCCTACCTGGGCGTCGTTCTGCTGGTGCGGGTGTTCGACGGCACGCTGAAGGCCGGGCAGAGGGTCAAGATGATGCAGGCCGGCTCGACCCATCTGGTCGACCGCGTCGGCGTGTTCCTGCCCAAGAACACGCCGGTCGAAAGCCTCGGCCCCGGCGAGGTCGGCTTCATCACCGCCCAGATCAAGGAGGTCGCCAACGCCGCCGTCGGCGACACCATCACCGACGAGAAGCGCCCCACGGCCGAGCCGCTGAAGGGCTTCAAGGAAGTCCAGTCGGTGGTCTTCTGCGGCCTGTTCCCGGTCGACGCCGCCGACTTCGAGGACCTGCGCGCCGCCATCGGCAAGCTGCGCCTGAACGACGCCTCCTTCACCTATGAGATGGAGAGCTCGGCCGCCCTGGGCTTCGGCTTCCGCTGCGGCTTCCTCGGCCTGCTGCATCTGGAGATCATCCAGGAGCGCCTGAGCCGCGAGTTCAACCTGGACCTGATCGCGACGGCGCCGTCGGTGGTCTACAAGATCACCAAGCGCGACGGCACCGAGATCGACCTGCACAACCCGGCCGACCTGCCCGACGTGATGCAGATCGAGACCATCAGCGAGCCGTGGATCAAGGCCACCATCCTGACGCCCGACGAATATCTGGGCGGGGTCATCAAGCTGTGTCAGGACCGGCGCGGCACCCAGCTCGAGCTGTCCTACGTCGGCGCTCGCGCGCTCGTGGTCTATGAGCTGCCGCTGAACGAGGTCGTCTTCGACTTCTACGACCGGCTGAAGTCGATCTCGAAGGGCTATGCCAGCTTCGATTACGAGCTGACCGACTACAAGGTCGGCGACCTGGTCAAGATGTCGATCCTGGTCAACGCCGAGCCGGTCGACGCCCTGTCCATGCTGGTCCACCGGGCGCGGGCCGAGACGCGCGGCCGGGGCATGGTCGAGAAGATGAAGGAGCTGATCCCGCCCCACATGTTCGTCATCCCGATCCAGGCCGCCATCGGCGGCAAGATCATCGCCCGCGAGACCGTGCGCGCGCTGCGGAAGGACGTTACGTCCAAGTGCTACGGCGGCGACGCCACTCGCAAGAAGAAGCTCTTGGAAAAGCAGAAGGCCGGCAAGAAGCGCATGCGCCAGTTCGGCAAGGTCGAGATCCCGCAGGAGGCCTTCATCGCCGCCCTGAAGATGGACGAGGATTGAAGGCCGTCGCCCGATAGTCCCTGTCGATTAGGTCCGTTCGGGCCGACGGTTGGACTAGGCTCTCTGGGGCGCGCTGATGCCGGTCTCGTCCCGCGTCACCGCGAACGTCGCCACCGTGCGCGTCTCGAACGGCTTGGCCAGGATAGTGGAGACCGACTGCAGCTTCGCCTCCGCCCGCTCGGGCGTCAGGGTCAGCAGCAGATAGCCCTTGGCCGACTGGTCGCAGAACACGACCTCGTCGTTGTTGGCGCTGAGCAGGGGGCCGAGCGGCAGGGGCGCGACGGCGTCGCCGACCGAGGGGCTGGAGATGGCGCTGGTGCCGAACTCCACCGCGCGGCGAGCTCCGGCGGAGTCCTTCAGCTCATTGACCCAATAGGCATGGCTGTCGCCCGCGAGCACGATCGGTTGGACCTCGGCCTCGGCGAAGGCGGCATACAGACGCTCGCGACCCGCCGGATAACCGTCCCAGCTGTCCAGGCTGAAGGGCACGCCCAGCCTGTAGAGCTGTATGACCTGGCGGATGCCGGGCTGGACCGCCTCGGGCAGCCCCGAGATCAGGCCCTCGATCTGGGCGTCGGAGGCGATGCGGGTGATGTCGGGGCCGTTGACGCGGGCCATGACGATCTGGTTGCCCAGCACCTGCCACGGCTTGCCCGCCGACTTCGAGGCGGTCAGCACCCCCTTCAGCCAGTCGCGCTGGGGCTCGCCCAGCAGGTCGCGCTCGGGCGCGGCCAGGGTGCGGCGGAAGGCCTCGACGTCGGGACGGCCGTCCACGACCGGCATGTCGATCTCATAGTCCAAGGGCTTGGCGCGGTTCAGCAGCCGGGTCTCGACCATCGCCAGGGTCGCCAGGTCGCCGAACTCGAAGCTGCGGTTGACGTGCTCAAGCGAGAGGCCGCCCGCCGGCTCGCGGATCGGCATCCACTCATAATAGGCGCGAAGGGCGGTGGCCTTCTTGGCGGCGAAGTCGCCCTCGGTCTCGGGCTGGTGGTTCTCGGCGCCCTGCATCCAGGCGTCGTTGGAGACCTCATGGTCGTCCCACACGCAGATGAAGGCGGCGCGCGCATGGGCGGCCTGGAGGTCGGGGTCGGACTTGTACTGGGCGTGACGCAGCCGGTAGTCCTCAAGCGTCAGGATTTCGCGTGGCGGCTGGTGCAGGCGGCTCAGCTGGACGCCGGTCGCGCCGCCGTAGTCGTTCTCGCGCGCGCCATACTCATAGATGTAGTCGCCGAGGTGGATGACGGCATCCAAGCGCGGCTCGGCCGCCATGGCCTCCCAGGCGTTGAACAGACCGCCGGGATAGAGCTGGCAGGAAGCGACGCCGAGCACGACGTCGGCGGTCGCGCCCGATGGCAGGGTACGGACCCGGCCGGTCGGGGAAACGACGTCGCCGACCCGGAAGTCATACCGGTATTCGACACCGGCCCGCAGGCCGCCCGCGATGACCTTGACCGTGAAGTCCCGCTCCGGAGAGGCCTCGGCCGTCCCTGATGCAACGACGCGCTCGCCGTCCATGACCCGCCAGGCGACGGGGATGGCGCCTGAGACGTCCGTGCCCGGAGTCACGCGGGTCCAGAGGACCACACTGTCGGAATGAGGATCGCCCGACGCGACGCCGTGCAGGAAGGCGACCGCCACAGCCTGTTTCGGCGCAGCGACTGCCGGGGCGGCGAGGGCCCCGGCTCCGAGACCGGTGAGAAGGCCGCGACGGTCTATGCGCATGGTCAGTAGCTCACGGTCAGGTTGACGCCGTAGGTCTGGGGTTCGCCGGCGATGAAGGTGGGCAGGCCCAGGCCGTCGCCGGTGTTGCCCGCGTCCTTGAGGAAGTCCTCGTCCAGCAGGTTGTCACCGAACGCCTCGACCGACCAGTTGCCCTGATCGGGCGTGTAGCGGACGCGCAGGTTCAACAGGCCATAGCTGTCCTGGAGCTCGTCCACCGCGCGGTCGGGCACGAAGTTGGAGGTCTGCAGGCTGGTGCGGTCGTTGTCGTTGTCGAAGAAGATCTCCGACTGCCAGGTGTAGGTCGGCTGGACCTCAACAGCGCCGCCCGCGACGGGGATCGACCACAGGGCGCCCAGGCTGAACTTGTGATCCGGCGACAGGCGGAAGCGGTTGCCGTCGAAGATGCCCGCCTGGAAGCGCGAGTGGTTGTAGCCATAGGTGCCGTACAGATCGAGCGTGTCGGTCGCCGACCACACGACCTGGCCCTCGAAGCCGTAGCTCTCGGCCTCGCCGGCGTTGGTGGTGATGAACTGGGTGCCGACCTGAACCGTCGTCTGGAAGTTCTGGTAGTCGTAGAAGAAGACCGCGCCGTCCAGCCGCAAGGCGCCGTCGGCGAGCACGGTCTTCAGGCCGACCTCGTAGCTGTCGACCGTCTCTTCCTCGACCTCGTTGAACACCGGCGCGCCGAAGGGCGTGGTGGGCACGCCGACGGCCAACACCGCCGGACGGCGGCCCCGGGCGTAGGTGGCATAGACGCTGGCGTCCGTCGTGATTTCGTAACGGCCGGTCAGACGCCAGGTGAAACCGTCGTCCTCCAGCGAGCGCTCGCTGAACTGGCCGTTGCCGGCGGTCGGCTGGAACGTCAGGCCGAACAGGGGGAAGGCGGCGCTGGCCGGCGCATTGGCGGCGCCCGGCGTGGCCAGCTGCGTGACCAGACCGGTGGCGAAGGCCCCGAGCTGGGCGGCCTGGGCCAGGGCGGCCGGCGTGCCCTGGGCGATCAGGGCGTTGATCTGGCCCTGAACCTGGACGAGAGCCAGAAGGCCGCCCGCGATCGAGCGGCCGTTCACGACGGTCGAGGCGAAGGCCGACGTCTTTTCGTCCGATGTGTAGCGAACGCCAGCGGCGAACTCCCAGCGGTCGGTCGGCTTCCAGGTCAGGTCACCGAAGATGTCGAAGCTGTCGAGCTCGGTCTCGGTAATGGCGTTCTCGATGTGGCTGGCCTTGAGGTTCGCTGCAATGCCGGCGCGCGCCGGGGCCGGAATGCCGAAGCCCGCCAGCAACGGCTGGAGAAAGGCCTGCGACCCATAGACCGACCGGGGCAGGGCGGTGGTGCCGACCGTGGTCGGGCTGCCGTCCAGGATGCCGGCCAGCTGGGCGAGCGCGATCCTTTCGTCGATCTCGATGGGCGAGGAGGAATCGTTGTCTTCGCGGAAGTAGCCGGCCCCGATGAAGCCCGACCACTGGCCGCCGTTGTCCCAGTTCAGACGCAGCTCCTGGCTGAACTGCTCGCCGTTCGAGATACCGATGCCGGTCAGGATGGGGAGCGAGATGCCGTCCGGATCGAAGGTCTCGGCGGTCTCGAAGCTGCGGACCGCGGTGATGGAGTTCAGCGTCAGGCTGTCGGACAGGTCATAGCGGATCAGGCCGGTCACGCCCCAGACTTCGCGGTCGATGCCCAGGCTGGCCCCGCCCGGAATGTTCGAGCCCGGCGTCAGGGCCGCGCCGTCCGACGGATTGCGGCCGCCCAGCACCGCGCCCGTGTTCGGATCCTGCGCGTCGTAGAAGATGGAGCGGAAGCTGACGCCCGACGGTTTGTCCTGCTGGTAGTTGGCGATCAGGTCGAAGCGGAAGGCGTCGGTCGGCTCATAGGCGAACGATCCGCGGACGGCCTGGGTGTCGACGCCGTTGTAGTCCGGTCCGCCCAGCAGGTTCTCGATGTAGCCGTCGCGGCTCTTCAGCCGCGCGGCGAGCCGGAACGCGCTCGTGTCAGACAGCGGGGCGTTCAGCATCAACTCGCCCATCAGATAGTTCAGATTGCCGAACCCAGCGCGCAGCTCGGCGTCGAAGCCGTCGATGTCGGCCTTGTTCTGGATGACGTTGACGGCGCCGATCAGGGCGCCCCGGCCATACAGGGTCGACTGCGGCCCCTTCGCCACCTCGACCCGCTCGATGTCGAACAGTTCGACGAAGGCGCCGGGCGCGCGCGAGATCGACACGCCGTCCTGATAGATCGACACGCGCGGCTCGTCAGCGGCGCCAGTCGAGTCCGAGGTGATGCCCCGGATCACGAAGCCCGGGTTGTTGGGCGACTGGTTCTGAACGACCAGGCCCGGCACGAAGGCCGACAGCTCCTCGAAGTCCTGGACGCCCAGGCCATCCAGGAATTCGCCATTGTAGGCGGTCAGGGCGAAGGGGACCTCGATCGGGTCCTGGGCGCGCAGCTGGGCGGTGACGATCACCTCCTCAAGCTGGGTCGGATCCTCCTGGACTTGGGCCTGGGCGGCCGTGGCGACGGCGGAAGCGGCGACGGCGCCCATGAGTACGGCGCGCGTGTTGAAGCGGTTCAGCATGACAGTCCCCCGAGTGATGACTTCGCACCTAACGGGGGTTCGCGGCGCGCGTGTTACGGCGCTGCGGCTATGCGGTGACGCTTCGACCGTATGCGGACGCTTCCATCACAGAGCGTCTGACCCTGAGGTCGAGGGGCGCGAACCGCTGAACACCAGATCATCGCCCGAAGACGTCGACGCCTATGGCCCCGTCCGAGGATAGCCAGGCGCGCTTCATGCCCTGGCTGTTGAAGGGGTCGGCGTGGCGGCCGTGGCGGTCCAGCGCGATCAGGCCGCCGTCGCCGCCCAGCGCGCCGATTTCGTCGATGACGGCCCGGGCGGCGTGGTCGACGGGGCTGCCTGAGCGGACGCGCCAGCTGACCTGGGCGGCGGCGGCGGTGCGGAGGAAGTATTCGCCCTGGCCGGTCGAGGAGACGGCGACGTCGGTGTCGGCCCAGACCCCGGCGGCGGGGATGGGGGTGTCGCCGACGCGGCCGGGCAACTTGCCGAAGACGCCGCCGGTCGAGGTGGCGGCGGCGAGACGGCCCTGGTCGTCCAGGGCGCAGCAGCCGACGGTTCCATGGGCGAGTTGGGGGGCGTGGCCGGGCGGGTGGTTGTCCTCGCCCTGGCCGGCGCGGGTGAACCAGGCGTCCGGGTCGTCGATGGGGTCGAGGTTCTGTTCGGCGGCGAAGCGGGCCGCGCCGGACCCGGCCAGCAGGACGTGGGGGGTGTGGTCCATGACGGCGCGGGCGGCGCGGATGGGGCTGCGGTAGCCCTGAAGCGCGGCGACCGCGCCGGCGCGGCGGCTGGGGCCGTCCATCAGGCTGGCGTCCAGTTCATACTCGCCCGCGAGGTTGGGGGAGGAGCCGCGTCCGGCGACGTAGAGGCCGCTCTCCTCCAGCATGACGACCGCCTCGACCACGGCGTCGAGCGCGGACAGGCCGTCGGTCAGGCGGGCGGCCATCGTTTCGACCACCTGGCGCATGTGGACGATCTCGGCGGAATAGTCGCGTGAGCGGCGGGCGCCGGCGCCGCCGTGCAGGATGAGGGCGGGGGCGGGCATGGACGTCTCTCCTGCGATACGCGTTCGGCCTCTTTGACGGCGGGCCGGGGGCTGATTAGCGTTCCGGAGAAGCGCGCGCCACGGGGGCGGCGCTCCGGAAGGTTCATTCATGCGCGCTGTGTTGTCCAAGACCGTTGGCGGTCCGTCCTCGCTGGTCGTGGAGGACATCCTCGATCCGACGCCCAAGGCCGGCGAGGTGGTGATCGAGGTCAAGGCGGTGGGCATCAACTTCCCCGACACCCTGATCATCGAGGACAAGTACCAGTTCCGCCCCGAACGCCCCTTCGCCCCCGGCGGCGAGGTCGCGGGCGTGATCGAGGCGGTCGGCGAGGGCGTGAAGGGCCTGTTCAAGGGCGACCGGGTCATCGCCGTGCCGGGCTGGGGCGGGCTGGTCGAACGGATCGCGGTGCGCGCCGACAGCGTCATCAAGATGCCGGACGGCATGGGGTTCGAGGAGGCGGCGGCGCTCGTGCTGACCTATGGGACCGCCTACTATGCGCTGAAGGACCGGGCGGGGCTGAAGGCTGGCGAGAACCTGCTGGTGCTGGGCGCGGCGGGCGGCGTGGGGGCCGCGGCTGTGGAGCTGGGCAAGGCGATGGGGGCCCATGTCATCGCCGCGGCCTCGACCGCCGACAAGGTTCAGTTCGCGCTCGAGCTGGGGGCCGACAACGGCCTGATCTATCCCTCAGGGGCCATGGACAAGGCGGCGCAGAAGGAGCTGTCGGGCGAGCTGAAGCTGGCCTCGGGGCGCGATGGGCCCGACGTCGTGTTCGACGGGGTGGGCGGCGACTACGCCGAGCCGGCTCTGCGGGCGATGGATTGGGGCGGGCGGTATCTGGTGATCGGCTTCCCGGCGGGGATTCCCTCCTTTCCGCTCAATCTGACGCTGCTCAAGTCGGTGTCGGTGGTGGGGGTGTTCTGGGGGGCCGCGGTGGCGCGCGATCCCGAGGGGCACAAGGCCAACATGGCCAACCTGATGCGGCTGTGGTCCGAAAAGAAGATCAAGCCGCGCGTCAGCCGCACCTTCCCGCTGGAGCGCGCCCACGAGGCGATCCAGGCCCTGTCGGATCGGACCGTCATGGGCAAGGTGGTGGTGACGAACGAGGATTGACCTGAAGAGCTGCCGCTCGGCGCACGGCGGCGCGCTGCCCTAGCTCAGTCCCCCCGCGAGGCGTTTCAGGGCGCGCTCGGCCGCCTCGCGGTGCTTTTTCTTCACATTGGCGCCGAGGGTGGCGATCAGGGCGGTGATGACTGCCGCGTCGTCGGTGAAGCCGATGCCGGCGAGCACGTCGGGGATGGCGTCGGTCGGCAGGACGAAATAGGCCAGAGCACCCATCATGATCCCCTTGGCCGCCAGCGGCGTCTCGGGGTCGCGGGCGGCGTACCAGACGCTGACCAGACGGTCGGCGAAGGGGATGCGCGCGGCGACGCGGCCGAGCTTGGGCCAGAAGGCCGTGCGGACACGCTGCTCGTTGACGCGCTGGACGGCGGGCAGCAGCGCCTTGTCCGGGTCGATGGCGTCTTCGGGCGACGTCGGGTTTGCGTTTGCGGTCATGGCGGCTAAATCCCCCCAACTTCGACGGGTTCAGACAACATAGGGACGGACGCCATGAAACTCGACAGCGGCATTTCTGCGGTGGTCACGGGCGGGGCCTCGGGGCTGGGCGAAGGCACGGCGCGGGCGCTGGCGAGCCACGGCGTCAAGGTCGCCCTGTTCGACATGAATGCGGAGCGTGGCGAGGCGATCGCCAGGGAGATCGGCGGGGTGTTCTGCGCCGTCGACGTGACCGACGACGCCTCGGTCGCGGCGGGCTTTGACAAGGCCCGCTCGGCGAACGGACAGGAGCGTCTGGTGGTCAACTGCGCCGGCATCGCCACCGGCCAGAAGACGGTCAGCCGCAAGAAGGACACCGGCGAGATCCGCACCCACGACATGGCCAGCTTCGAGCGCACCATCCGCGTCAATCTGTTCGGCACCTTCCGCGTGCTGAGCCAGTCGGCGGCGGGGATGATCACGCTCGACCGCATGGACGACGGGGAGCGCGGCCTGATCGTCAACACGGCCTCGGTGGCGGCCCAGGACGGTCAGGTCGGCCAGGCGGCTTATTCGGCGTCCAAGGGCGGCGTCTATGCCATGACCCTGCCGATCGCGCGGGACCTGGCCCAGGAAGGCGTGCGGGTGAACACCATCCTGCCGGGCATCATGTGGACGCCAATGATGGCGGGCATGGACCAGAAGATCCAGGACGCGCTCGCGGCGCAGATCCCCTTCCCCAGCCGCTTGGGCACGCCGGCAGACTATGCGTCGCTGGTGCTGGAGCTGGCGAGGAACGTCTACATCAACGGCGAATGCATCCGCCTGGATGGCGCGATCCGGATGGCGCCGCGCTGAGCGGGTTTACTCCGGCGTGGCTTCGTCCACATCGGCTTCGGCCTCGGTGACGGCTTCGGCGGCCTGGTCAAGCGCGTACTGGGCGACGAGACCGTAGGTCTGAATGTGCTCGGGATCCTGGGACGCCCAGGCGCCGTTGGTCGCCATGCCGACGCCGCCCTGGATGGCGGCCTGAACCTCGGGATCGTTCAGGGCGTCGGCGACGAGGGCCTCGACGTCGATGTCGGCCAGGGCCTGCTGGGCGATGGCGCCGGCGTGACGGCTGATCTCGGCGGTGAAGCGGCTGACTTCGGGGGCGTATTCGGCCCACAGGGCGCCGATGCGCTGGTCGCGCTGGTCTTCGGTCAGGCTCTCGTCCTCGGCGATGGCCTCGGCGCGTTCGCCGAAGGCCTCCATGCGGGCTTCGAAGGCTTCGGACGCGGCCTCGATAGCGCGTTCGGCCTCGGTCTCGGGGTCGGACGCCAGGGCGGCGTTGAGCGGCAGGACCGCGAGGGCGGCGGCGAGGCTAAGGACGCGGATCATGGCGGGGGCTCCCTTGTCTGGCGCGCAAGCTCCGCCCGAACACGGTTCCGCTCAAGTGAAATCGCGGTAAGGCGTCCGCGCCGCCTCCGGATCGCGTCCTACTTCGGTCCCGGGCGGCCGCGCGCGCCTTGCGCCTGGGCAGCCTCTTGGTAGCGGGCGGCGATGGCGTTGATGGCGCGGCGGGCGGCTTCCTGATCGCCGTTGGCGTCGCGGATGGCCTGGACGATTTCGGCGTTCATGCGGGCGCGCATCTCGGGATCGGTGACGGCGGGCGCCAGCTGGGGATTGTCGCGCCACTGGTCGGCGGGCGGGATCTGCTGGATGGCGGCCGTGGTCACGAACGGCGCGGCCATGAGGGCCACGGCCAGGGCCGAGGCGGCGACGAGACGAAGGCTTCGCATGGGCGTCACTCCTGAACAGCGTTCGACAGGATGACGGCGAACGCCGAAGGCATCAAGCGTGGCCGTTCCGCGCGGAGGCGGGCCTTACTGACCTGGCGTCGGCGGGGTCGGGGCGGGCGGCGCATCGGCCGACTGCTCGGCCTGGGCGCGGACCATAGCGGGAAGGCCGCGAATCTGGGCCATGCCAGCCTCGAAACCGGTGCGCGCGCCCGCCTGCTGGTCAGCCGGAAGGGCGGCGAGCTGGGGCCCGACGAACGCTTCCAGTTCCGAGGCGAAGGCGTCCGCTTCCGGCTGATAGCGCGCCTGAATGGCGTCGAGGTCGGCGGCGCGCTTGGCGCGATCCGGTCCGGCGGCGGTGATGGCGGCGCCCATCTCCTCGCCCATCTGGCGGATGCGGCCCTCGAAGGCCTCGGCGCGCGCCTCGATGGCGGCTTCGGCGGCGGCGGTATCCGTGGCAGGCGGCGGCGGGGGAGCGGTCTCCTGCGCGAGAGCCGGAGTGGCCGCCATCAGGACGGCGGCGAAGACGATCGAACGCATGGGCAGGAACTCCACTGGGCAGGCCCGGACCCTCGCACGCAGGGTCCGGGTCGCCAAGCGGGGATCAGCCCCGCCGGTCGCGCTTGGCCAGAACCCGCAGGCGGAGCGCGTTCAGCTTGATGAAGCCAGCGGCGTCATTGTGGTCGTAGGCCTGGACGCCTTCCTCGAAGGTGACGAGGTCCTGATCGTAGAGGCTGTTGGTGCTCTCACGGCCGATGACGGTGACGTTGCCCTTGTAGAGCTTCACGCGAACCGTGCCCGACACCTTCTGCTGGCTGTGGTCGATGGCGGCCTGGAGCATTTCGCGCTCCGGCGCGAACCAGAAACCGTTGTAGATCATCTGGGCGTAGCGGACCGCGAGCTCGTCCTTCAGGTGCATGGCGCCGCGATCCAGCGTGATGGACTCGATGCCCCGGTGGGCGGCCAGCAGGATCGTGCCGCCCGGCGTCTCATAGACCCCGCGCGACTTCATGCCGACGTAGCGGTTCTCGACCAGGTCGAGGCGGCCGACCCCGTTGTCGTGGCCGAGCTGATTGAGCTTGGTCAGAAGCGTCGCCGGGCTCATGGCCTCGCCGTCGATGGCGACGGGGTCGCCCTTCTCGAAGGCGATGGTGATGACCGTCGGCTGGTCCGGCGCGTCCTCCGGGCTGATGGTGCGCTGATGGACGAACTCGGGGGCCTCGACGGCAGGGTCCTCCAGCACCTTGCCTTCGCTGGACGAGTGCAGGAGGTTGGCGTCGACGCTGAAGGGGGCCTCGCCGCGCTTGTCCTTGGCGATGGGGATCTGGTTCTTCTCGGCGAAGTCCAGCAGGGCCTCGCGGGAGCGGAACTCCCACTCACGCCAGGGGGCGATGACGCGGATGTCGGGCTCCAGCGCGTAGTAGCCGAGCTCGAAGCGGACCTGGTCGTTGCCCTTGCCGGTCGCGCCGTGACAGACGGCGTCGGCGCCGACCTGACGCGCGATCTCGATCTGGCGCTTGGCGATCAGGGGACGGGCGATGGAGGTGCCGAGCAGATACTGGCCCTCGTACAGGGCGTTGGCGCGGAACATCGGGAAGACGAAGTCCCGCACGAACTCCTCGCGCAGGTCGTCGATGAAGATGTTCTCGGGCTTGATGCCGAGCTTGAGCGCCTTCTCGCGAGCGGGGGCGAGTTCCTCGCCCTGGCCCAGGTCGGCGGTGAAGGTCACGACCTCCGCGCCGTATTCGGTCTGCAGCCACTTGAGGATGATCGAGGTGTCCAGACCGCCGGAATAGGCGAGGACCACCTTCTTTACGGGCGGCTGGGTCATGGGCGCGGGTCCTTGGGGAGAAGTTCGGCGCGCTTAAAGGGCCAAGCCGCGTCGAGCGCAACCCTCTCCCGGCTAGAAGCGTGGCGCGCTGGTGAAGGGTTTCATCACAACGAGCACAGCGAAGGCACAACGAACACAACGGGACCGAGGGGCGGCGACGGCGACGATCGGTCACCGGGTCAATCGGAGTTCTTGATGGCGGCTCACGCCGCCGGACCTGATCGACGCGAAGCGTCCATGATCGGCATAATGGTACAAGTGAGCGGTCGATGAGCGTGACGCGCGCTCGGTCTCGTTGTGTTCGTTGTGCCTTCGCTGTGCTCGTTGTGATGAACGCTTTCAGGCAGCTGCGCATACGCTGCCTTAGGGCCTCAACCCCAAGGCCCGCGCGGGCGGGGTGCCTCACCTGTCAGGGGGATCGAGGTGGTCGGCGCCGACGTCGGGACGAAGGTCGAGGCGGCGCGGGGAGTCATGCCCATGCGCGTCCCGAGCTCCATCAGGGCGCGGACGCGGTTGCCGGTGTTGGGGTGCGTCGAGAACAGGTTGTCCGCGCCGCGACCCGCCAGGGGGTTGATGATGAACAACTGGCCCGACGCCGGATTGCGCTCAGCCGTCAGGTTCACGATGCGCTTGGAATAGGCCTCGATCTTCTGCAGCGCGCTGGCGAGCGCCTGGGGGTCCTGGGCGATCTCGGCGCCGACGCGGTCGGCCTCGTACTCGCGGGCGCGGCTGATGGCCATCTGCACCAGACCCGCCGCCATGGGGGCGAGCAGCATCAGGGCGAGGGTGCCGATGATGCCGCCCGGACGCTCGCGGTCGCCGCCGCCGAAGAAAAGCGCGAAGTTGGCCAGCGCCGAGATGGCCCCGGCCAGCGTCGCCGTGACCGTCATGGTCAGGGTGTCGCGGTTCTTCACATGGGCGAGCTCGTGAGCCATCACGCCGCGAATTTCCTCGCGCGTAAGCATGTCGAGCAGGCCGGTGGTGGCGCAGACGGCCGCGTTCTGGGGGTTGCGGCCCGTGGCGAAGGCATTGGGCTGGTCGTTGGGAATGATGGCGATCTTGGGCCGGGGCATGCCCGCGCGTTCGGCCATCTGCACCGTGTCGGCGACGTAGGTGCGGATGCGGGCGTCGGGGTGGGTCTCGTCCACCATCTGGGCGCGATACATCCGCAGCACGATCTTGTCGGCGTTCCAGTAGCTGAACAGGTTCATGCCGCCGGCGAACACCAGGGCGATCAGCATGCCGTTGGCCCCGCCGATCAGGAAGCCGATGCCGCCGAAGAGGGCGGTCAGGACGGCGATCAGGGTGAAGGTCTTCAGATGGTTCATGGTCGCGATTATGTGGTTGGACGCATCCTTCCGCTCAAGAGGCCGACCCCGTGACCGATGATCCCACGCCTGAACCGGCCGAGCCCCGCGTGCTGAGCGAGGCGGCCAAGCGGGCGCTCGCCGAGGCCGAGGCGCGTCGGGCCGCCGCCGCCATCGTCGTCCTGCCGCCCGAGGACGGCGGACCGCGCGGGCCCGAACCGACCCGCTACGGCGACTGGGAGAAGAAGGGGCTGGCGGTCGATTTCTGAGGCTCAACCAACGTGGGTCGTGAGTGGTGAAGGCTGCAGGTTTCATCACGGAGAGCACGGAGGAGGCACTGAGAACACGGAGAGACCGAGCGGACGTCGAGGGCGACGACTGCTCATCTCAAACGCCGAGCCGGGGAATGGACGCTTCGCGTCGAAAGCCTGGAGGCGGCGAAGCCGCGTTCACCGTGCACTGGCGCGTCCGGTGACCGATCGGCGACCTGACCGTCCGCTCGGTCTCTCCGGGTTCTCAGTGCCTCCTCTGTGCTCTCCGTGATGACCCCTCTTCTCCAAACACCGCACCCGTTTTCCGCTTTCCCCCCGCTGCCCCGCGCGGCATGATGCCCGTCTCGATAAGAAACCAACCGGGAGACGACCGATGGGCCTGATGAACCGCCAGTGGGTGCTGCGCCAGAGACCGCACGGCCTGGTGCAGGACAGCGATCTGGAACTGGTCTCGACGCCAGTGCCCGATCTGGCCGACGGCCAGGTCCTGGTGCGGACCATCTATCTGTCGCTCGATCCGACGAACCGGACCTGGATGAACGACGCGGTGGGCTATCTGCCGCCGGTGGGGCTGGGCGATGTCATGCGTGGCCTGACGCTGGGCGTCATCGAGCAGTCGAAGTCCGAGCGGTTCGCGGCCGGCGACATCGTGACGACGGCGATGGGCGGCTGGGCCGACTATGGCGTGGTGCCGGACTCAGGCGTCAGCCGCGTGCATCGCTTCCCCGGCCTGCCGCTGACGGCGAACATGTCGGTGCTGGGCATGACCGGCCTGACCGCCTGGGCGGGCGTGACCGATGTGCTGAGGCCCGAGCCGGGTCAGACGATGGTGGTGTCGGCGGCCGCCGGGGCGGTGGGCTCCATCGCCGGCCAGATCGCCAAGCAGAAGGGCGCGCGCGTCATCGGCATCGCCGGCGGACCCGAGAAGTGCGCCTGGCTGACCGGCGAACTCGGCTTCGACGCCGCCATCGACTACAAGAACGAGGACGTGGGCGAGGCGCTGGATCGCCATGCGCCGAACGGCATCGACCTCAACTTCGAGAACGTCGGCGGCGACATCATGATCGCGGTGTGGAACCGGCTGAACATCCACGCCCGCATGGCGGTGTGCGGCATGGTCTCGGCCTATAACGCCACCAAGCGGCCGCCCTCGCCCGACCTCAGCCGGCTGATCACTCACCGGATGACGATGCAGGGGTTCCTGGTCATGGACTACAGCCCGCGCGCCAAGGAATTCGTGTCCGAGGTCGGGCCGTGGCTGGCGGGCGGTCAGGTCAAGTGGAAGGTCCACGTCGACAACGGCCTGGAAGGCGCGGTCCGCTCGCTGAACCGGTTGTTCACGGGCGACCATGACGGCAAGCTGCTGGTTCGGGTGTCCGAAGAACCGACGAGCTGAAACCGATGAGCGATCCTCTCCACGTCCATTTCGAGGATCTGGAAGTCGGCCAGGTGCTGAACCTGGGCGCCTGCGCCGTCGACGAGGCGGCGGTTCAGCTGTTCGTGGAGCATTTCGCGCCGGGGTGGGACAGCGCATACGGCGCGCCCGACGCCCTGACCTATGCGCTGTGGAGCCGGCTGGCGTCGGACAAGTCCGCCGAATGGGCTCAGTCCAAGATGCTGGCCGTCGACGGCCTGCGCTTCATGCGCAATCCGCCCGCGGGCGAGCTGCTGCGCGGACGGATGACGGTGATGGGCAAGGACCCGGTCGGCGACGAGAAGGGCATCATCATCGCCCAGCACGACCTCCTGGACGAAGGCGGACGGCTGGTCTTCTCGTGCCTGACGCGGGGATTGTTCGTCCGGCGATAGGGATCAGGCGTTGCCTGCGGCCACTTCGCCCTGACGCACGCGCTCGAAGGCCATGGCGACCAGTCGGTCCCAACCGAGCAGCGACACCAGATGGGCATAGATCTGGCCAAGGGCGCCGTTGTCGCGCAGTTCGGCGAGCTTCTCAGCCGGGAGCGCCTTCAGCTTGTCTTCTGAGACGGCGAAATAGTCCGCCAGCTTCTGCGGCTGGCCAGGCTGGCCGTTCTCGTCGCGCGGCGTGAACACGGCTTCCTTCACCTCGAAGAGGTCCAGATCGTTCAGAAGCTTGACGAAGCTCTCGGTGCGCAGGCGCTCCTGCTCGAAGTTGTTGCAGAACTCCATGGCCTGGTTGACGTAGTCCGAGGGCTTGCCGTCCGCGAACAGCGGGGCCTGCCCGCCTTCGACGATGAAGGGCGCGGCGCGGTCGATGCACAGGATCAGGCGCTGCTGCGGCGCATCGTTTGCGAAGACGAACGGATAGCGACGGATGTAGGCCGGGATGTAGGCGTCGGGGCGGAAATCGCCGGCGGCCGACACGAACAGGTTCTCTCCCGAGCGCAGGCCCATGACCGCCACGGGCATCTTGTTGTCGCCCAGGAAGATCACCGGATAGGACAGCGACGCCGGGGCAAACTCAGTCACCGTCATCGGCACGACGTGGGCGGCGGCGACAAAGGCATACGGCTTGTCGACCGGGTTGACGCCCAGCTTGCCGTGCATCTCGACCGAGAGGGGCTCGGGCTTGGAGTAGAAGAGGACGTTGCCGTCCAGCTGGCCCTGGGCGTTGGCGGCGGTGGTGTCGGTCATGAGGTCGAGCGGCTCTGGATTGTCGGGAAAGGGGGGCCTCTTAGCGGAACCCGGCGGACGCGGCAAACGGGGTCGCCACCCAGGGGATGCGCCGGTTGCGAGGCGGGCCGCGAGGCCTTAGCTCTGGGCCATGTTCCACGCCTGCGGCCACGACCATCCGGACACCGGAATGAGCCCCGGCCAGATCGTGCGCGCGCTCGACGAGGCCGAGGCCCGCTGCGCCTCGGGCGGCGAGCGCCTGACGCCGCCCCGCCGGCGGGTGCTGGAGCTGCTGCTGCAGGCCGGCGAGGCGGTGAAGGCCTATGACCTGATCGCCCGCTATGGCCTCGACGGCGTGGCCGCCAAGCCCCCGACCGTCTATCGCGCGCTGGAGTTCCTGGAGAAGAACGGCCTGGCGCACCGGATCGCCTCCATCAGCGCCTATGTCGCCTGCTCGGTGGGGGACCGGGCGCATGCCGCCGCATTCCTGATCTGCGACTGCTGCGGGGCGACGGTGGAGGTCACGCCGCCCGAAGGCGAGGCCCTGCGCCGCGCGGCCGATAGCGCGGGCTATGCCCTGGAGCGGACAACCATCGAGGGCCACGGCCGCTGCCCGGCCTGCCGGATCGCCGCATAGAGGTCTCCGCGCTGGCGAGGCGAACTCGCCACGCCTAGATTGTCGGCATGGACGCCGCCCGGCTCTCTCCGCCCCGTCGCCTGATGGTCCCGCTGCCCGCGCGCGGGGGCGAGATGGCCGTGCTGGACTTCGGCGATGCCAACCGGCCGGTCGATCTGGTGTTCAGCCACGCCAATGGCTTCAACGCGGCGACCTATCGCTCCATCCTGGCGCCGCTGGGTTCCTCCTTCCGCATCCTGGCGCCGGACCTGAGGGGTCACGGACGCACCACCCTGCCGACCGTCCCGGAGGGCCGGCGCGATTGGTACGACCATCGCGACGACCTTCTGGCCCTGCTCGATGCCTTTCCAGGGCCGCCGGTGGTAATGGCCGGGCATTCGATGGGTGGGACGGCGTCGCTGCTGGCCGCGGCCGAGCGGCCCCAGAGGGTGTCGCGGCTGCTCCTGTTCGATCCGGTGATCTGGGGCGGGCTGACGTCGGTGGTCTTCCGCTCGCCGGGTCTGCGTCGGTTCTCGGACCGCATTCCTCTCGTGCGGACCGCGCTGCGTCGCCGGGCGGTGTTCGACAGCCGGGAACAGGCGCTGGAAGGCTATCGCGGACGGGGGGCGTTTCGGGGCTGGGCCGACGCGGCCCTGATCGACTATCTGTCCGACGGTCTGATCGAGCGGCCCGAGGGCGGCTTCGCCCTGGCCTGCGCTCCGCAATGGGAAGCCTCGAACTACGTCGCCCAGGGCCACGATCCTTGGCGAGCGATGCGCGCCTATCGCGGCCCAGTCCGCATCCTGAAGGCCGAGACCGGCTCGATCACCCAGGTGCCGGAGAGGCCGCGCGGTCTGGCCCATGTCACGGTCGAGGCCGTGCCGGGAAGCCATCATCTGTTTCCGATGGTCCGGGCCGACGTAGTCCGCGACGCCCTGTTCGACGCGGCGGTCTAGACGACCTCAGCGGCCCTCCAGCGCCTCGCGCTGCTGACGCACTGCCGCGTCGCGCGCCTCGCGCTCGGCGGCCAGACGCTCCTCGACGGCCAGAAGCTCGCGGTTGGCTTCGTCCGAGGCTTCCTGACGGGTCACGCCGGCGGGGCGGCCGGTGATGTCGGGCAGATAGATTGGGGTCAGGCAGCGACGCTCCTCCGGATACCACCAGCGGCCCTCCTGTTCGCAAGCCTTCTCCGGCCCGATCCAGAAGCGGTCGAACAGGACCAGCCCGCCGACCAGGAAGGCGAACATCACGCCGAACAGCAGCGCCAGGCGCGGAAAGGTCAGAAAGCGTCTCATCGTCTGGATCGTCCCGGATGCGACGTGAGTTCACGTTGCGTTACGTTGACAGGCCCGTTCGCCCGTTCCATTCCCTGCCCGAACATTCCGGCCATCCTAGGACAGTGCGAACATGAAGGTTCTCGTCCCCGTCAAACGGGTGATCGACTACAACGTCAAGGCCCGCGTGAAGGCGGACCAGACCGGCGTCGATCTGGCCAACGTCAAGATGAGCATGAACCCCTTCGACGAAATCGCCGTCGAGGAGGCCGTGCGCCTGAAGGAAGGCAAGGAGCATCACGCGGCCGGCACGGCGTCGGAGATCGTCGTGGTCTCGATCGGCGTGACCCAGGCCCAGGAGACCATCCGCACGGCCCTGGCCATGGGCGCGGACCGGGGCATCCTGATCCAGTCCGACGCCGACCTCGAACCGCTGGCCGTCGCCAAGCTGCTGAAGGCCGTGGTCGAGGAGGAGAAGCCGGACCTGGTGCTGATGGGCAAGCAGTCGATCGACGGCGACAACAATGCGGTCGGCCAGATGCTGGCGGCCCTGCTGGACTGGCCCCAGGCGACGTTCGCGGCCAAGCTGGAGATCGCCGGCGGCAAGGCGACCGTGACGCGTGAAGTGGACGGCGGGGTCCAGACCCTGTCGGCGCCGCTGCCGGCGGTGGTGACCGTGGACCTGCGGCTCAACACGCCGCGCTATGCGTCGTTGCCCAACATCATGAAGGCCAAGAAGAAGGAGATCGCTATGAAGGCGGTCGCCGACTACGGCGTCGACGTGGCCCCGCGCCTGAAGGTGCAGAAGGTGACCGCCCCGCCGACGCGCTCGGCCGGGATCAAGGTGGCCGACGCCGCCGAACTGGTTTCCAAGCTCAAGACCGTGGGAGCGCTGTAAATGGCTGTCCTCGTCATCGCCGATCACGACGGTTCGACCGTCCGCGACACCACCCACAAGACCGTGACGGCAGCCCTGGCCATCGGCGGCGACGTCGATGTGCTGGTCGTCGGTCAGGGATCGAAGGCCGCCGCCGACGCGGCCGCCAAGATCTCGGGCGTGCGCAAGGTGCTGCTGGCCGAGAGCGGCGAGCTGGCTCACACCCTGGCCGAGGCCGTGACCGCCACGGTCGTGGGTCTGGCGGGCGGCTATGACGCTGTCGTGTCCCCGGCCACCATGGACGGCAAGAACGTCATGCCCCGGATCGCCGCCAAGCTGGACGTCGCCCCGATCTCGGACATCATCGAGGTGGTCTCGGCCGATACCTATGTGCGCCCGATCTATGCCGGCAACGCCCTGGAGACGGTCCAGACGTCGGACGCCAAAAAGGTCATCACCGTGCGCGCCACCAGCTTCGCGCCCGCGGCCGAGGGCGGCTCGGCCCCGGTCGAGGCCGTGGCCGGTCAGGACGCCGGCAAGGCGGCCTTCGTCTCCGAGGAAATGGTCAAGTCGGACCGCCCCGAACTGGGCGCCGCCAAGATCGTGGTCTCGGGCGGTCGCGCGCTCGGTTCGGCCGAGGAGTTCTCGGCCGTGATCGAACCGCTGGCGGACAAGCTGGGCGCCGCCGTGGGCGCCAGCCGAGCCGCCGTCGATGCGGGCTATGCCCCCAACGACTATCAGGTCGGCCAGACCGGCAAGGTCGTGGCGCCGGGCCTGTACGTCGCCGTCGGCATCTCGGGTGCCATCCAGCATCTGGCGGGCATGAAGGACTCCAAGGTGATCGTCGCGATCAACAAGGACGCCGACGCCCCGATCTTCCAGGTCGCGGACTTCGGCATCGTCGGCGACTACAAGACGGTCGTGCCGGAGCTGATGGCCGCCCTCGGTTGAATCATCAAACGACGCGCGCTAGCCGTGTTGTCGATATTCAATCAGAGGGGTTCTATATGAGGGTTCAATTCGCACTTGCGTTGGCATGCGTTGCGGTTGCGACAAGCGCATCGGCACAAGGGCTGGGGCAACGATTCCGGGAAGTTGGCGATTGGGATATCTTCAGGTCCACCGATGCAATGACCGATGAGCCCTCATGCTTAGCCACGTACGACGACAAACCGTACCTGCAACTGACTGACAACAGTTTTGCGGTAAGCTACCGCGGTCGGGGCGGTATTCAAGGCTACTTGTATCGGTTCGACGATGAACCTGCGTCTTCGATGCAGCTGCCGAGCGACATTGAAGAACGGGTCAGCGCGATATTCCTTGAAGGCCAGACTTTTCAGCGGATCCTAAGTTCGCGTCGCCTTCGCATTCAAGGGCTGACGCTCGTCAGCGGGTCAGTTGTTGAGGACATCGACCTGACGAACGTCCCGGAGGTTATGTCAGTGCTCACCAGTTCGGACTGTCAGGGCACGTAGATCAGCCGCCTTACCGATCCGTAATGTTTCCGCCTTTGACGGACGGCTTTTGAAGCCTTTGTAATCCTCCCCGTTCGTCGCGCCCGGCGCGACAGGGGAGGATTTTTCACATGATGCGTCGTTCGCTGCGGGGCCCCAGCCTCGCCGTCGTCGTTTGCGCGGCCGCGCTGTCGGCCTGCACCACCACCTCGGGCTCCGGGTCCGACGAGGCCGAAACGCCCCGGCGCGAGGCGCGCGCCCTGCCGGCCGGGCTGGACTATGCCGCCAATCCCGACCCCTTCCCCTCGACCTACGCGCCCCTGCCCCGGGACAACATGGCCATCGTCGGCGCGACGATCCTGACCGGGACCGACCAGCGGATCGAGAACGGCGTCGTCGTCATCACAGACGGTCGCATCACCGCCGTGGGCGGGGCCAACACCCCCGTGCCGGGCGGCCATCGCGTCGTCGATGCGCGCGGCCGGTTCGTGACACCGGGCATCATCGACGTGCACAGCCACCTCGGCGTCTATCCCTCGCCCGGCGTGACCGGCATGAGCGACGGCAATGAGGCCACGAGCCCCAACACCGCCCAGGTCTGGGCCGAACACTCCATCTGGCCCCAGGACCCCGGCTTCAACACGGCGCGGGCGGGCGGTGTGACGACGCTCCAGATCCTGCCCGGCTCGGCCAACCTGTTCGGCGGCCGTTCGGTGACGGTCCGCAATGTCCCGTCCGTCACCATGCAGGGGATGAAGTTCCCCGGCGCGCCCTATGGCGTGAAGATGGCCTGCGGCGAGAACCCGTCGCGCGTCTATGGCGGGCGCAACCAGAGCCCGGCGACGGGCATGGGCAATGTCGCCGGCTATCGCGCCGCCTTCATCGCGGCCCAGGACTATCGCGACAAATGGGACCGCTGGCGCGAGACCGGCGAGGGATCGCCGCCCACCCGCAACCTGCAGAACGAGACCCTGGCGGGCGTCCTGGACGGCTCGATCATGGTCCAGAACCACTGCTACCGCGCCGACGAGATGGCCGTGATGATGGATATCGCCGACGAGTTCGGCTTCCGCATCACCGCCTTCCACCACGCCATCGAGGCCTACAAGCTGGCCCCGCAGCTGGCTGAAGCCGGCATCTGCGCCGACATGTGGACTGGCTGGTGGGGCTTCAAGATGGAGGCTCTGGACGCGGTCGAAGAGAACGCCGCCCTGGTCGACGCCCAGCCCGGCTCCTGCGCCGTCATCCACTCCGACGACGCCCAGCTGACCCAGCGCCTGAACCAGGAGGTGGCCGCCGCTCTGGCCGCCGGTCGCCGGGCCGGCATGAACATCACCGAGGAGCGTGCGATCAGCTGGATCACGTCCAACGCCGCCCGGTCGCTGGGCATCGCCGACGAGACCGGCTCGCTGGAGCCCGGCAAGCGCGCCGACGTCGTGATCTGGAGCGCCAATCCGTTCAGCGTCTATGCCCGCGCCGATCAGGTCTACATCGACGGTGCCCTGACCTTCGACCGCGCCGATCCGCGCTACCAGCCCCTGTCCGACTTCGAGCTGGGCCAGCCGGGTTACGGCATCGCCGCCGCCAATATCGCTCCGGGAGCCCGCTGATGCGCCGCCTCATCTCGCTCCTCGCCACGGCCGCGACCCTGGTCGCCGCCCCCGCCCTGTCTCAGGAGCTGACCGCCATCACCGGCGGCCGCGTCCTGACCGGCACCTCCGTCATCGAGAACGGCACCGTCGTCATCCAGAATGGCCGCGTCGTCTCGGTCGGGATCGGGGCCGCCCCGTCCGGCGCCCGCGTGATCGACGCCCGTGGCCGGGTCGTGACGCCGGGTCTCGTCGTCGTCGACGCCGGTCTGGGCGCCTCGGAAATCTCGTCGGTGAACGGATCGGACGACCTGTCCAACAGCGCCAACTCGATCTCGGCCTCGTTCGACGTGTCCTATGGGCTGGACCCCTGGTCCTTCACCCTGCCGGTCGCGCGACTGGGCGGCATCACCCGCGCGGTGGTGATCCCCAGCCACGGCGGCGGCGGCGGAGGTCATTCGCACCACGTCGATGACTCCGACTTCGCCGGCGTGGGCGAGGGCGGGCTGCAGTCGCCGGGTCTGTTCGCGGGCCAGGCCTCGGTCATCCATCTGGCGTCCGGGACCGACATCCTCGTTCGGCCGCGCGTGGCCATGGCCGCGCCCTTCGGCGAGGCCGGAGCCGGGATCGCGGGCGGGGCGCGCGGGGCACAGTTCGTGCAGTTCAAGGAGACCCTGGCCGAGGTCCGCCTCTATGCCCGCAATCGCGCGGCCTACGACCGGGCGGGCATCCGCGACCTGTCTTTGTCGCGCGCGGATCTGGAGGCCCTGATCCCTGTGGCCAACGGCGACATGCCCCTGATCGTCACCGTGCGCCGCGCGGCCGACATCCTGCAGGTGCTGCGTCTGGCCGACGAGGAGGGCATCGACCTGATCCTGGACGGCGCCGACGAGGGCTGGCTGGTCGCGTCGCAGATCGCGGCGGCGGGCGTGCCGGTGCTGCTGAACCCCATCGACAACCTGCCCGGCAACCTCGAGACCCGGGCGGCGCGCATGGAGAACGCGGCGGCGCTGAACGCGGCGGGCGTGGTCATCGCCATCAAGGGCAATGGCGTGCACCGGGCGCGCGAGGCCCGCTTCAACGCCGGCAACGCGGTGTCGCACGGCCTGCCGTTCGAGGCGGCCATCGCGGCCCTGACGGTCAACCCGGCCCGCATCTTCGGCATGGGCGGCCAGTTCGGCGAGCTGCGTCCGGGTGCCGCGGCCGACGTGGTGGTCTGGGACGGCGATCCGCTGGAGCCGCTGAGCTCGGTCACGGCCCAGTTCATCAACGGCCAGCAGCAGGACCTGACCAGCCGCCAGATCCTGCTGCGCGACCGCTATCGCAACGGCGGCCGTCCGGCAGGCGGCATGCCGCTGGCCTACGGGAACTAGCGCCCGGTCTGGACGAGACGGTCGGGTGGTCGCAAAAGGGCCGCCTCGCCGTTTCCCGGAGCCCGCCTTGACCCAGCCCTTCCCCATCCCAACGCCGACCGACTGGCGCGCGGAGGCGGAGAAGGCGTTGAAGGGCAGGCCACTGGAGGGGCTGGTCCACCTCGACGCCGACGGCCTGACGATCCGGCCGCTCTATGGTCGCGCCAATGCGACCGAGCCCGTCTTCGCGCCCCGCGCCGCTGACGCCGACGGCCGCCCTTGGGACCTGCGCACCCTCGTCGAGGGCGATGAGCCCGAGGCCGTCAACGCCGCCGTCCTGACCGACCTCGAAGGCGGGGCGGCCTCGGTCATCCTGGCGGGCGCGGTCCTGTCGGACTCTGAGCCCCTGTCGCGCGCCCTGACCGGCGTGGCGATGGAGCTGGCACCGGTCGCGCTCCACGCCGGGATCGACGGGCCGGACGCGGCCAATGCGCTCGCGGTCGCCGCCAAGGGCTCGCCGCGCGCCCAGCTGCAGTTCCACATGGACCCGCTGACCGCCTTCGCCACGGAGGGCGGGTCACCCCGGCCGATCACCGCCCATGTCGAACTGGCCGCCAACACCGCCGCGCGCCACGCCGGGGCCTATCCACTGGCCCGGTTCTTCCTCGCCACCGGCCGGGCCGCCCATGAGGCGGGCGGGTCGCATGGACAGGAGCTGGGCTTCGCGCTCGCGGCCGCCGCCACCTATCTCCGCGCCGCTGTGGACGCAGGCTTGCCGATCGAGCGGGCGCTGGCGGGCACGGTGTTCGGCGTCAGCGTCGATGCGGAATACTTCGACAGCCTGGCCAAGGTCCGGGCGCTGCGGTTGCTGTGGCGCTCGCTCAGCCGCGCCTTCGGCCATGAGACGCCCGCGGTCATCGAGGCCCGGTCGTCGCGGCGCATGCTGGCCGCGCGCGATCCCTGGCCCAATCTGCTGCGCCTGACCGCCGCCGGATTCGCCGGCGCGGTCGGCGGGGCCGAGGTCGTCGTGCTGGACGGCTTCAGCCGCGCCCGGGGCCGTCCCGATGCGTTCGCCCGACGTCAGGCCCGGAATACCCAGCTGGTCCTGATGGAGGAAGCCCGCATCGGCCGCGTCGCCGATCCGGCCGCCGGCTCCTGGTTCCTCGACCACCGCACCCGCGACCTCGCCGAGGCCGGCTGGGCCGAGTTCCAGAGGATCGAGCGCGAAGGCGGACTGGTGGCCTCACTGCATGGCGGCGCGATCCAGCAACGCGTGGCCCAAAGCCGCGCCACGCTCGCCAAGACCTTCGGCGAGGGCGGAACGCATATCGTGGGTGTGACCAAGTTCGTCGACGCCGAGCCCCGGCCCGTCTCGGTCGAGGCCGATCCGCCGCCCGCGGCGGGCGACGGCGACCGCTGCGCGCCCCTGAGCCCCGTCCGCTGGGCCGAGGCCTTCGAGGGAGAAGCGGCATGAGCCTGCATCCCGACCTGACCCGCGCCACGCTCGACCTGTCGCCGCTGGACGCCCCGACCGGCCCGGCCGCCGCGACGCCCGAAGGCATCGACATCGCCGCGTCTTACGGCCCCGCCGCGCTCGACGGCGTGACCCACGCCGACGGCCTGCCCGGCTTCGCGCCGTTCGTGCGCGGGCCCTATCCGACCATGTATGCGTCCAACCCCTGGACCATCCGCCAGTACGCGGGCTTTTCGACCGCCGAGGCCTCGAACGCCTTCTATCGGCGGAACCTGTCGGCCGGTCAGAAGGGGCTATCGATCGCCTTCGACCTGGCCACCCACCGGGGCTACGACTCGGACCATCCGCGCGTGGCGGGCGACGTCGGCATGGCGGGGGTGGCGATCGACTCCATCCTGGACATGCGGACCCTGTTCGACGGCATCCCGCTGGACCAGATGTCGGTGTCGATGACCATGAACGGCGCGGTCCTGCCCGTTCTGGCCCTCTATGTCGTGGCGGCCGAGGAGCAGGGCGTGCCGCACGCGGCGCTCACCGGCACCATCCAGAACGACATCCTGAAGGAGTTCATGGTCAGGAACACCTACATCTATCCGCCGGCGCCCAGCATGCGGATCGTGTCGGACATCTTCGAGTGGACGGCGAAGGAGACGCCGAAGTTCAACTCCATCTCCATCAGCGGCTACCACATGCAGGAGGCCGGAGCCTCCGCGGACCTGGAGCTGGCCTACACCCTGGCCGACGGGCTGGAGTACATCCGCGCGGGCGTGGCGGCGGGCATGGAGGTGGACCGGTTCGCGCCGAGGCTCAGCTTCTTCTGGGCCGTCGGCATGGACTACTTCATGGAGGTGGCCAAGCTGCGGGCCGGACGCCTGCTGTGGGCCGAGGCCGTCCAGGCCGAGTTCGCGCCGAAGGACCCGCGCAGCCTCAGCCTCCGCGCCCACTGCCAGACCTCGGGCTGGTCGCTGGCGGCGCAGGACGTGTTCAACAACGTGAGCCGCACCATGGTCGAGGCCATGGCGGCGGCGGGCGGCCAGACCCAGTCGCTGCACACCAACTCCCTGGACGAGGCCCTGGCCCTGCCGACCGACTTCTCGGCCCGGATCGCGCGGAACACCCAGCTGCTGCTCCAGCTGGAGACCGGCCTGACCCGCGTCATCGACCCCTGGGGCGGCAGCTTCTACGTCGAGCGGCTGACCCATGACCTGGCCGAACGCGCCCGCGCCCACATGGCCGAAGTCGCGTCGCTGGGCGGCATGGCCAGGGCCATTGAGGCCGGCCTGCCCAAGCGCCGCATCGAGGAGGCCGCCGCTCGCACCCAGGCCCGCATCGACACCGGCCAGCAGACCGTGGTGGGCGTCAACCGCTACCTGTCGGACACGCCCGACGACATCCCGGTCCTGAAGGTCGACAACGCCGAGGTCCGCGCCCGCCAGATCGAGAAGCTGCAACGCCTGCGCGCCGAACGCGACGAGGCCGCCACCCAGGCAGCCCTGTCCGCCCTGACCGAGGGTGCGCGTGGGACCGCCAACCTGCTGGAACTCTGCGTCCGCGCCGCCCGGGCCCACGCCACGGTTGGGGAGATGTCGGATGCCCTGGAGGCCGCCTTCGGCCGCCACGTCGCCTCGGTCGAGACGGTGTCGGGCGTCTATGGCCGGGCCGCCGGGTCCGACGCCCGGGTCAGCCGCGCGCGCGACATGGTCGCCGCCTTCGTCGAGAACGACGGCGGTCCGCCGCGCATCCTGATCGCCAAGCTGGGCCAGGACGGGCACGACCGGGGCCAGAAGGTCGTGGCCACCGCCTATGGCGACCTCGGCTTCGACGTCACCGCCGGGCCGCTGTTCCAGACGCCTGCGGAGGCCGCGAAGGACGCGGTGGAGAAGAACGTCCACGTCGTCGGCGCCTCGTCGCTGGCGGCGGGTCACCTGACCTTCCTGCCGGAGCTCAAGGCCGAGCTGGAGCGTCTGGGGCGGCCCGACATCATGATCACGATCGGGGGCGTCATCCCGCCCGACGACGTCCAGACCCTGATCGACATGGGCGCGGCGGCGGTCTATCCGCCCGGCTCGGTCATCGCCGAGACGGCCATCGACCTGATCGAGAAGCTGAACCAGCGCCTGGGCTACGCCCAGAAGCCCTGAGGCCTCAGGGTCGGTTCCGCGACGGCAGGGCGGCGACCTCGGCCTCGGTCAGGCGCGGCCCGACGCGGGCGGGGCAGGACTGGACGTCCGACGTATAGCCGCGCGCGATCAGGCGGGCGCTGTCGCCCTGGCACAGGCGGCTCGAGGCCCCAAGACCGGAGTCGAGACCGATCTGGAAGTTGGTCTCGAGCCCCGGGCAGGCCACCGCATCGAGGCGGAAGACCTCGTCGCCGATGGTGCGGACATAGACGCTCTGGCGGCCGTCGGAGCGGAAGCTCGTCACCTGCTGCACAAGGAAGCAGGCGCGGGGTTCAGACGATCGGACGGCGTCGGCGCCGTCCACGGGCGCGCAGCCCGCCAGAGCCAGTGCAGAAGCGATGAGGAGGAAACCCGAACGCATGACACTCTCCCTAAGCCCTAAGCCCTAAGCCCTAAGCCCTAAGCCCTAAGCCCTAAGCGTCCTCCCGCTCGACCGGTTGCGCAAGAGCCGCCGGTCGGCCGGGGTCGATCCGTCGCGCGATGCCCGCCGGCAGGGGCGACGGCCGATCCAGCACGAGCGCCGCCACATGCTCGGCCAGCAGGGGCGCCAGACAGAAGCCTCGCGAACCCAGCCCGCCCAGCACGAACAGGCCCGTCCGCTCCGGAACGGCTCCAGCCAGCGGCAGCCGGTCCCGCGTCGTCGCCCGGACGGCGGCGCCAGACCGCACTGTCGCTTTCCGCGCGGTATCCGCCAGCTCCGGCAGACGGGTGGCGAGCGTGGTCAGGTTCCGCTCGGTGTCGCCCGGCCGGACATCCGTCGCCGTGTCCCCCCGGTCATGCGTGGCGCCGAACAGGAAGCCGTCGGCCGTCGGCGCGACATAGCCGCCCCAGGCCAGGGCGGGCGGCGGGTCCGCCTCGACCCAGTCGGCCTGGCCGCGCACGGGGCTGACCGCGATCTCGCCGAGCAAACCCGACAACCCCCACCCGGCGGCGATGATCACGGCGTCCGCGTCCAGCGCCTTCCCGGTCGCCGTGCGGATCGACCAGCCGGAGGATGCCGGTATCAAGCCCTGGACCCGCGCCTGAACGGGCTCGACGCCCTCCAGCCAGTCGTCGAGGATCGCCCTGGGCCGTACGGTCAGGGCGGCGGCCATGTTCAGCGAGCCGTCGGCTTGGGCGGTCATGGAGCCCGGTTCCCACAACGCCTGCTCCGCCACGCGGGCGAACCGGGCGATGTCGCGCTCCATCGCCGGGCGCTGGATCACGCCCTCGGCGACCACCGCGTCGGGGATGGTGCGATAGAGCGCCCCTGCCCGCTCCAGCGCCTGGGCGAACAGAGCGGCGATCTCAGGGTCGCCGAGGTCAAAGCGGGGCGTCACGAGCGCCGACGGAAAACCCGAGGCCCCGGCCCCCACGCCTTCGGCCTCCAGCACCACTGGCGTGACGCCCTCGGCACGGAACGCCCGAGCGAGCGCCGCGCCCGCAACGCCCGCGCCGAGGATGGCCACCTTGGGCAGACTCGCCGCCTCGACCGGCGGACCGATGCGGCGCGCCTCCAGCCGCTCGCGCTTGCGCCCGTGGCCGGGCCGCTTCTCGACCCGAAAGCCCCGCTGCGCCAGCCCGCGCCGCACGGCCCCTGCGACCGTGAAGGTGGCCGCCCGTGCATCCGCGGCAGAGCGCGCGGCGATGCTGTCCAGCACGGCGTCGGACCACATGTCCGGATTGGTCGAAGGCGCGAAGCCATCGAGAAACCAGGCGTCGGCCCGTCCTTGCCACTGCCCCAGCGCCCAGGCCGCGTCGCCAAGAGCGAGATCGAGGACCGCGTCCAGCTCGGGCAGATCGATCCTGTGGAAGCCCGGCGTCGCCGCTGGCCAGCGCGAAAACAGCAGATCGGCGATCGACCGGACCTCTGGCCATCGCGATAACGCGCGGGCCGCTTCGTCATGGGACAGCGGGTAGCCTTCGATGGAGAAGACGTTCAGCCGCGCCCCCTCCGGTCGCGTCCGCGACCAGAGATCGAGCAGGGCGACGATGTTGAGCCCCGTGCCGAAGCCCAGCTCTGCGACGGTGAAATGCCGCCGTCCCGCCCAGGCCTCGGGCAGGCCGCACCCGTCGAGGAACACCGCCCGACTCTCCGCCAGCCCATCCTCGGCGGAAAAATAGACATCGCCGAAGCGCCCCGAGCGCGGCTCGTCCGCTTCGGTCCAGATCAGCTGGGGATCGCGCTCGTGGGTCACGGCCGGTCCATACGCTGGTGATCGGGCAAAGAAAAAGGGGCCGCCGAGGCGACCCCTTCTCCCGACGGGCGTGAACCCGTCGAAGCGACTAAAGACAGATAGGTCTTAGGCGGCCGGCTTTTCAGCGGCCGGAGCAGCTTCAGCGGCCGGAGCCATGGCGCCTTCGGCGGCCGGGGCAGCGCCCGCGGCGGCAGCGGCGTCGCCAGCGGCGGCAGCGGCGTCAGCAGCGGCGGCGTCGGCGGTCGCGGCGGCGTCCGTGGCGGTGTCGGCGGCGGCGGCGGCTTCTTCAGCGCCGGCTTCGGCGGTTTCTTCAGCGGCGGGCTGGCAAGCGGCCAGAGCCAGGGCAGCGGCCGAGGCGGCGATCAGGGCGACGATGCGCATGATGGTTATCCTTCAGAAGGGGTTCAAACGGGGTCATGAATCCCCGTCACGGCGAGATAACGGGATCGTGAGCGGAATCGCAAGCGATTTCTCACGGCTTCGTGATCGGCCGTGTTCCGGCGTGGCGGAACCTTCTGGAGCGGAGGACCGGCCGGGCCCTGTCAGGACCCGACCGGTCGAAGGCGTATCAGGCGGCGGGCTTCTCGGCCGGCGCCATGGCGTCGGCGGCCGGAGCCATCTTGTCGCCCTCGGCCGGGGCCATCGCGTCGGCGGCGGGGGCCATCGCGCCGTCGGCGGCCGGAGCCATAGCGCCGTCGGCGGCGGGAGCCATGGCGCCTTCTTCGGCGGCGGGGGCCATCGCGCCCTCGGCGGATTCGGCGGACTCTTCGGCGGCCGGCTGACAGGCGGCCAGGGCGAGCGCGGCGGCCGAAGCGGCCACGACGGCGATCAGATTGCGGTTGGACATGGGGAACCCCTCGAGATGCGGGACCGGACGGCGCGCCCGGCCATGGAAAGACGCCCACGACCCTGTCGGGTCGTGGGCGCGATCCGGCCTACGTCGGCGACAGGCCGCGCGTTACACGCGGCCGTTCGCCCGATGTGAGTTTACTGCACCGGCGGCGGCGCGCCCGTCGTGTCCGGAGCCGTGGTCGGCGGCGGCGAGCCGGGGTTGGCCGAGCCGTCGCTCATCGTGCCATCGGGGTTCATCGTACCGGTCGTGCCGGTGGTCGAGCCCGGAGCCGTCGAGCCAGGCGCGGTCCCGGTCATGGAGCCGTCGCTCGGCGCCATCGCGCCGCTGTCGGCCGGAGCCATGGCGGAGGCGTCGGCGGCGCTGTCGGTGGCGGCGGCGGTCTCCTCCTCGGCCGAGGGCTGACAGGCAGCCAGGCCGAGGGCGGCGACGGCGGCGACGGCCATCAGGGTGGTCTTCATGGATCGGTCTCCCGCATCTTCGACCCGCCGGCCCCTATGGCCGCCCCTGAGGGACATGACGGGCGCGTGATGGCTCGGGAACCGGCGTGAACCGCCCGTGTTCCAGCGTGACCGGAAAGAAACTTATCGGCCGATCAGGCGTCGGTCGGCGCGGCCGAAAGGGCCTCTTCCATTTCTGCGAACGAGGGCTGGGCGGTCGAGGGAATGTCGCCCCGGCCGATCTCGACCGAGATCTGGGCCGCATTGCCGTGCAGGTGGGCCACCAGCACCGACTGGATGATCTTGTAGTAGGCGGCGTCGCCGTTGATGATTCCGGTCAGACGCGCCGCCAGCGGCCCGACCAACCCGTAGGCCAGGAACACGCCGAGGAAGGTGCCGACCAGGGCGCCGCCGATCATGCCGCCCAGCACTTCCGGCGGCTCGGTGATGGCGGCCATCGTCTTGATGACCCCCAGCACGGCCGCGACGATGCCGAGCGCCGGCAGGGCGTCGGCCATGTTCTGGAGCGCATGCGCCGGTTCCAGCGCCTCGTGGTGGTGCTTTTCGAGCTGCTTTTCCATGGCGTCCTCGATCTGGTGCGGATCCTCGAGGTTCATGGTCATCATCCGCAGGGTGTCGCAGATGAAGTCGGTGGCGAAGTGGTCCTTCAGCACCTTGGGATACTTCTGGAAGATGGTGCTCTCGGCCGGCTTCTCGATGTGGCTTTCCAGCGCGATCACGCCCTTGGACTTCATCGTCTTGGTCAGCTGGAAGAGCAGGCTGAGCAGGTCCTTGTAGTCCTGCTTCTTCCACTTCGGCCCGGCGAAGATGCGGCCGAACCCGGCCCCCACGCCTTTCAGCGTCGAGGGGGCGTTGGACGTCAGCAGCGCCGCGATCGCCGCCCCGCCGATCATCATCATCTCATAGGGCAGGGAGTGCAGGATCACCCCCATCTTGCCCCCGGCGATGGTGTAGCCGCCGAAGACCATCGCGAAGAGCACGACGATGCCGATGATCTGAAACATGAAACGCCCGAGCCCAGAGTGAGGCCGCGATCTTGGCCGTTAATGCTTAACGGCGGCTTGCCGCGCGCCGGGGTCGCAGGGGGCGCGAACGCCGCAGCCTTGCGCCCCTCCGTCATCGGCCTATATTGCCGAGAGTTATGCTAACTTTGAGCATAAGTATCGGGAGGGCGTCTTGGGCGTCACGCTGCAACTGGATCGAGCCACGGCGGAGGCCACCGCGCCGGTCTGGGCGAAGGTCAAAAGCCACGTCACCCCGCTGGAGTGGCCGGACCAGGCGCGCCTGATCACCGAGATCAATGCGCTGAAGCGCGAGCGCGACGCCGTCATCCTGGCCCACAACTACATGACGCCAGAGATCTACCACGGCGTGGGCGACTACGTCGGCGACAGCCTGGGCCTGGCAAAGGAGGCGGCGCGGTCGGATGCCAAGGTGATCGTCCAGGCGGGCGTTCACTTCATGGCCGAGACGTCCAAGATCCTGTCGCCCGACAAGACCGTCCTAATCCCGGACCTGAAGGCCGGCTGCTCCCTGGCCGAGGCCATCACGGGCGCCGATGTCCGCCTGATCAAGCAACGCTATCCGGGCCTGCCGGTTGTGACCTACGTCAACACGACCGCCGACGTGAAGGCCGAGACCGACATCTGCTGCACCTCGGCCAACGCCGTCCAGGTCGTGGAATGGGCGGCGAGGGAATGGGGCGTCGATCGCGTCATCCTGATCCCCGACGAGTTCCTGGCGAGGAACGTCGCGGCCCAGACCACCGTCGGCATCATCGCCTGGAAAGGCCGCTGCATCGTCCACGAGCGGTTCAAGGCCGAGGACATCCATGCGATGCGCGAGGCCTATCCGGGCGCCGAGATCCTGGCCCACCCGGAATGCCCCGAGGACGTACTGGGCGCCGCCGACTTCGCCGGTTCGACGGCGGCGATGACCGACTATGTGATGGCGAAGAAGCCGCGTCAGGTGGTGCTGATCACCGAATGCTCGATGGCGTCCAACATCAAGGGCGACGTGCCCGAGGTCGACTTCATCGGCCCGTGCAATCTGTGCCCCTATATGAAGCGGATCACGCTCACGAACATCCGCGACTGCCTGCGTGACATGCAGTTCGAAGTGACCGTGCCCGATGACATGATCCACAAGGCGGCCCTGGCCGTCCAGCGCATGATTGACCTGCCGGCGCCGGCCGTCCCCGCCCGCTACGACATGATCAAGGCGCGTCACCATGTGCCGGTGGAGCTGATCTGATGCACTACGTGGCTCCGCGTGGGTCGAGGTTCGCTGGCTTTGTCCTTCTCCCCTTGCGGGAGAAGGTGGCCGCGAAGCGGACGGATGAGGGGTACGAGGCCGCGCACTCCGCTCGCGGAAACAGACCCCACGTCGTGGATTGCCTTTCACCCCTCATCCGGCCCTCCGGGCCACCTTCTCCCGCAAGGGGAGAAGGGACATGAGCGACATCGGGCCTTGGGGGTCGAGGGACGGCAGGCAGGCGGCGCCCTCGGCGGCGCTGCCGCCGCGCGAGACGATCCAGTCGAGCACCCCGCGCGCGCCTGTGATCGACAAGGGTCAGAGCCCGGCCTGGGTGGTGATCTCCACCCTGCTGATGCTCGGCTTCATCTGGTTCCTGACCGGCAGCTGGATCGTGGCGGTCGCGGCCATCTTCGGCCTGTTCGTGCACGAGTACGGCCATGTGCTGGCGATGAACCGGCTCGGGATGGGTCCGGCGAAGATCTACATCATCCCGTTCCTGGGCGGACTGGCGCGTGGGCAGCGAAATCCGACCAGCGAATGGGACGGGGTGCTGGTATCCTTGGCGGGTCCGGCGTTCGGCCTGCTGGCTGTGCTCCCCGCTGTCGGTCTGTGGTTCGCCACCGGCGACCGCGAGTGGATGATGGGGGCCTTCCTCATCGCCATGATCAATCTGGTGAACCTGGCGCCCGCCCCGCCGCTGGACGGCTCCAAGGCGCTCGGCCCGGTACTGGCCCGCATCGACCCGATGGTCGAGAAGGCGGCCCTGATCGCGATCGGGGCGCTGGTCGTTTGGTGGGGTTTCTCCACCGGCCGCTACATCCTGGCCATCTTCCTCGGCATCGCCGTGCTGGGCTCGCTACGACGCGGCGCTTGGCGGCCGGGCGAACGCAAGCTCAGCTGGGGCGAGGCCATGAAGTCGCTGGGTCTGTTCCTGGCCGCCGGCGCGGCCTGCGCGGGCGCGGCTCTCGGCGTGCTCCTGCCGATCTCGGACGGCTCGGTGCTGGGCGCGCTCGACATCGCCGGGCGCTTCATCGGCTTCGATCCGGGACTGGCGCGATGAGCCGGATTGAGCACGACGGCCCGCTGATCATCGGGGGCGGCCTGGCCGGCCTGTCCGCCGCCCTGTCGGCCGCGCCGCGTCCGGTGCTCGTCGTCAGCCCCGCGCCGCTGCTGGAAGCCGCCTCCAGCGCCTGGGCGCAGGGAGGCGTCGCCGCCGCCCTGTCCGCCGACGACGCGCCTTCGCTGCATCTGAAGGACACCGAGGCCGCCGGGGCCGGTCTGGTCGACCACGCGGCCGCGCAAGCCCTGACTGCCGACGGCCGCGCGACGGTGGAATGGCTGGCCTCGCTCGGCGCGCCCTTTGACCGCGACGCGTCCGGCGACTTCGCCGTCAGCCTGGAGGCCGCCCACTCCCGCGCCCGCGTCGCCCGCGTCGGCGGCGACGGCGCGGGCCGCGCCATCCTGTCGGCGCTCGTCGCCTCGGCCCGCGTGGCCGACCACGTCACCGTCTGGGAGGGCGCCCGCCTGCGCACGTTGGTCCAGGACGCGACCGGCCGCGTCGCCGGCGCCGTGATCGAGAAGGACGGCGAGCTGATCGAGGTGATCGCCCCGGCCGTGGTTCTGGGGACCGGCGGCGCGGGCGGCCTTTTCGGGCGCACGACCACGCCTGTGGCCCTCAAGGGCGAAGGCCTGGCGCTCGCATGGGCGGCGGGCGCCGAGATCCTCGATCTCGAGTTCGTCCAGTTCCACCCGACCGCCATCGATGTCGGCCTCGATCCCATGCCGCTTGCGACCGAGGCCCTGCGCGGCGACGGCGCGCGCCTGATCGACGCCGGGGGCCGCTATCTGCTCGGCCCCGAACCCGACGCCGACCTTAAGGCCCGCGACATTGTCGCCCGCGCCGTCCACGCGGCCGTGGCCGAGGGACGCGGCGCCTTCCTCGACGCCCGCACTGCCATCGGCGACCATTTCCCGCAGGCCTTCCCGGCCGTGTTCGCGGCCTGCATGGCGGCGGGGCTCGATCCGCGCGTCAGCCCTATCCCCGTCGCCCCCGCGGCGCACTACCACATGGGCGGGATCGTCGCCGATCCGGACGGACGGACGACCCTGTCGGGCCTGTTCGCCGTCGGGGAATGCGCCGCGACCGGGGTCCACGGCGCCAACCGCCTGGCGTCCAACTCCCTGCTGGAAGCCGCTGCCTTCGGCCGTCGCACGGGCCGCGCCGCCGCCGCCGAGACGAGCTGCCCGGTCGGGTCCGTCACAGCCGGCTCCGTGATCGACGACCTGCCGCCCGACGCCCTGTCAGAGCTCCGCGCGGCGATGAGCGCGGACTGCGGCGTGGTGCGCGACGCAGGCGGCCTGACCCGGCTCGTCGCCCTGATCGATCGGCTGCAGGCCGTCCACGGCGCCCCGCCCGCCCTCGTCGCCGCCCGCTTGATCGCCGAGGCCGCCCTCGCCCGTCGCGAGAGCCGGGGCGGCCATTATCGCAGCGACCATCCCGTGACGGCGCCGACCGCGACCCACACCCGCCTGCGCCGTGATCTGGCCGCCGTCCGGGCGGCCGCATGAGCACGATCGCGGCGCTGCCCGACGTCCTCATCCGCCCCGTCGTCCGCATGGCCCTGACCGAGGACCTGGGCCGGGCAGGAGACGTCACGGCCGCCGCCTGCATCCCCGAAGGCGCCCGCATGCGCGCTCGGTTCGTGGCGCGCAAACCCGGCGTCGCGGCCGGTCTGGCCTGCGTCCGCGTCGCGCTGGAGGAGATGGACGCCGGGGCTTCGATTACCCTCAACGCCGCCGACGGCGAGGCCTTCGCGGCCGGGGCCGTGCTGGCCGAAGCCGAGGCCGACGCCCGCGCCTTCCTCTCGGCCGAACGGACGGCGCTGAACCTTCTGGGGCGCCTGTGCGGCGTCGCCACCCTGACCCGCGACTACGTCCGCGCGGTCGAGGGGACCGGCGCACGCATCGCCGATACCCGCAAGACCACGCCGGGCCTGCGCGCTCTCGAGAAGCACGCCGTGCGCTGCGGCGGCGGGGTCAACCACCGCTTCGGCCTGGATGACGCGGTGCTGATCAAGGACAACCACGTCGCCGTCTGCGGTGGTGTGGAGGCGGCCGTCCGCGACGCCCGCGCCCACGTCGGCCACCTGATGAAGATCGAGCTGGAGGTCGACGGGCTCGACCAGTTCCGGCGGGCGCTGGCTCTTGTCGAGGCTGGCTCCGGCCCCGACGTCGTCATGCTCGACAACTTCGCGCTCGCCGACCTGTCCGGGGCCGTTCGGTTGCGCGATGCGGCGGGCGTCCGGCTGACGCTCGAGGCCTCCGGCGGCGTCAATCTCCAGACGGTGCGCGCGATCGCCGAGACCGGCGTGGACGTCATCTCGGTCGGGGCCCTGACGCATTCGGCGCCTGTTCTCGACATCGGCCTGGACGCCGTTTGAGGGAACGGCCGACGCCGGGCGGGGTTGTCTTTCGTGACAGCACCCAAGGAGCCCACATGGCCACGCCCCCGAAAATCCCCAAGGAACAGACGAGCTTCGCCGACCACGGCGCGATGGATCCCGACGACCTGCTGGCCGATCGTCGCGATCGTCGCACCGGCGTGCCGACCGGTCAGCCCGGCGACGCCGACGTGAACACCAAGCAGCAGGGCCGCTTCGGCGACATCAAGCAGAACACGACCCATCAGGGCTATCAGCAGGACCGCTGATCATGGCCGACAACAACCAGCATACCCCCGAACCTGTCGACCAGAAGCGCTGGGGCGGTCCAGGCTCCAGCCATCAGAACGCCAAGGCCGAGCCGCCGTCCTTCGAGGATCCTCGCGACGGCGGTCCGACCAATCCCAAGAACAGCAAGGTCTCAGGCGGCGGCGGCGAGCGGGACATCAAGCACAGCCACATCGACGAGCGCCGCCCGTCCAAGGGCGACCGCGACGCCTGAGCCTCAGGCCTCGGGCGCGGAGACGGAAGCCGCGTCCACCGCGACCGGTTCGATCGCCGGGGCTGGAGTCGCCGCGGGGGCTGGCGGAGTCGAGGCGGAGGCAGCGGCCGGCGCCTCTCCGTTCGCCAGACCTTCCTGGGCCAGCAGGGCCGTATAGGCGATGGCCTGTCCCGCCTGACGCAGCGGGGAGGTCGGATCGAGGCTGGCCTGAACCAGCTGGGCGCCGTCGTTCACGGTCGAGGGACGCGCGGCGTAGCTGAAGGCCGTCGACGAACCCGCCCGTCCGCCGAAGCGGTAAAAGACGTGGCTGCCGACCTGGTTGACGCGGATCAGGCTGTTTCTCCAGCGCGGCGCGACATTGGTCGTGTGGAAGTGGGTGGCGTTGCCGACGCCGGCGTAGACCGCGCCGGACAAGGCGGCGGAGGCGATGTCGCGGGCCCGGTTCCAGGCGGCCCGGTTGACCGGTCCGCGCATGGAGCCGTCGCAGGTGAAGCTGAACTGGCAGCCGACGCGGCGTCCCGAGCCCTGGAACACCACGCCGCAGACGGTGTTGGGGAAGGCCCCGTGCCGCGCGCGGTTCAGGACCACCTGCGCCACGGCGCGCATGCCGTCCGAGCCTTCGCCGCGTGCTTCATAGTAGGCGGCCTGCGTCAGGCACTCGAGATCGCGCGAGGCGTCCAGCGCGCTCGACAGACGGAAGGGCCGCGCGGCGTCGGCGAGCGTGTTCAGATTGGCGCGGCGCAGATCCGAGGGACCCTCGGCGCCGCGAAGCTGCTCAAGCCGCGCGGTCAGCAGTTCGGCCTGACGGTCGCGCTGGGCCGAACCGGCGACGGTATAGGGATCATGGCGCCGGGCGATGGCCAGCGCGCTGGCGTCGAGACCCCCGGCCGCGGCGGCCAGGGCCTCTTCGGTGAAACCAGCGGCGGTGGCGCCTTCCAGGCGCTCGGCCTGGGCCCGCACGGTCGTCGCCTTCGCCACGCTGCCGCCCAGATAGGCGCAGCCGATCGCCAGTCCCACAAGGCCTCCGAACAGGGCCGCCGCCGTCACGGGCCGGATCCTGGCCACATGGTCGGGACGCGCGTCGGCGCTCGTGGAAGACGAATCGAACAAAGGCTCAGTCCTGTGCGGCAGGGCGGAAAGCGTCGCCCCCTGGGGTCGTCTCGCGTGGGGACCGGGCGCGCAACCCGCCACATCCAGTCCCTCGCGGATCGGAGATCGACGAACGCGCCGATATCCGGAAAGCGGGCCTTTATCCCGGACAGTATGGCCAGAATGGGGCTGATTCGCAAGTCGTTGTTGCAGCGCAGCAATTTCCGGCAGATCCCTGCTTGACGCCTCACACAGTATGCGTCATACACTGTGCGGCACACACTATGTGTCGCACGGAGAGTTATTTTGTCCGCCGACGACGAGCTTTTTGAATCCATGCGGCTGGAGCTGCGGCGCGGGTCGCTGGTGCTGGCGGTGCTCGCCTGTCTGCGGACCGAACGCTACGGCTACACCCTGCGCCAGGCGCTGGCGGCCGACGGGCTGGAGATGGAGGAATCGACCCTCTACCCCCTGCTGCGCCGCCTGGAATCTCAAGGGTTGCTGCTCAGCGAGTGGCGGGAGGAGGAGAAGCGCAGGAAGCGCTTCTATGTGCTCTCGCCGCTGGGCGCGTCCCTGCTGGAACGACTGACCGCCGAGTGGCGCGCCATCGGCGGCTCGCTGGACCGGCTTCTCTGACATCCGAACATTCATTGGGGAGGGACAGGCCATGACCACGCCGTCCGAGGATATCATCGACCGCTGGCTGGAGGCCGTGGCCGCCCAGCTGCCACCCGAGACCCGGGCCGACATCACCGACGAACTGCGCGAGCTGATCGTCTCGCGCATGGAGGCGAAGGAGGCCGAACTCGGCCGCGACCTGACGGCCGACGAGGTCGAGGGCGTCCTGAGGGAGATCGGCCATCCTCTCGCGGTCGCCGCCCGCTATCGCGCCGGCCCCGACAGCCTGATCGGGCCGGAGCTTCTGCCCTGGTGGCTGTACGGGGTGAAGGCGGGGCTGCTGGTGCTGCTCGCCATCCACGCCCTGTCGCTGGTCGTGACCCTGATCAGCGGCCCGCGCGATCCCGGCCAGGCCATCAGCCAGGCCTTCCACGGCTTCTTCGGCTCCGGCCTGACGCTGATCGGGGCGCTGACGCTGGCGGGCGCGATCATGGAGCACTATCGGATCCGGCCGAAGTGGATGACCGAGTGGCGGGCCAAGGACCTGTCCCTGTTCGGCCTGTCCGACCCCACGACCTGGGGCGTCAAGGCCAGGGAGGCCTCAAAGACCTCGACCGCCGGCGGCGTGAACATCCGCCCCGTCCAGGTGCGCGTCGGCGGCTCGAGCCCGGCGGGCGAAGCGGTGTTCTCGATCCTGGCGCTCGGCCTGTTCGTCCTGTGGTGGCTGGGTCTGGTTAGCTTTCCGGGCCTGGCGACCTTCGAGGTCGCGGATCAGCCGGTCACGGTGGCCGGGGCGCCGGTGTGGACCACGCTCTACGCCCCCATCCTGGCCTTCGCCCTCGTGCAGATGGCGGTCGATCTGTTTACCCTGATCAATCCGACGGCCGAGCGGTTGCGGGCCCTGTTTCGCGCCGCCGTTGCCGCCGCCAACCTGGTTCTCCTGTGGTTCATCGCCCAGGCGGGCGACCTGTTCGTCCTGACCTCGGCCGGACAGAAGGCCACCGTGGCCATCGACCAGGCCTACCTGACGCTCGACTGGCTGCGCATGCTCGACGAGCGGGGCCGCGACTTGCCCGGCGTCGCCTCGACCCTGTCCATCGTGCTGACGTGGTCGGCGGTGGTGATGGCGATATCGCTTTTGGGGTCGGCGATGCTAAACCTATGGCGGACTGTTCGGCCGAAGGTTGCGTAAAGGGTTGGACGGTGAGACCCTCGATCTTTACCGACGGAGGGGCTCATGCTCGTTTCTTCTGGCGTTCTCGCGGCCCTTTTCCTTCTCGGCCCGCAGGTCACCGACCCGACCGCTCGGACAATCCTGAACCCGCCCACCACGACCCTCAGCGAGGTCGCTGTGGAGGGAGAGGCCGAGGAAGTCCGCGAGGATATCGCCCTGCGCCGCAATCCCGATGAGGTCATCTGTGAGACGCGCGCCGTTACTGGCAGCCGCTTCAACCAGCGCCGTTGTCGCACGCGCCAGTAGGCGGCGACGGCGCAAGGCGAGGCCCAGCGCCTTGTCGGGGAACTAACCCGCGGCTCCGGCTCGACCGACGCCGCCCTGACGGCTGGTCCAGCGACCGGCCCGCAATAGGACGCGGTCTCCTGGCAACCTTCATGTCCGAAAACCGCGAGACTTGGATCGGCCGACGGTCCATTCTCGCGGCATGGACACCGTCGCGACCCTTCTGGACCAGGACGCCTGCTATCGCGCGGTGCTGACGCGCGACGCGCGGTTCGACGGACGGTTCTTCGGCTGCGTTAAGACGACGGGCATCTACTGTCGCCCCGTCTGCCCGGCCCGGACGCCGAAACGCGAGAACATGATCTTCGTGCCGACGGCGGCGGCGGCCGAAGAGGCCGGGTTTCGCGCCTGCCTGCGCTGCCGGCCCGAGACTGCACCCGACATGGGCGCGTGGCGAGGCACCTCCAACACCGTCAGCCGGGCGCTCAGCCTGATCGAGCAGGGCGCGCTCGACGAGGGCGACGTCGATGCTCTGGCCGGTCGGCTGGGGGTCGGCGAGCGCCAGCTGCGCCGCCTGTTCCGCCAGCATCTGGGGGCCGCCCCGGTCAGCGTGGCCCAGACGCGGCGGGTGCTTCTGGCCAAGGCCCTGATCCAGGAGAGCGACCTGTCGATGGCCCAGGTGGCGCTGGCGTCCGGGTTCGGCTCGGTCCGGCGGTTCAATGAGACCTTCCAGGCGCTCTACGCCCGCCCGCCATCGACCCTGCGTCGTCGTGCCGAGCGGCCCGGCGACGGCGGGGTGCGGCTCAGCCTGCCCTATCGCCCGCCCTACGACTGGGACGCCCTGCAGGCGGCGCTCGCCGCGCGGGGCGATGCGGTGGTCAGGGGCGTATGGCGGCGCGATCTGGCGCGCGACATCGACGGGGCCGAAGGTTTCGTCACGGCGACGCCCGGCGAACCGGGGCGCTTGAAGCTGGTCGTCGAGGCCGACGACCTGCGGGCCTTGCCGGGCGTACTGGCCCGCGTGCGGCGGGTGTTCGACCTGTCGGCCGATCCCGAAGCCATAGCGCGAGACCTCTCGGCCGACCCGGTGCTGAGGCCTCTGGTCGAGGCCCGACCCGGGCTGCGCCTGCCCGGTCTGTGGGTGGACGCCGGCGACGACGCGCCCAGCGACCGGCTGGCGGACGAGGATCAGGCTCTGGCCCGGCGGGCTGAGAGCTGGCGGCCCTGGCGGGCCTATGGGGCGCTGCAACTGCGCATGGCGGGGATTGCGGCGGCCGAACTGACGGAGAGAGACGATGAGCGACAAGCGGCCTGAAACCCTGACCGTCGACCGGATGTCGACGCCGGTCGGCGAGGTGCTGATCGTGACCGACGCCGAGGGCGCGGTGCGGGCGCTGGATTTCACGGACTTCGAGGCGCGAATGATGCGGCTGCTCGCCCGCCATGCGCCCGGAGCGATCCTGGTCCCCGGCCGGGCGCCGGAGCCGGTGCGCCGGGCCGTCTCGGCCTACTTCGACGGCGACGTGCGCGCGCTCGACGCCTTGCCCGTGCGAACCTCCGGCACCGCCTTTCAGGCCGAAGTCTGGGCGGCGTTGCGCACTATTCCGGTCGGCGAGACCCGCAGCTACGGCCAGCTCGCCGCCGCCATCGGCCGCCCGGGCGCGGTACGGGCCGTGGGGCTGGCCAACGGCTCCAATCCCATCGGCGTCATCGTGCCCTGCCACCGGGTGATCGGCTCGAACGGAACCCTGACCGGCTATGCGGGTGGACTGGAGCGCAAGCGCTGGCTGCTGGCGCACGAGGCCGCGCACGCGGTTTGAGCTCTGGTTCAGCCTGCGTTCATCCGCGTTTCGTGACGGTTCGGTTACCATAAGGGTTGTCGGGGCTTTCCCGTCGTGCTGCTTATGCCGCCGTCCCGGATCGGGGTCCGGGATGACAAGAGCGCCAGGGAGAGGCGCGCCAGCAGGGAGTTAGCTTTTGATCCGGTCACCACAGGCGGCGAGGCCCGCCAGATGAATATCGTCATCCTTCTGGGGGTGATCATCACCCTGGTGACCGGCATTCCGGTCCTGCTGCAGATTCTGAAGGGCCACCCCAAGGGCCTGATCGTATGCTTCTTCGCCGAGATGTGGGAGCGCTTCTCCTTCTACGGCATGCGCGGCCTGCTGATCTTCTTCCTGACCCAACACTTCCTGTTCGACGACGACTTCGCCTCGGGCCAGTACGGCACCTATGGCTCGCTCGTGTACCTGCTGCCCCTGATCGGCGGCATCGTGGCGGACCGCTATATCGGCACCCGCAAGGCCATCATGTTCGGCGCCATCCTGCTGGTCATGGGTCACGGCCTGATGGCCTATGAAGGCCGTCCGGCGACCCAGACCCTGACCTATGGCGGTCAGGAGTACGCGGTGCAGATCGAGGGCCGCGGCGAGGCGCGCGAGACCCGCCTGCTGGTCGACGGCCAGCCGTATGAATACACCTCCGGAGAGACCGGCCTGACCATCGAGGGCCTGGCCCCCGGCGGCGCCCTGCCCAACGTCCTGCCGACCGGCCAGTACGAACTGTCGGCCGAGCGCGACCAGAACGGGGTCAACGCCTTCTACCTGGCGCTATCGCTGATCATCATGGGCGTGGGCTTCCTGAAGCCGAACATCTCGACGCTGGTGGGCCAGCTCTATCCGCAGGGCGATCCCCGGCGGGATTCGGGCTTCACGCTTTACTACTACGGCATCAACCTGGGGGCCTTCTGGGCGGCGGTTCTGTGCGGCTATCTGGGCCAGAACTACGGCTGGGGCTGGGGCTTCGGCCTCGCGGGCATCGGCATGTTCCTCGGCCTGATCGTCTTCTGGCTGGGCAAGCCGCTGCTGCAGGGCAAGGGCGAAAGCCCCTTCCCCGAGCTGATCAAGAAGCCCGTGATGGGCTTCCTGAACCGCGAGACCATCATCTATCTGCTGGGCTTCGTCGGCGTCGGCGCGCTTTTCTTCATCGTGCCGAACCACACGCTCGTGGGTCAGGGCCTCTTGATCTCGACCATCGCGGCCCTGGGCTTCATCGCTTGGTTCATCATCTTCAAGCTCAGGGGCGACAAGGTCGCGCGCGAGCGGATGATGCTGGCCACGGTGCTGATCTTCGGCTCGGCGGTGTTCTTCACCCTGTTCGAACAGGCCGGCTCCTCGCTGAACCTGTTCGCGGATCGCAACGTCGATCTGGCGGTGACGCAGCAGGCCGGGACCTTCCTGGGCATCCCCTACGGCACCCCGGCCCAGCTGGAAGCCGCGGGCATGGCCGTCAGCGGCTGGGGCTGGATCGACACCTCGATCACCGCGGCCCAGACCCAGTCGTTCAACGCCGGCTTCATCCTGATCTTCGCGCCGGTGTTCGCCGCCCTGTGGGCCTTCCTGGGCTCGAAGAAGATGGACCCCAATCCGGTGGTGAAGTTCGGCCTGGGCATCATCCAGGTCGGCCTCGGCTTCCTGGTGGTGGTCTGGGGCGCCAACTCCGGCATGGTGGACGACAGCTTCCGCACGCCGCTGGTGCTGCTGGGCCTGCTCTACATGCTGCACACGACGGGAGAGCTGTTCCTGTCGCCGGTGGGCCTGTCGGAGATCACCAAGCTGTCGGTCGCCTCGATCGTCAGCTTCATGATGGCGGTGTGGTTCATGGCCTCGGCCATCGCCCACTTCCTGGGCGGCGAGATCGCCAAGCTGGCGGGCACCGAGACAGTCGGGGGTCAGGTCACCAATCCGGAGGCGGCGCTGCAGACGTCGCTGGAGACCTTCAACCTGATCGGCCTGTGGGGCGTGGGCATCGGCATCGGCTTCATCGTGCTGAGCTTCTTCATCGCCAAATGGTCCAACGGCGCCAACGACCCGGACGCCCATCCGGGACCCACGGTGACGGACATGGGCCGCGAGGACGGTAACGTCGCCCGGCCGGGAGCCACCACCACCGGCTGATCCAGCCGTCGGTGGAAACGAAAAGGGCGGCGTCCGCGAGGACGCCGCCCTTATTCGTCGCGCCTGACCCTTCGATCAGAACGTCTTGCGCACCCGGATCTGCCAGAAGGTGCGCGGATCGGTCGGACGCAGTTCGGTGAACAGGATCGGCCGCGCCGGGGTGCGGTCGGCGAAGACCGTGCGCTCGGCCTGGAAGTCGTTCCAGACATTGACCTGGCCCCGGATCGACCAGGTCGCCGTCGGCTTCCACTCGATGTTCGCCTCGAAGTAGTCGCTGCCGGTAAAGCCCGAGATCTGGTCCGGCCCATAGTTGAACTGACGCAGGCTCTCCAGATAGGTCACCGCCCAGTTGATGCGCCAGGTCGTGATGTCCTGAGCGATGGTGAAGCCGGGCTGCGACGGCCGCACGCCCGAGATCGGCCGCTCACGGCCCGTCGTCGGATCGATCACCGAGGTGTCGTTCCAGGTGTTCCGGAACCGGAACTCGCCGCCCGAGAATCCGGCCCAGTCCATCGGCAGGACGACGTTGACGGCCAGCTGGTCCAGCGTGGCGTCGCCGATGTTGCCCACGGCCGACAGGCCGTTCGGCAGGGGCAGGCGGTCGATCACGCCCACGATCTCGTCGTGGCGGTAGCCGATGGAGACGATGCCGTCGCCGAGGAAGCGCCGCTCATAGGTCAGTTCGCTGATCCAGCGTTCCTCAGGCACCAGGTCGACGTTGCCGCCGAACAGCTGCTCGTCGTCCAGGTCCGCGCCGGCGGCGAAATCGCCGAAATCGAGCTGGCCCAGTTCGCGCTCGAAACGGAAGCGAAGCTGGTTCTGCGGCATCGGCGTCCAGGTCACCTGCAGGCGCGGCTTGGCGTAGAAGAAGCTCTCTTCGCGGTCAGCGTCGCCCGACTGGCTGATGGTCGAGGCCTCCAGCCGGACCCCGCCTTCCAGGGTCAGGTTGGGCCGGATGCGCCAGGTGCCGCGCGCGAAGACCTCGCCCCGGGTCTCCTCGACCTTGATCTGGTCGCTGGGCAGCGGAATGACCACGCCGCCGTCGCTCAGCTCCTGGGCGATCTCCAGCATGTTGTAGGCGACCTCGCCCCCGGCCTCGAGCGTCACCGACGCCGACCGCTCCCACCGCAGCAAGGAGCGCAGGATGCTCTCGGACGTCTCGCCCTCCGATCCGAACCGCTGCAGGGGCCCGGCCACGCCGTTGGTGGTGGTCACGAAGGTCGAGGCGTTCTCGAACTCGCCCCACTCGTGGATGAAGCGCGTCTCCGACGTCAGGCCGGTCCGCAGCGGCCGTGTGAACACCGCCCCGAACTCGCCGTTCGCGCCGTCTTCCTCGAAGCGGCTGTCGCGCAGGATCCCGGGGCCGTCCTGCAAGCTGAACTGGTTGTAGTCGTTCAGGCCATAGCGCGCCGTCAGGTCGATCTTGCCGCCCAGGAAGGCGTCGGCGAAGTTGACCCGGATGGCCTGCCCCCCGCCGTTCTGGCCGTCGCGCCAGCCCTCGTCGCGGGTGATGTTGCCGGCCGCATCACGCCGGACGACCCGGCCCACGCCGCGCGAATCGTCGATGGCCACGCCGTCGGCCAGGGTGAAGCCCCAGACCCGCTCGCCCTCGCGGCGCGTGAACTGGTAGCGACCGAAATAGCGATCCTCGCCGCCCTCGAAGAAGGCGCCCTCCATCGTCAGGATCTGCTCGGTCGAGGCCGTGGATTTGGTGATGACGTTCACCACCACCGAATAGCCCTGCATGTCGATGCCGGGGGCGCCGCCGCGCACCAGCTCGATGCGCTCGACCTGCGCGACCAGGATGCGGCTGATGGCGTTCGACCCCGTGTCGCTCTTGGACGCCGGGCGAGCCCCGTTGATCAGGATATTGCCCACTGCGCCCTCGAAGCCTCGCGAGCCGTCGCCGTCCTGAACCGAGAAGCCGGGGATGCGGTTGACCATGTCCAGCGCCGTGTTCGGGCGCTGATCCGCGAAGAAGTCCGGCGTGAACACCAGAACGCCCTGCTGGCTGGCGTCGACCAGCGGGGCCTGGGTGGTAGGGCCGGTGGGAACCGGCGTCTGGGCGGTGGCCTGCGGCGGGGTCGCCGGCGGGGCGGGTGCCGTTTGGGCCAGGACGCCCGTGGCGCTGAAGATCATGGCCGTCGTGGCCAGAAGAATGGACTTGGTCATCGCCTTGGGGTTCCCCTCATTGTGGCGAGAGGTGTGGCGGGATGACGCGTTTCAGTCTCGTTACAAGCGTGACAGGTGGATTAAATCGTCGTCACGATTACTGCGCTGTAATCATTGCGACTTATTCGGACGAGTACTGGCCGTGGTCCGAGTAATACGGGCGAGGTCCCGAAGGCGGCGGCGCCTCGACCGACGGATCTTCGGGGTCATCCCAGCGAGGATCGGGGGTTGCCTCGACCCGCTCGACGCGACGCGAGGGTCCGAACCCCAGCAGCCGGTCCAGCCCAAACCAGCGCGAGCCGTCGTCCAGGGCATCGCGCCGCGGCGGGGGCGGCGCCTCGACCGGCGGGAAATCCTCCATGGCGATCGGGCGCGGCATCGGCATGCGTGGCAGATAGGCGAGGTCTCCCTCCGGCCCGGCATAGGCGTCTTCGGGCAGGAAGGTCGGGTCCTCAACGACGGCGATCCGTTCCAGGGCCGCGTCATCGAAGCCGTCGTTGATCTGGCCGACATCCAGGATGCCGCCCTCGACGATCTCGGGTTCGGGCGGGGTGACCAGGTCGATGGCGATGCGTGGACCGAGGGCGCGGCCTTCGGCGTCCGTGCCCGGCGCGAAGGTCCAGCCGGCCAGCGCCAGCCCCGCCACGGCGGTCACGGCGGCAACGGCGATCAGTCGGGGTCGGCGGGCGATCAGGGACACGGCGGAAGCTCCTCCAGTCGCGCAAACGACCGTCTCACGGCGACGGTTCCGCCGTCGAGCCCTTTCGCCTCCGCTCGCCCCGGCAGCGGTCCGAGCAGGTGGTGATGCTGTCCCAGTCGCGCGCCCACTTGGCCCGCCAGGTAAAGGGCCGGTTGCAGACGACGCAGTCCTTGGTCGGCAGGTCGCCCTTCCTCGGCGCTGTACCCTTATTGACGTGCTTGCGCGACATCCGGCCCTCAAACCTTCCCTTTACGTCCGCGTCAACTTTGCGTATGGATCCCGCATGGCGACCGCCGACGATCATCGCACCTATTCGATCCGCCAGCTCTGCCGGGAGTTCGGGGCGACGGCGCGCGCCCTGCGGTTCTATGAGGACAAGGGGCTTCTGACGCCCGCGCGCAAGGGCCAGACGCGGGTCTACGACGCGCGCGACCGGGCGCGTCTGAAGCTGATCCTGCGCGGGAGGCGGATCGGTTTCACCCTGACCGAGATCCAGGAGATGCTGGATCTGTATGACAGGAACGACGGCAACACCCATCAGATGGCGATCGCCCTGCGCCGCCATCGCGCCCAGATCGAGGCCCTGAAGCAGCAGCGCGAGGACCTCGACGCCGCCATCGAGATGGCCGAGGAGGCCTGTGCGGCCATGGAAGCCCGGCTGAAAGAGCAGCGGCCCGACCTCCTGCCCGGCGCCGAGGAGTACGCCTCGGTGCTGCGCGAACGCCTCGACCACCACCACCATCATCCGTTCAAGCTGAGAGCCTGACCCCATGGCCTACAAGGCGCCCGTCCGCGACCTGACCTTCATCCTCAACGAGGTTCTGGAGATCGATCGCTATTCCAACTCTCCGGGCTTCCAGGACGTGTCGTCGGACCTGGTGCAGCAGATCCTGGAGGAGGGCGCCAAGTTCTCCGAGGAAGTCATCGCCCCCCTGAACAAGGTCGGCGATCAGGAAGGCTGCAAGTGGGACAATGGCAAGGTGACCGGCCCGACGGGCTGGAAGGAAGCCTATCAGTCGATGGTAGAGGCCGGCTGGCCCGCTTTGTCGTCCGACCCCGAGTTCGGCGGCCAGGGCATGCCCGCCGTGGTCGGCATGGCGTTCGGCCAGTTCACGGCGGCGGCGTCGCCGGCGTTTTCCATGTATCCGGGGCTGACCCATGGCTGCTACGAGGCGCTGCACGCCTCGGGCAGCCCTGAGCAGAAGGCCAAGTATCTGCCCAAGCTGGCCACCGGCGAGTGGGGCGGCACCATGAACCTGACCGAGCCCCAGTGCGGCACGGACCTGGGCCTGATCCGCACCAAGGCGGTCCCGAACGGCGACGGCAGCTATTCCATCACCGGCCAGAAGATCTGGATTTCGTCGGGCGAGCACGACTTCACCGACAACATCATCCACCTGGTCCTGGCCCGCATCGAAGGCGCACCGGCCGGCATCAAGGGCATCAGCCTGTTCGTCGTGCCCAAGATCCACGTCAACGACGACGGCTCGCTAGGCGAGCGCAACGCCGGCGTCGGCTGCGCGGGCCTGGAGCACAAGATGGGCATCCACGGCAACGCCACCTGCGTCATGGCCTACGACGGGGCCAAGGGCTGGCTGGTCGGCGAAGAGAACAAGGGCATGGCCGCCATGTTCATCATGATGAACGAGGCCCGCCTCGGCACGGGCCTGCAGGGCCTTGCTATCGGCACCGCCGCCTATCAGGCCGCCGTCGAGTTCGCCAAGGACCGCGTCCAGGGCCGCAGCCTGACCGGACCGAAAAACCCGGACGGCCCCGCCGACCCGATCATCGTCCATCCGGACGTGCGCCGCATGCTGCTGGAGGCCAAGGCCTTCGTCGAGGGCGGCCAGGCCTTCATCCTGTGGACCGCGCTCCAGGCCGATCTTCAGCGTTCGGACGATGCGGCGACGGCCCAGAAGGCGCGTGACTACATGGGCCTGATCACCCCGGTGCTGAAGGCCTATCTGACCGACAAGGGCTTCCACGTCGCGTCCCTGGCCATGCAGGTCCACGGCGGCTCGGGCTACACCGAGCACTATCCGGCCTCGCAGTATCTGCGCGATGCGCGCATCACCATGATCTACGAGGGCGCCAACGGCATCCAGGCGCTGGACTTGGTCGGTCGCAAGCTGCCGGCCAACGGCGGCCGGGCCATCATGACCTGGTTCGGCGACATCGACGGCTTCGTGGCTGAACACGGTGGAGCGGGCGAGAGCGTCAAGCCCTTCGTCGACGGCCTGGCCGACGCCAAGAAGCAGCTGCAGGAGGCCACCATGTGGCTGATGCAGAACGGCATGCAGAACCCGGACAACGCGGGTGCGGCGTCCACGGACTATCTGAACATCTTCGGCCTGACGGCGCTGGCCTATGTCTGGGCCCAGATGGCGGTCGCGGCCCAGAAGGCGATCGATGCGGGTTCGACCGACCCCTACTACGTCACCAAGCTCCAGACCGGCCGCTACTTCGTCGAGCGCATCCTGCCCGACGCGGGAGCGCATCTGAAGAAACTGAGGACCGGCGCGGACGTCCTGATGGCCATGCCGGCGGAGGCGTTTTAAGTCGTCCCTCTCCCATCGGGAGAGGGCTTGAGGCTCGGAGAGCGTAGCGATCCGCAAGCCGAAAGGGTGAGGGGTTGTGCCCTCACCGGCTTGCACCGTAACCCCTCACCCTTTCGCGCAAGTCCGATCGCCCGACGGGCTCTCGGGCGCTCAAGCCCTCTCCCTTTGGGAGAGGGTTCCCAAAGCGGAGTTGATCCATGAACCCCCTGTCCGTCCCCGAACCCGACTTCATGCAGGACGAGGAGATCGTCCTGTTCTCCGACTCCGTCGCCAAGTGGATCGACGAGCACGCGCCGCCCGAGGCCGTCCAGTCGTGGATCGCCAACTCCACCGTCCCGCGCGATCTGTGGAACAAGGCCGGCGAGGCGGGTCTGCTGGGCCTGTCCATGCCCGAGGAAGAGGGCGGCATGGGTGGCGACTATCGCCATGAGGTCGTGCTGATGCGCCAGCTGGGCTGGAAGGGCGCGGACCATTTCGGCATCTCGCTGCACAACGCCATCGTCGCTCCCTACATCTGGCACTACGGCACCGAGGAGCAGAAGGCGCGCTGGCTGCCCCGCCTGCTGACCGGCGAACTGGTCGGCGCCATCGCCATGACCGAGCCGGGCGCGGGCAGCGATCTGCAAGGCATCAAGACCACCGCCATCAAGTCCGGCAACGGCTATGTGGTGAACGGCTCCAAGACCTTCATCACCAACGGCCAGCTGGCCAACTTCATCATCGTCGTCGCCAAGACCGACCCGGCCGAGGGCGCCAAGGGCACGTCGCTGATCGTGGTCGAGACCGATGGGGCCGAGGGTTTCGAACGCGGCCGCAACCTCCACAAGATCGGCATGGAGGGCAACGACACCTCCGAGCTGTTCTTCAACGACGTGAAGGTGCCCGGCGAGAACATCATCGGCGGCGCCGAGGGCCTGGGCTTCATCCAGCTGATGCAGCAGCTGCCGCAGGAGCGCCTGAACATCGCCGTCCAGGGCGTCGCGGCGGCTGAGCGCGGCCTCCACGAGACCCTGGAATACGTCAAGGGACGCAAGGCCTTCGGCAAGCGGATCCTGGATTTCCAGAACACCCAGTTCAAGCTGGCCGAGGTCAAGACCAAGCTGACAGTGGCCCGCGTCTTCGTCGACCACTGCATCGGCCTGCACCTGAAGGGTCAGCTGGACGCCGTGACCGCCTCCATGGCCAAATACTGGGTCACGGACATCCAGGGCGAAACCATCGACGAGATGCTCCAGCTGCACGGCGGCTACGGCTACATGAACGAGTACCCGATCGCCCAGCTGTACAAGGACGCCCGCGTCCAGCGCATCTATGGCGGGACGAACGAGATCATGAAGCTGCTGATCGCGCGGTCGCTGTAGGTCGGCTGGGACGTCGCTAACGGTCGTGATAAGGTGCTGGCGATGATCGACTATCGCCAGCACATCACCATCGAGCCCGGCAAGCGCGGGGGTCAGGCCACCGTTCGCGGCATGCGGATCACCGTTGCCGATGTTCTGGGTTGGCTGGCGGAAGGCCTGAGCCACGAGGAGGTCATCGCCGACTTCCCCGAGCTGACGGAAGACGACATCCGTGCCGTGCTCGCCTTCGCGGCCGACCGCCAACGCCGGACCGTGATCGCCACGGCGTGAAGCTGCTGTTCGACCAGAACCTGAGCCACCGGCTGCCGGCGCTCCTCACCCACGCCTTTCCGGGATCGAGCCAGGTTCGCCTGCTTGGCCTGGATCGCGCGGACGACGCAGCCATCTGGCGATACGCGGCCGAGAACGATTTCAGCATCGTGACACTGGATGCCGACTTTGCGGACCTTTCGGCCCTGCATGGCTCCCCGCCCAAGGTCGTCTGGCTGAAGTGCGGAAATCGGCCCACGGCCTACGTCGAGCAACTCCTGCGGGACCACAGCCTGCGCATCCTGACGATGGCGGTCGCTGAGGACGTCGACCTGATCGAGATCGCCTGACGAATGATCCGCCTCCACGTCCCCCAGCCCCTGTCGGCAGGCAGCGCCGTCGCGCCGACGCTGGACCAGTCGCGATACCTGACCCAGGTCATGCGGCTGAAGGCGGGTGATGCGCTCCTGGTATTCAATGGCGTCGACGGCGAGTGGCGCTGCGTCGTCGCCGAGGTGCTGAAGAAGGGCGTGATCCTGCGCGCCCAACAACAGGCCCGGCCCCAGGCCTATGGCCCGGACCTCGAACTGATCGTCGCCGTCGTGAAGAAGGCGCGGGTCGAGACCATCGTCGAGAAGGCCGCCGAGCTGGGGGCGAAACGCGTCCGGCTGGCGATCACCCAGAGGACCAACGCCGACCGCATCCGTCTCGACCGCCTGGACGCCATCGCTGAGGAGGCCGCCGAGCAGACCGGGCGTCTGGATGTCCCCGCCGTCGACGAGCCGGTGAAGCTGGAGGCCATTCTGGATAACTGGCAGGACGGCCGCCGGTTGATGTTCTGCGACGAGACCGGCGGGGCGCCGGTCGCCTCCGCGATCAACGGACCCGGCCCCTGGGCCATCCTGATCGGTCCCGAGGGCGGCTTCTCGCCGGAAGAGCGCGATCGGCTGCGGAGCCTGCCCTTCACCACCGCCGTATCGCTCGGCCCCCGTGTCCTCCGGGCCGACACAGCCGCCATCGCGGCCATGACCCTGTGGCAGGCGACCATGGGGGATTGGGAGCGATAGGCGCGCTCTTGCCCGCCGCCACATTCCCGCCCATCTAGCCGCGACGGGCGAGGCGTCCGCTGGGGCATTCATGACCAACACCGCACCTCTGACGTTCGACGACCTGGTCGGCGCCCTGTCCAAGGGCATCAAGCCCAAGGACCAGTGGCGGGTCGGCGCGGAGCACGAGAAGTTCGGCTTCGACAAGTCCACCCTGCGCCGCCCAACCTATGAGGGCCCGAACGGAATCCGCGCCATGCTGGAGGGACTGCAGCGCTTCGGCTGGGCCCCAGTCGAGGAGGGCGGCCACGTCATCGCGCTGGAGCGCAAGAACAGCGAAGGCTTCACCGCCTCCATCAGCCTGGAGCCCGGCGGCCAGTTCGAACTGTCTGGCGCGCCGCTGAAGGACATCCACGACATCTGTTCGGAGACCGGCCAGCACCTGATGGAGGTCAAGCAGGTCGCCGACCTCTTGAACCTCGGCTTCCTCGGGGCCGGCTTTGATCCGATGTGGCGGCGCGAGGACGTGCCGGTGATGCCCAAGGGCCGCTACGACATCATGCGGGCCTACATGCCCAAGGTCGGCAACCTCGGCCTCGACATGATGCTGAGGACCTGCACCATCCAGGCCAACCTCGACTTCGATTCCGAGGCCGACATGGTGCTGAAGTTCCGCACCAGTCTCGCGCTCCAGCCCATCGCCACCGCCCTGTTCGCCTGCAGTCCGTTTACGGAGGGTCGGCCGAACGGCTTCCTGTCGGCCCGCGCCAACGTCTGGACCGACACCGATCCGGACCGCACCGGCATGCTGGGCTTCGTCTTCGAGGACGGCTTCGGCTTCGAGACCTATGTGAACTACGCGCTCGACACGCCGATGTATTTCGTCAAGCGCGACGGCCGCTACATCGACGCCTCGGGCCAGTCGTTCCGCGACTTCATGGACGGCCGCCTACCCGCCCTTCCCGGCGAGAAGCCCAACAAGAAGGACTGGGCCGACCACCTGACCACCCTGTTTCCCGAAGTCCGCCTCAAGCAGTACCTGGAGATGCGCGGGGCTGACGGCGGACCCTGGAGCCGCATCTGCGCCCTGCCCGCCCTGTGGGTCGGCATCTTCTATGACGCGCCGTCGCTTCACACCGCCTGGGACCTCTGCAAGGACTGGGACATCGCCGATCACGAGCGCCTGCGTCGCGATGTGACGAAGCTGGGCCTGCGCGCCGAAGTCGCCGGCCGGTCGGTGCGCGACGTCGCCGTCGACATGGTAGCCATCGCCAAACAGGGGCTGAAGAACCGTGCCCGTTTCTCGGGCGGCATGGTCGACGAGCGGGGCTATCTGGCGGAGCTGGAAGACATCGCTGACAGCGGCGTCACCCCGGCCGAGCGCCTGCTCGATCTCTACCACGGCGACTGGCAGGGCGACGTAACCCGCATCTACCGCGACTTCGCCTACTGACCGGGCGACGGCCCGGGGCGTGATTTCGACGCCCCTTTGCCCTATGTGAGCGCCGTGACCGCGCCCGTAGACCCTCTGAAGGCCCACCGCCGCCTGTCCGTCGCCCCGATGATGGACTGGACGGACCGGCACTGCCGCGCCTTCCACCGGACCCTGACGACACAGGCCCTGCTCTACACCGAGATGGTCACCGCGCCCGCGGTGATCCACGGCGATCCGGAACGGCTGCTGGGTTTCGATGCGGTCGAGCATCCCGTGGCGCTTCAGATCGGCGGGTCGGAGCCCGACCAGCTGGCCCGGGCCGCCCGCATCGGCGCCGAGCTCGGCTATGACGAGATCAACCTGAACGTCGGCTGCCCGTCCGACCGGGTTCAGTCCGGCCGCTTCGGCGCCTGCCTGATTCGCGAGCCCGAACTGGTCGCCGACTGCATGGCCGCGATCCGCGAGGCCGTGTCGGTTCCCGCGACCGTCAAATGCCGCATCGGTGTGGACGATCAGGACCCGGAACAGAGCCTGTTCGCCCTGGTCGACGCCTGCGCCGCCGTGGGCGTCTCGGTCTTCGTCGTCCATGCCCGCAAGGCCTGGCTGAAGGGCCTCTCGCCCAAGGAGAACCGGGACATTCCGCCCCTGGACTACCCGCTGGTGCGCCGCCTGAAGGCCGAGCGGCCGAATCTGTCGATCTCCATCAACGGCGGCGTCGCCACGCTCGACGAATCCGAGGCGCACTTGGATGACGCTGACGGCGTGGCGCTGGACGGCGTCATGATGGGACGCGCCGCCTACCACGAGCCCGCCCTGCTGGGTCACGCGGATCGGCGTCTTTTCGGCGCGGCGAGCCCCGACGTGGACGCCTTCGAGGCCGTCGACCGCTACAAACCCTATCTGGCCGCCCGGCTGGAGGAGGGCGTGTCGCTCTCGTTCATGACCCGGCACATGCTGGGCCTGATGCACGGCCGCCCCGGCGCGCGCGCCTTCCGCCGCATCCTGACGGTGGAGGCCATCCGGCCGGGCGCGGGGCTGGAGGTCGTCGACCGGGCGCTGGACGCGGTGCGCGAGGCCGAGGCCAGCCGCGAACGCCTTGTCGAGGCCGCCTGACGTCAAGCGCCTGTTAAGCACGGTGGGCGCTCAGTCCTGGCCCATGAAACACACGCTCGTCCTCGTTGCCTGCCTGCTGGCCCTCGCCGGAACCGCCGAGGCGCAGTCGCGGGCGCGATCCCCCATCACGGCGGCCCTGAACCTCGGCACGCCGGGCGCGGGGGTGGAAGTTCAGGCAGCGCTGGGTCCGGTGTTCGTGCTCCGCGCCGGCGTCGACACCCTGGGCTACGACGTCGATCAGAGCTTCGACGACATCGACTATTCCGGCCGCTTCGACTTCGACACGGTCTCGGCCTTCGTCGACGTCCACCCCTTCCAGAACGCCTTCCTCGTCTCCGGCGGGGTCTATGTGGGAGACCGCACCATCGGCCTGTCGGCCCGGCCTAGCGCGCCGGTCGAGATCGGCGGCCAGATCGTCACGCCCGGGCAGGTCGGAACCCTGTCGGGAGCCATCAAGCTGTCGGACATCGCGCCCTTCGTCGGCGTGGGTTTCGATGACGCCTTCTATCGCGACAGCCGCTTCGGCTTTCGCGCCATCGCCGGCGTAGCCTGGAGCGAGGCGCCCGACGTCGCCCTGACCTCCACTGGCGGCAGCCTGTCCAACGACCCGGCCTTCCGCGCCCGGCTGGAGCAGGAAGCCCGCGACATTTCCGAGGACGCCAAGGACAAGGGCGTCTTCCCCATCGTCCAGCTGGGCGCGACGGTGCGGTTCTGAACGGGCTCGACCCGTCCCAGCTCCTGCTGCTCGGCGCGGCGGTGCTGGCCGCCGGGCTGGTGGGCGGACTGATAGCGGGCCTGTTTGGCGTGGGCGGCGGCACGGTGCTGGTTCCGGCCCTGTTCTACGCCTTCTCCGTGCTCGGGCTAGGGGGCGAGGCCAATCTGCACGTCGCCATCGGCACCTCGCTGCTGACCATCGTCGCCACCTCCTGGCGGTCGCTGGGCGCGCATCGGGCGCACGGAGCGGTGGACGAGCGGGTGCTGAAGCGCTGGACGCCGTGGGTGGCCGTCGGGGCCCTCATCGGGGCGGGCGTCGCAGGGCTCACGTCGATGGAGGGCCTTGCGGTCGTCTATGGCGTCTGCCTGATGGTCGTGGCGGCCCAGATGGGCCTGCTGCCCGAGACCGCGACGCTGGCGAAGGATCTGCCCGACGGCTGGGGCCGACGCGGCATCGGGGCTCTGATCGGCGGACTGTCGGCCATGATGGGGGTGGGGGGAGGCAGTTTCGGCGGCATGCTGATGACCCTGTGCGGCCGGCCGATCCATCAGGCGGTGGCGACGGCGTCCGGCTTTGGCGTGGCGATCGGGATCGCGGCGACGCTGGGGTTCGTCGTCTTCGGCTGGGACGCGGAGGGGCGGCCGCCGCTGAGCCTCGGCTACGTCAACGTACCGGCCGCCGTGGCCATGGGGCTGCTGACGACGCTGGTCGCCCCGTATGGCGCGCGTCTGGCGCACCGGCTGGACCGCAAGGTCCTGCGCCGCGCCTTCGCGCTGTATCTGCTGGCGACAGCGGTGTCGGTGATGGTGAAGGCGCTCTAGGCCTCAGGGCCGCAGCGTCAGGCCGTTCGGCCGGGCCTCGAAGGCCGAGAGCCGTCCCAGATAGCTCATGCCCAGTAGCGAATGCGGCAGGCCCTCTTCGACGACCAGCGCCCGCACATCCTCGACGCGGGCTCCGGCGACCGAGACATGGTCCAGCTCCACGGCCGCAGCCATCACGGGACCGGACGCGGTCTCGACGGTCTGGGTGAAATCCGCAGATGTCAGGCGCAGGCCCAGCCTCAGCGCATCCTCGCGCGTCAGGGCGACCACGCTGGCCCCCGTGTCCACAAGCATCCGCACCGCCCTGCCCTCGACATCGGCCTGGGCCCAGTAGTGGCCGTCGGCGGAGCGGGCGATCTGGGCGACGCCGCCCGATGCAGGCGCGCTGGCCACGGCGGGCATGACCACGGCGGCCTGGGCCTCGCGCGGCTCGCGGTGGGTCAGCCACCAGGCGACGGACAGAGAGGAAACGGTCGCCGCGACCATGACGACGGCGGACTGAAGGTCGAAACGCACCAGAACACTTCCCTGCGGCCCGGCCGCTTCTGCGGCGCGTGTCCTCTATGCCCGAGCGCGGTTGGGATGCGGTGAACCGACGTGGCTGACGAAAGGTTGACGCCTCAGTCGCCCCTCAGCCGGGGATCGATCTTCCCCCGTCGACCCGAAAGTTCCGTCATGATTTCCGCGCGTTGATCATCGCTCAGCGCGCTCCAGCCGCCGATCTCGCCCAGCGTCCGGTAGCAGCCCAGGCACAGGCCAGACGCCCCGTCGACCACGCAGACCTTGATGCAGGGCGTGGCGACGGCATTGGGCGGAGCGTGTCCTGATGACGACATAAAGACGAAAACTACTCCGATACCGGATCAAAAACTTGCGTTCGCGCGCTGTGTGGCGCAAGGTGACGATGACGCGAAACGACGAGAGGGTGAAATCCCCCGACGCACGACGTGTCTCCTTCCCCCGTTCAGCGAAAGGAGACGCACACGATGAACGACAAGGACAAGAACCTCCAGCACGCCATGATGTCCTTCGCCCTGTGGGGCGGGCTCCTGGTCGGCCAGCGCCAGCCGCGCGCCAGCGAGCGCGTGGTCAGCCACCCGTCCAACTTCGTGCCGTTCAGGATCGACCGGAAGGGCTGACCGCCCTTCCGGCGTCGGGCGCTACTGCGCGGCCAGCCGCACGAGCTTGCCGTTGTCCTCGTCGGTGATGACCCACACCGCGCCGTCGGGGGCGATGGCGATGTCGCGCACGCGCTCGCCCAGATCGGTCAGCAGGCGCTCTTCGCCCACCACGCGGCCGTTCTCGAGCACCAGACGGGCGATGTGCTTGTCCTTGAGCGCGGCGACCAGAAGGTTGCCGTTCCACTCGGGGAACATCGCGCCTTCGTAGAAGACCTGGCCGCCCGGCGCGATCGACGGGTCCCAATAGTAGACGGGCTGCTCCGTGCCTTCGCGCGCGGTGATGCCGCCGTTGATCGGCCCGCCGCGATACTCGATGCCATAGGTGACCTCGGGCCAGCCGTAGTTGCGACCGCCTTCGACGAGGTTCACTTCGTCGCCGCCGCGCGTGCCGTGCTCGACCGTCCAGGCCGCGCCGGTGCCCGGCTGGATCGCCACGCCCTGAACGTTGCGGTGACCCAGCGACCAGATTTCCGGGAGGGCGCCCTCGCGGCCGACGAAGGGGTTGTCGGCGGGCACCGAGCCATCGGCGTTGATGCGGATGATCTTGCCCATGTGGCTGTCCAGCTGCTGCGCCTGCGGCCGCATCGGCGCGTCGGAGCGGTCGCCGAGCGTGATGAACAGATGACCGGCCGGGTCGAAGGCCAGCGACGATCCGAAATGCTTGTCGCCGTCATAGACCGGCACCGCGCGGAAGATGACTTCGACGTTCTCCACCCGCGTTCCATCGGCCGACAGGGCCCCGCGGGCGACCGAGGTGGCGTTGCCGCCCTCCCGCCGCTCGGCATAGCTCCAGTAGATCATCCGGTCCTCGCCGAAGCTGGGGCCGACGGCGACGTCCAGCAGGCCGCCCTGGCCGACGGCGTCCACGGCAGGAAGACCCGCGATGGGCTGGCCCACCTGACCGTCAGCGGTGACGATGCGCAGGTTTCCGCCCAGCTCGGTCACCAGCCAGCGCCCGTCCGGTAGCATGGCCAGACCCCACGGCTGGACCAACCCCGAAGCGACCACGGTGTGGGCCAGGGCGCGCTCGGTTACGACGCCCGGCGCGCGCGTCTGGTTGGCGAAGGCCGGCTGCTGATCCGGGGCGTTGGCGGGCCGCGTCTCGACGGGCGCCCCGGCCTGCTGCGGCCCGGCGGCGTTCGGCTCTCCATTGGCCCCGCAGGCGGCGGCGAGCGCGAGAACGGATGTGGCGGCGGCGAACAGCATGGGGCGCATGGATCGGTCTCCGTTTCAGGGTCTGGTGTCGGGTTCTATGGCGGCAACGATGTCAAAGCGCCACTGTTCCGGTTGCGGCTCCCGCGCGACGGCCTGTCGCGGCCGGGAGCTGGCCAACACACGGCTTGAACCGGCGGGGCGCGGACGATATAGGCACGCCTCTCGCGCGCCCGGCCGCTTGCGCCCGCCCGCGACGTCCCCCCAGGTTCGCCTGACACGGGGCTGGGTAGCTCAGATGGTTAGAGCGGTGGATTCATAACCCACAGGTCGGCGGTTCGATCCCGCCCCCAGCCACCACCCTTCACGCGCCGAACGCCCGCCGCTCCAGCAGGATGACGGCCTTGTCCTGGTATGTCCCCTCGGCATAGGGCCGGTAGCCGGTCCGCTCGGCCAGCTTCAGCGACGGGGCGTTGGGCGGGTCGATCATGCAGACGGTGCGCGGGGCATTCAGCACCCGGTCGCACCAGTCCAGCGCTGCGTCGAGCGCCTCGCGCGCCAGGCCCTGGCCCTGAAACGCCGGCGCGACGCCCCAGCCCAGCTCGGGCGCGTCCAGCGGCGGGACGCACCCCCGGCGATAGTCCAGCACCCCGACCGAGCCGACATAGGCCCCGCCGTCCCTCATCCGGAGCGACCAATTGCCCTGACCCAGCGCCGACCAGTGGCCGAGGTCGCGCAACAGGCGGAACCAGACCTCCTCGGTCGTCAGCGCGCCCCGCCCGGCAATCGGACGCGTGAACCGCTCGTTGGCCCAAAGGTCGGCGATGTCGCCGAAGTCCTCGATTAGCACCGGCCGCATCGTGAGCCGTCGGGTCAGAAGATGGGTCAAGATTCACCCCGTTGGCAGAGAGTACCAGACGCGCCAATGCCGCCACCACGAACTTGCGGACCGGTCCTGGGCAGGTTCGCGCCAGAAGGTGGCGCCGCTTAGGTGACTCGAACACCTGACCCCCTCATTACGAAATCAGCTTACGATTCGAGCCGCATCCATGCCCCACAAGGGCTTGAGAGGCAAAGTCGACCGGTGAGCTCGGTGCCCCCAGCCCCTTCCCAGACTGGCCAAAAGCACCGCTTCCGCACCTCCCAAGATAGCGATCTTTAGCTGGGCGGCCCCTCGAAGTTCGACCTGCGCTACACCTGCTGCCGGGCTAGTGATTCCATGGCCGGAGCGCCGGTCGGCGCGCTAGAATGATTTGGACAGCGAAACGAAAGCTCTCCAGCCACCGTCTTGATCATCCAGGGCGCGGCCTGAAATCGGTCTTGCCAGCTCTGCCCGAAGCATCGTCTGGCCCTGCAAGGTGATGCGGGTTCCGACCCCGGCGGAAGCCAACTCGGCCGCGACATCGCCTCCAGGTGACGCGTTCCATACCCGGCCGCCATCGACGAACCCGTAAACCTGAACAAAGCGAACCTGCGAGGGCGAAGGATCCCAGCCGACGCGGAGTTCGACGACGCCGGCGATCCCCTTGTCGCCGTTCCGCTCTCCGTATGCGAAGGCGCGACCTACCTCGGAACCGCCGAAGTAGAACTCTTCGGAGCCCAGTAGAGGATCGTCCGACCATTGGGCCGAGGCGCTGGCATAAACACCGACGTGGCGGCTGATGTCGTGATAGGCGGAGCCCCCTACGGCTATCTTGGTGAACTCTCCGGTGGCGTCTGCGCGGGTCTGGCCCGGCCTGGCCTCAGTCGTGGCTCCAAAAGCGTCAAGACCTCGGGACACTGCCGCCCAGCCCGAAATCCATCCTCGCGCCCCTGTGACCTGGCCCGAGACGAGGGCTCGGGCGACCGCCAGCCTTTCGTCGACGGTGCGACCGCCCATGTATGTCTGCTCGACGTTCCTGACGTCGAGGCTCGCCGTTATGTAGAGGCTGCGATCCTTGCGGCGCAAAATGGTCTGGGTCAGCGAAAGCGAAGCCGCGCGACTGTCTCCACTCAGCCAGGCGGAAGCGCCAGGTGGGGCGTTGGTTGAGTAGCCCGAGATCGAGACTTTGAAGCGGGTATGGCCTCCTAAAGGCGCTGAGTAGGACGCCTCCGCAAAGGTCAACTCCTCCACGTCCTGGGGGGTGGTGAGCACGGAGACGGCAACGCGATCTCCGTCTCGCAAGACGGAGTTGCCCGCGGTCCAACCATAGACCTGCCAAGGTCCTTGGGCTTCTGATCCCCTGTTCTCGACGAAGACGCCCCCCGTAGAACGGTCAAGTTCAGCCGTCACAACGAGGCGGTGCCGGGCCGGATCGTCCAGTACCGGCTCGATGCGGTTCGTGAGGGTCACCCCGGGCATGTCCGACGCCAGCGCCAGCCGGCGGTCCAGCTCAGCGATGGTCAGGATGCTTCTCTGTTCTAATGGGACAAGTATCCCGGACACCGCTGCGGCCCCGGTCCCTTCGACCACGACCTCGCCGATGTAACCTTCGTAAACAACGATCCTGGCAGCGCCTGCGGCGGGATCACCGGGAGCAATGACGGCGCGGGTCAGAAAGTAGCCATCCCTGCGGTAGTGCTCGGTGATCGCGTCGGCCATTCTGACCAAGTCCTGCTCGCCCACCGGGCTCGCCAGTCGATCGGCGTAGGCCGGGGCGAATGCCGCCATGGGATAGGCGCTGACGCCCTCGATGCTCACGCTGCTGAGAACGAAGCAGTCCTGATCGCACGACACCGCGTCAGCGAATGCAGGAGCCGTCAGGCCGGCCATACCGAGTATAACCGTCAGAATGAGGCTCACTTGGCCAAGCAAATGTCTTGATCCGCGTGCCACGGTTGGTTTGGTCCTAGTCGAGGTGGATGCTCAGAGAGTTAAAATCTTAGTCTTCAATATCGTATTAACGTCGTCGCTTAAGTTCGGGGTAGCAGAGCCAGTGTTATCTGGGGGGTTCAACTAGGGGCCAGCCATGTCTGTCATCCGGAACTTTTTCTTAGCCATCACAGCATTTATCGTCCTTGGAGCGACCTCTGCACTCGCCGACGACTGGCGCATGCGCGAAGTGAGCGGCGTGGTCCGTGTCACCCTGCCGTCACGGGGCGTGGTCGATGGCGTCCCCGGGCAGCTTCTGCCCGTCGGCTCGAGCATCACGACAGGCGGGGCCGGTCGCGCGGTGGTCACGAACGGAGACCAACGGATTGTCGTCGGCCCCTCGAGCCGAACAACGCTCGCGCCAGAACAGAACGGCGTGACCCGTATCCTGCAAGATCTCGGATCGGCCCTGTTCCAGGTCGATCGTCGCACCCGGCCGCATTTCAGGGTTGAGACGCCGCTTCTGGCCGCCGTGGTGAAGGGCACCACCTTCACCGTCAGCGTCGACGGCCAAGTCGACCGGGTCCACGTCGCCGAAGGCTTGGTCGAGGTCCGCTCGATGAGCGGCAACGGCTCAAGCGACGTGCCCGCCGGGTCCACAGCGTCGGTCACTCGCGACCAGCCCGGCGCCGTCAACGTGGCTGCGCCAAGCGCCGCTGCTCCGTCGGTTTCGGCCGCGATCGTCGAACCGATCGACTACAGCACCGCGTCGGGCGGCCTGGTGGAAAACCCCCGGCCGGTCCAGTCCAGCCTGACTGCTGTTCTCGTCCCTGCATCGCCGACGCCCTCGGCGGCTATGGCTGGGAACGGATCCGTCGGGCCCGCCGGGAACTCCGGCCCTTCCGTCGCGCGGCCGGGTATTGAGGCGACCCCTTCGACGCTTGTTGGCAACCCCGGCAACGGCGGGAACACTACCAACGGTGTGGGCAACAACAGCTCCGGCGGTAACCTCGGCTCTGCGGGCAACGGTGGGGGAGAGCCCGGCACCGGCGGCAACCCCGGCAACGGTGGGGGAGAGCCCGGCACCGCCGGCAATCCCGGCACCGGTGGGGGCAACCCCGGCAACGGTGGTGGTAACCCTGGAACCGGC
>NZ_KL370782.1:247431-282652 GCF_000701445.1 Brevundimonas bacteroides DSM 4726
CCCGGCAACGGTGGTGGTAACCCTGGAACCGGCAGCAACCCCGGCAACGGTGGGGGAGAGCCCGGCACCGGCGGCAATCCCGGCAACGGTGGGGGCGACCCCGGCACCGGCGGCAATCCCGGCAACGGTGGGGGCGACCCCGGCACCGGCGGCAATCCCGGCAACAGTGGGGGCGACCCCGGCACCGGTGGCAACCCGGGCAACGGCGGTGGCAACGCGGGTACCGGCGGTAATCCCGGTAATGGTGGCGGCAACCCGGGCGGCGGTGGGGGCAATCCTGGCGGTGGCGGCGGAAACCCCGGCGGCGGTCCCAACTAGGGACAGTGGAGGATAGGCCTTGATCGCCAGCGCACTGAATCTCTGGAAAAAGGTCTGGGCGCGGAACCTGATTGGCTCCGCGCTCATCCTCGTCAGCATTGCTCTAGCCTCTTGGTTAGGACTGCTGCGACCGATTGATGACGTCTTCAATGGCCTTCGGTTTCAACTGGTCGAACGGCCGGCAAGCGAAGGTCTGGTGATCGTCGAGATCGATTCGCACAGCCTGGAACAGGCGGGTGTCTGGCCATGGGAACGGGAGCGTTACGCGCAGGCGATCGACCGCCTGACACAGTCCGGGGCCAGCCTCGTTGCCTTCGACGTCGACTTCAGCGCGGCCTCGGACACTGAATCCGACGCCGCCATGGCCGCGGCGATCTCTCGTCACCCCGGCCAAGTGACCTTGGGTGCCTTCCGACAACTCAGCAGCCAAGGCGCCCGCGACCCGCGCGTGGTCCAGAATCTGCCGCTTCCCATGTTCCGACAGGATGCGCTGATCGCGTCGGTCAATGTGCCCGTCGACAGCGATGGGGAAGTTCGCCGCTACAGCTATGCCTCGCCGACAGGCGAGCGAGCGTCTCTGGCAGCCAATCTGGCCGGCGTGGCGCGTCAGGGCAATTTTGCCGTCGACTTCGGCGTGGATCGCGCCACGATCCCCCATCTCAGCTTCGACGACGTCCTGAAAGGACAATTCGATCCGGCCCTGGTCGAAGGCCGCGTGGTCCTGATCGGCGCAACGGCCCTGGAACTCGGGGATGAGTTCGCCACCCCGATCGGACTTCTGCCGGGCGTCGTGATCCACGGACTCGCCTATGAAAGCATCGTCGGCGGCCGCGCGCTCCACACCCTCCCGCTCGGAATCCAGCTGTTGCTGTGTCTCGTCCTTGGGCTCTCACTGCTGCCGCAGCGAGATGGTCGCAGCCTTCAGGGCCTGCTCATCCGGCACGCCATCACGGCGATCTCGATTGCGGTCTTGCCTGTGATGATCCAGGCGGTCACACCCGTCAGCATCAATGTCGCTGCCCTGTTCTGCACCCAGATGCTGTTTGGGGTCTGGGCCACCCGCTCGGAGCTCGCCCGTCGCGGACGCGCGATCATCGAGACCCGCGAGGCGGGCCTGCGTCACATGGCGCTTCACCATGCCGAAACCGAGCTGCCTAACCGGCGCTCCCTGATCGCGCAGCTGGAGAACAGCGAACGATCCTATGGGGGGACCGTGGTGGTGACGGTCGGAATCGACCGCCATGCCGAGATGCGGGGCGTCATCGGGTACAATGTGACGAATCTGGTGATCAAGGAGCTAGCCTACAGACTGACCGCTTTCAGCGGCTCGCCTCTTGTCGCCCACGTCACTTCGTCCGTCCTCGCTTTGTATCAGGCGGGTCTGTCCGAAGATGAGCGTGAGGCCTTGCTGAACCGCCTCCTTCGCATGGAAACCCACTTCGAAGTCGATGGCCACGCCATGGACCTTTTCCTCCGCTTTGGCGTCGCCATGGATGACGATGAGGCCACCGCTTCCGCGGATTTGGTCGAACGAGCGACGCTCGCGCTGGATCGCGCCCGATCGTCCAATGATCGCGTCTGCCTTTACGATCCCGTGGCCTTCGGATCGGCCGAGACCAATCTTGCCCTCATGACTGAAATGACGGCTGCCCTGGGCCAAGGCGAGATCAGCCTCCACTATCAACCTAAGCTGACGCTTGCCGACGGTCGGGTGGCTTCTGTCGAGGCCCTGTGTCGCTGGCGTAGACCAGACGGTCGGTTCGTGCCGCCGGACACTTTTATTCCGATCGCCGAAGAGACTGGGCAGATCCGCGCCTTGACGGAGTGGTCGATCGTTCGCGCGATACAGGATCAGGCGCGGCTGCGAATGCAGGGTCTCGACGTCGCCATCGCCATCAACATTTCCGGCCGCCTGCTTGCGGACGAGGGCTTTCGCGAAAAGGTCCTGCAGTTCGCTTCGTCAGTGGACAGCAATCTGTGCCTGGAGATCACCGAGACCGCGGTGATCGACAATCCGCAGAAAGCGAAAGAAGCCATCGTGGCCTTCCGTGAGTCAGGCCTGAAGATTTCGATCGATGATTACGGCTCCGGTCTGTCGTCCCTTGCCTATCTGAAGATGCTCAACGCTGACGAGCTCAAGATCGACAGATCCTTGGTGGTCGATCTGACCCAAAGCCAACGCGATCGGTTGATCATGAAGTCGACCATCGACCTAGCCCACAGCCTCGGAATGGCCGTTGTGGTTGAAGGCGTGGAGGATGACGCGACCGCAGCCTGTCTCTCGCTCCTCGGGTGCGACACGATCCAGGGCTACTGGCTGTCGAAACCCTTGGCATTCGCAGACCTGTCTGCCTTCCTAAACGATCGTCTGTCCCAGGACAGCGACCAAGGGCACCTGGCAGTCGCCTGAGACCAAGGAACCGAGCCGGCCGGGTTAAGCGCGCTGCGAAAAAAATAAAGCCCCCGCCCCGCGAACCAGCCGAAGCCAGCGCGCGGGGCGGGGTAGAGTCACGGGTTCTGTTTGGCTGCCCCGGCCTCGACGGCCCTCAGCAGGGTGTCGTTGGCGAGGCGGGCGTAGCGCTGGGTCGACTGGTAGCTGGCGTGGCCCAGGACCTTACCGACAGCGAACAGATCCACGCCCGAGTTGACCATGAACGAGGCCGCAAAGTGCCTGAGGTCGTGCAGGCGCAGCCCCGGCAGCTTGGCGTCCCGGATCGCCTTCTGCCAGCCGTTCTTGATCGAGTTGAACGGCTTCTTGGTGTCGGGGTTCGGAAGGAGGTAAGGGCAGCCCTTGAAGCGGGGAAGCTGCTCGATGATGGCCACCGCAGCCGACGAGAGAGGCACGTAGCAAGGCTTGGCCGTCTTGGACGTCGGAATGAGCCAGGACCGCCGCTCCAGATCGACGTTCTCCCACTTTGCATCCAGCAGCTCGCGAGCTACAGCCCATCAAGCGGACACTTTAATGTCCGCCTAGGGCCTGAAGCGGCTCATTGACCATCCCACTGGGCACCGACCCAGCACCCAAGGGGAAGTACCTTCCCGTCGGACCCGACCAGACAACAAAGCTAGAACTGCTCTGGGACAGTGGTGCCGCTTAGGTGACTCGAACACCTGACCCCCTCATTACGAAATCAGCTTACAAGTCAGATCCGGCCCATGCCCCGCAAGGGGTTGAGAGGCAACATCGATCGTGAGCTCATCGCCCCCAGCCCCTTCCCAGACCGGCCGGACGGGCAGTTTTTTGGCGCCTCCCAATCTAACGGCCTCCAGCTGGGCGGGCCTCGGACTTCGACCTGCGCCATACCTGCAAGAAGGTTGTAGCGGGCGTCAGCAGACACTGCTTCGGCGAAGCACTAGTCGCCTTTACGGCGGACCGAGCCAGCGGCTGCGCTGGGCGGAAAGGAGAATCGAAGGCGAAGCCTTCCGCCGGTCCGCAACGCCTCAACTACGGACCTGCGGAGCTCTCCTAACGGAGACCTCCGCATGGTCACATCACCATCGCCCTACCGCCTTGACCAACCTCCATCGCCACCATCCATACCGCCATGGCGATCATCATCAGGTTCTCCGTCAGCGACAGGAAGCCCAGTGGCACATTGCTGTCGCCGCCGACGCAGGCGCACTTCAGCTGGCGCTTGTCGATATAGACGGCCTTGAACACCGAGGCCGCGCCGATGCCGCCGATGAACAGGGCGATCGGAACCGACAGCCAGGTCAGCACGCCCGCCAGCATCAGGGCGCCCGCCCCAAACTCTGCGAAGGGGTAGATCTTGCCGTAGGGGACCCACCGCTTCGCCAAGAGGTCGTAGTTCAGGAACATGGTCGAGAAGCTCTCGATGTTCTGCAGCTTGAGCATGGCCAGCGCCATCATCGACAGGGCGATGAACCACTCGCCGGCCTGAACCGTCAGGGGCGTGCCGTGGACCGTCAGGCTCAGCATTGCGGCCATCACGGCGGTGGTGAGGAACACCACCAGCACGGGGGTGTAAGTCAGGGCCTTGGGGTCGCGGACCTTCAGGCCGAGGAACCGGCGCAGGTCGTCGTGGCCGCCGATGCGCTGGCCGTCGATGAAGACCTGGGGTGTCGTGGTCACGCCGTGCTCGGCCTTGAAGGCGTCCACCGCCTCGCGGGTGGTCAGCCAGCGGTCATCGACGGGGTAGCCCCGGCTTTTCAGCAGATGACGCGCCTTGAGACCCCAGGGACAGGTGTGGCCGGGCATGACCATCCGATAGAGGACGGCGATTCGGGACGGGTTGGACATAGAGCGCTCCTTGGCTTGGCAATCCAGAGCGGCGACCCTAGGTTCCGTACCAGAGTACGGAGTCAATCATGAAGGTTCGAACGATCGCGGGCCTGGCGCGCGAGGGCGGCGTGGGCGTGGAGACGATCCGCTTCTACCAGCGGCGCGGCCTGATGCCGAAGCCCGAGCGGTGGTCCTCAAGCGGCGTGGGCGAAGGTATTCGCCGGTATGGCGATGAGGATGTGCGGCGGTTGAAGTTCATCCGTTCGGCCCAGACGGCGGGTTTCACTCTGGAGCAGATCCGGGAGCTGCTCTCGCTGGACGCCGGCGAAGATCGCGAGCGCGCCCGTGCCCTAGCGGCCGAACGGCTGGAGGCGCTCGATCGGACCATCGCCGATCTGGAGCAGGCGCGGGCGGGTCTGCGCCGGCTGGCCGGTGCCTGCGCGTCGAAGGCGGCCGGGCCCTGCCCGATCATCGCGGCCTTCCAGGGCGAGGCCGCCTGAGGCTCAGGCCCCGTTGTGGCGGCCGAAGATCGTCGCCTCGCCGGCGTAGTTGATCAGCAGGGTGACATAGGGCTGGCGGCCTGCGGCCTCCATGCCGGGGGATCCGGCGGGCATGCCGGGCGCGGCGAGCGCTACCGCCGTCGGCCGCTCGCGCAGCAGGCGTTCAACGTCGGCGGCGGGCACATGGCCCTCGATCGCATATGCACCGACCAGGGCGGTGTGGCAGCCGGCATAGCGATCCGGCACGCCATATCGCGCGCGGATCGGGGCGAGGTCCTCGCGCTCGATCACCTCCACTGTCCAGCCGGCCGTGCGCATGTGCGCCACCCAGCCGTCGCAGCATCCGCACCACGGCGTCTTGTAGGTGGTCATCCGCCGATCCTGGGCGAGGACCGGCCTCGCAGCGGTCGCGGCAACCACCCCCGCCAGCAGGGCGCGTCGGGTCTGGGTTCCGATCATCAGTGCACCATGAAGCGGACGGCGCCGGTCATGGCGTGGCCGTCCCCGCCTTCGGCGGTCCAGTTCAGAACGTAGTTGCCGGGCCGGAGCGTCGGCAGCTCGGCCGACACTCGCGTGGTCGCAGCGGCGGCCGCGACCGGGACCGACACGGCCTCGCCGCCCTCGGCCTGCACCGAGACGGTCTTCAAGGTCATCGGGTGCGGGAAGGTCGCGGTGAACCAGTCGGGCGGGCCGTCGGTCATGGCACCGTCGGCCGGGCTGGTGACGACGCCGTGGGCGGCGTGGTCGCCGGATGCGGACTGGCCCTGGCCCGCATGCGCCCCATGGCCGGCGTGGGCGTCCTGTGCGGGAGCGGGCGCGGCGACGAACAGGCCGGCGACGACGAGGGGAAGAAGCGCGCGCATATCGATACTCCTCAGAACCAGGCCTTCAGGCCGATGACGAACCGGGTGTGCTCGGGCTCTCCGCCCGCCACCCGGGTGAAGTCTGCTGTGTCTCCGAGCTCCCGGCTCCATTCCACGCCGACATAAGGCGCGAACTCCTTGGCGATTTCATAGCGCAGTCGCACGCCGGCCTCGACATGGGTGAACCCCGAACCCAGACCGAGCTCCCGCACGTCCGCCGCTGAGGCCTCGACCTCGACGCGCGGCTGCAGGATCAGCCGCTGAGTGATGCGTTGGTCGTATTCGGCCTCGACCCGCGCGGTCAGGTCGCCCTCGGTCGACAGGAAGGCGGCGGCGTCGACCTCCCACCAGTAGGGGGCCAGGCCCTGAAGCCCGAGCACCAGATGGGTCGGGTCCTCGCCGTCGTCGCGGAAGTCCTGGCGCACGCCGCCCTGCACGTCCCAGAAGGGCGAGATGGCGCGGCTGTAGAGCGCCTGGACCTCGCCCTCGGCCTCGCCGTCGAAGTCGCCTTCGCCCTCGGACTTCCACCAGAAGCGGTTGATGTCGCCGCCGGTCCAGCCCGCCACGTCCCAGGTCCAGCCCTCCTCGCCGTCGTCGAAGCCGACCTCGAGCCGGTCCACGATGACGGCGGTGGCGCGCACGTCGCCGTTCTCGCGCCTCAGGATGTCGCGGGCGCCGGCCATCTGGTCCGCGCCCCAGATGGCGTCGGCGGCATGGGCCGGGCCGGACAGGGCGGCGGGCGGCAGGGGCGGTTGCCTCGGACGGCCCTCGTCATCCGCGCTGGTCGGCACGTCGGGCGGACCTCCGACGGATTGGCCGCCCATGTCGTGGCCCGCGTGGGGGTCGCTCTGAGCCGGCATCGCATGAGCGGCGTGAGGGTAAGCGGTCGGCGCCGGCGCGCTCATGTCGTGGCCGGCATGCGGATCGGCGGCCTGAGCCGGCGCGGGCATGGCGTGTCCCGCATGCGGATCAGCCGCCGGAGCCTGCGTCGGCCGGGCGGGCGTCGCATGATGGCTGTGGTCCTGGGCGGCCGCCGCTCCGGCGACCAGCAGCAGGGGGGCGAGCGCGGTCATCAAGCGGATCATGCCGCGTCTCCATCCAGCGGGCGGACGGTGACGACGTTGAACATGCCCGCGTGCATGTGCATCAGCATGTGGCAGTGGAAAGCCCAGTCGCCCGGCGCGTCCGCCGTCAGGTCGAAGGTCACCTTGGACCCCGGCGCGACATTGACCGTGTGCTTCAGCGGCTGATGCCCCGGCGGGCCGCCCGTCACCAGCTCGAAGAAGTGGCCGTGTAGGTGGATCGGGTGGGCCATCATGGTGTCGTTGACCAGGGTCACGCGCACCCGTTCGTTCCGCTCGAAGCGGATCGGCTCGACGATCTCGGAGAATTTGCGACCGTCGAAGCCCCACATGAACCGTTCCATGTTTCCGGTCAGGTGGATTTCCAGCGCGCGGGACGGCGGCCTCTGGTCCTTGTTGGGGGCAAGCGACACCAGATCAGTGTAGACCAGCACCCGGTGCGGCATGTCTTCCAGCCCCATGGGCTGCTCGCCCAGTCGGTTGGCCGGGTCCGACGAGATCATGTCCACCCCGACGCCGACCGCCATGCCGGCGGGGGCGTTGTCCGGGTTGCGCATGTCGTGGGCCATGCCCTCGTGACCCATGGCGGCGTGGTCGACCGGCGCGTCGGCAGGCTCTCCGTGACCCATGGCGGAATGATCCATTCCGTGACCCATGGCCGAATGGTCCATCCCGGCCATGCCCCCCATGCCCATGTCGCGCATGGTCAGGGTCGGCACCTGACGCAGCGGCGGAACCTCGGCGGTCATGCCCAGACGGGGCGCCAGCGTCGCCCGCGCCATGCCGGAGCGATCCACGGACTCGGCGACGAGGGTATAGGCGCGGTCCTCGGCCGGTCGGACGACGACGTCATAGGTCTCGGCGACCGAAATCTGGAACTCGTCGGTCTCGACCGGGCGCACGTTCTCTCCGTCGGCGTTGACGACCGTCATCGCCAGACCCGGAATGCGCACATTGAAGATCGACATGGCCGAGGCGTTGATCACCCTCAGCCGCACCCGCTCTCCCGGCCGGAACAGGCCGGTCCAGTTCTCGGCCGGGCCATGACCATTGACCAGATAGGTGTAGGTCGTGCCGTTGACGTCGGCGATGTCGCGCGGGTCCATCCGCATCTGACCCCACATCCGGCGGTCGGCCAGCGACATGCCGTCCTCGCCGGAGAGCAGGCCCGACAGTGTGGTGCGCGACTGATTGAAATAGCCGGGGCTCTTCTTCAGCCGGTCCAGGATTTCGTGCGGATGCAGGAGGCTCCAGTCCGACAGGACGATCACGTGCTCGCGGTCGTAGGCCACCGGATCGGCCCCTGCCGGGTCGATGATCAGCGGCCCGTAGTGGCCCATCGCCTCCTGCAGGTTGGAGTGGCTGTGGTACCAGAAGGTGCCCGACTGGATGATCGGGAACTCGTACTCGAACGTCTCGCCCGGCCGGATCCCGGGGAAGCTGACGCCCGGCACGCCGTCCATGTGGAAGGGCAACAGCACGCCGTGCCAGTGGATCGAGGTGTCTTCATCCAGGGTGTTGGTCACCGACAGGCGCGCCGTCTGGCCTTCGCGCAGTCGGATCAGCGGCGCAGGCAGGGTCCCGTTGACGGTGATCGCATGACCGGTCCGCCCGCCGACCGTGAACAGCGAATGGCCGACGCTCAGCCGCACGTCCGGCCCGTCCAACGTCGGCAGATCGGCGCGCAGGCCCGGTGATCCGCTCTGCGCCCAGACGGGCAGCAGGCCCTGCACCGCCCAGGCTGTCGCTGCGCCGCCCAATCCCTTCAGAAGTCCGCGGCGATTTCGATCGATCATGAAGCGAGGTCTCGATTCCATAGGCGCAGACTTGCACTGCGTACATTGGTACAGAGTCAACGATGCGACCTGCGACCGACTGTCTCCTCACCCCTACTACCGTTCGGAGCCGATGATGACCCGCCTGATCCTCGCCGCCCTTCTGGGCCTCGTCGCCGTGCCGGCCTCGGCGCATGACCGTCCGGTCGCCCCGGCGATCGCCCAGGCGGCCGACGCCGCCACAGCCCCTGCCATCGCCGTGGTCGAGGCCTTCCACGCCGCGCTCGGCGCGGGCGACGCCGACGCCGTCCTGGCGCTGCTGGCAGAGGACGTCGTGGTCCTGGAAACCGGCGGCGCGGAACGCTCGCGCGAGGAGTATGCTGGTCATCACCTGCCCGCCGACATGGCCTTCGCCGCCGCCACGACCGACGAAGTCACGCGCCGCGCGGCCTGGATCGAAGGCGACGTGGCCTGGGTGCTGACCGAAGGCCGAACAACGGGCACCTTCAACGAGCGGCCGGTCAACAGCGTGAACGCCGAGACCATGATCCTGCATCGCTCGGCCGACGGCTGGCGCATCCGCCACATCCACTGGTCGTCGCGGAACGCGCGCTGATCCTCACATTGAGGCGGGCGGCATCTGCACGCCCATGGCCGCGACAACCCCGAGCAGGGCGATCCCAGCCGCCAGCTCGAGGCCGATGCTGACACGCAAACTCCGCAAGGGGTCCGCAGGATCGCCCCCGTCCCGGACGGCGCGCTCCAGCGCCGGCGTCAGGGTGTAGCGATTGTGCGACGCCAGCCAGATCATCAGCACGAAAAATCCGATCTTGGCCAACAGCAACTGGCCCCACACAGAGGCGGCGAGGCTGGCGGACCCTTCGACGCCCACCAGAAATGCGGTGTTAACCATCCCGCTCAGTGCCAGCGTCAGGACCGCCACGGTCCCCACGGTCCCGAAGCCTGCCAGCGACCTTGCCGCGCCCTCGACATCCTGCTCATCGCGGCGCCCGAACATGAGGCAAAAGCCTGCCAAGGCTCCGACCCAGACGGCAGCCGCCAAGACATGGACGATGTCGGCCACCAGGTGGATCACCCCGGCCGGGCCCTCGCTGGAGGCCCCGTGTCCGCTCCAGGCGAAGCTGGCGGCGGCCCCGGCAAAGGCGACGACGGCCACCACCGTAAGCGTCTTGCGCCGGCTCGCCGCCAGCAGCAGCGAGACCGCTGCAACGGCCAGTCCGGCGCGAGCGACATGGGCCATTCCCAGGCTGGTGGACTGCACGACATAGCCCACCGCGTTCGCGTCCAGCGCCGCCGCCCAGCCCCCCGCCATCATGGCGGTCTGGGCCAGCAGTCCGCCGATGGCCCCGAGCGCCAGCGACAGTCCGGCGATGACGGCCGTCCGGATCTGAACGGCATGTCCGGACGCCGTCGGCGCATACATCCTGAACAGTGGCAGCCCCATCGCCACGACGGCGGCGGCGAACTGCAGCCACCGCAGGCCAACGACGGTCAGGTCGATCGACAACTCAGCGGACGGTGAAGTTGTAGGTTCCGGTCATGCGGTGCCCGTCGGCCGCCGCGATCGCCCAGGTCACCCGATAGGTCCCGGCGGGCAGAGGTGCCGTATAGGTCCCACCGAGGGTCCGCCCGTCTTCGGATACTGTCCTAGTCAGGTCGACTGAGCGCCCCCGGCTGTCCTCAACCGTCACGGTCGAGAAGGGCGCGGCGAACCGTTCGCTGAACGTCAGGCTGATGCCGCGGGGAGCGCTCACCGTTGCGCCGCTGGCGGGCGTCGCCGACACCAGTCGGGCGTGCGCTACGGCCGGAGATGTCGCCGCGAACGCCCAGGCGATCATCGCTAGCGAGATCATGCGGTTAAGGGACGTGAACATTGAGGCCTTTCGTGAGGTGCCGGGCATCCGGTTCCAGCATAATCAATGGCTATTGTGGAAGCTTGCTGACCAGCCGTCGATACCACGACGGCCTCGCACATTCCGACAAGCGGACATTCTCGACGTCTTCAAAGAGCCAGAAGCGGTCTGATGGCCGTCCCACTGGGCACCCACCCAGCACCCAAGCGGAAGTGATTTCCGACCTGACCTTGCCGGACACCAAGGCTAGAACTGCTCTGGAAAGGTGGTGCCGCTTAGGTGACTCGAACACCTGACCCCCTCATTACGAATGAGGTGCTCTACCAGCTGAGCTAAAGCGGCCTGCCAGCGGGGCGGACTGCGCCCGGCGACGGAAGCGGCTCTTTATACGGCGGGCCCCGGCTTGCCAAGGGCCGCCAGGAGGGTGTCCTCAGTGGGGGCGGCGGCGATGCGGACCTCGGCGAAGCCGAGCGGAGCGAGCGGCGCGGCGGCCGCCTCGGAGATGGCGCAGGCGAGGCGATCTGCGACGTCCGGCGCGGCGGAAGCGAGGGCGCGGGCGGCGCGGGGGCTGTGGATCAGGACGGCGTCCCAGGGCTCGGTCGGACCAGCGTCTGTCTCGACGGTTTCATAGACGCGGACGGTGCGAACCTGGGCCGTGTCGCCGACGAGGGCGGCGAGGTCTCCGGCGGGCTGAGCGGCGGCGATGTGGAGCAGGGTCAGGCCCTGGCCGTCGGCGCGGATCAGGGCCGCCAGCGCGGTCAGGTCGCCATCAGCGGAGCGGACGGAGGAGAAACCCGCCTCGCTCGCCGCGCCGGCGGTGGCGTCGCCGACGGTGAACACGCGGTGGTCGCGCGCGAGGCTCAGGGTCGTGAAGGCCGCCACGGCGTTGATGCTGGTGAAGACAAGGGCGTCGACACCGACCAGGTCGATCTCGGCGTGCAAGGGCCGCACCTTCAGCAGAGGCGCGATCACCGGCGTGAAGCCCAGTGCGGTCAACCGGGCGGCGGTGGCCTCGGCGCCGGGGCGGGCACGGGTGATCCAGACCTTCATGGCCTGATGATCAAACGGCGACCCTCTGGTCCCCCGCCGCCGCGTGAACCTGGCCACCCAGCTCCAGACCGAGCGTCCGGGCGCGGTCCTCGGCGTCCGGGCCGGTCAGATCGATGTGGCCCGAGCGGCGCCAGCGGGCCGAGCCGTCGGGGGCCAGCATCTCGGTGGTCAGGGACAGGGTGCTGCCGGCCACCGTGGCGTGGGCGCCGACCGCCGTGCGGCACGAGCCTTCCAGTGCCGTCATGGCGCCCCGCTCGGCGGCGACGGCGAGGCGCGTGTCGCGGTCATCGAGCGCCCGGACCCAGTCGTGATTGGTGTCGCCTTCGCGCGTCTGCAGGGCGAGCGCGCCCTGGCCCGGCGCGGGGAGGAAGGCGTCGAGCGACAGATAGCCCCGGACGGACTCAGCCCGGCCCAGCCGGTTCAGGCCGGACGCCGCCAGCAGGATGGCGTCGAAATCGCCCTCGGCCGCGCGGCGCAGGCGGGTGTCGATGTTGCCCCTCAGCATCTCGATCTGAAGGTCGGGCCTTAGCGTCAGCGCCTGGGCCTGGCGCCGCAGCGAGGCCGTGCCGAGCCGACCGCCGTGCGGCAGGGCCTCCAGCGTGTCGAAGTCGCGGCTGATGAAGGCGTCCCGCGCATCCTCGCGTTCGGGGATGGCGGCGATGGTCAGGCCGGGGGGCTGTTCGGCCGGGACGTCCTTCATGGAATGCACCGCGATGTCGACGCGGCCGTCGAGAAGGGCTTCCTCGATCTCCTTGGTGAACAGGGCCTTGCCGCCGACCTCCATCAGGCGCCGGTCCTGGATCTGGTCGCCGGTGGTGACGATCTCGACCAGCACCACCTCCTCGATGGGCAGGCTCATGGCGGCGGCGATGGCCCGCTGCATCATGCCGGACTGGGCCAGGGCGAGAGCGGAGCGGCGGGTGCCGATACGGATGGTGGGCATTCGGGTCCGTTGCGTCAGGGGGACCGGGTCGTTACCTGACGCCGGTGGAGAACTCTTACGACCTTAGCAGCGAAGCCGCCGCCGGGAAGGCGTTTTCGGATCAGTCTCTGACCGTCCTCGGGATCGAGACGAGCTGCGACGAGACGGCAGCCTCGGTCGTGCGCCTGTCGCCGGACGGGTCGGCCGAGGTTCTGTCCTCCATCATCCACAGCCAGATCGAGGACCATCAGGCCTATGGCGGCGTGGTGCCCGAGATCGCGGCGCGCAGCCATGTCGAGATGATCGAGGGCGTCGCCGCCCGCACCATGACCGAGGCGGGGCTGGGCTATGGCGAACTGGACGGCGTCGGCGCGACGGCCGGGCCGGGGCTGGTCGGCGGGGTCATGGTGGGCCTGGGCTTCGGCAAGGCGGTGGCTCTGGCCCGGGGCCTGCCGTTCGTGGCGGTGAACCATCTGGAGGGCCATGCGGTCTCGGCGCGTTTGGGCGCGCGGGTGGATTATCCCTTCCTGCTGCTGCTGGTCTCGGGCGGGCACTGCCAGCTGCTGGAGGTGCGCGGCATCGGCGACATGAGCCGGCTGGGCACCACCATCGACGACGCGGCCGGCGAAGCCTTCGACAAGATCGCCAAGGCCATGGGGTTGGGATATCCGGGCGGACCGGCGCTGGAGCGGCTCGCGGCGGCGGCTTGCGACGGGTCGCGCTTTGAGCTGCCGAGGGCGCTGCTGGGCCGCAAGGACTGCGACTTCTCCTTCTCGGGCCTGAAGACGGCGGCCTCGCGCATCGCCCAGACCCTGACGAGCGATCAGGACCGAGCCGACCTCGCCGACGCGGTCCAGACCGCCATCGCGCGCCAGCTGTCCGAGCGGTCGGATCGGGCGATGGCGGACTATGCCGAGCGGCATCAGGCGCGGACCCTCGTGGTCGCGGGCGGGGTCGCGGCCAACGGGTCCGTGCGGCGGGTGCTGGAGGAGACGGCGGCGCGGCGCGGGTTCGGCTTCATCGCGCCGCCGATGGCCTATTGCACCGACAACGCGGCCATGATCGCGCTTGCCGGAGCCGAGCGGTTGCGGCTCGGTCTGGTCTCCGACATCGACGCGCCAGCGCGGCCGCGATGGCCGCTGGACGAAGCGCGGGCGATCGCCGACCCTGTCCATCGGACGGGGCGCAAGGGGGCCAAGGCCTGAGCCCGCTAGCCAGGAATCAACGATGGAATTTCGCAAGGCGGGGGTAATCGGCGCGGGCGCCTGGGGCACAGCCCTGGCCCAGGTCTGCGCGCGGGCCGGGCTGGAGACCGTGCTTCAGGCGCGCGAGCCGGAGGTCGTCGAGAGCATCCGCGCGCGCCGGGTCAACGAGGCCTTCCTGCCGGGCGTGGAGCTGGAGCCGGGCATCTCGGTGACGCCGGAGTTCGCGGACCTGTCGGATTGCGACCTGATCCTTGCCGTGCCGCCAGCCCAGTTCATGCGCTCGACACTGGCGGCCTTCGCGCCCCACGCGCGGGCCGATACGCCGATCCTGCTGTGCTCCAAGGGCATCGAGCGGGGGTCGCTGAAGCTGATGACCCAAGTGCTGGCCGAAACCATTCCCGCCGCCCCAGCCGCCGTCCTGTCCGGACCCAGCTTCGCTGCCGATGTGTCGCGCGGCCTACCGACCGCCGTGACCCTGGCCTGCGAGGACGCCGCGATGGGCGAAGAGCTGATGTGGACCCTGTCGGCGCCGGGGTTCCGGCCCTATCTGGCGACCGACCTGATCGGGGCCGAGGTCGGCGGCGCGATCAAGAACGTTCTGGCCATCGCCTGCGGCCTTTCGGAAGGGCGCAGCCTTGGCCGCAGCGCCCATGCGGCCCTGATCACCCGGGGCTTCGCCGAGATGACGCGGCTGGGCGTGGCGCTGGGCGCCGAGCCGCAGACGGTGGCGGGGCTGTGCGGCCTGGGCGACCTAGTGCTGACCTGCTCCAGCCCTCAGTCGAGGAACATGAGCCTGGGTCTCGCGCTTGGTCAGGGCCAGACGGTGGAGCAGGCGCTTGCGGGCAAGCGGTCGGTGGCCGAGGGCTATGAGAGCGCGCCGGCCGTCCGCGAACTGGCGGGGCGAGCCGGAGTCGAGATGCCGATCTGCGAGGGCGTCGCGGCCCTGCTCGCCGGAGAGACGACGGTCGACGGCCTGATCGACGCCCTTCTGTCGCGGCCGCTGAAATCCGAGCAGGGATGAGCGACGCCCCGCCCACGGAGCGCAAGCGCGTCTGGACCACGCCGCCCGGCGTCGCGCTGTGCCCGCTCGATGACATCCCCGAGCCGGGCTCTCGCGGCTTCGTGCTCCAGATCGGCGAGGCCTTCTTCCACGGCTTCGTGGTACGAAAGGACGGCGAGGTCGCGGGCTGGATCGATCGCTGTCCGCACGCGGGTTTTCCCATCGCGGTCGAGCTGGATCGCTATCTGACGCCGGACGGAAGCCAGATCCTGTGCGGCTGGCACGGGGCGGTGTTCGAACCTCTGACTGGGGCCTGCGTCGGCGGCCCCTGCGCGGGTGGGAAACTGACCCCGTGGCCAGTCCGTGTCGAAGGCGGCGTGATCCGGACGGCCTAGGCTATTTCTTCAGCCGCCGGGCGTTGGCGGTCGCGGCGGCGTGGATCGGCTTCAGGGCCTCGGCCTGGGCTTTCAGCAGTTCGGCGTTGACGCTGAGCGCCTGGCTCGAAGCGCGGCTCCACCAGCCCATGGCCCAGGACATCTGGGCCGACAGGGCGGCCTGCGGGGTCCGTGCGCTCGCCATCGCCGAGGCGGCGCGGGCGGCGTGACCCATCTCCTGCATCGCTGAGGCTGAGGCACGCGCGGTCAGGTCGCCCATGGCGCCCGCCAGAGCCGTGGCGGACGCCCCCATGGCCTCCAGCTTCTCGGTGCCCATGAGTGACATCTCGCGGATGTCGGCCTTCATGGGGTCGGCCAGGCCGTCGGCGAGGATGGTCATGCGCGCTGCGATGACCTCGGACGCGGCCCGCATCATCTCCGCCCCGTTCGCGGCATGTGTCGCGGCGCCTCGAGCCGTGGCGGCCGCCTTGCGAGCCGCACGGCCCGCTCTCGTCGTCTTCGTCATGCCCCAGCCCTGCGCCCGTTTCGTCAGCCCGGCAAGACCTCGGCGGAGAAGTCGGCGACGTCCTTGAGCAGGGCGGCTGCCGCCGCGTCGATGATCCTCTGGCCTTTTTCCGGGCTGGCCTGAGCTGGGTCGGAGCCGATGCGGCCGTCGGGGAAGCGGGCGCGGTAGTCGAGCGCATCCCGGATCGGGCCGCTGGGCGCGATCTTCGGCGAATAGTCGGCCGTCTTGATGCGGTCGGGATAGGCGGCTTGGGTCACTGCGATCTCGGACGGGGTGGCGTGCATGCCATGGCCGGCCGGGAAAATGGAATTGCACAAACCGTTCACGCCCGGCAGGTCCCACCAGTTCCGCAGCTTGAGCACATAGGGGCAGGGCTCCTCGGCGAAGGACCACTCGGCATAGAGCTCCGAGAAGGTCGCCTCGATGGTCGAGACGTTCCCGCCATGGCCGTTCAGGAAATAGATGCGCTCGAAGCCGTGGCGGCTGAGCGAGCTGACCCAGTCGGTGATCGCGGCCATGAAGGTCGAGGGGCGAAGGCTGATGGTGCCGGCGAACGCCAGATGGTGTTGGGCCATGCCGATGTTGAAGGTCGGGGCGACGATCAGGCTCTCGTCGGCCTTTTCCGCCGCGTGGGCGATGATCTCGGGGCACATCCAGTCGGTGCCCAGAAGGCCTGTCGGCCCATGCTGCTCGTTGGAGCCGATCGGCACGACCACGGTCTTCGTCGATTTCAGACGGGCGTCGATTTCGGGCCAGGACGAATAGGCGATCAGCATGGGATACTCTCGGGGCCGTTGACAGGCCGCCTTCCTACGCCCGTCCGCCCCGCGGCGTCGATGCCGACTTGCGCCTGGCGGGCGAAACCGCATCTATCTCGGCGTGACCGCCCTTCCCGCCTCCATCGACGTCGCCGTGATCGGAGCGGGGGCCGCCGGCATCGCCGCGGCGCGGGCCTTGGTGAGCGCAGGCGTCACGGTCGTCGTGCTGGAGGCGCGGGACCGGGTCGGTGGGCGGGCGCATACGGTCGGCTGGCAGGGCCACGGGCTCGATCTGGGCTGCGGCTGGCTTCATTCGGCCGATGAGAACCCATTGGCGGAGCGGGTCGAGCCGCTGGGCCTGACGCTGGACAAGACCCGCCCGCCCTGGCGGACCCAGGCCTTCAACCTGGGCCTGACGCCCGACGAGCAACAGGCCTTCCGCGATGCGTTCGACGTCTTCGACGAACGGGTGTCCGAGGCCGCCGGGCGGGGCGAGGATCGGCCCGCCGCCGACCTGTTCGTACCCGACGATCGCTGGAACGCGCGAATGGACGCCATCTCCGGGGCCCTGAACGGAGCCCGGTTCGCCGAGGTCTCGACGCTGGATTACGACGCCTACCGCGACACAGGCGTGAACTGGCGCGTTGTCGAGGGCTATGGCGCGCTGATTGAGCGACTGGGGCAGGGGCTGCCCGTCGTTCTGGACTGCGCGGTCCAGCGCTTAGACCGGCGAGGACCGACCCTGAAGATCGAGACAACGCGAGGCGTGGTCGAGGCGCGCGCCTGCGTCCTGACCCTGCCGACCTCGGTGCTGGCGGCGGAGGCCGTGCGGTTCGACCCGCCTCTGCCGGACCTGATCGAGGCAGCGGCGGGCGCGCCCCTTGGCCTGGCGTCAAAACTGCACATGGCGGTCGCCGGGGCCGAGGATTTTCCGCCCGACAGCCAGTTGTGGGGTCGGACCGACACCGCCTCGACCGGCGGCTATCACCTGCGCCCCTTCGGACGGCCGATGATCGAGGGCTATTTCGGCGGAGACCTGGCCTGGGGGCTGGAAGCGGAGGGCGAGGCGGCCTTCTTCGACTTCGCGGCGACCGAGCTGTCGGACCTGCTGGGGTCGAGCTTCAGGAAGCGGCTGGAACCCGTCGCCGTGTCGATGTGGGGCGCGGATCCCTGGTCGCGCGGGGCCTATTCCCACGTCCTGCCGGGACAGGGCGACACGGCGACGGGCGCGCGGGCACGGCTCCGTCGACCGGCGGAGGATCGCATCTTCGTCGCGGGCGAGGCGACCTCGGCCGACTTCTACGGCACGGCGCACGGAGCCTGGATCGAGGGCGAGCGGGCGGCGGTGGAGGCGCTGACGCAACTGGGCATCAAGGTTCGATCGGTCGAGGTCGGGGAATGAAGACCCCCGCTTCCAAAGCGCCGGCCAAGGCCAGGGCCCGCAAGCCCACCGCCAAGCGACCGACCGCGCCGCCCGCCCGCAAGGCCGCCTCCGTCATGACCGGCGCGCCCGTGCCCGTCTTCGCCTGGCCGCCGGACGAGGATCGGGTGGAGGAGATCTTCGAGCGTCTGTCCCGCGTCATGCCCGAGCCTAAAACCGAGCTGCGATTCCAGGACCCTTACACCCTGGTCGTCGCCGTCGCCCTGTCCGCCCAGGCGACTGATGTCTCGGTCAACAAGGCGACGGACAAGCTGTTCGCCGTCGCCTCGACGCCCCAGGCCATGCTGGCGCTCGGGGAAGAGGGGCTGGTCCCCTACATCGCCTCGATCGGTCTCTACCGGAACAAGGCGAAGAACGTCATCGCGTTAAGCCGCATCATCCAGGACCGGCACGGCGGAACCACGCCGCTGAACCGGGCCGATCTCCAGGCCCTGCCGGGCGTGGGGCGCAAGACCGCGAGCGTGGTCCTGAACGAACTCGGCATCGAACCGGCCATCGCGGTGGACACCCATGTGTTCCGCGTCTCCCACCGGCTGGGGCTGGCGAACGCCGCGACCGCTGACAAGGTCGAGGACCAGCTGCACGCCGTGGTGCCCGAGGCGTTCTTGGCCAAGGCGCACCACTGGCTGATCCTGCACGGCCGCTACACCTGCACGGCGCGAAAGCCGAACTGCGCCGGGTGTGTGATCTCGGACCTGTGTCCGTCGCGGGGCTTCCTCTACGCGGCAGAGGCGACCGCTGAATCCTCGACGAGCGCGGCGGCGCCCTCGGCGAAGAGGCAGCCCCGGTCGGGGGCCTCGGACAGGTAGAAGTCCGGCTCGATCAGTTCGGCCTCCATCAGGAGCCATCGGCCCTCGTGCTGGACCACGTCGATGCGGGCGTAGAGGAGGTCCTCCTCGACGACGCTGAGGACCTGTCGGGCCAAGGCGAGGGCGGCGGCCGGCGGCTCAGCCACTGTCTGGTAGCGGCCGCCGAACTGGGACTGGATGCGGAAGTCGCCCGGCGCAGCGGTCTTCAAGACGGCGTGGCTGAGACGGCCGCCGAAGAAGAGGAGCGACAGCTCTCCCGCCCTGGCGAGGTCGGGCAGGAAAGGCTGGATCATGGCCGAACCCTCGGGCGCGTCGACGACGGGCTCGCCGCGCGCGACCTTCAGCGTCTTCCAGGCGCCGCCGGAGACCGTCGGCTTGAGGATCAGGGTGTCGGTCTCGAACCGGTCGAAAGCGGCGGCGATCTCGGCGTCGGTGACGCCCTGGGTCCAGACCGTCGGAGGGATCGCGACGCCTTCGGCCTCAAAGCGGCGGAGGTAGGTCTTGTCGGAGTTCCAGGCCAGGACCGAGGCCGGGTTGGCGATGCGGACGCCGGCCTGCGCCCAGGTCTGCGTCGCCTGGAGCCAGCGGGTGTGGTGCTGGTGATACCCCCACGTCAGCAGCGGCAGGACCAGCGGGAAGTCCAGCAGCAGCGAGGCGTCGTCGACATGGTCGAGCCAGGCGAGAGGCCGGACCGTCAGGTCCGCCAGCGCCAGGGCGGCGGCCAGACGCTCCATCACCTCGGGCCAGTGCGGGCCATAGGTTCCATCGTCGGCGGCGGGGGTGAGGACGGCGATCTCTGTCATCTCAGTCTCAAAAACATATAAGGACATCCTTATATGATTGTCCGGCGAGGGCAAGCAGGGCTGGCGCGCCGCGCGGGCGGCGGCTAAGGGGCGCCGCATGACCCAGACCGCCTCCTACGACATCTGCGCCGTCGGCAACGCCATCGTCGACGTGCTCGCGCCCTGCAATCCGCAATTTCTGGCCGATCAAGGGTTGACGCCCGGCTCCATGCAGCTGGTCGACGAGGCCCAGAGCGCCGCCCTCTATGTCGCCATGGCGGCGGGGGTGGAGGCGTCCGGCGGCTCGGCCGGCAACACGGTCGCCGGGGTCGGTTCGTTCGGCGGTCGGGCGGCCTACATCGGCAAGGTGGCGGCCGATCCCCTGGGTGAGATCTTCGCCCATGACATCCGGGCGGCGGGCGTCCACTTCGACACCCCGGCGCTCGAAGGCGGCGCGGGCACCGGCCGCTGCCTGATCAACGTCACGCCCGACGGACAGAGAACCATGTGCACCTTCCTCGGCGCCGCCAACCAGCTGACGGTCGCGGATGTGGACGAGGCCCTGATTGGCGACAGCGCCATCGTCTACCTCGAAGGCTACCTGTTCGATCCGGCGCCCGCGCGGGCGGCGTTCGAGGCGGCGGCCAAGGCGGCGCATGACGCAGGCCGCAAGGTCGCGATCACCCTGTCGGACGCCTTCGTGGTGGGTCGCTGGCGGGCGGAGCTGCTGGCCTTCATCGAGGCCTCCGCGGACATCGTCCTGGCCAACGAGGTCGAGCTTCTGGCCCTGTTCGAGACCGAGGATTTCGACGAGGCGGCCGAGCGGCTGGCGCGGATCGTCGAGGTCGCGGCCGTGACCCGGGGCGAGCACGGGTCCGTGGTCATCCGAGGCGCCGAGCGGGCGGTGGTCCAGGCCTTCTCGGTGGACCGCGTCGTGGACACCACGGGCGCGGGCGACCAATATGCGGCGGGCTTCCTGCTCGGTCTGGCGCGCGGTCTGTCGCTGGCGGACGCCGGCGCGCTTGGCTCTCTGGCGGCGGCGGAGGTGATCGGCCACTGGGGTCCGCGCCCCATGACGTCCCTGCACGAGCTGGCCGAGCAGAAGGGGCTCAGGCTCCACGCCGCCTGAGGGTGACGTAGAATGCCCCGTCGCCGCCGTGGCGACGGTGGGCCGAGGCAAAGCCGGACACCACGCCGCGCAAGGCGTGGGACTGGAGCCACTCCTGGATCGAGGCGCGGATCACCCCGCCGCCGCGCCGCCCCTGGCCGGTGACGACCAGAACGGCGCGCAGACCTCGTGCCTGGGCGGAAAGCAGGAAAGCCCGCAATTTGTCCTCGGCCTCGAAGCGTCCGAAGCCGTGGAGGTCAATCGTGGCCTCGATCGGATCCCGCTCGCGCGACAGGCGCCGCTGGCGGCGGGGCTCCAGAGCCTCGGGCGCGCCGTGCGCAGGGGTCGGGCGCGGCGCGGCAATCGGGCCGGGAGTGGATTTCGCTGGTCCGGGATGGGGTCGAGGCAGGAAGGCCTGTGACGGATTCACCTCCACTGCCGCCGGCAACTCCATCGCGATCCGCAACGCCTTTCGGACACGGGCGGGCGTGACCGAGCCGGACACGCGCGCCCATAGCCGACGATCCTCGGCGCTCAGGTCAGGCGGTGGGCGGCGTGCCACGCCTCAGGCCTCTTCATCGTCGAGGTCTGGCTCGGGCGGGCCGGGCTCATAGGACAGCAGGTCGCCGGGCTGGCAGTCCAGCTCGCGGCACAGGGCATACAGAGTGGTGAATCGCACCGCCCGCGCCTTGCCGGTCTTCAGGATCGATAGATTGGCGACCGTCACGCCGACGCGATCGGCCAATTCGGTCAGGGACATGCGCCGTTCGACCAGGAGGCGATCCAGTTGCACCTTGATGGCCATCTACAGGTGCCTCCCCGCGCCAGCTTCGCTCATATCGTCAACTCCGATTCCCGCCGGAGGCGTGCGCCCTCGCGGAAGACCTCTGCCAGAACGAAGACGACCAGAACCGAGAAGATAGGCGTCAGAAGCTCGCCGAAGCCTTGCGGTTCCATGACGCCGGGGGCCAGGCGGGCGGCGACGACGCCCTGGGCGACCCATACACCGCCGGTGACGACGGCGAGAATCAGCCCGACCTGGCGCAGCCGGCGCACATTTCCAGGCTGGAAGGGATCACCAATGGTCAGGGTACGAAAGATCAGGCGCAGATTCCTGAGGATCATCAGGAAGCCGCCGAAATAGGCGGTCAGGGCGCCCACTCCGAACAGCAACAGGGGCCGCGTCAACGGTTGCTGGCGGCCACCCTCGTCGTTCGAGACGGTGATGTTGAGATTGGCGATCGGAATGAAGACGGAGGTGAGCAGCAGAAGCAGCAGAACCGCCGTGATGATCATCAGCAGCACATAGGCCACGTCCAGCGCGATCTTCAGCAGGCTGGAGACAGAACCGGGCCCCAGGGTGCGAAACGGAGCCTTGACGCCGATGCGAGGCATTTTCGGAAGCAGCGGCACCGTGCGCGCGGGGCTCTTTCGTTCGGTCGTCGGCCGGTCGGCAGTCATCGGCGATCTCTCGCCGGAAGGTCAGGCCGCGATGGCCGCGCGGGGTCCGGCGAACCCCGACGCGGCTCTATAGATCGCGTTCCTGGTCAATGGTCAAAGCGCCTTCTTGGGTGCCGCTGGCGCTCGGCTCGCGGAGCCTCGCTTCCTGAGCGGCGGAAGAGAATGGGTCGTTCGGTGCAATCGTCGCTCAAGCCGTAAGCGACCGCGTTGCGAGCGATAGCGACCCCTCTTTAGAAGGCCTGGACCAGGGTAGCGATCAGGGCGGTGGGCAGGGCGGCCAGCATGGCGACCTGGACCAGCAGGCTGCCGACCTTGTCGAGCATCAGCGAGGCGTTCAGGGTGGTCATCGTGTCTATCCTTCGATCCTGAGTGCGGGTCGTTTGTTGCCCGCATTCTTCGCCACAGGGGTTCGATTTGCTCGTTTCGATCAAACCGGGGAACGTTGTGGCCTCCGTTCGTGAGAACATAGATAGGCCGTGCAAGGCGGGTTTGCACGTTACATATCGTTTAACGATATTAAACTTCGGCAATGGAATGTTTCTGACTCGGGAGTTCGCGTGAATCTGAAGCTTATCAAGGGGATGCGGCTGGTGGCGGCGACCCACAACGCCGGAAAGGCCCGCGAAATCCACGCGCTTCTGGACGGACATTACGAGGTGGTCACCGCCGGCGAGCTGAATTTGCCCGAACCGGCCGAAACCGAGACGACTTTTGTCGGCAACGCCATGCTGAAGGCGCGCCATGCCGCCGACCGCTCGGGTGAGGTCTGTCTGGCCGACGATTCCGGCCTGTCGGTCGCCGCTCTGGACGGCGCGCCAGGCATCTTTTCGGCGCGCTGGGGCGGGCCTGAGAAAGACTTCGGCCTGGCCATGCGCAAGATCGAGGAACGGCTCGAGTATCTCGATGCTACTGATCGAGCGGCCTTCTTCACCTCGGCCCTGGCCGTGGCCTGGCCGGACGGGCCCTGCGTGGTCGTCGAAGGCCGTGTCGACGGCCGGCTGACCTTTCCGCCGCGCGGTGACCGGGGCTTCGGCTACGACCCCGTCTTCATCCCGGACGGCCATGACCAGACTTTCGGCGAGATGGACCCGGCCCTGAAGGACAGCCTGAGTCATCGCGCAGTCGCTTTCCGCAAACTGAAAGCCGCCCTCATTGACGGATGACCGGCCGGACGGCGTCGCCATCTATGTGCACTGGCCATACTGCGCTCGCATCTGCCCCTATTGCGATTTCAACGTGGTCAAGGACCGGGGCTGGCGCGAAGAACAGGCGGTCCTGGTCCGGGCCATACTGACCGACCTGGAGGCGCAGGCCGCGCTGCTCGGGTCCCGGCCACTGGCCTCGATCTTCTTCGGCGGCGGCACGCCGTCGTTGATGCGGCCCGGCGACGTGGCGGCGATTGTCGAGGCCGCGCGGCGACTGCTTCCGTACGAGAGGCCGGTCGAGATCACGCTGGAGGCCAATCCGACGGATGCCGAAGCCGCGCATTTCGCCGCCCTGGCGGAGGCCGGCGTCAATCGTCTGTCGCTGGGGGTCCAGTCGCTGGAAGATCGCGATCTGGCGTTCCTCGGGCGCAACCACTCGGCTGATGAGGCCCGGCGCGCCATCGCGGTGGCGGGCGACGCCTTCGATCGACTGTCCATCGACCTGATCTACGCCCTCCCGGGCCAGACCGTGGACCGCTGGCGGGCGGCGCTCGACGAAGCCGTGGCGCTCGGCTTCGAGCACGTATCGCCGTACCAGTTGACGATCGAGCCGACGACGGCCTTCGGCCGGGCCTTCGCACGCGGCGCCTTGACCCCGTCGGACGAGGACACGGCCGCCGATCTCTACGAGGCGACCCAGACGACGCTCGAGGCGGCGGGTTTCGCGGCCTATGAGGTCTCCAACCACGCGAGGGGCGTCGCCGCCCGCTCGACGCACAATCTGCATGTCTGGCGCGGTGGAGACTACGTGGGCGTCGGGCCAGGCGCGCATGGCCGCCTGACCCTAGGTGAAGGACGCACCGCGACGGTCGCTCACCGCCGCATCGCCGACTACATCAAAGGCGTCGCGTCCGGATCCCCGTGGAGCGAGAGCCAGACGCTGGACCCGCGCGAGGCCGCTGAGGAGCGACTACTCCTGGGTCTGAGAACGACCGAGGGCGTGCCCGTATCACTGTTGCGGACTCTCGGCCTCGACCCTGACGCGCCGCCGGTCGTCGCCCTGGTCGAAGACGGCTTCCTGACGCTTGCCGACGGCCGTCTGGCCGCGACCGCCAAAGGCCGCCCGGTGCTGGACGCGGTCCTGAAGACGCTCCTGACCTGAGCCTCGCCTTGCTCCGTCCGCGCTCCGCTGGCACGGTCTGGCGATGACCGAGGCCACGCTGTTTCCGCCGACCGCGCCTCCGCCTCGACGGTTGTCGCCGGGGCTGTATCTGGTCTCGACCCCCATAGGAAACCTGCGGGACATGACGCTGCGGGCGCTCGATGTGCTCGCCGCCGCGGACCTCGTCCTGGCCGAGGACACCCGCGTCACCGCAAAGCTGCTGTCCGCCTATGGGCTGAAGGCCCGGCTGGAACGCTGCGACGACCACGCCTCGGCCCGCGCCGCCGAGATCGCCGTGGAACGGGTCGCCGACGGCGGCGTCGTGGCCCTGGTGTCAGACGCGGGGACGCCGATGGTGTCGGACCCCGGCTTCGTTGTCGCCCGCGACGTGATCGCGGCGGGGCTGCCGGTCCATCCCATCCCCGGCGCGTCCAGCCTACTGGCGGCGCTGGTGCTGTCGGGCCTGCCCGCCGATCGCGTGACCTTCGTCGGCTTCCTGCCGCCCAAATCCGCCGGTCGGATCGGAGCCCTCACCGAGCTGAAGCCGGGCGGCCAGACGCTGGTGTTCTTCGAGAGCGGTCCGCGTCTCAGAGCCAGTCTGACGGATATGGCCGCCGTTCTGGGACCCCGACCGGCCGCCGTGTGCCGGGAGCTGACCAAGCTCTACGAGACCTGCGTGCGAGGGAGCCTGACCGAGCTCGCAGCCGACCCCGCGCTGGACGCGCCCAAGGGCGAGATCGTCGTGGTCGTCGGCCCCGGAGAGGCGGAGACTGCCAGCGCGGCCGACGCCGATGCGGCCCTCACCGAGGCCCTGGCCCGGCTCGCGCCCGGAGAGGCGGCGTCGGAAGTGGCGAGGGCGCTCGATCTGCCGAGAAAGGCGCTCTACCGCCGGGCCCTCGAGCTGCAGGGCCGGGGATGAAGCCGCCCAGGGTCGCCCGGCCCAGGCTGACGCGCCCCGCCAAGGCGGACTGGCGGCGGGCCCGGGGCGGTCAGGCGTTTCGTGCGGGCCATGCGGCCGAATGGCTGGCGGCGGCGTGGCTGGTGCTGAAGGGCTATCGCATTCTGGGGTTCCGACTGAAGGCGCCCGGCGCCGAGATCGACATCCTAGCCCAGAAGGCCGAGGTGCTGGCGGTGGTCGAGGTCAAGCGCCGCGCCACGGCCGAGGCGGCGGAGACCGCGCTGTCGCCCGCCCAGCGCGAGAGGCTGCGGCTCGCCGGCGAGCGACTGTTGCGCCAAAGACCCGGCCTAACGGGACTTCGTCTCCGGCTGGACACGGTGACGCTGGCGTCCGGCCGGTTTCCACGCCATCGTCGCGGTCTGTAGTTTCTCGGGCCCTATCCTTCTGGGGCGAGGGAACGGGTCGTCGGGGGAGGCGTCGCCGTGACACGGGAAGAGGCGGAGGACCGGCTGAGCCTGGCAGGACAGGCCGACGACGACGCCTTTCCGCTGCTCGACGCCGCTATCGCCTGCGCCATGCACGACGTACCGTTCCGCGACGCCGGGGCCGTGCGACGTCTCGCGGACGCGGCCGCCGAGCGCCTGTCGGAACGGATCGAGACCGAGAGCCCGGACGATGCGCTCGCCGAGACCATGGCCGCCGACCTGCGGCTGAACGGCGACCTCCTACACTATGACGACCCCACCAACACCGACGTCATCGATATCGCCGAGCGTCGGCGCGGCCTTTCGGCGGCTCTGGCGGTCTTCTATCTGGACGCCGCGCGGCGGGTGGGCCTGAAGGCGGCGGGCGTCGATTTTCCCAACCACTTCCTGCTGCGGGTCGAGACACCGGCGGGCCCGGTGGCGCTCGATCCGTTCAGTCAGGGGCGGGTCGTCATGCCGTCAGAGCTGACGCGGCGAGCGCTGCGGGCTGGCCTGACGCCGCATGTGGCGGACCGGTTGGACGTGCTGATGGCCCCGGTCACCGATCGCCAGGCTCTGATCCGGCTCCAGAACGTGCTGTTCAGCCGCGCCATCAGGGCCGAGGACTATCAAACCGCCGAACGCTCTGCCGTGCGCCGCGCCCTGCTGGACCCCGAGGATCATCGGCCATGGCTGGACGTCGCCGCCGCGCGAGAAAAGCAGGGCGCTCTGACCGGCGCCATAGACGCGCTCGCTCGCGCCCGCGCCGTCTCCGGCGAGGCCGCGCCCGTGCCCGAGGTCGCCTTCGACCGTCTGAGGATGCGGCTGAACTGATCCCCGCCCTTGCGGCCTTCCCCGGCGCCGTCCATGTGCGACCAGCCCCGACGCCTAGGAAGGACGCCCGATGCTGAATGTCGCCATCCAGATGGACCCCATCGAAGGGGTCAACATCGCTTCGGACACGACCTTCTTTCTGGCGCTGGAGGCGCAGGCGCGCGGTCATCCGCTGTGGGTCTATGATTTCCGGACGCTGGCGCTGGAGGACGGCGACCTTTTCTGCCGCGCCCGGCCGGCGACGCTGAGGCCCGTCGTCGGCGACCATGTGACGTTCGGCGAGGAGGTCCGGCTGGACCTCGGTCGCGATGTCGATGTGATCCTGATGCGGCAGGACCCGCCGTTCGACATGGCCTATGTGACGGCGACCTATTTGCTGGAGACGGTCCATCCGCGGACGCTCGTCGTGAACGATCCAGCCGAAGTCCGCTCGGCGCCAGAGAAGCTGTTTGCTACTCGGTTCGAGGGTGTCCAGCCGCCGACGCTGATCAGCGCCGACCCCGTCGCCCTTGTAGACTTCCACGAACGGCACGGCGATGTGGTGCTCAAACCCCTGCACGGCGCAGCGGGCTCGGGCGTCGTTCGACTGAAAGCGGGGGACCCGAACCTTGAGGCCCTGATCGAGATCCACGCCTCCGCCAGCCGCGATCCCCTGGTGATCCAGAAGTTCATTCCGGCGGTATCCAAGGGCGACAAGCGCATCATCCTGATCGAGGGCGAGCCGGTCGGCGCCATCAATCGCGTGCCCGCCGAAGGTCAGGTGCGGTCGAACCTGCGCGTCGGCGGCACCGCCGCCCCGGTCGAGATCACGGAGCGTGACCGCGAAATCTGCGCCATCATCGGGCCAGAACTGAAGGCGCGGGGTCTGATGTTCGTCGGCATCGACGTGATCGGCGACTACCTGACCGAGATCAACGTGACCTCGCCCACGGGCGCGGCGCAGCTGAAGGAATTCAGCGGCGTGGATGCGGCGGCCATCCTGTGGGACGCCATCGAGGTCAAGCGCACGCCGAGCGCGTAACGCCGCTCTTGCAAAGGCTGTAAGTTCATGGTCTGTTCTCTCCGCTGAGGGAGAACGCCCATGCTGGCGAGCATCGCGACGGTCGCGTTCGAGGGGGTCGAGGCGCGCCGCGTCGACGTTCAGGTTCAGCTGGTCGGCAATGATGGTCCGATCGTCTTCGCCGTCGTCGGATTGCCCGACAAGGCGGTGGCCGAGAGCCGGGAACGGGTGCGGGGCGCCTTCGCCGGCATAGGTCTCGCCCTTCCGCCCCGGCGGATCATCGTCAACCTCGCTCCCGCCGATCTGCCCAAGGAAGGCAGCCATTTCGACCTGCCGATTGCGCTGGCCTTGCTGGCGTCGCTGGGCGTGGTGCCGCCCGACGCCCTGAGCGGCTGGATGGCCGTCGGAGAGCTGGGCCTCGACGGCCGCGTTCTGCCCGTGGGCGGGACCCTGCCAGCGGCTGTTTCGGCCTCGGCGATGGGACTCGGTCTGATCTGCCCCGAGGCGAACGGGCCGGAGGCGGCCTGGGCCGGCGAGGTCTCGATCCTGGCGCCCCGCTCGCTGATCGGACTGATCAATCACTTCAAGGGCACGCAGGTGCTGCGGGCGCCCGCCGCCGGGCCGGTGACGTCGGGAACCGCCGTGCCGGATCTGCGCGAGGTCAAGGGTCAGGAGAGCGCCAAGCGGGCGCTGGAAGTCGCCGCCGCTGGCGGCCACAATCTGCTGTTCGTCGGCCCGCCGGGATCCGGCAAGTCGATGATGGCCCAGCGCCTGCCGGGACTCCTGCCGCCTCTGACCCCACGGGAACTCCTTGAGACCTCGATGGTCTGGTCCGTGGCGGGGCTGATCGAACGCGGCGCCTTGACGCGTGAGCGGCCTTTCCGTGCGCCCCACCATTCGGCCTCGATGGCGGCCCTGACCGGGGGCGGCCTTCGCGCCAAGCCGGGGGAGGCCTCGCTGGCGCACAACGGCGTGCTGTTCCTCGACGAACTGCCCGAATACTCGGCCCAGGCGCTGGACAGCCTGCGCCAGCCGCTGGAGACCGGAGAGATCGTCGTGGCGCGCGCCAATGCCCATGTCCGCTATCCGGCCCGGTTCCAGCTGGTCGCGGCGATGAACCCTTGCCGCTGCGGCCTCGGCGGGGCGGGCAAGGGAGCCTGCGGCAAGGCTCCGCGCTGTCAGAGGGATTATCAGAACCGCATCTCCGGCCCCATGTTCGACCGCATCGACCTGACGGTGGAGACGCCACCCGTCACCGCCGCCGACATGGCTCTGCCCCCGCCCGCCGAAGGCACGGCCGAGGCCTCGGCCAGAGTCGCCGTCGCTCGCGCCATGCAGGAGGACCGGGTCAGGGAGGCGGGGCTGGATCCGCTCCAGGCGCTGAACGCCCGGGCATCGGGCGAGACGCTGGACCGCTTCGCCCGACCGGACGAGGCGGGGCGGGCGCTCTTGATGCGAGCGGGCGAGGCCGGCGGCCTGACCGCGCGGGGCTGGACGCGGACGCTTCGGCTGGCGCGCACCATCGCCGACCTCGAGGGTTCGACCGGCGTCGTTCGCCGCCACATCGCGGAGGCCTTGATTTATCGCCGCTCGACTGTGGGTGCCCAGGCTGATTTCGAGCGACAGGACGGCGGACGCGCGGGGGTGCCGGCGTGGTGATTGGGTGGCATCGGGCGGCGGCAAGACTTTGGCAACCTTGCGGGTTGAGCCGCCCTTAAGCCGCAGCGCCTTAAGCGTGTTCTCCAGATCGGGGGACTGCGCATGGCGAAGACGCGAGGGACAAGCGGAAGGGCCGCAGGCGCGGTGGTCGCGCCCTCCGGCGGCGCCGATCCCTTCCTGCGGCTGATGAGCCACGAGATGCGCACGCCCCTGAACGGCGTGATCGGTATGCTGGGCTTGCTGACCCGGACGCGGCTGGACGGCGCCCAGCGCGCCTACGCCGAGGCTGCCAAGGATTCGGCCGAGCACCTTCTGGGCCTCGTGAATGATCTGCTCGACTACGCCCGCCTGGAGGCCGGCAAGCTGGAGTTCGATCTGGCGCCCGTAGATCCGGAGACCCTGGTGCGCGGCGTGGCGGAGCTGCTGAGCCCGAAAGCGCATGACAAGGGGCTCGAGATCGTCTGGTCGGTGGCGGCCGATGTCCCGGACGTCATGGCCGATGAGGGCCGGCTGCGGCAGGTGCTGTTCAACCTGGCCGGCAATGCGGTGAAATTCACCGAGACCGGCGGCGTGCGGATCGCGGTCGAGCGCGCTGGCGGGACGGATCGCAAGCCCGCGCTGGCCTTCATCGTCGACGACACGGGTCCTGGCGTCCCGGCCTCGGCGCGCCAGAAGATTTTCGAGGAGTTCGGCCACGTCGACGCCTCGGACGCCACCCGCCATGACGGCGCCGGGCTGGGTCTGGCGGTGGTGCGAAAGCTAGCCGAGGCCATGAAGGGCAAGGTCACGGTCGTCGACCGGCCGAACCCCGACGGTCGTGGCGGTTCCCGTTTCCGGTTTCAGGCGACATTCGAGGCGGCGGCAGGCGCTGGCCCGCGTCTGCGCGCGATGGACGGCATGGGGGTGGCAGTGCGGTCGCCGGATCCCTTCGTCACCGAGGCCGTCCGGGCCCAGCTGAACGCCAGCGGGGCCGAGGTGGTCGATGCTTCGGCCGCCGTCACCCTGATCGACCATGCCGAGGCATCGACGACGGGCCGGCCAATGGCGGAGGCCCCCGCCAGCGGTCGTGGGATCATCCTGCTCAAGCCCTGCGAGCGCGAGCTGATCGCGCGGTACCGGTCCGCCGGGTTCCACGGCTATCTGATCAAGCCATTGCGCCGCGCCTCGCTGGTCGAGCGGGTGCTGGCGGCGGCGACGGCGGGCGATCCCGTTCCGGCCGGGGCGCGCACCCTGCCGCCCGAAGACGACCGCGTCGTGCCGGTCCGGTTCGCCGGCACGCGGGTGCTGCTGGCCGAGGACAATCCGGTCGGCGCGCTTCTGGCCAAGACCCTGCTGCGGCGCGAGGGCTGCGTGGTCGAGACGGCCGGAACGGGCCGGGAGGCTATCGAGGCGCTGAAGCGGGCGCGCTACGATCTGGTGTTCATGGACATGCGTATGCCCGGCATGGATGGGCCGGAGGCGACCCGCGCAATCCGCGCGACGGGCGACCGCACGCCCATCGTCGCCCTGACCGCCAACGCCTTTGAGGAGGACCGGCGAGCCTGCCTCGAGGCCGGGATGAACGATCATCTGGTCAAGCCTCTGGAGCTGGAGGCGCTGAGGTCCGCGCTCGCCCGCTGGACGACCGGAGACTTCCGCGCCAAGGTCGTCGCCGCATAGGACGCCGGGGGGCGTCGAGAGGGACGCCTGACATGAGCGAAACGGCCAAGCGGTTGACGACGTGGGACTTCGTCAAGTCCCTGAGGGATCGCCGCGTGTTCGTGATGCTGCTGCTGGGCGCGGCGGCGGGCCTGCCCTTCTTCCTGATTTTCGACACCCTGTCGGCCTGGTTGCGGGAGTCCGAACTCAGCCTGTCGACCATCAGCGTCTTTGCGCTCGCGACCCTGTCTTATGCGCTGAAGTTCGTCTGGGCGCCGGTCGTGGACCGGGTGAAGATTCCGGTCCTGCATGGGCTCCTGGGTCAGCGCCGCTCGTGGATGGTCCTGATGCAGAGCCTGATCGTCCTCGGGCTCTGGGCGATCGCGGGATCGGACCCGGCCCTCAACCTGGGGCAGGTGGCGCTTCTGGCGGTTCTCGTCGGCTTCTGCGGCTCGACGCAGGACATCGCCATCGACGCCTGGCGGATCGAGGTGGTCGACGAGACCTTCTACGGGACGATGGCCGCCGCCTATCAGTGGGGGTATCGCGGGGCCATGATCGTCGCGGGCGCCCTGCCTCTGGTGCTCGCCGACGCCTACGGCTGGAATCTTTCGTATGCGGTGATGGCGGCCTGCATGCTGATCGCCGTGGGCGCCGCGCTGCTGGCCCCGAGAGAGAAGTACAACCGGCCCCCGACGCACTTCACCGAGGGGATGGCGGCCAAGCCGGTTCTGGAGGCCGTCGAGTGGGGCGGGCGCATCCTGCTCATTCTGATCGGGGCGCTGCTGGCCGGCTCCGGCCTGGCGGCCAACGCGACCTTCCTGAATCTCGCTATGGGCTGGTTCGGCCAGAGCGCAGAGCAGGCCGAAGCCTTCAAGGCGGTCTGGGAGGCGCGCGAAACGGGCATCTTCGTCCAGTTCCCTGCCGTGATCGCAGGGCTCGGCCTGATCGCCCTCGCCTGCGTGCCTCTGCCAGGCGCTCCGACACGACCTGGCACCTATCTGCGCAAGGCCTATGGCGATCCGCTGGCGGATTTCTTCCGACGGTTCGGCGGCGGACTTGGGCTGCTGATCCTGGCCCTGATCTGCATGTACCGCCTGTCGGACTTCGTGCTGAACATCATGAACCCCTTCTATCAGGACCTCGGCTTCAGCCTGACGCAGATCGCGGAGGTGCGGAAAGTCTATGGCGTGGTGGCCTCCTTGGCGGGCATCGCCGCGGGGGCGTGGATGGTCAGCCGGCTGGGCATCATCCGGACGATGGTCATCGGGGTGTTCGCCAGTCCGTTGTCGAACCTGATCTTCATCTGGCTGGCGACGCAGGGGGCCAGCATGCCGGCGCTCTATGGGGCGATCACCATCGACAACTTCGCCACCGGCGTCGCGGGCACGGCCCTGATCGTCTATATGTCCAGCCTGACGTCGGCGGGGTTCACGGCGACCCAGTACGCCCTGTTCAGTTCGCTCTACGCCATCTTCGGCAAGATTCTGGCGTCCCAGTCGGGGCGGATCGTCGAAGGCTCCGCGCGGCTGGCGGAGGCCGGGGGCTTCACCGCGATGTTCCGTCCGATGTTCGAGAGCCTGCCAGAAGGGGCGCTGGTCAAGGGCGCCGAGATTGCCGAGGTAACCCCGGCCTCCCTGGGCGCGGGCTACGCGGCCTTCTTCGCCTATTCGGTCGTGATCGGGGTGATCGCGGTGTTCCTCGCCTTCCTCGTCGCGCGCCGACAGAAGGAGATCGAGGCGAAGGGTGCCGAGGCCCTCGCCGCCTGACCCTCACACCGTCGGCGGGACCGCCGTGGTGTGCATCGAGCGCTCCGCCGCCGGGCTCGGGTGAGGAGCCGTTGTTTCGTCCTCGGGTTCGAACTCGACGGTGACGCCTTCCTCATAGGCGGCGAAGGTGGCGGCGGTGATGATCTCCGAGACCGAGGCGCCGAGCGAGACGATCTGGACGGACTTTTCGAGGCCGACCAGCAGCGGTCCGATCACGGTGGCCCCACCCAGCGCCTGGACCAGCTGGGTCGAGATGGCGGCGGAGTGGAGCGCCGGCATGACCAGCACATTGGCCTCGCGGCTGAGGCGCATGAAGGGATAGTTGGCGCGCTGCTCGGGGGCGAGCGCCAGCTCGGGCGGCATTTCGCCCTCGTATTCGAAATCGACGCCCTTGGCGTCGAGGATGCGGATGGCCTCGCGGACCTTCTCGCCGCGCTCGCCGGGCGGATTGCCGAAGCTGGAGTAGCTGAGGAAGGCCACGCGCGGGGTGCGGCCGAGCTTTCGGACCGTGGCGGCGGCCTGGATGGCGATGTCGGCCAGTTCCTCGGCCGAGGGCAGCTCGTGGATGGAGGTGTCGGCGATGAAGATCGTGCGGCCCTTGGCCAGCACGACCGACAGGCCGATCAGGCTGTCGCCCTTGATGTCGAGGACGCGTCGGACCTCCTTCAGCACCATGTTGAAGTTGCGGGTCGTGCCGGTGACGACCGCGTCAGCCTGGCCGCGCGCGACCATGGCGGCGGCGAAGTAGTTGCGGTCCTGGTTGATCATCCGCTGGACGTCGCGACGAAGATAGCCGCGACGCTGGAGCTTGGCGTAGAGCCAGTCGGTGTAGGCCTCGTTCATGTCCGAGACGCGGGCGTTGACGATCTCGATGCCCATCTCGTCGAAGTTCAGGCCGGCTTCGGCGGCGTTCTTGCGGATCAGATCCTCGCGGCCGATCAGGATGGGGGTGCCCAGCTCGGCCTGCTTGAAGGCCCAAGCGGCGCGGATGACGGTGGTCTCCTCGCCCTCGGCGAAAACCACGCGCTTGTTGGGCGCCGCGCGCACGGCTGCCGAGATCTTCTGCATCAGGGCGGCCGAGGGGTCGACCCGCTCGCGCAGCTGGGCGCGATAGGCGTCCATGTCCTCGATGCGACGGCGCGCGACGCCCGTGTCCATGGCTGCCTGGGCGACGAAGGGTGGAATGTACCAGATCAGCCGCGGATCGAAGGGCGTGGGGATGATGTAGTCCGGGCCGAACTTCAGCTTGCGACCGCGGTACGCGACGGCGACCTCGTCGGGGACATCCTCGCGGGCCAGCTGGGCGAGAGCCTGGGCGCAGGCGATCTTCATCTCGTGGTTGACGCGCCGGGCCCGCACATCGAGCGCGCCGCGGAAGATGTAGGGGAAGCCCAGGACGTTGTTGACCTGGTTGGCGTAGTCCGAGCGGCCGGTGGCGACGATGGCGTCGGGGCGGACCGCCTTGACCTCTTCCGGGGTGATCTCCGGATCGGGGTTGGCCATGGCGAAGACGATGGGACGGGGCGCCATGGTCGCGATCATCTCGGGCGTGATGGCCCCCTTGGCCGACAGGCCCAGCACCACGTCGGCGCCGACCATGGCCTCGGCCAGGGTGCGCTTGTTGGTGTCGGTGGCGTGGACGGCCTTCCATTGGTCCATACCCTCGGGCCGGCCGCGATAGATGACGCCGTGCAGGTCGACCACGGTGGTGTTCTCGGGCCGGACGCCCAGGGCCTTCATCAGGCTGATCGAGGACAGACCGGCGGCCCCGGCACCGACCAGCACCAGCTTGATGTCCTCGAGACGGCGGCCGGTGACGTGACAGGCGTTGATCAGGCCGGCGGTCGAGATGATGGCCGTGCCGTGCTGGTCGTCGTGAAAGACCGGGATGTCCAACTGATCCTGGAGCTCGGCCTCGATGACGAAGCATTCGGGGGACTTGATGTCCTCCAGATTGATGCCGCCCCAGGTGTCGCCGATGTTCTTGACCACAGTGACGAACTCGTCCGGGTCGGTGGTCCTGACCTCGACGTCGAAGCTGTCGACGTCGGCGAAGCGTTTGAACAGGACGGCCTTGCCCTCCATCACTGGCTTGGCGGCCATGTGGCCGAGCTTGCCCAAGCCCAGAATGGCCGTGCCGTTGGAGATGACGGCGACCAGATTGCCCTTGGAGGTGTAGTCGTAGGCCCGGTCCGCGTCCTCGGCGATCGCCCGCACCGGCACGGCGACACCGGGCGAATAGGCCAGCGACAGATCGCGCTGGGTCGCCATCGGCTTGATCGGCGCCATGGAGATCTTGCCCGGGTTCGGCAGGCGGTGGAAATCCAGGGCCTCCTGGTCTGAGAAGGTCTGTTTGTCGGTTTGGTCGGGCATGAAGACGTCTCGGCTGCGGGCCGATCCGTCGTAGCTGGGCGGGCGGAGACGGACAACCGGAGACAGGCAGGAGGCGAGACGGCCGGACATGCGTCATCGCTCTTCCGCTGTGAACGGGATGGGGAAGCGACGGAGCCTGGGCGGTCGCCCGGAACCGATGTGGCCCCCTGCTTTCGCGTTGCGGGGAC
>NZ_JNIX01000013.1 GCF_000701445.1 Brevundimonas bacteroides DSM 4726
GTGAGTTCGTGGTGTACTTCGACTGGGATCGCTCGACCCTGACGGCGGAAGCCAACTCGGTGGTCAGCCAGGCCGCGGCCTACGCCCGCTCGGGTCGTCCGACGCGCGTCCTGGTCGTCGGTCACGCCGACACCTCGGGTTCGGCCGCCTACAACGTGGGTCTGTCGAACCGCCGTGCGCGCACGGTCGCCGATGCCCTGGTCGCCCAGGGTGTGAACAGCGGCGTGATCTCGCTGGACGGCCGTGGCGAAACCCAGCTGGCCCGCCCGACCGCCGACGGCGTTCGTGAGCCGCTGAACCGTCGCGCCACCATCGGCATCAACTTCTAAGACGTCTGGACGGGGCTTCGGGTCTTTTCGATCCGGGGCCCCGCTCCGGTCATTTCGGAAGTGGCGGTGGTCGGTCCAAGCGTCCCCCCATCGCTCCCCTGATCCGTATGCAGAGCCGCCGGTTTTCGTCTTGAAGACCGGCGGTTTCGCTTTTTTGGACAAGTCGGTTGATCCGGCGCGGAGAGGCGGCGACAAAGGCCCTCATGTCCGTGCCCGCGCGCCTCTCTCGTCCGGTCCCCGACGGAACCGCCCGCTCCTTGCGTTCAGGGACAGGGGCGGGGATGCCGGACCGAAGCCCGGGCCGATGCGTTCTTCCGTCCTGTCCTTCTGACTTCGCGTGAGCCGGTCCATCATGACGGACGTCCGCCAGCCCCGCAGCCTGTTGCGAGACACCGCCCCGGAGATCGCCGTGGCGGAGCCCGCGACCGCCTCGGCTGTCTCATCGCCTGCTGCTTCGAGCGCCCGCGTTGCGGCGTCGGCCTCGGCCTTCGCCCCGGTCTCGCGCGCGGCTCCGGGCCAGAGCCTTCTGGGCCGCCGGTTCCTGATCGTGACCGCCCCGTTCGGCCCGTTCGGCCGGGCGCTGGCCGATGCGCTCCAGGCCGAGGGCGCCTCGGTCGCCCGCATGCTGTTCAACGCCGGCGACGCGGCCTACTGGCGCCGGTCGGGTGCGGTGCCCTACACCGGCGACGTGCGCCGCTGGCCCCAGCGTCTGGCCCGTCTGGTCCAGGACCAGGGCCTGACCGACCTGATCGTGTTCGGCGAAGGCGGTCCCTACAATCAGGGCGTCCTGGCCCAGCGCGACACGCTCAAGGCCGCCCGTGCGGGGGCGCTGGCCGGACAGACCGTCGAGGCCTCCACCGACGGCCCATCGTCGACGACGAGCGACCCCTCCGTTCAGGTAGCGAGGCTCCGCGAGCTGAGCGGTAGCGCCGCCGCCGCAGGCGGCCACCCCGATGCGCCCCTGCGCATCTGGGTGCTCGAGAACGGCTACTTCCGCCCGGACTGGATCACGGTCGAGGAGAACGGGGTCAACGCTTCCTCAGGCCTGCCGCGCGAGGCCCGGGCCTATGATCCGCCCATCCCCGAGATCCTGCCGACCCGTCCGGCCGGGCGCATCCTGCCTCACCACGTGGTCAACATCAGCCTGTATCACATGGTCCAGCCGCTGGGCCGGCTGATGTTCCGCCGCTACGTCTATCCCTACACCACCAGCCCGTGGCTGCAGTTCGTGGGCCATGTGAAGCGGTTCCTGGGCCTGACCTTCGCCTCGCGCTCGGAGGCCGACGCCGAGGTGATCCGCGCGCGCGGGCCCTTCTTCATCGCCTGCCTGCAGAGGGAGGGCGACGCCCAGCTGCTGCGCTACTCCCACTTTGCCGACAACACCGCCTTCCTGGCCGAGGTGATGAGCTCGTTTGCCCGCCACGCCCCGGCCGAGGCGCGGCTGGTGGTCAAGAACCATCCGTTGGACCCCGGCCTGGTCGACCTGCGCCGCATGACCCATGTGCTGGCGGTGGAGCGCGGCATCGCCGACCGGGTCGACTTCATCGACGGCGGCAACCTGGCCCAGCTGTGCCGCGCCTCGAGCGGAATGGTGGTCAACAACTCCTCCGCCGCCCTGTCCGCGCTCGGCTTCAAGACCCCGGTCAAGGTGCTCGGCGAGGCCTTCTTCGACTTCGCCGGCCTGACCGACCAGAAACCCATCGACCAGTTCTGGACCGACCCCACCGCCCCCGACGACGCCCTGTTCCACAGGTTCAGAGCCCACGTCATCGCCAGAACACAGGTCAACGGCAACTACCACGAACCCAGAGCCCTCAAACCCACCGCCAAAGCCCTCGCCAGAAGGTTCGCCGCAGCACGGTAGACGGTGGGGGCTTGTATCCGGACGGCGATCCCCGACGTAGCTGGGGCGTCCTGCTGATCGGAGCCTGTCCATGCCGCGTCCCGCCCACCGCTTTCCCGCCCGCCTCGCGGTCGTCGCCAGTCTGATCCTCGCCGCCTGTTCGGGTGAGCCCGCGACGGCCGAGCCGCCAGCGCAAGCGGGGCCCGACAGCGGGCGGCGCGAGGTCGCCCTCTTTGCCGGGGGCTGCTTCTGGTCGGTCGAGGCGAACTTCGAACGGATGCCGGGCGTCGTCTCTGCTGTCTCGGGGTTCGCCGGTGGGCGCGTGGCCAATCCGACCTATGATCAGGTCGTCCGTGGCGGAACCGGTCATCTGGAGGCCGTCCAGGTCACCTTCGACCCGGCACGCATCAGCTATCGCCAGCTCGTCGATCGCTTCTGGCGCACCATCGATCCGACCGATCCCGACGGCCAGTTCTGCGATCAGGGCGCGACCTACGCCACCGCCGTCTTCGCCACGGCGGCCCAGCGGCCGATTGCGGAGGCGTCGCGCGCCGCTGCCGTCGCCGTGATCGGAGAGCGACGTTTCGTCACGCCGGTGCGCGACGCGGCGCGGTTCTGGCCGGCCGAGGCCTACCATCAGGACTTCGCCCGACTGAATCCGGTCCGATATGGGGGTTACAGCCGGTTCTGCGGCCGTGAGGCGCATCTGCGCGCGGTCTGGGGCTGAAGCCGCACTGTGGCGCCCGCGTCACCGTCGAACGCTGTCACACGACTGTCACACCATTGTCGTCCCGCGTTCCAACACGCGGCTTAGAGGGGGCAAGATTTCGGCGGCGAGGCTTGTCTTCGGCGTCTGCTTGCGCGCCGGGCGCCGTCCGGACCTCTTGGGGATACCACAGATGAACATTCGCACTCGCGTGCTCTGGGCGACCACCGCCCTCGTCAGCGGCCTTGTCGTCGCCGGCGCCGCTTCCGCCCAGTCCTCGGGTACCGACGCCGCTGAAGGCGTGGTCATCGACGAAGTCGTCGTCACCGGTCAGCGCGGCCCGCGCTCGATCTCGGGTGCCACGGTCGCCCAGACGGTCGAAAAGACCCGCTCGACGATCACGCAGGAGTACATCTCGCGTCAGCAGCCCGGTCAGTCGATTATCGCGACGCTGAACAACGTCCCGGGCCTGAACGTCACCAACAACGACCCGTTCGGTAACTCGGGCTCGAACATCCGCCTGCGTGGCTTCGACGGCAATCGCGTCTCTCTGACCTTCGACGGCATTCCGCTGAACGACACCGGCAACTACGCCGTCTTCTCGAACCAGCAGCTCGACTCCGAACTGGTCGAGCGCGCCTCGGTCAACCAAGGCTCGACCGACTCGGACAGCCCGACGGCCTCGGCCAACGGCGGCACCATCGCCTACACCACCGCTCGTCCGCTGCGTGAGCGTTCGGCCCAGATCGTCTCCTCGATCGGCAGCTTCAACTATGGCCGCGTCTTCGGCCGCTTCGACACTGGCGAGTTTGGCCCCTGGGGCACCACGGCCTACCTGACCGCCTCTTACACGGACTACGACAAGTTCAAGGGTCCGGGCTCTCTGGAGAAGAAGCAGTACAACGGTCGTCTGTTTCAGGACCTGGGTGATGGCGACTTCGCAAGCCTGGCCTTCAACTGGAATGAAAACCGCAACAACTTCTACAATAACTTCAATACCCTGCCGACGTTCAACGCCGGCCTGAGCCCTGAGAACGACATCGCCTGCTTCCGCCCGACGCCGGGTGCCGGCACCGTCCAGAACGAAGCGACCGGTTCGACCATCATCACCTACTTCGGTGGCATCGCCTCGGGCAGCTGCACCAACGATCACCGCACCCGGATCAATCCGTCCAACACCGGCAACATCCGCGGTCAGTTCCGCTACAGCCTGCGCGACAACCTGATCCTGACCGTTGATCCGTCGTTCCAGTATGTCATGGCCAACGGCGGCGGCTATACTCTGGTCAGCGAGCGCGACGACCGTCTGGACCAGAACGGCACGAACAACGCCACCGTCACGACGGCAGCGCAGTGCACGGCCGCGGCCATCCTGAACACCGGCTTCGACCTGAACGGCGACGGCGACAGCTGCGACAACGTCGGCCTCTATACGCCGTCGAACACCAACACCCGTCGTTACGGCGTGATCAGCTCGCTGCTGTGGGACATCAACGACGATCACCGCGTCCGCGTGTCCTACGCCAACGACTACGGCCGTCACCGCCAGACGGGCGAAGCGACCCGCTACAACGCCGACGGCTCGGTGCCGGAAGTGTTCGCCGGCGAGAACACCTGGGGCAACGCCGACCTTCGCGTCGCGGGCCGCGACGGCTACTATTTCCGCAGCCGTGACCGGTTCTCGATCGCCCTGCTGAACCAGATCTCGGCCGAGTATCGCGGTCAGTTCCTGGACGACAGCCTCACGCTGCGCCTCGGCGTTCGTGCGCCGTTCTTCACGCGCGAACTGAACCAGTTCTGCTTCTCGCAGAACGGCTCGTCGAACGTGCGCTGCACGACCGAAGCGGTCGCCTCGACGCTGGCCAACGGCAACGTGACCTTCGCTTCGACCGGCACGACCCAGTTCATCCGGCCCTATTCGCAGGAAATCAAATACGACGACATCCTGCCGGACGTCGGCCTCAGCTACCGCTTCTTCGACAACCACTCGGTCTACGCCAACTACGCCGAAGGCATCTCGGTCCCGCGGACGGACAACCTGTACCAGCCGGTCCGCAACGCCGCTGGCGGCCTGGACTTCACCACGGTGCAGCCGGAAACGACCACGTCGATCGACCTGGGCTACCGCTACACCTCGTCGAACCTGATCGCCTCGGCCGCCTTCTGGTGGGTCGACTACGACAACCGCATCGTCTCGTCGTTCGACAACGATCCGACCTCGCCGACCTTCAACCTCTCGGTTGACCGGAACCTCGGCGCGGTCGAGCAGAACGGCTTCGACGGCTCGGTCGAGTGGCTGGTGACCGACAACATCTCGCTCTACGCCGCCGCGTCGTACAACGACTCCGAAGTGCAATCGAACGTGCCGCTGTCGGCCACGACCTTCCTGCCGACCGCCGGTAAGCGCATCGTCGAGACCCCGGAGTGGACCTTCAACCTGCGCGGCCAGTGGGCCATCACCGACAACTGGACCGTCGGCCTGCAGGGCAAGTATGTGGACGAACGCTTCACGACGGACGTCAACGACGAAACGGTCCCGTCCTACACGGTCGTCGACTTCGACAGCCGCTATGACCTGACCGATACCTTCGGCATCCGCAACGCCTTCGTTCAGTTCAACGTGACGAACCTGTTCGACGAGGAATATCCGGCCTCGATCTCGTCGGGCAACAACGCCACGACCATCGACGTGGATCCGGGCGCGGGCGTCGTGCTCCGCACCGGCCAGCTGCGCACCTTCTCGCTGGGCGCGCCGCGGACCATGATCCTGACGCTCGGCACGACCTTCTAAGGTCCACGCCTGCTGGAGAGAGACAGGGCGGTCCTTCGGGGCCGCCCTTTTTCTTTGGGGGTGGAGCTGTCGGCCGCGCATTGAATCCAGGGGCCGCCCTGTCTATCTGGCGCGGTCCGTTGTTCCGAGGAGGCCGCCCGGCCGATGACCCTTTCTCCCGTCCCCGCCGAATGGTCGGCGCACCGCGCGATGTGGGTGGGCTGGCCCAGCCATGCGGAGCTTTGGGAGGACAACCTCGAACCGGCCCAGGCTGAGGTCGAGGCCTTGGTTCGTGCGCTGGTTGGCCCGGGCCGCGAGCGGGTCCGGCTGATGGTTGGCAAGTCGGAAGCCGTGGAGTCGGCACGTGCGCGTCTTGATGGCGTCGACGGCATCGAGATCGTCCCAGGTCTCTTCGGGGACATCTGGCTGAGGGACACGGGGCCGATCTTCGCGGCGGGGTCTCGTCGCGCCTCGGCCTTCCGCTTCAATGGCTGGGGCGGCAAGTACGAGCTCGAGCATGACGACACCGTCGCCGACCAGATCGCCCAGGCCTCCGGCGCGGCGCTGGATCGACACGATTTCATTCTGGAAGGCGGCGCGCTGGATCACGACGGCGCGGGCACGATCCTGACCACCCGCCAGTGCCTGCTGAACCCCAACCGCAATACGGGCTGGACCGATGTCGTCGCCGAGGGAGCGCTGACGGACGCCCTGGACGCGCGCAAGGTGCTGTGGCTGGGAGACGGCCTGCTGAACGACCACACCGACGGCCACGTCGACAATCTGGCCCGCTTCGTCGCGCCGGGCGTCGTGGCCTGCCCGGTCGCCTGGGGCCGGAACGACCCAAATGCGGACGTCTACGCCGCGGTGGCCCAGGCCCTGACGGCGATGACCGATGCGGAGGACCAGCCGATCCGTCTGCTACGCCTGCCGTCGCCCGGCCTTGTGCTGGACGAGGACGAGCGGCCGATCCCGGCCAGCCACATGAACTTCCTGATCGCCAACGGTGCCGTGATCGTCCCGACCTACGGCGACGAGGCGGCCGCGCGGCTGGCCTGCGAAGGCCTCGCCACCGTCTTCCCTGAGCGCGAGATCATCGCCCTGCCGTCGACCGCCATCCTGACCGGCGGCGGGTCCTTTCACTGCATCTCCCAGCAGGAGCCCGCCTGATGGCCAGAACGATCAGTGTCGCCGCCATCCAGACCGCCTACGGTGAAGACCTCGGCGCGAACATCGAGACGACGATCGGCTTCATCCGGGAGGCCGCGTCGCGGGGCGCCCAGGTGATCCTGCCCAGCGAACTGTTCCAGGGCCCCTACTTCTGCGTCAGCCAGGAGGAGCGCTGGTTCGGCACCGCCTATCAGTGGGCGGAGCATCCCTGCGTCACGGCGCTCCAGCCGGTTGCGGCCGAACTGGGCGTCGCAATCCCCGTGTCGATCTTTGAGCGCGAGGGGCCGCACTATTTCAACAGCCTGGTCATGCTGGACGCCGACGGCCGGGCGCTGGGCGTCTATCGCAAGAGCCACATTCCAGATGGCCCCGGCTATCAGGAGAAGTACTACTTCCGGCCGGGTGATACGGGCTTCAAGGTCTGGAACACCCGCTTCGGGCGCATCGGCGTCGGCATCTGCTGGGATCAGTGGTACCCGGAAACGGCGCGGGCCATGATGCTCCAGGGTGCCGAGGTGCTGATGTATCCGACCGCCATCGGCTCGGAGCCGCACGACAAGGAACTGGACACGGCCGACCCTTGGCGGCGCGCCATGCAGGGTCATGCTGTGTCCAACGTCGTGCCGGTCGTCGGCGCCAACCGGATCGGCCACGAGCGGGTCAGCGAGGCCGGGCAGGTCTTCTACGGTTCGTCCTTCATCGCCGACCATAGGGGCGATCTGGTTCAGAGCCTGGGTCGGGACGAAGAGGGCGTGCTGGTCCACACGTTCGACCTCGACTACATCGACCGGCATCGCGCGGCCTGGGGTTTCTTCCGGGATCGGAGGACCGATCTGTACGGTGGCCTGGTGGCTCCGCGTCCCGCCTGAGGATCAGGGCAGGGGAATGGCCAGGGCGGCGCGTTCGGCCGCGCACGCCGGGCTGGTGCGGGCGGCGGTTCGTGCGGCCGCGATCTCGACGCGCGCGGCGGTGGCGTCCGCCTGGAAGGCCGGGGTGGTGATGACGGCTTCGGCGACGACCGCGCCCAGCGCCGCGCCGTCCTCGACGTCGGACGGATAGTGCATGCCGCAGACCATTCGGCTGATCGCGATCTGGCGGCCGATCGCGGTCACGGCCTCGGCCCGGTCTGGAACCAAGGCGGCCAGAACAGTGCCATAGGCCGACCCGACCGAGGCGCTGCCGGACGGATGCGAGGCTGTGGCGCGCTGGGCCGATGTCACGGCCTGACAGGCGCGCCGGTCGGGATCGTCACCGACCGGCCGGGGGCGGTGACCGCGCGCCTTGGCGAGTTCGGCGGCCTCATTGGCGTCGTGCAGAACGCGGGTCAGGATCGCGGCCAGCCGTGGGGCTTCGGCCGCATCGATGCGAAAGCCGAGCGCGCAGTCGAAATGGGCCAGCGCCACCCCGGGCCGAAGCTCGGCGTGCCGCGTCGCCAGCAGCCATCGGTCGGTATCCTCCAGCGCCGTCGACCGTTCGGAGGCCGTTCGGTCGGCGACGTCCTGCGGAGATCCCGGAGCAGCCGGGGCGGGAACGGCGGCGGCCAGCGCGCCGATCACCCTCTCGTCCAGATAACCCGCGGCGGGCGCGGCCGGACCCATCGCCTCCTGGGCCGTGGCGCCCCGGGAGAAACCCGCGACCGCCGCGACCAGCGCAATCGCCAGGACACCCTCCCTCATCCCGCCGCGCTCCAGCTCAGCTGCACCGAGGTCCGGCCTTCCGGCGTGGGTGCGGCGACGACCTGAAGACTGGCCCGAGCCTTCGCGGCGCCATAGGCCCGCGCGTCGCCCTGGTTCATGGCCATGACGGACGACAGGCCGGCGGCTTCCGCGCGTTCACGATGAAAGGCGATCACAGCCTCGGGCGGCGCATCGGTCAGGTAGGTCACCAGACCGCCCGGACCCTCCGGACCGGTGGCTACGACTGGATCGGCCTGGATCGTCGCCCCCGGATAGACGACGGCGAAGGCTGGAGCGCCGTCCGTCGCCGGTTGCGCCGGGACCGTCGAGCCAGAGGGTTCACTCGCCGCCGTCCCGGAAATGGAAACCGCGCCAGGCGTTTCCGTTTCCGGCGAGGTGGCCGCCTCATCGTCGTCCTTCAAACCGGAACAGGCCGCCAGCGATCCCATGGCCGCGAGGCCGAGGGCTGTTGCCCAGATACGCTTCATCCCTGTGTCGTCCTGTTCGACGTCTTGTTGGATGCACCGTGGCCCATCGAAACGGCGCCAGCAAGGCGCTGGTGCGGCGTTAATCGAAGATGTCGAAGATGCTGTCGCGCTTCTTCTTGCGGTAGCGGTAGTCGTCATCGTCTCGGTATCGCGGCTGGTCGCGGTATCCGTACTGCGGCGGTTGGGGTTGCTGCGGCTGGCCCCAGGGGCCCGGCTGGGGCGCGGCCTGCGGGGGCGGCGCATAGGCCGGCTGGGCGGCCGCCGGCGCCGCGGTGGCGGCAGCCTGCTCCATCAGCTTTTCCAGCTCGCCGCGGTCCAGCCAGACGCCCCGGCAGGTCGGGCACATGTCGAACTGGACGCCGCCGCGATCCAGGGTCTGCATCTGGGCATTGTCGTTGGGGCACATCAGCAGGGGCATGGGCGATCCTTTGCGGCGCGAGGTGTTTCGGGATGGTGAGGCCTCGGCACCGTCGGCGCAACCGGGCGGGGCGTCGCGCCCGTCCCGGTCCGCCCCGCATCAGCCTTCGGAGAGGACGATCAGCCGGTCCTCGGGCAGGAATTCCAGAACCTCGGCCTTGTCCGGATTGACCACGACGCCACCCATGTTGCGGCCGTCGGCCTCGTCCTCGTCACGCTTCCTGCGGTAGCCGATGGCGGTCTCGCCGCGCCTCCGGGCTGCTTCGGTCAGGGTGTAGCCGCTAACGGGGCCGGACAGGTCGACGTAGTCGCCGATCGGCCGCATGTAGATTTCCGACCCGTCCTCATCCAGCAGGTCGGCGAAGATGTCGGACAGGTATTCGTTCTCCGACGCCTGGGCCAGCATCAGGCTGACCAGCTTGTTGGACACCACGAAGTCGTCGGCGCGGGTGACCTCGGCCAGTTCGCGGTTCCTGATGTCGATCATCTCCGAGACCACGCTGATGTGGACGCCCAGCCGCTCCGACAGCTTCCTCAGGTGCAGCAGGGTGATCAGGGTGCGGGTGTCGGCCGACTGGGCCTCCATGGTGTCGGAGTACCCCAGCACCATGATCGAGTCGTAGGACACGGGGTCCAGCGCCTCGATCGAGGCCGCGTGGCCGGTGTCGATCACCTTGGCCTCGACCTTCATGTTTTTCGAGCCGAGCGGCATGGAGGCGACCTCCTCGGCGAAGCCGGGGGTGTCGGCCGCGATCGTCAGCAGAGAGCCCGGGCGCACGTACTTGGACAGCTCGTAGGCGATCAGCGCACCGCGTCGGTTCCAGCCGATGATCAGGGTTCGCTCCGCCTTCCGGCGCACGGCCTTGGGCATACGAATGGCGGAAGCGTCGATCAGGCGCTCGTCGGGCGGGGTCAGCCGAATGGAGTCGTCGTCCTCAGCGATGATGATGGCGCGGCAGCCCTCGGCAATGACCTCGTCCATCGGCGGGTTCATGCGGGTGCGGCCATCCGGATAGCGCAGGCCGATCATGGCAGAGTCGCGATAGCCCATGACTGCCTCGCCATAGGTCTTGCCGACCAGGTCCTCGAGTTCGGTCGTGTAGATTTCGCAGCCGTCGAAATCGAGCAGTTCAGAGTAGACCGCCGACAGACCGACCTGGCGGCTGGATTGGACCACGATGCGCGAGATCAGGTCGTCGGCCAGAACCAGCTGCACCTCGTCGCCGCCGACGATGCGGGCGACCTCGGCGTTATGGGAATCCCTCAGCTCGGCCGCGATCAGATACCGCTCCTCGCGCCGCTTGGGGTCGTTGGTCAGGGCCAGGACGGTCTTGATGACCTGGCTGTCAGGGTCGTCGGTGCCTTCCGGCGACACCACGATGATGGAGCGGCAGGCCTGGGGGTTGACGATCGACAGGTCGAACAGGTCGGTCGGGTCGCCAGAGCGGCAGATGATCTGGGTGTTCTTGAGATCCTCGACCTTGTCGGCGATCTCGTCCTCCATCTCGACCTTGTCCTTGTTGGCCATGATGACGATGCGCGGATTCTTCCGGCTCTCGTTGGCGATGACCAGTTCGGAGATGATGTCGAAGATGGAGGCCGACCAGTTCAGGATTATGGTGTGATCGGTCTCGAGCACGCGCGAACGGCCTTTCCGGGCCTCGTCGATCTTGGCGTCCAGACCGGCGGAGATCACCGAGATCAGGGCCGAAAAGACCAGGATGCCCATGGCCGTTACGAACAACGTCAGCAGCCGGAAGCTCCAGCCCGTGTCCCCGCCCATGGTGCCGGCGTCCATCGTCCGCATCAGCGACTGCCAGACCGCCTCGATGAAGTTGAAGCCGCCGTCCGGTCCGATTCCGGTCAGGGCCAGCACGCTGGCGGCGAACAGGATGGTGATCAGGGTCACGAGGCCCAGCCAGCCGACCAGGGCCATCGCCCCGCCCGACATCGACTTGTCGAAGCCGTACTTGAGCCGCTCGCCCAGGCTGACGGCCCCGAGCTGGCGATCCTTGGTGGTACCCGGTTTCGCGGTTCCCGCGCCCCTTCCGGCGCGCGCGGCGTTGGCGCGAGTGAGTGAGCCCATGATGCGGTCAGTCCCCCAGAAATCTCACCGGTCCCCCGACCGGTCTTTCTCCGTGAACGAAGCGAAATCGTCTTTCCCCGAAGCGCGTTGTCGTCATTAGTGATGTCCGATCACCTTGGGAAGCTGACGATTTCCGATTAAGGGACCGCACTGCCCACCGCCCCTTCGGAGAGCCGTCATGCGCTATCTGCACACCATGGTCCGGGTGAGGGATCTGGACACCTCCCTGCGCTTCTGGACCGATCTGCTGGGCCTGCGGGAAGTGCGCCGCATGGAGAACGAGAAGGGCCGCTTCACCCTGGTGTTCCTCGCCGCGCCGAAGGACCTGGAGAGGTCCGCCACCGAGCGGTCGCCGGAGGTCGAGCTGACGTACAACTGGGATCCGGAGGAGTACACGGGCGGGCGCAATTTCGGCCACCTGGCCTACAAATTCGACAATATCTACAAGGCCTGTCAGCGACTGATGGACGCCGGCGTGGTCATCAACCGTCCGCCGCGCGACGGGCGCATGGCGTTTGTCCGCTCACCGGACGGCATCTCGATCGAGCTGCTGCAGGAAGGCGAGCCACTGGCGCCTGCCGAGCCCTGGGTGTCGATGCCGAACATCGGGACGTGGTGATGCGTCTGGCGACAGCGGTCGGGCTTACGCTCGCCCTGGCGGCCTGCGCCTCGACCTCGGAGACCTATCCGGGGCGAACGGCGACCGAGCAGCTGCTGCTGGCGCGCGCGGCGGACCTCGCGGTCGAGGGGTTGCGTCTTCCGGTAGCCGACGGCGCGCGCGTGTTCGTGGACAATCGCTTCTTCGGAGGCGAAGGCTCAGGCTATGCGACCTCGACGGTTCGCGCCGCCCTGTCGCAGCGGGGCTATGCGCTCGCCGACGACAAGGCCCAGGCCGACGCGGTGTTCGAGCTGCGCGCCGGGACGCTCTCCATCGAGCAGATGCGCCGGGTCGTCGGCTTGCCGCCGCTGGCCTTGCCGATCAACGAGAACCTGAACGTCGTCTCGATCCCCGAATTGAGCCTCTACAGCCGCAGGGACCGGGTGGGCGTCGCCGAATTTTCGGGGTTCGTCTACGACGCGGGGACCGGCGCGCCGCTGGGCGCTGTCACGCCCATGATCGGCGAGTATCGAATTCGCAGCCACAAGGTGCTGATGATGGTCACCTGGGGCCAGCAGTCGGCGCGGCCTGGCGAACGCGATCCCGGCGACAGCTGGCGCGAGTTCTAGCGGCCGCAGGCGACCCGGTGCAGCGTCCATCCGGCCGCCGCGCCAGGCAGGGCGAGGGAAGCGACGAAGGCCCAGGGCTCCCAGGCGGTCGCCGGTTCGCCTGCCGCCAGGATGAAGATTGCGCCCGCGAGCGCGGACAACACGGCACCGGCCACCACGGCGTCCCGGCGGCTCCTCCGGCCCGTCCTCGACAGCACCAGCCAGGCAGGCGTGCCGATGACGATCAGACCGGCCATGTAGACCACGAAGGCGTAGATCGTGGCGGCTGGCAGGACCCAGGTCCCCCTGCCGACCTTGTCCCAGCCACCTTCATTGGCCAGCGAGGCATAAGTGCTGATGGCCGCGAACCCGATGGTCACGATGACCGCGCCCGCCAGCGCCGCCGCCGGATAGGCCAGGGCGACCGCGCCCCATCCCCGCGTCTTCATCGTCCGCCCCTCCCAAGGTTGACCCGCCAACACGACGCCTTTCTCCGGCGACGGTCAAGCTTGCAGAAGCTGACGGGGAATGGGCGCGGAGTGCGTGACGCCGCCGCGACCGCCGCCTATGGTCGGCTCCATGTCCGACACTCCCCTGCGGCTGTGGCTGATCGACGCCTCGGCCTACATCTTTCGCGCCTACCACGCCCTGCCGCCTCTGACGCGCAAGTCCGACGGCCTGCCGGTCGGCGCGGTCCAAGGCTACTGCAATATGCTCTGGAAACTGTTGAAGGACATGAAGGGCGCGGACGGCCCGACCCATCTGGCCGCCATCTTCGACCACTCGGAAAAGACGTTCCGCAATGACCTCTACGACCAGTACAAGGCCAACCGCTCGGCCCCGCCCGAGGACCTGATCCCGCAGTTTCCGCTGGTGCGCGAGGCGACAAAGGCCTTCGGCGTACATTGTGTCGAGCTGCCGGGATACGAGGCCGACGACCTGATCGCCACCTATGCCTGCAAGGCGCGCGACGCGGGCGGCGAGTGCGTCATCGTATCGTCCGACAAGGATCTGATGCAGCTGATCGGGCCGGCAGTGGTCATGTGGGATCCGATGAAGGACCGGCGTCTCGCGGAAGAAGCGGTGATGGAGAAGTTCGGCGTCACCCCGGACAAGATGATCGATCTCCAGGCCCTGATTGGCGACAGCGTCGATAACGTGCCGGGCGCGCCCGGCATCGGCCCCAAGACCGCCGCCCAGCTGTTGGACGAATACGGCGACCTGGACACGCTTCTGGAGCGGGCGGGCGAGATCAAGCAGCCGAAGCGGCGCGAGACCCTGATCAATCTCAAGGACCAGATTTTGCTCAGCCGCGAGCTGGTCAAGCTGACCTGCGACGCGCCGGCCCCTGAGCTGATCGAGGATTTCGCCGTGCGCGATCCCGATCCGGCGACCCTGTCGGCCTTTCTGGAGCTGATGGAATTCCGTTCGCTGGCGCGGCGGATCGGCGACGGCAAGCTGGCGGGGCACGAGGGCTCGGCCTTCGCGCCTCCGCGCCCCGCCCCGATGAGCGCGCCGGTCATCTCACCGCGATACGCGCCGCAGGCGGTGTCGGACACGGTCGAGAAACAGCCCTTCGACCACGACGCCTACCACTGCATCCAGACGCTGGAGGCGCTGGACGCCTTCATCGCCCGGGCCACCGAGGCGGGCGTCGTCGGCTTCGACACCGAGACCGACGCCCTGTCGGCGACGCACGCCGGGCTGTGCGGCGTGTCGCTGGCCATCGGCCCGAACGACGCCTGCTACATCCCCCTGACGCACGAGCATCCGCCGGTCGAGGGCGCGGGCGGGCTGGATTTCGGCGGCGGGGGCGATGCCCGCGAGCCCTTGACCCAGCTGGACAAGCCCACGGTGCTGGCGCGGCTCAAGTCCCTGCTGGAAAACCTCGCCGTTCTGAAGGTGGTCCAGAACGGCAAGTACGACCTCGCCGTCATGGCGCGGCGCGGCATCCGGGTGGCGCCGATCGACGACACCATGCTGATCTCCTACGTCCTTGAAGGCGGGCTGCACGGCCACGGCATGGACGAGCTCAGCCGCCTGCATCTCGGCCACGATCCGATCCCGTTCAAATCGGTGGCGGGGACCGGCAAGGCCCAGAAATCCTTCAAGCACGTCGAGCTGAAACCGGCGACCTGCTACGCCGCCGAGGACGCCGACGTGACGCTGCGCCTCTGGCGCATCCTCAAGCCCCGGCTGGCGCGCGAGGGGCTGGCGACCGTCTATGAGACGCTGGAGCGCGGCATGCCCGCCGTGCTCGCCGACATGGAGCTGGAAGGCGTCCGCATCGACCCCGACCGCCTGCGTCGTCTGTCGTCGGAGTTCGGCCTGCGCATGGCCGAGCTGGAGGAGAAGGCCCACGGCCTCGCCGGCCGCCCCTTCAACGTCGGCAGCCCCAAGCAGATCGGCGACATCCTCTTCGGCGAGCTCAATCTTTCGGGCGGCAAGAAGACCGCCTCCGGTCAGTGGGAGACGGGCGCCTCGACGCTGGAGACGCTGGCGGAATCCCACGAACTGCCCCGCGTCCTGCTGGAATGGCGCCAGCTGTCCAAGCTGAAGGGCACCTACACCGACGCCCTGATCGCGGCGATGGACGAGAAAACGGACCGCGTCCACACCTCCTATCAGCTCGCCGCCGCCACCACCGGCCGCCTGGCCTCCTCGGACCCCAACCTCCAGAACATCCCGATCCGGACCGAGACGGGCCGCCAGATCCGCCAGGCCTTCATCGCCCGCGACGGCCACGTCCTGATCAGCGCCGACTACAGCCAGATCGAGCTGCGCCTGCTCGCCCACATCGGCGACATCCCCGAACTGAAGCGCGCCTTCAAGGCCGGCATCGACATCCATACGGCCACCGCGTCCGAGATGTTCGGCGTCCCGGTCGAGCAGATGGACCCGGAGACGCGCCGCCGCGCCAAGGCCATCAACTTCGGCATCGTCTACGGCATCTCGGCCTTCGGCCTGGCGGCCCAGCTCGGAATCGATCAGGGCGAGGCGGGGGCCTACATCAAGACCTACTTCGAGCGTTTCCCCGGCATCCGCGCCTATATGGACGCGACCCGCGCCGAGGTGCGCCAGAACGGCTACGTTTCCACCGTCTTCGGCCGCAAGATCCACATCCCGGCCATCCACTCCAAATCGGGGGCCGAGCGTCAGTTCGGCGAGCGCGCGGCCATCAACGCCCCCATCCAGGGGGCCGCCGCCGACATCATCCGGCGCGCCATGATGCGGATGCCAGGGGCCCTGTGCGAGGCGGGTCTGGCAACCCGGATGCTGCTCCAGGTCCACGACGAACTGGTCTTCGAAGCCCCTGACGCCGAGGCCGAGCGCGCCATCCCCCTGATCCGCAGGGTCATGGAGAGGGCGGCCGAGCCTGCGGTGGCGCTATCGGTGCCGCTGGTCGTCGATGCGAGGGCGGCGAAGAACTGGGACGAGGCGCACTAGGACCGCGGTCAGGCCGCGTTCGTCGCCAGCCAGGCGATGTAGCCCCCGTAGGCGAGAAGCAGCACGCCCGCCTCCCAGCGCACGATCTTCATGCCCGTGCGGACGAACAGCACCAGCAGGGCCGTCGCGCCGAGCATGACCCACAGGTCGACCCGTGCGATCTCGGGCGGCACATCCAGCGGCGAGACCATGGCCGTGATCCCGAGGATGCCGAGGACGTTGTAGATGTTCGAGCCGACGACATTGCCCAGGGCGACGTCGGCGTGCTTGCGCGCAGCCGCCACGACAGAGGTCACAAGTTCGGGCAGGGACGTTCCGACCGCCACCACAGTCAGCCCGATCACCGTGTCGGAAACCCCCAGATCCCGCGCGATGACCACCGCCCCGTCGACCAGCAGGCGCGCTCCGCCGATGGTCAGGGCGATACCGACGACCGCCAGCCCCAGGCCGGCCCAAAGGCCACCCCTGGCATCGGGCGCGTCTTCCGAGATGTGCTCATACTTGGCCCGTTCGGCGTCCTCGACAGACCGCTCGCCCAGATAGGCGACCACGAGGTAGGCAATCAGCAGGGCGATCATGCCCAGGCCCCAGATGAAGCCGATGCGGCCCGCCAGCACCGCCCCGGCGCAGACCGCGCTGGCGATCACCAGCATCCATCCGTCGCGCCGGAAGGCCGCGCGATCGACAAGGATCGGCGTGATCAGAGCGGCGACGCCGAGGATCAGAAGGATGTTGGCCGTGTTGGACCCGACGATGTTGCCCACTGCAATGCCCGGCGATCCCGCCATTGCAGCCGTGATGCTGGTCACCAGCTCGGGTGTGGAGGTGCCGAAGCCCACCAGGGTCAAGCCGATCAGGAGCGGTGAGACGCCCATTGATTTCGCGGCCGTCGAGGCTCCGCGCACCAGGGTGTCGCCGCCGATCGTCAGCAGTACGAGGCCGCCGGCGAGCATCAGATAGGTGGTCAGGGTCGCGTCCATACGGTGGCGCTTGCCATGATGGGATGTCGTCCGCAATCGTCGGTATGCGCTACGTGACCGGCTGCCGCAGTCGCTGCAGGACGAACGAGGCGTTACGCCGCCAGGCCCGCCGCCTTCATGAGGCTCTTCAGCGGTGCGATTTGCTCTGGTGACGCCGTCAGCGCTGCCCGCGCCTCGGGCGCGCGAAACAGCTTGATGGCTTCGGCCTTGGCGCGGTCGGCGGCGGGGCCGAAGGGGGCGGTCTCTCCGGCGGCGAGACGCAGCAGGGCGGCCAGTTTCTGATGCGGCGGCGCGGGCGCGCGGGCCAGCTGGGCGGTCAGTTTGGCCTCGGCCTCCACCACGCCTCCGACATGGCCGATGGCCCCGCCGATCTGTTCGGTGTCATGCTCTGATAGAGCGGCCGCGCGCACCGAGCGGTGCAGCAGGGCCAGCGCCTGGAGCTTGCGCGCCGCCGTCTGGGGCGCGGTGCGCATCTCCTGCTCAAAGCGCAGCGAGGTCACGCAGGCCGCCAGCCAGCGCGCGGCGGAGCGCTTGTTGGCCACCCCTGTGACGTTCTCGCACAGCCGGGTCAGCTGCTCCGCCTCGCACAGGACGGTCTCGCAGGGGTCGACGTAAGCCTGGACGAAATCGGCGGTGACCAGGGACTTCGACCGCTCGGTGAAGGCGTTCTGCACCTCCTCCAGCGTCAGCAGCCGTCCGGCCGTCGCCGTCAGCGACATGGCCAGGGTTCGCAGGATGTCGATCTCGCCCGGCGCATCGGTCGGCCGCAGGCGGCGCGGACCCATCAGCTCGCGCAGCACCATCCGCGCCAGCGCCGCCGACAGGATGGGATACTCCCCCGCTTCCAGCCGGGCGCCCAGCCGGGCGGCCGGGCCATCGACGGCGGGCATCAGGAGCGCCATTCTCGGATCCATACGGATCAGGGTCTCGATCTCCCTGGGGGCGACCATGCGGACGACCGCCGCCAGGCTGCCGCCCTGATCCAGCGCCGGGCCGAGGATTTCGGACAGGCTGGTCCGAGACCCCATCATTTCGCACAGGATCTGTTCGATCCCGACCATCACCAGTGCGCGTGGCGGGCCATCCATCGGCGCGCGGTCGGCGAGATCCATCAGCCGTTCCAGCCGCGCCCGCGCCCCACGCAGCCCGGCCAGCGCTCCGGAGATCACCCCGCCCATGACAAAGGCGCGGTCCGACGACCCCGCCAGGCGGTGCGCCACATCCGCCAGCGACCGGTTGGCCAGGTCGGGGAACAGGTTCTTGCGGCCCGCCACGACGACCCGCTCCATCGCGGTCTCGGCCAGCTTCTGATAGTGGCGGATCAGCTCGTGCGCCGCCTGGCCCGTGGCCTGACTTTCGGGAATGGCGACCTTCTGGATGGCGTGCTGGACCTCGACGCCCGAGGCCTCCAGCCGCTCGACGAGATCGGGCCGATGCAGCAGCTCGAACACCGTCACGCCGTTGCGCGCCAGCCAGTCCTCCAGCACCCGGCCGATCAACTCGCGGGCATGTGGGGTGTAGAAGTCCTGCGGCGTCATGCAGTTCGGCCGGTCGTCGGCCTCCACGACCCGCTTCTTCGGGGCCTCCGGCGCGCCGCGCGTCAGGACCGTAACGGAGTTGAACTCCATCGTGTCCGGATCGAGCGTTTCCTTGGTCACGCGCACGGCCACGGCCCGTTTGTCGGCGAGCGTCTCCTCGGCCACCTCTATCGCCTGCTGGCGGTTCTCGGTCGCCTGCATCAGCGTCCAGGGCGCCGGCGCGGTCTTGCGGATATAGATCTCGTAGTGGACGGGTCCGGCCATTTTTGGGTCCGCTGTTGGCCGTTCATGGTGAACCGAAGGCTTTAAGTTCCGGTTTCGACGCCCCAAATCTGGCCACAACGACACTGTGGCCGTAATGTCACCCCGATCTCGGGCGAACGGTTACGCTTGACGTGCGTTGATAGGCCCCGGGCGGCGCGTCCGAGGCTGCGACAAGGAGACGGACTTGGCCAACATCACCCTGGTGGACGACGACGAGAACATCGTGGCTTCGGTCTCGCTGGCGCTGGAAAGCCACGGCCACAAGGTGGTCGCCTATCACGACGGGGCCACGGGTCTGGAGGCGCTCGAGCAGACGCCGCCGGACCTCGCCATTCTTGATGTGAAGATGCCTCGCATGGACGGCATGGAGGTGCTGCGCCGCCTGCGCCAGACTAGCCAGATCCCGGTGATCATGCTGACGTCCAAGGACGAGGAGATCGACGAAATCCTCGGCTTCAACCTCGGGGCCGACGACTACATCCACAAGCCGTTCAGCCAGCGGCTGCTGATCGAGCGGGTCAAGGCCCTGCTGCGCCGCTCGGGCGGCGACGGCGGCGAGCCCGAACCCTCGGCGGAATCCTCGGGCAAGGCGATCCGCCGCGGCAAGCTGGTCATGGACCCGGCGCGCCACGAGAGCACCTGGGACGGCAAGCCGGTGAAGCTGACCGTCACCGAGTTCCTGCTGCTTCAGGCGCTCGCCCAGCGGCCCGGCTTCGTGAAGAGCCGGGACAACCTGATGGACGCCGCCTACGACGACCAGGTTTATGTCGACGACCGCACCATCGACAGCCACGTCAAGCGCATGCGCAAGAAGTTCCGGGTCGTCGACCCTGAGTTCGACGCCATCGAGACCCTGTATGGCGTCGGCTATCGATACCGCGAGAGCTGATCCTTCGGAAACCGCCGAAGACCGCCCGTCCGGCCGACGCCTGATCCGCTTCGGCGGTTCGCGGCTGGGCGGACTGATTCTGGCGCTCAACCTGCTCAGCCTCCTGATCCTGTTCGGCGGGGCGCTGGCCCTCAATGAATGGAACCGGGGGCTGGTCCAGGCCAGACAGGAGAGCCTGCGCGTCCAGGCCGAGCTCTTGTCCAACGTTCTGGGTCAACTGGGCATCACGCGCGGCGAGCCTTCCCCGGCGCTGGACCCCATCGCCGCCAGCCAGTGGCTGAGGGACAACTTCATCCCGAGCGGCCAGAGGGCGCGCCTCTATGACGCCGACGGGTTGCTTGTGTCCGACAGCCTGTCAGTGACCGACGCCATTCCGGGCAACCCGCTTCCGCCTGCCAACCCTGCCGGCAAGCCCGTGGCCCCGCCCTCCGGCACCGAAGCAGAACGGGAAACTCTCGCCCTGGCCAACGAGGCTCTGGGGGCAGAGATCGAGGCTGCGTTGCTGGGCGTGCCCCAGGCCACTGTGCGGCGCTCCGAGACCGGCGGTCGCGTCGTCTCCGTCTCCTTGCCCGTGCGCCATGTTCAGCAGGTGCTCGGCGTCCTGACGCTTGAGGTCGGCGACGTCGATCAAATCCTGGACGCCCAACGCCGCGCGCTGCTTCCCTTCGCCTTGGTAGCGCTGGCGGTGAATCTGCTGGCGTCCTTGCTGCTGCATCTGTTCGTGGCGCGGCCCGTCATGCGGCTTTCGGCGGCGGCGGATCAGGTCAAGCTCCAGCGCGCCCGCGCGATTTCCTTGCCCGATCTGGAGGAGCGCAAGGACGAAATCGGCGATCTGGCCCGGTCGCTGGAATCCATGACCGAGACCCTGTCGGCGCGCATGGACGCCATCGAACGCTTCGCCGCCGATGTGGCGCATGAGATCAAGAACCCGCTGACGTCCATCCGCTCGGCGTTGGAAACGCTCGATCTGGTCAAGGACCCTGCCCAGCGCGAGCGGCTGGCCCGGGTGCTGCAACAGGATGTGCGGCGGCTGGATCGCCTGATCACCGACATCTCCAACGCATCGCGCCTGGATGCGGAGCTGTCGCGCGAACGGCCGCGTCCGGTCGATCTGACGACGCTCCTGACCGATATCGTTGGCGTCTACGACACCACGTCCAAACCCGGCGAGGCCCCGGTCCGGCTGAGCATCACCGCCGCCGGATCGACCGGGGTTCTGGGCCAGGACGGCCCGCTGGGTCAGGTGTTCCGCAATCTGATCGACAACGCCCGCTCCTTCAGTCCCGAGGGCTCCGACGTCCGCCTGACGGTCCGCCGCGACGACAGCGACCCCGGGCGCCCGCTGCGCGTGCTGGTCGAGGATGACGGTCCGGGCATTCCGCCCGAAAACCTCGAGACGGTGTTCGAACGGTTCTACACCTCACGGCCCAAGGGAACGGCCTTCGGGGCCAACTCCGGCCTTGGCCTTTCGATCGTGCGCCAGATCGTGGAGGCGCACGGCGGCCGCGTCACCGCCTCCAATCGCACCGATGCAGCCGGCAACGTGCTGGGTGCTCGGTTCGAGGTCGCCCTGCCCACGACCGGGCGGCGCGCATGAGTCCCGTCCACGCCACCGCCGTGGCCCTGTGTTGCGCCGATGGCTGGCGCGCCGCCCTGCTGCGAGGGCCGTCCGGCGCAGGCAAGAGCGACGTGGCCCTTCGTCTGATGGGGCAGGGGTGGCGGCTGGTGGGCGACGACTACGTCCACGTCTTCGCCTCCGCTGATGGCCTCTATGCCGCGCCCGCCGAGCGCATCGCGGGCAGAATCGAGGCGCGGGGCCTGGGCATCGTCACCGCCCGGCACCTGCCGGTCGCCCGCGTCTGGCTAATCGTCGACTGCGTCCAGGAGGGCGTCGAGCGCCACCCGGAAGAAGACCATGACACGGTCGGCGGCGCTGTCGTGCCCCGCCTGACGCTCGACATCCGGCCGGCTTCGGCCACCGCGATCATCGCCCGCGCGATTCGTCGTCTTTGATCCTGGCGCATTTTCCTCTATTTCGTCCGGCTTGCGCGCTGGCCCGGGGGGCGTCGGCGGCGTCACTGCGGGATGCTTCACCCTTGAAGACGCCTTCATGATCGGCCTCGTGATCGTCACCCACGGAGGTCTGGCCTCGGAATTCCTGTCGGCGATGGAGCACGTCGTCGGCCCCCAGCGCGGGGTCGCGGCCATATGCATCGGACCCGACGACGACATGGAGCGTCGCCGTCGCGACATCGTCGACGCCGCAGCCGCCGTCGACGACGGCGAGGGTGTCATCCTGCTGACCGACATGTTCGGCGGCACGCCGTCCAACCTGGCCATCTCGGTCATGGAACAGACCCACGCCGAGGTCATCGCCGGCCTGAACCTGCCCATGCTGATCAAGCTGGCCAGCGTGCGCGGTCGCGAGAGCCTGGAGGCTTGCGTCGCCCATGCCCAGGAGGCGGGGCGCAAATACATTTCCGTGGCGTCCTGGGTGCTGGCAGGCGAAAAATGACGGCGTCGCGTTCGGTCGGCATCTGCAACCAGCGGGGTCTGCACGCCCGCGCGTCGGCCAAGTTCGTCAAGCTGGCCTCCAGTTTCGAGGCCGAGATCACCGTCACCCGCGATGGCGTCACGGTCGACGCCCGTTCCATCATGGGTCTTTTGATGCTCGGCGCGGGAAACGGATGCTACATCGAGATCAAGGCCGAGGGGGCTGACGCCGCGGAGGCAGTCATGGCGCTGGTGGATCTCGTAAGCCGGAAGTTCGACGAGGACGCTTAGGTTATGGGTGCCGGGCATTGCTTCAGCGCGGCCAGGAGTGCATCGAGATCTTGCAGACGCTGTGCTACGGCTCGTGCCGGTGGTGGGACCATTTCCACAGGCGATAGGCCACGATCGGCGCAAAACCGCCGACCAGCGCCGCGACCAGCACGGTCCAGAAGCCGCCGCCCAGGCCGAATTGGCCCACCAGCCCGCCGACGACCGCGGCGGCCAGCGGGCCTAGGAAGGGCAGCCAGTGAGGAGGCGCGATCTTAATTCGCGTCGACCTTGATGACGCCGCGACGGATCTGGTCCAGCTCGATGGAATCGAACAGGGCCTGGAAGTTGCCCTCGCCGAAGGCCTGGTTGCCCTTCCTCTGGATGATCTCGAAGAAGATCGGGCCGAACATGTCCTGGGTGAAGATCTGCAGCAGCAGGCCGTCTTCGTCGGATCCGTCGATCAGGATGCGGTTCTTGCGCATCCGGGCCACGTCCTCGCCGTGGTTGGGCAGGCGCTTGTCGATCAGTTCGAAGTAGGTCTCGATCGTGTCCTGGAAGGGCACGCCGCGTTCCTTCAGCGTCTCGACCGTCTCGAAGATGTTGTCGGTGGCCAGGGCGATGTGCTGGATGCCCTCGCCGTTGTAGCGCCGCAGGAACTCCTCGATCTGGGAGTTTTCGTCCTGGCTCTCGTTCAGGGGGATGCGGATGGCGCGGTCGGGCGCGATCATCGCCTGCGAGAACAGGCCCGTCGCCTTGCCCTTGATGTCGAAATACTTCTGCTCCTCGAAGGCGAAGACCTCGCCATAGAAGCCGGACCAGGTCCGCATCTGTCCGCGACGGACGTTGTGGGTCAGGTGGTCCAGCAGATGCAGGCCGACGTTGTTCTTGCGCTCGGCCTCTTCCCAGCCCTCGATCTCGTCCCAGCCGTCGTAGAGCGAGCCGTTTTCGCCATAGGCGTCGATCAGATAGAGCAGCGAGCCGCCGATGCCGCGCAGCACATAGGCGCCGGGCCCGAGCGCCCCGCCGTCGTGCATCTCGGCCGAATGGGCGCCGCGAGCCACGGCGCCGTCATAGGCGGCCCTGGCGTCGGCGACGCGGAAGGCCATGCCGTTGGCGGACGGGCCGTGGTCCCTGGCGAACTCGCCGGCGTGACCCTTGGGATCGGTGTGGACCAGGAAGGTGATGTCGCCCTGCTTCATGCGGACCACGCCGTTGGCCGGATTGCGGTGGGTCTGGACGAAGCCCAGCACCTCCAGCTGGCGGATCATCGCCTGGGGGTCGGGACCGGTGAACTCGACGAACTCGAAGCCATCGACGCCCAAAGGATTGTCCTTGGCGGCGGTGGTCGCGCGGGGGGCCAGGTCGTCCATGGCGGGTCTCCTGAAGACTATGGTGGCCGCGGGGGGCGGCCGGTTGGCGCGGAACCTAGTGGCGCGAGGCCGGGAAGCCAACCCGCCGGGTCGAAAGGCGCGCCGACGCTTGCCCGCGCGGCCCGTGCGGCCTAATCGCAGGGCATGGCCAGCCCTCCCCTGATCTGCCCGTCCATCCTCGCTTCGGACTTCGCCAAACTGGGCGAAGAGGTCGCCGCGATCGAGGCGGCGGGGGCCGACTGGGTTCACGTCGACGTGATGGACGGTCACTTCGTGCCCAACATCACCATCGGGCCTGATGTGGTGAAGGCGCTGCGACCGCACACGACCTTGCCGTTCGACGTCCACCTGATGGTCGCGCCGGTCGATCCGTGGCTGGAGGCCTATCGCGCCGCCGGTGCCGACATCCTGACCGTGCACCCCGAGAGCGGTCCACACCTGCACCGCACGCTGGGTCGCATCCGCCAACTGGGGGCCAAGGCGGGGGTGGTGCTGAACCCCGGTACGCCGCTGGGCGTCCTGGAGGAGGTCATCGATCTGGTCGACCTCGTGCTGTTGATGTCGGTCAACCCTGGCTTCGGCGGCCAGTCCTTCATCGACAGCGCGCTGAGGAAGATCGAGCGGACCCGGGCCTTGCTGGATGCGGCCGGATCGAAGGCGCACCTGCAGGTCGACGGAGGTGTAACGGCGGCAAACGCCGGGGCCTGCGTCGCCGCCGGAGCCGACGCCCTGGTCGCCGGGACGGCCGTCTTCAGGGGCGGATCGTCGGCCTATGCCGCCAACATCGCGGCGTTGAAGGGCATTCCGGCTTGAACCCCATCGGGCCCTTCGCGGAGCGGTCGAGCCCGTCCGTGGGCCCCGACGCCATCCCCGGCCTGAGGGGCGCGCCCATGCGCACGCCGGTCAAGAGCGCGGGCGTGACGACCGGTCCGCAACTGTGGCCCGCGATTGCCGGGCGCATGCTGACGCGGCAGATGTGGATCGAGCTGTATGGCCTGCCGGGCTATGCCCAGACGCTGGCGGCCGGAAAGGCGGTGGCCTTCGCCGCCTCGCCGCGCGACTTCCGCCCCGTGGACGGCGCCGTCGGCAAGGCGATCCTGTCGGGCAAGTTCCACCTCGCCGGGACCCATATGGAGGTCGAGAGCGGCGGCGATCCGTGGAATCGACCGAGCCCGTCTAAGGCCTTCGCGACGGACCTGCACGCCTTCACCTGGCTCCCCTCGCTCATGCTCCACGAGGAGCGGGGCGCGCGAGAGGCGCTGAGGCTGACGCTGGCCTGGGCCCAGACCTTCGCGCGTTGGTCGCCCTTCGCTTGGGACCCGCAGATCCTGGCGCGGCGGACCTTCAACCTGGCCTGCGCGGCGCGGCGCATGGGGGGGGTGGCGAACGACGGGGACCGCTTCCGGCTGGCCGACATCCTCGGCCGTCAGGCGCGGCAGCTGTTGCGTCCGCCGGGCGGGCTGGCCGGACAGGCTGAGCGGCTGGTGGCGTCGGCGCTCGCGGGGGCGGTGCTGGCCGGGACGCCGGGCCAGCGCATCCGCCGGACGGCGCTTGGGCGGTTGGGCAGTGCTCTGCGCGCGACCGTGGCCGGCGACGGATCGCATGCCTCCAGAAGCCCCGAAGCGGGTCTGGAGCTCCTGCTCGACCTGCTGGCCCTGAACGAGGCCCTGGCGCAGCTTTCCGAGCCCCCGCCCGAGGCGGTGTCGGGGGCAATCGTGCGCCTGACCACGGCCTTGAGGCTGCAGGTCCTGCCCGACGGGCGACTGACCGCCATGCAGGGCGGCGGCCCGTCCACGATCGCCCGGGTCGCGGCGGCCCGCGCCCATGACGAACATGCCGACACGCCGGGCGGGGCCACGGGCACGATCGGTGGATTGGCGCGCATCCGCTCGCCCCTGCTGACCGTGGTCACCGACGCAGGGCCTCCGGCCAAGGGGGCCTGGTCCGAGACCGCCTGCGCCCAGCCGCTCGCGCTCGAGATTGTCTGCGGCAAGGACCGACTGATCACCGGCTGCGGCTGGACGCCCCGCGCGCCCGATCGCCAGGGTCTGCGGCTGTCGCCGGGGCACTCGACCCTGACGCTGGGCGAGACGGCCTTCGCCGAACCTCTCGGAGGCTGGAAGGCCGAGCTGCTGGGGCCGCGCCTCTATGGCCGCCCGTGGAAGACGACTGTCGAGCGGCGCGATGCCGAAGGCGCCGTGTGGCTGGAGGTCGAGCACGACGCCTGGGCCGCGCCCTACGGCCTGCTGCATCAGCGGCGGCTCTATCTGGACCAGCGGCTGGACGAACTGCGGGCCGAGGAGCGTCTTCATCCCTGCCCGGAACAGCGCGGCCAGGTGCGCCAGATCGCGGCCCCCTATGCGGTGCGTTTCCATCTGGAGCCGGGGGCGCAGGCGTCGCTGGCGCGGGATCGGCGCTCCATCCTGCTGCGCGGTCATTCCGGCCGGGGCTGGTGGTTCAGGACCGATGGACCCGACGTGGCCATCGAACCGTCGGTGCACGTCGAGGATGGGCTGACGCGGCGCTCGCTGCAGGTCGTGGTGCGCGGGTCGGCCCGCACCGATGCCGAAACCAGGATCCGATGGAAGCTCAGCCCGGCGGGCGCGGCCGGCGACCCGGTCTGACCTGGATCAGCCGCCGATCCGCACCTCGACCTCGTCCTCGCCGCGCGTGACGGTCAGGACGGGGTTGCCCCGATCGTCCAGCCGGGCCCCGAGCGTCGCCAGGCTGTCGATCCGACGGCCTCCAACCTCGGTGACGATGTCGCCGGCGCGCAGGTCGGCGGCGGCCGCCGCCGAACCGCCCTCGACGGCTTGAACCTGGATGCCGGATGGTGTCGAGGCGAAGCTGGCGCCGAAGGCTTGAATCTCGGTCGCGCCGATCTGCACGGCGTCGGGTTCGGAGACCTCGACGGTCATGGAGGCGTTCCCTTCGACCCCGTCGCGGAGATAGACGAGCGTCAGGGCCGTTCCGGGAGGCGCGATGCCGACCACCGCCTGGACCGAACCGGCGTTGGCGACCGGCCGGTTTTGGATGCGGGTGATGACATCGCCGCGAAGCAGGCCCGCGCGATCGGCGGGCGATCCGGGAACCACATCCTCCACGATAGCGCCGCGAACAAAGCCAAGGCCCAACTCAACCGCGCGCTCGGCGGTGAGCGAGCCCAAGGTCGCGCCGATCCGGCCGCGCGTGACCTGTCCATTGGCGCGCAGCTGCTCGACCACAAACCGCATGATGCGGGTCGGCACGGCGAACGCGATGCCGTCGTTGCCCCCCGAGAAGTCGCCCGACAGGATGGAGGTGTTGATGCCGATCAGCCGTCCGCGGCTGTCCAGCAACGGGCCGCCGGAGTTGCCCGAGTTCACCGCCGCGTCGGTCTGGATGTAGTCCTCGACCGCGTCGCCCATGCCCGAGCGGCCAAGGCCGGAGATGACGCCCATGGTCAGGGTTTGGTCGAGGCCAAGCGGATAGCCGACGGCGAAGGCGAGATCGCCGGTGCGCAGCGTGTCAGAATCGACGGTCTCCACCTCGGCAAGGCCGCCAGCAGAGATGCGCAGCACCGCGAGGTCGGTCGCCAGGTCGGCGCCGATGAGTTCGGCGTCCAGCAGACGGCCGTCGGACAGGTCGACGCGAAACTTCTGCCCCCCCTCGATGACGTGGTTGTTTGTGACGATGATGCCCTCGTCCGCGTCGATGATGACGCCGGAGCCGCCGGACACGGCCGTAGGTTCGGACCCGTCGCGCGAGGGGCCGGTGGAGTTGCCCAGCGTCGTCACCCGGACCACCGCCGGCAGGGACCGCTCAAGCCCGGTGGCGAAGCTGAACACGCCGCGCTGGCTGTCGTACGGCAGGGGAAACTCCGGCGCGGTCTGGGCCGACGCCGCGCCAGTCATCAGCAGAACGATGGCGGTTGTCGCCAGGAAGCAGGTGCGGTTCACGGTGGTCCCCCTCGATGTCTTTCAGCGAGCCTATCTTGCGAAATGCGCCGTGACGATGGTCCCCGGCGCGGCGTCATCAATCGTCATGCGCGCGCCGTGGCGGCGCAGGCTGGCGCGCACGAAGGCCAGACCCATGCCGTGGCTGTCGGGCGCGGAGGCGGCCTTGCCCATGCCAGGCCCCTGATCAGACACGCTGAGGATCGGACCGTCGTCGGTGGGCCGGGCGCGGATGATCACTGCTCCTCCGTCGGGCGAGAACTTGACCGCATTGTCCACGAGGTTGGCGACAGCGCGCTGGAGCAGGGACCGCACCCCGAGCACCGCAACCGGCTCGACCTCCGCGCTGAGGCGGACGCCGCGCTGCTCGGCGATGGGTTCATAGAGTTCGACCGCGGCCTGGGCGAGGGTATCGAGGCGGACGCTCTCGAACGACCAGGCCTCGCCGTCGCGCAGAGCCATGGCCTCGGTCATGGCGCGGGAAATGTCGGCCAGATCCTGACGCGCCTCACGGATCAGACGGGCGCGGGTTCGGGCGTCGTCGCTGGCCGCCAGTTGGTCGAGACGGGCGGTCGCCCGTGCCAGCGGCGTACGGAAGTCATGGGCCAACTGGTCGGCGGAGTCCCGCAACCAGGTCAGGAGTTCATCGAGTCGATCCAGCGTGCGGTTGACCTGGCCGGACAGCTCGGTGAGCTCCGGGGCGACGGATACCTCTGGCGCGCGATAGGAGAAGTCTCCCACAGCGGCCCGGTCTAGCGCCTTGCTGACCTTGGCCAGGGCGGTCGTCAGACGCCGCCGGGCGAACGTCGCGGCTGTTAGTCCCGCTGCCAGGATCAAAACGCCGACGCCGAAGACAGCCAGCACGGCAAGGCGCCAGGCCGAACCTGCCGGATCGACGACCCGGCCAACCGTGACCTCCAGCGCGCCGACGGACCGCCGCACGATCACGGCCTCCACGGCCCGGTTGAGGCACAGCTCCCCGGGAGCCAGGCGGACCAGATAGACATTCGGTCCGAGCCCGGTCAGCCGGGTGGTTCGGGCCGTCTCCAGCGCCGCCAGACCGGCCGGCTTGCCGACCGGTGCACGGATTAGGCGCACGCCCGCCCCGCCCCGGCCGGTCCGACAGGTTTCCTCCAGCGTTGTGGCCTCGCGGCTGGGACCGTCCTGAAAGGCGGTCAGGACCGCGGACAGATAGGCCGCGTCCGCCTCGGTCATGGACGCCGCGTCCATGGCCACATCCGGGGGCAGTTTGACGGCGATGGCGGCGAAGTCGGCGAGCGCGGCCAGCGCCGCCTGCTGGCGCTGGTCCAACTGGGCCGCCCGGCCCGTGATCATCAGCGATCCCGAAAGCGCCACAGCCGCGAGGATGGCCAGAGCCGAGGCGAGTTCGGTTGTGGTTCGCCGGCCCAGCCAGGCCACCGGGGCCGACAGATCCAGCCGTCGGCGAAACTGGGCCCAGCGGGTCACTGCGCCAAACTCACAGGGCTGTCCCGATCACGCCGCGTCCAGGTCGCGGAACACCAGGCTCTGACTGCGCGCCGAGACGATCAGGGGGTGCAGGTCCTCGCCGATCTCGGGAGCCTGTTCCTTGAGCCGACGCCGCAGCGCGGAGATGCGCGCGTCGATGATATTCACGAAGTTGTCCGGCAGGAAGGTCCACTCGACCCAGCAGCGGTCCCACAACATGGTCTTGGTCACCGGCTGACCGCGCGCGGTCATCAGCTCCGAGACGATGGCGAACTCCAGCGGGGACAGATCGATCAGCCGTTCGCCCTCGGCCGTCTTGAGCTTCAGCGTGCGGGCGCCGGGCGACAGCCGGAACGGCCCGTTGGTCAGGTCGGTGGAAACCGGCTTGGCGCGACGGGCCACGCGGCGCAGCTGGGCGGCGATCCGGGCCAGCAGCTCCTCGTCGCCGATGGGCTTGGACAGATAGTCGTCGGCCCCGCCCAGCAAGCCCTCGACCTTCTGACGCTCGCCGGTAAGCGCCGTCAGCATCAGGGCGGGCGCGTCGGTGGAAGCCCCCGTCGCCGAGCGCAGCCGCTTCAGCATCTCCAGCCCGTCCAGCCCCGCCGTCAGCCGATCCAGAATGAGCACGTCGTAGGGTTGGGTGCGGGCGGCCTCCAGCGCGGCCTCGCCGGCGTCGAACCGGTCCACCGTCGAAAAGCCGGCGCTCAGCAGGCGCTCGGCCACATGTTCGGCCAGAGCGGGATCATCTTCCAGCAACAGGGCGCGGCGTCCCGCGAAGACCTCCACCAGGGCCGCGAACGGGTCATCGACCGGCTGTTCTGCATCCTCGGTGACTATTTCGCTCACGATGTTTCCCCCGCCCCGCCGGGAGGATAGGCGTCCTCTCGGTCGATCGACAATCCCCGCGCATCGGCCGGATATGACACCGTAAGGCACATACGTCATCGCGCCGCTGATCCTTCCTGACGCCGCTCCCGCAAAGATGAAGGATTTTTAAGGTTGCGGCCTGCCTTCGCGGCGTAGGGTCGAAAGGAAGCGCCCGGTCCGTGGCGCCGGATGTCGAAACCTCCAGGAAACTCCCATGAAGTCGCTTCTGCTCGGCGCCGCCATCGGCGCGATGCTGCTGCCCTCCGTCGCCCTCGCGCGCGGCCCGGAACATGACCACGCCTGCGTCGACGAGGCCTGCACGGTCTGGTCGATCTTCCCGGCCGCCCAGACCGCCGAGGGCGCGACCGGTTGGCAGGGCATCGAGGCGCCTCGCTACGGGACCTGGGGCTTCGACACGGCGGGCATGGATACGTCGGTGCTGCCCGGCGACAACTTCCAGCGCTATGCCAACGGCGCGGCGCTCGACCGACTGGTGATCCCTTCGGATCGCTCCAGCTACGGCTCCTTCGCCCTGCTGCGCGAACTGTCGGACAACCGCATGAAGGCCATGATCGACGGCCTGCTGGCCCGCACCGATCTGACGCCCGGTTCGGACGAGGCGAAGATCGCCGACGCCTATCGCAGCTACATGGACGAGGCCCGCATCGAGGCGCTCGACGCCCAGCCGCTCCAGCCGTATCTGGCCCGCATCCGCGCCGTCGACAGCCAAGAGGCCATGTCGGCCTATATGGGCTCGACCATCGGCGGGCTCGGCGCCTCCTTCTTCGCCACCGGCATCACCACCGACCAGAAGTCGCCGAACCGCTATGTGGTCTCGGCCGGCCAGGCGGGTCTGGGCCTGCCCAACCGCGACTATTACCTGTCACCGCTCTATGCGGAGAAGAAGGTCCTCTATCAGGCCTATGTCGCCCGCATGCTGGAGATGATCGGCTGGGACGATCCGGCCGGCAACGCCGAGCGCATCGTGGCGCTGGAGACCGCGATCGCCCAGGCCCACTGGACCCCGATCGAGAGCCGCAATCGCGACCGCACCTACAACGAATACACCATCCAGCAGCTCGTCGCCTACGCACCGGGCTTCGACTGGACCGGCTATTTCGGCGCGGCGCGGCTAGGCGAGATTCCCCGCCTGATCGTGCGCCAGAACACGGCGATGCCCCTTATTGCCGCGATCTATGCGGACACCCCGGTCGAGACGCTGCGCGCGTGGCAGGCCTTCCACACCACCGACCAGGCCGCGCCGCGGCTGTCGCGCCGCTTCTCGGACGCGCAATGGGCGTTCCGCTCGCGCGACCTGCAGGGCCAGCCTGAGCAACGGGCGCGAGACAAGCGGGCCATCTCCTTTGCCGAGGGTGCCTTGGGCGAGGCGGTGGGTCGCGCCTATGTCGCCGAATACTTCCCCCCCGAGTGGAAGGCGCAGATGGAGGAACTGGTCGCCAACCTGCGTCGCGCCCTGTCGCAGCGGATCGAGACCTATGACTGGATGAGCGCCGAGACCAAGGCGGCCGCTCAGGAGAAGCTGGCCAAGTTCACGGTCAAGATCGGCTATCCCGATGAGTGGCGCGATTACAGCGCGCTGGAGATCCGTCCGGACGACCTGTTCGGCAACGCCGAGCGGGCCGGTCGCTTCCGCTGGGAGTACCAGCTGAACCGTCTGAACGATCCGGTCGACAAGGCCGAGTGGGGTATGACGCCCCAGACAGTGAACGCCTATTACAACTCCACCAACAACGAGATCGTCTTCCCGGCCGCGATCCTGCAGCCGCCCTTCTTCGACCCCAACGCCGACCCGGCGGTCAACTATGGCGGCATCGGCGGCGTCATCGGCCACGAGATCGGCCACGGCTTTGACGACCAGGGCTCCAAGTCCGACGGAGACGGCGTGCTGCGCAGCTGGTGGACGCCCGAGGATCGGGCGAACTTCGAGGCCCTGACGGCGCGACTGGGTGCTCAGTACGACCAGTACGAGGTCCTGCCCGGCTATAACGTCCAGGGCGGGCTGACGATGGGCGAGAACATCGGCGACGCCGCCGGCGTGGCGGTGGGACTGGAAGCCTACCACCTGTCGCTGAACGGCCAGCCCGCGCCGGTGATCGACGGTTTCACCGGCGACCAGCGGGTGTTCCTGGGCTGGGCCCAGGTCTGGCAGACCAAGGGCCGCGACGACTTCCTGAGGAACCAGGTCGCGACCGACAGCCACAGCCCAGCCGAGTTCCGCGTGATCGGCCCTATGCGCAACATCGACGCCTGGTACGACGCCTTCAACGTCCAGCCCGGCCAGCGTTACTACCTGGCGCCCGACGAGCGCGTCCGCATCTGGTGACGTAAAGAGGGCCGGAGCGGCGATCCGCTCCGGCCCTTTTCATTTCAGAAATCCCCCTTGAGGTCAGGCGGCGTTGGCCGCCTTGCCGCCTGCCCTCTCGGCCTCGCGGTAGGCGATAACACCACGGGCGATCAGCTCGGCGGCTTCGCCCGCGTCGCCCCAGCGCTTGACCCGGACCGACTTGTTCTTCTCCAGGTCCTTATAGCGGGTGAAGAAGTGCTCGATCTGCTCGACCATGATGGTCGGCAGCTGCCGGTAGCTGGCGATGTCCGTGTAGTAGGGATGAAGCGCATCCACCGGCACGGCAAGGATCTTGTCGTCGCCCCCAGCCTCGTCTTCCATCATCAGCACGCCGATGGGGCGCGAACGGATGACGCAGCCCGGCACCACCGGCGTCGGGTTCAGCACGATCACGTCGCAGGGGTCGCCGTCGTCGGCCAGGGTGTGGGGCACGAAGCCGTAGTTGCCCGGATAGTACATCGCCGTGTGCAGGAACCTGTCGACGAACAGGGCCCCCGACGCCTTGTCCATCTCATACTTCACCGGCAGACCCCCTTGCGGGATTTCGATGACGACGTTCAGGTCCCAGGGCGGATTGGGACCGACGGGGATGGCGTCGAGGTTCATGGCGATTGCCCTGGATGATTGTGCGACTGCGAAGCGAGGCCGGGCGTGATAAGCCTCCAAGCGCCTCGCGGCAAGCGCGGGCGGTGACGCAGTCACGGAGGCGCGCTTCGAAATGACGGTACTGGATTGGTTGGGCCTGTCCCTCTTTTTTCTATGCTGGCTGGCCTATGAGCCGCTGCTGAGGCTGCTGGCCAAGCGCAGCGGCTCCTTGAACGACGACATGCTGACCGTCCGCCACGCCTGGATGACGGCCATGACCCGACGCGAGGTCCGGCTACTGGACAGCCAGTTGCTGGGACATTCGATCAACTCAGGCTCCTTCTTCGCCTCGTCCAACCTGCTGCTGATCGCGGGCGTGGCCAGCGTGCTGTTCGGCGGAGACCAGGCGCTGCAGGGCTTTTCCGCGGTCGGTGCCGAGGATGTGCCCCTGCCACTGCTCGAGGCCAAGCTGGGCCTCGTACTGCTGTGTCTGGCGCGGGGGCTGCTCGATTTCATCTGGTCGATCCGCCAGATGAACTATGCGCTCGCCATGATCGGGGCCGCGCCCGAGATCACGACCGAGGCCGACCGCGACGCCTTCGGCCAGGCGACGGCGGACGTGCTCAATCCAGCGCTGGGAGCCTTCAGCCAAGGCGTTCGCGGTTACTACTTCGCGCTCGCGGCGGCCGCATGGCTGTTCGGGCCGCTCTGGCTGTGCGCGGGTGTGGTGTCGGCCTTCACCTTGCTGGTGTGGCGCCAGTCCGGGTCGCCGGCGGCGCGCGCCATTCGCATGGCGCGGCGGTTGATCGAGGTGGATCGACAACGCAGCAAGTGACTATTGCATCGCAACAAACACTGCGGGCTCGCTGGGTGGAAGCGCTTTGCGCTGAAAGCGATTACATGCCCGCCTGAAAGCACGAACGACCTGTAACGTGGCGTGATCCCGCGACGATCAAAGCGCCTTGACGCATTGTGCGTTGCAACCTAACTTAACCGTCGACGCCTCCGGGCGTCTTGCCCTTCCTGGGCGTTTCCTCCCTATAGACTTTAATGCCGCGCCCTCGGGCGCGGCTTTTTTTCGGTCTCAGCGCGGCCAGGTCTCACGCGATAGGGCTGCGATCACTCGGGTCAGCAGACCCTGGAACCGATCATGGTCCGCTGACGGCTCCAGCGCCGCCTCGTCCAGATAGAGGGCGCGGTTGATCTCGACCTGCATCGCCTGGAACCCCTCATCCGGCCTACCCCAGCGCTGGGTGGCGTAGCCGCCGGCATAGGGGGTGTTGAGCGCGACCGTCAGCCCCTCGGCCTCGAAGAGACTCCGGATCCGCCGTGTAACCCCCGCCCGCGTTGCCGAGCCGTGTCGGTCGCCGAGAACGATGTCGACCCCGCGGGCTCCCCTCTTTCCGACACCCGCGCCCGTCGCCCGGGAGGGCATGGAGTGCCAGTCGATCAGAAGGGCGAGACCGTGCCGCGCCCGGCTTTCGATCATCAGTGCTTCCAGGGCGGCATGATAGGGCGCGTGGACATTCGACAGACGGGTCAGCGCCTCGTCTGCCGACAGCCGCCGACCATAGAGCTCGGCGCCATCGCCGGCCCGGCGCGGGATGACCCCGTACCCCGCTGCTACCTTGGCGGACGTGGCGCCCTCGACCTCGTCGATCAGGGCCGCGTCCAGCTCGTCCGGTGCCCGGTTCAGGTCGATGTAGGCTCGCGAGACCCGCGCTGCGAGCAGGGGTGCCCCGAAACGCGGACCTGCGGCGACGAGGTGGTCGACGCCGACGTCCTCCGCGCTGCGCAGCGTCATGGACGACAGGGCAGGGCTGTGGCCCATGTCCGCCGGGGTCCAGCCGCCGGAATGCGGTGAGGCGAACACCATCGGCCCGCGCACGCCGATCGCCGGATGCACCACGAACGGCGGCGGACGGTCGGCCGGATCGGGGACGGGAACCGCGGTCATGGCCCTCGCCATAGACTGTTTTTCCCCAACCGCCACGAGACCAGCTCCGATCTTCATGGCGAATTTCATCGCCGGTTTACCGTTCCCGGCCTAGCGTGGCCACAACGAGAGAGGAACGATCGGGCATGGCGCGCATCCTGCTGGCGGAAGACGACGGCTCCCTGAGGGGCTTTCTGACCCGGGCGCTGGAGCGCGCCGGTCACGAGGTCGTCGATTGCGAGAACGGCGACGACGCTATCGACGCGCTCGAACACGGCCCCTACGACCTGCTGCTGACCGACATCGTCATGCCCGGCGCCGACGGCATCGAGGTCGCCCGCGTCGCCGCCGCCCGCCAGCCGGGTCTGCGCATCATGTTCATCACCGGCTTCGCCGCCGTGGCCCTGTCTGCGGCCCAGGCCAGTCCCCAGGCCAAGGTCCTGTCCAAGCCTGTCCACCTGCGCGACCTCGTCAGCGAAGTCGAGAAGATGGTGGCTGCTGCCTGACGCGGTCTTTTGCCGGCGCTACCGCTCGCCGCGCGGCGGCTCTCTGCCTGAGCGCATCCTGGTCGCGCTAACGCTCGCCACTCGGTGGCTCGCTGCTTGAGCGCAGGATTGCCCCTTGCGAGGCGCGCGACCGCCGGGTTATAGACCGCGCCTTCCCGGACCGGCCCTGCCGGAACCGCCACGGCGGACGCGTAGCTCAGCGGGAGAGCACTACGTTGACATCGTAGGGGTCACAGGTTCAATCCCTGTCGCGTCCACCATTTTTCCTCGACATTGCAATGGGTTAGTTTGGCCCCGACTGAGGCAAACCCATGCTGCGCTATCGGCGTTGCCAAGTGTTGCCAACGTCCGGACGAGCAGGGCGAGCGTGCCGACTAGGGATGGAAGCCGTCGTGGCACGCCCGGCGAGCGTTGCAACCGGTTGCAACCGATTAATAGTGCGCGGCCCAGATATGTGGTTACAGGGGTTGCCAGCTTCGTCCCACACCGCTGGCCTGCCTTGTCTTTTCTTCGTTCTACCCCCGCCGCCCATAGCGCCCGAGTTCGATCTCGGAGGATCGCTTGGCATGATGATGATGTCCTGACCCTCACCGAGGTCGCTCGCATCCTGCGATGTGAGGAGGACACGGTCAGACGCATCCCACGGCCGAAGCTGCCAGCCCGGAGAGGGCCTGGAAAATGGCTGCTCTACCTCCGCGAGGATGTGCTGGCTTACGTCAGGAACCTCCCCATCGCCGGGCTTGCATCAGATGTATCTCCGGAGCCCCGCAGGGCAACGATGAAGGCTCCAACCCGTCCGTTTGACCCCGCTGCATTGGCCAGTCAGATGCAGAGGTCCAGCCGTGGGTAGGGCGTTCAAAGTTGGCAGCTTGACGATCAGGCCGCACACACGCGACGGCCATGCTACGGGCCGTTGGCAAGTGGATGTGCCAGCCAATCTGACCCTCCGTGGAAAACGCCTCCGGTTGATGTTCGGATCGGCTGAGGAGGCTGAGGCCCGCGCGCGCTCCCTGCTGTTAGAGGTGCGGCTGAATGGAGCCTGCGGGGACGCGCAAAGTGCAAACGACGCCGCGCCCTGCTTGTCGGACGTGGCGGAACACTGGGCGCGCGATCAGCAGGTGAGAGTTGATGCTGGCAAGAAGCGCCAGAGCAGCCTTGTCACCAACCTCTACCAACTCGCACCCATCGTGAAAGCGTTTGGCCACCTTCCAATCGACCAGTTGAACCGGCGTCGTCAGGATGCCTACCAAGCCGCTCGGCGAAAGGAGGGGCGCGCGCCTGAGACCATCAATGCCGAACTCGCAACGCTCGGCCAGGTGCAGGCATGGGCTGTCGAGCAAGGCCTCGTAAGCAAGGTCGTCTCGACGGACCGCCTGCCCGTCGATCCCAAGGACCCTCTCGTCCTAACGCCAGCCGAGGCGGTCGCCCTCTTGGAGAACATCCCAGACCGGATCAGGCCCTTCGTTCGCCTCCTGATGGAGACGGGTTGTCGTTTCGGGGAGGCCGCACATCTGAGGTGGGAGCAGGTCGATCTGGAGCGGGGAGAAGCCCGGATCGAGCGCCGGGCCGACTGGGGGCCAAAGAGCCGCTACAGCATCCGCACGCTCCTACTCTCTCCGGCCCTTTGTGCTGACCTGGCCGAGCGGCAGGGAGCGCCTGATCAATACGTTTTCGAGAGCCGCAAGCGAGGCAGGCCTATCGATGACATCCGAAAGTCGATGCGGGCGGCGACGCAGGCAGCCAACATCACGCGCCGAGGGAAGCTGGCCAATGTCAGACCCAAGGACCTCAGGGCATGTTTTGCGACATGGCAGGCGAGTAGTGGCGTCCGGGAACGGATCGTCCAGAGCCTGCTGGGGCACGCGCCAGGGACGAAGGTGACGAAGCGTCACTATGAGCACACGACGCGGCCTGAAGAGGAGGCGGCGACTTCTGCACTTTGGCTCCAACTCGGATCCGCATCGGGATTGCCACTTGATGAAAGGCAGGTTTGACGGAAGCTGCGCCACGTTTTTTGGCGGCCCGATGTTGCTTTGGGCGGAAAAATGCCGCCCTTGCTGGTCCGACCGGATTGAGGACCACCGTTGATTACCAGTTCACTCTTGCTCGCCACGTCCCTCCTCTCGCAAACCGAGCCTCTGGTTAGTCCAACCTACGATCTTGCCGCCGATCAGGAGACCATCGCTCGCCATGCGGTGGGATGCGTAACCCAACACGCTTCTTCCGGAAGGACCGACATCCCAACCATCCAGACTGCGGACCCCACTGTAGGCACAGTCGTCGCCATCAACTTCCTTCGGGCTGAGGGAAGCGGGCTCTTCGGTCGCGATATGCGGACCTCGCTGCGCATCGACGCCAGAGACGGCCGCTTCCGCGTTGTGAACACCGACTTTGAGTTGTTCAGCGAGTGGCGTTTGGAATGGTCCCCCATAGGCCGGGAGGATCGCCAATGGCCTGGCTTGGAAGCGCGATTGAACCTACAGTCTGTGCAGATCGCTGCTTGCATCCGCGACGCTGCTGGCGACTGGTAGTTCTTGACCTCCCCCAAGCGCGACCGCACACCAACTTCCGAGTGATTTTCGCGTGAGGGGGGAGGCCGGATGGCACGGGGCAGGCCGCGCAAGGATGCGGGCGAGAAGTCGAACAAGACCAAGCTGGGGTTCGAGGCGACGCTGTTCGCGGCGGCCGACAAGCTGCGTTCCAACATGGACGCCGGGGAGTACAAGCACGTCGTCCTCGGGCTGATCTTCCTCAAGTTCATCTCGGACCGGTTCGAGCGGCAGCGTGCGAAGGTCCTGGAGACGCCTCACGCCGATCCAGAGGATCGGGACGAGTATCTGGCCGACAACGTCTTCTGGGTGCCCAAGGAGGCCCGCTGGGGCCACATCCAGGCCAATGCGCCCCAGCCCGAGATCGGGCAGATCGTCGATGACGCCATGTACGCCATCGAACGAGAGAACGCCTCGCTCAAGGATGTCCTACCCAAGAACTACGCTCGCGCCGACCTGAACAAGACTAGCCTCGCGGGGGTCATCAACCTGCTGGCCGATATCGACACCCTGCCCGAGGCCAACGGCGGGCAGGACGTGCTGGGTCGGGTCTATGAGTACTTTCTCGGCCGGTTCGCGGCGGCGGAAGGCAAGAGCGGCGGGCAGTTCTATACGCCCGGCTGCGTCGTGGACCTGATGGTCGAGATGCTCCAGCCCTTCAAAGGCCGCGTCTATGACCCCTGCTGTGGCTCAGGTGGCATGTTCGTACAGTCAGAGCGGTTTGTGGAGGCCCACGGCGGGCGATTGGGCGACATCTCCATCTATGGCCAGGAGAGCAATCCGACGACGTGGCGTCTGGCCAAGATGAATCTCGCTATCCGGGGCATCGACGCCAACCTCGGCCAGCGGAACGCCGACACCTTTCATGACGATCTGTTCCCGGACCTGAAGGCCGATTTCGTTCTGGCCAACCCGCCGTTCAACGACAGCGACTGGGGCGGTGAACGGCGCAGGAGTGATGTCCGCTGGCGCTACGGCCCGCCTCCGCCGCCGGGCAATGCCAACTACGCGTGGATTCAGCACTTCATCCACCACCTCGCGCCCCACGGCCTCGCGGGCTTCGTCATGGCCAATGGATCGATGAGTTCCAGCCAGTCGGGCGAGGGCGAGATCAGGAAGGCGTTGATCGAGGCAGACCTGGTGGACTGCATCGTCGCTCTGCCCAGCCAGCTTTTCTATACGACCCAGATACCGGTCTGCCTCTGGTTCCTGGCGCGCGACAAGTCGAACGGCGTGCTCCGGGACATCAAGCTGCGCGACCGGCGGAGGGAGACCCTGTTCATCGACGCGCGCAAGCTGGGGCGGATGGAAGGGCGGGTGCTGCGGGTGTTCGACCAGACGGACATCGAGACGGTGGCGGAGACCTACCATTCATGGCGCGAGGGCCGTGCCGAGTACGAAGACAAAGCAGGGTTCTGCCGGTCGGCGACGGTTGAGGAGATCGCCGAACAAGGCTTCGTCCTAACACCAGGACGTTATGTCGAAGGTCTGAAGGAGGAAGATGAGCACGGATCGACTGAGCGAATGTCCCTCCTGGTTTCAAACCTGATCCGACAGATCGATGAACAGAAAGCCTTGGACATTGCTGTCGTAGCTGCACTCGAACGGGTGGGGCTCCGCTCGTGACGACGTGGTCAGATCACGCGCTCGAAGACTGTCTCGAACGTCTCATTGACTATCGTGGGGTCTCGCCCCCGAAGTCGGAGGTCGGGATTCCCGTTTTGTCCGCGAAGGTGATCAAGGACGGACGTATTCTCAAACCCATCGTTCAGCGGATTGCGCCTGAAAAGTTTCAGACTTGGATGCGTCGTGGTTTTCCCGAGATCGGCGACGTCATTTTGACGACGGAAGGCCCACTCGGACAGGTCGCTCAGATCGACGACGAAGGTTATGCGCTCGGCCAACGCCTCGTTCTTCTCCGGGGGCAGCGTGGCGTCTTGGACAACCGCTTTCTCAGATACTGGCTGATGTCGTTCGAGGGGCAGCAGCGACTACAGGCAAGGGCGACTGGCACCACGGTGGCAGGGATCAGCCAAGCCACGCTTCGCCGACTTCCTATATCCAAACCGGACTTCCCCGAGCAGGTGGCAATCGGCGACGTCTTGGGCTCACTCGACGACAAGATCGAGGCGAACCGGCGGATGAACGAGACGCTGGAGGGCACCGCTCGGGCGCTGTTCAAGAGCTGGTTCATCGACTTTGACCCCGTCCGCGCCAAGGCCGAAGGGCGGCCGACGGGGCTAGCTACGGAGATCGATCTCCTCATGCCGTCATCGATGGACGAGTCCGAAACTCATCCGAGCGGTTGGAGCACTAGCGGGTTCGATCTCCTTGCGACGCCCGGCTCGGAAGCCGTTTCGGCCGACGTTCTGGGGGATGACACGCCCTACATCGCGCTGGAACACATGCCGCGCAGGTCAATAGTTCTGGCCGAATGGGAGGGGGCAGGCGGGCTCGGGAGCAACAAATCTCGCTTCAGGGAAAACGATATTCTGTTCGGGAAACTACGACCCTATTTCCACAAAGTGGGGCTCGCTTTGGTCGATGGGGTTTGCTCGACCGATATCGTGGTCCTTCGACCGAAGGCTTCGCACTTTCGTGCGATGACCTTGTTTGCAGCCAGTTCCGACGCCTTTGTGTCGTTCGTAGATGTCGCCTCGACGGGCACGAAGATGCCCCGCACGAACTGGGCTCGCATGAAACAGTTTCAGGTCGTCGATCCGGGACCGGCGATTGCCGGTACATTTGAGGATGTGGTTTCCCCGATGTTGGCTCGGATCAAACTCAACACCCAACAATCTCGCACCCTCGCCGACCTCCGCGACCTCCTCCTGCCCAAGCTGATGTCCGGCGCAATCCGTGTCCGCGACGCCGAGAAGATGTTGGAACAGGTTGCCTGATGCCGGTCCTGTACCACAACGGCGGCTTCCCCCCGCCCAACCTCGACTGGCCTCGCCTGCTGCCCCTGATCGGTCCGGCCAACGCCGCCATTGCCCGCTACGAAGGCCTGCTGCACAGCGTGCCCAACCCCAACGTCCTGCTGTCACCCCTGACGACGCAGGAAGCCGTTCTGTCGAGCCGGATCGAGGGCACACAGGCCACCCTCGGCGAGGTTCTGGAGTTCGAGGCGGGAGACGACCTGGACGATGAGAGCACGGCCAAGACGGCCGACATCCAGGAGGTCCTGAACTACCGCGAGGCCCTGTTCGCCGCGACCGGGATGATGCGCGACTTGCCGCTCTCTCAACGGCTGATCCGCCAGACCCATGAGGTGCTGATGCGCGGGGTCAGAGGCCGCAACAAGGACCCCGGCCAGTACCGACGCATCCCGAACTGGATCGGGCCAGACGGCTGCACCATCGAGCAGGCTCGCTTCGTGCCCGTCTCTGCCGACCGTCTCCCCGAGGCGATGGCGGCATGGGAGACCTACCTCCACTCAACCCAGTTGGATCAACTGGTTCAGTTGGCAGTCGTCCATGCGGAGTTCGAGGCGATCCACCCGTTTCTCGACGGCAACGGGCGTCTGGGGCGACTGGTCATTCCCCTGTTCCTGTCCAGCAGGGGCCTGCTGTCCCGGCCGAACTTCTATCTCAGCGAGTTCTTCGATGCGAACCGGGCGGAGTACTACGAGCGCCTGTTGGCGGTGTCTCGTGATGGCGACTGGACCGGTTGGTGCGAGTTCTTCCTCAAGGCCGTGATCGCTCAGGCCGAGGTCAACCAAGCCAAGACCACCGCCATCCTCGATCTCTATGAGAGACGGCGGGACTGGATCGCAGAAGCCACCAAGTCTGCCTATGGCGCACGGGCGCTGGACTGGATGTTCTCCCGCCCCATTTTCAAGTCATCGGATTTCGTGGCGGGCGTGGATATCCCGAACCCGACGGCCACGCGCATCTTGCGGGTCGTGCGCGAACACGGTTTGCTGCGAGAGGTCCGACCGGCCGCCGGTCGTCGATCCGCCGTCTATGCCTTTTCCGAACTGCTCAACCTCGCTGAAGGCCGAGAGGCCTTTTGAGGATCACGCATTGAGGCCAAAGACTGTTGTCGATCACAAAACGGACTTTGTGATCGACAACGTGCGTTGACATGATTCGCTGATCCACAAAGCCACACGTGAAGTTGCAACCCGTTGCAAGGTCGGGTTCATTTCAACGGACATCTATTGCGCGGCTTGAAGGGCAAGAGGACCTTTCGTCCTGCGACTGATCCGGGGGAGGCCGAGTGAACGATTTCGTCTACCCCACGCCATCCCAGTCCGCAGGAAAGGCGGTCTACGAGGACCACGTCGAGCAAGCGGCCTTGGGATGGATGTCAGACCTCGGGTGGTCGGTGATGCACGGGTCTTACTTCGCGCCCGACGCGCCGTCCGGACGAGCCGACTACCGCGAGGTCGTTCTGACCAGCCGCCTTCGGCAGGCTCTCTCGACCCTGAACCCCGGCGTGGCGTCCGAGGCGTTGGAGCAGGCCTTGCGCATCGTCGTGGCAGACGCCAGCCAGGACCCGTTGGAGAACAACCGGCGCTTTCTCCGCATCCTTCGAGACGGCGTGGACGTCGAGGTGCGAGAGGGTTCAGGCGCGAGGACCATCAAGGTCCGCGTGGTCGATCTGGCAGAGCCCGAACGGAATGACTTTCTGGCGGTCAACCAGTTCACCATCGTCGGCCAGGACGAGCGGCGGCCGGATGTGCTCGCCTTCGTCAACGGCCTGCCGCTCGGCGTCATCGAACTCAAAGACCCCACCAATCACCAGGCGACGCTCCGGAGCGCCTATAACCAGCTTCAGACCTACCGCGAGCGCATCCCGGCCCTATTCCGCTTCAACGCCGTTATGGTCATCAGCGACGGGCTGGACGCCAAGATCGGGGCTCTGACGTCGGGCATGGATCGCTACGGGCCGTGGCGCACCATCGACGGCGACGAACTGGCCGAAGGTCTCGACCTGGACGTCCTGATCCGAGGCGTGTTCGACAAATCGCGTTTCCTCGAACTGGCCGCACTGGCCCAGACCTACGAGGTGAAGGATGGCGCGGCCAAGGCGAAGAAGGTGGCGGGCTATCACCAGTTCCATGCGGTCAGGAAGGCGCTGGCGGCCACAATCGCAGCATCTCGCCCGACCGGAGACAGAAAGGCGGGCGTCGTCTGGCACTCCACCGGGTCGGGCAAGAGTTTCACGATGGCGCTCTATGCGAGCCGCCTAGAGCGTGCGCCGGACCTCGGAAACCCGACCGTCGTGATGGTCACAGACCGCAACGATCTCGACGACCAGCTGTTCGACACCTTCTGCGCCCACCCGGACCTGTTCGCCACGACACCGATTGCCGTGGAGGACCGGGACGAACTCCGCGCCGCGCTGGGCCGGGCGGCGGGCGGGATTGTCTTCACGACCATGCAGAAGTTCGGTCTGGTCGCGGGCGAAACGTCATTCCCGGAACTATCGGCGCGCCGGAACATCATCGTGGTGGCCGACGAGGCGCACCGGACCCAGTACGGCTTCAAGTCTCGGGTCACCGTACGCGGGGAAACCGCGTCTCTGACCTCTGGCGGCTTTGCCCAGCACATTCGAGACGCCCTACCGAACGCCACGTTCATCGGCTTCACCGGTACCCCGGTTGAGACCGCCGACCGCAACACGCGAACTGTCTTCGGCGATCAGATCGATACCTATGACATCGCCCAGTCGGTCGAGGACGGTGCCACGGTCCCGATCTACTACACCGCCCGCCTCGCGCAGCTTCGACTGCATGAGGAGGCGAAGGCCGCACTGGACGAAGGCGCTGACGAGGTCCTGGAGGCCGAAGAGACCACTCAGGCCGAAAAACACAAAGGTCGCTGGTCGAGGTTGGAAGCCTTGGTTGGAGCGCAGGACCGGATCGACCTGATCGCTGCCGACATCGTGGAGCACTTCGAGCAACGCCGGGAGGGGATGGGTGGCGGCAAGGCCATGATCGTCGCCATGAGCCGCCGCATCTGCGTCGCCCTATTCGATGCTGTGACGGCGCTTCGTCCTGACTGGGCCGGGAACGAGGACGGTGCCGGGATGCTCAAGGTCATCATGACCGGCAACGCGGGTGATCCGGAAGGCTATCGGCCGCACATCCGGAACAAGTCGCGCCTGCGGAAGCTGGCAGACCGGTTCAAGGACCCCACGTCGGGCTTCGACCTCGTGATCGTCCGCGACATGTGGCTGACCGGTTTCGACGCCCCCAGTCTCCACACGCTCTACGTGGACAAGCCGATGCGGGGTCACGGCCTGATCCAGGCGATCTCGCGGGTGAACCGAGTGTTCGGCGAAAAGCCGGGCGGATTGGTCGTGGACTACCTCGGCATCGGCGCGGAGTTGAAAGCGGCCCTGACGACCTTCAGCGCGAGAGACCAGGAGAAGGCCGGGGTCGATCAGGACGCCGCCGAACGGCTCCTGCTGGCCGAGCATGAGGCCATCAGTGCCATGCTGACCGACGTGGATTGGCGCGGCTTCTTCACCGAGGCTGCGGCGGGCAAGCTGAAAATCCTCCGCAACTGCATAGACTACGTGCTGTCCGTCGAGGACGGCCGACGGCGCTATCTCGACATGGCGGCGCGTCTGGTCACCGCTTTCGCTCTGTCGGCAGGAACCCAAACCGCCGCCCGGCTGCGCGATGACGTCGCCCTGTTCACCGCGATCCGCGCGAACCTGATCAAGCACACTGGAGGACGGAAGGACGCGGCTGAGATCGACCACGATCTCAACCAACTCCTCTCCCGCGCCGTCATTGCAGACGGCATCCTCGACGTTTTCCGGGTCGCGGGGATGGAGCGGGCCGACATCAGCCTGCTGTCAGACGAGTTTCTCGCTGACGTCCAGAAGATGGAGCAGAAGAACCTCGCCATCGAGGCTCTACGGAAGTTGCTGGCGGGGGAGGTCAAAGGTCGTGAACGCAAGAACGCGGCCGAGGCCCGGCGCTTCTCCGAGCGTCTGGAGGCTTCGATGGCGCGCTACCACAACCGCGCGGTGGACAGCCTTCAAGTCATCCAGGAACTGATCGACCTGGCCAAAGACATGCGCGACGCTGTGAGCCGAGGCAAAGCCTTCGGCCTGAGCGACGAGGAGTTGGCCTTCTACGATGCTCTCGCCGAGAACAAGAGTGCCGTTGATGTGCTCGGCAACGACCAGCTTCGTGTTCTGGCCCAAGAGATCGCCCGGCGCATCAGGGCTAGCGTCACCATTGACTGGACCCGGAAGGAGAGTGTCCGGGCTGACATGCGGCGGCAGGTGAAGCAGTTGCTGCGAAGGTTCGGCTACCCGCCCGATCTGGAGCCGCACGCAATCGAAATGGTCCTGGAGCAGGCCCGCCTTTCAGCCGACGAGATGGTTTGACCCAGCAGCTTGCAACGGGTTGCAACGCGTTATGCCGGAGCCATGACCTCGGTCGGGTCTGAACTACCGTCCGGGATCATCTCTGCGATCCGTTGCTCCCAGTCGGCGACAAACGCCTCGCGGCCGCCCCAAAGCCACTTGCTGTTGGCATAGGCTCGCAGCCGCGTATGGGGTTGAGCGGCACTCGTCGGCTGAGCCGAAAAGCCCATTTGGAGGAGGTCGGTGCCGAACCTCATGGTCCAGTAGTGGTGTCTACGGCGCTCTGGAACGGCTACCACCGATCCATTGAGCACGCGCCAATGGTAACCAAGGAAGTCGAAGCCATCGGTGATGGCGTTCATGGTGACCCTTCCCGCCTCGAAGGGCCCTGCCTCCGAGCGCCGAAGCGCCCGGAGGATGGCTTCCTTGAGCACGAGCGCCGCCTCCCGTGACTGGACCACCGCCCCGATGTTGTCGGAGTAGGCAATCAAGGCGATGAGGCCCTGAAGGTCGCCCGCAGCCCTCAGGATATGCCCCATCACGATCTCGGCCACGAAAGACGAAGCCGCTGAGCCAGTGGCTAGGCCGCTTGGGCTTCCGCTTTCACACTCGGCGCCAGATGGCGCAGAGGCGACATATTCTGAACTGCTCCTTTCCATCCCTCTGTAGTCCGGAGGGGACTTCCAGCGGTGGACCTTCAGATGTTCCATCGACAGGTGCCTATGGATTACCTCGGGGGGCAGCCCGGTCATCCTCGCAAGTTCAGAGCAGGCTATCGACTGGAAGAACCGCCTTACGTCGATCTGGACGAAGACGGCCTCCGCCGGGGCCTGTTCCAACGCTACGCGAAGACGTTCGCACGCGACGGGCGGCCCACCGGCAAGCATGACCTGCGCAGGATGGCAGGCCCGTTGTGGGTGGGCGCGGGCGAACGGTCGTAGGACCATCGCGATCAGAGCCGCACAGGCTCCATCAACGAGGCCAAACTTTACGATGGGGCGGAGCCCGCCCTCACGCTTTCTCATCCATCTGAGGGTCGGAGACGCCCTTCTGGCGAACACGCTGACACTGGGCAGAAGCGCGAGGAGTTCGCGCGGGGTCAGACGGTTCACTGATCTCGCCTTCGCGTTCTCCCGGATCAAGGCATGGAGACACACGGCCCGGCACGTCAGCATCTTCCGGGACTTGTGCTTCGCTCCGCGCAGGTCATTTGCAGCAAGCCGGTTGGCTATCTCACTGTCGAAGCGAGCCGCTCGGGCCTTGGCGTGACTGGTTAGGTCCAGCCACTCGGCTTCAGTCAGATCGGGCACCGACCCTCTCCCTGCGTCAGACAGGAACTCACCGGGCGTGCGTGGCCGTGCGGTCACCTGCGGGGCGTCTGGAGGGGTTGCGCTCATACGCTTGCCCCTAACCTCTTCGGAGCCACATGTCTAGATTAGTGACAGCAAAGAGGTAGTTCCCAATACCGTATGTTTGGTATAGCTACATGTGTAGGCTTCTTGTCTAATGTAGTGATTTGATAAGTTGAAGTTCTAAGACTAGTCTCTTGTTGACGAACGATCCACTCGTGTTAGCGTGAACGCAGACCACGCTATGGAGGGATCGGGTGCAAATAGGTGAACGCGGTGTTTTTGTCGGTTACAGCGGGCCATCGCTAAATGCGCCGCCTGTATTCTCGCCGGGGGCTGTCGTGGCTGTCTGCCGCGTCTACGCGGAAGGCATTTACCGCTGTCGGGCCATCACCCTCGGCGGCCAAGAGTTGCCCAACATCACGGACATGGTCTTGGCCGAAGAGATCGTGCCGCTGAAGGCGGCTGGTGATGAACCAAGAAAGCCCCCCAAAGTCGAAGTGGCCCTTGAGGCAACGGCAACGCCCGAGAGCGTAGACCGCATCCTGGCGTCTCGGGGCTCGAAGCACTTCAACGACCTGCGTGACCGAGCCGCCTATGTTTACGTAGCTGGAGGGCATCCAAGCCACTTGCGGACGTTCTTTACTCAGGCGCTCGTTCTTTTGTCCGACATCACCAATGGCCCCACCGCTCTCGATGGTCGCTCCGGTGTCTTAAGGATGAAGGCGTGCGCAGTTGAACGGCTCAGGCTCAATCAGCACCCGATGGTGATCAAGACACGACAGTACGTCTCCGATGGCTGGCTCATTAGGGCATCACGCGGACCAAACGAAAGGCGGCCATACACCAAAGTGTTCCTGCTTCGCGGAGCAGAGAGGGTCACTGTCCAGATTGACGGATCGGTCCTCACTGATTGGCCCTGACGCGTTGCCAACGGTTGCCAACCGAACCCCAACCAACCCCCCAAACCAAGCACAAATCAAAAAAAGCGGCTCCGAAGTTGCAACCCGTTGCAACTGTAACCTCTTGAATAATCTGCGGAATATCGAGCGCGGAGCAATGGCAGACTATATTGACATCGTAGGGGTCACAGGTTCAATCCCTGTCGCGTCCACCATTCTTTCTCAAGACATTCACAACGTTGAAGAAGCCGCTTTCGGGCGAGCTTCAACGCGGTGGGCTCTCTGGCGCTGCTGCGCGTTCTGCGCCTCAATGCTCTCCTGCCGCTGTACACGCAGGGGTACGACGGCCTGACGCCGCGTCTGGCCTTCAGCAGCGTCGTCCGCGTCGCGACCAACACCAACGGGCAGAGCTATGGCGGCGAGACGATGATGTCGACGCTCGGCCGGATGTTGGGCCTGACCACGCAGAACGTGCTCTCGGTCGCCACGCGCGCGACGATCGCGGCCAAGGCGTCGGCAACTTTCCGGCCCACCTGAAGCCGACGACGCTCTATGGGCTGCTTCCTGCCTCCATCCTGCTGGCGCTTGCGCTGGCGCTGGCGCTGGCGGGGCTGGGCGTCGTCATGTCGGACCGTGCTCGATGGCGCAACGACACCATCCCTGCGATGCAAAAGGTGATCAGGCCTGCATCGTCCAGCCCTCGACGCCCATGGCCGCCTGCTTGACGGCCTCCGAGCGGGTCGGGTGGGCGTGGCTGGTGCGGGCGAGGTCTTCGGAAGCGCCGCCGAAGGCCATGGCCACGCAGGCCTCGCCGATCATCTCGCCGGCCTGGGGGCCCATGATGTGGACGCCCAGGATGCGGTCCGTCTTCGCGTCCGCCAGAACCTTGGCGTAGCCGTCGGTCTCGTGGTTGATCTTGGCGCGGCTGTTCGCGGTGAAGGGGAACTTACCCGACTTGTAGGCCACGCCCTCGGCCTTCAGCTGGTCCTCGGTCTTGCCGACCCAGGCCACCTCCGGGAAGGTGTAGACGACGCTGGGGACCAGGTCGTAGTCGACGTGCCCGGCCTTTCCCGCGATCAGCTCGATGGCCGCGACGGCGTCTTCCTCGGCCTTGTGGGCCAGCATGGGTCCATGGGTCACGTCGCCGATGACCCAGACGCCCTCGGCCACCTTGAAGTGATTGGAGGCGACGAAGCCGCGTTGATCGGGCGTCACGCCGACCGTCTCCAGCCCCAGGCCCGCCGTGTAGGGACGACGCCCGATGGCGACCAGCACGACGTCGCCGGTCAGGGTCTCGGCCGCTCCGCCAGCGGCGGGTTCGACTGTGAGCTCGACGCCGTCCTTCGTGACCTTGGAGCCGGTGACCTTGGAGCCCAGCTTGAAGGTCATACCCTGCTTGGTCAGCGCACGCTGGAAGGCGGTGGCGAGATCGGAGTCCATGCCCGGTGTGATGCGCGGCAGATACTCGACGACCGTGACCTCGGCGCCCAGGCGGCGCCACACCGAGCCGAGCTCCAGCCCGATGATACCGGCGCCGACGACGATCAGCTTCTTGGGAACCTCCGGCAGCGACAGGGCTCCGGTCGAGTCGATCACCTTGCCCGGAACGAAGTCGACGCCCGGCAACGGCGTGGGCTCCGAGCCCGTGGCGATGACGATGTCCCTGGCCTTGAGCGTCGTCTTCGAGCCGTCTGTCGCTTCGACCTCGACCGTTCCGGGACCGGCGATGCGGCCACGACCCTTGATCCAGTCGGCCTTGTTCTTCTTGAACAGGAACTCGATGCCCTTGGTCAGGGCCGTCACGCTCTCGGACTTCTGCTTCATCATCTGTCCGAGATTGAGCTTGGGCGCGACGTCGATGCCGATGCCGGCGAAGTCCTTCGCCGCCATCTCGTAGAGTTCCGACGCGTGCAGCAGGGCCTTGGACGGCATGCAGCCGACGTTCAGGCAGGTGCCGCCCAGGGTCTCGCGCATCTCCACGCAGGCGACCTTCAGCCCCAGCTGGCCCGCGCGGATGGCGGCGTTGTAGCCGCCGGGTCCGCCGCCGATGACGACGACATCGTACTGGGCGGGAGCGGCGGGGGCGGCGTCGGCCATGGAAACCTCGGGGAGGGAAGCGGTCGGGAGGACGGGGGCTGTCCTAGCGCCTGACCCGTCCGGGTCAACCGCCGCAGCGGATATGGGAAGCGAAGTCGACGGCGGCGAGAGGGGCGCGAGGGGCGTGGGAGTGACTCTCACTCCCACGCCAAGGGATTGATTGTCTTCATGATCGCTGGGAGTCCCGGCCGAGGGACTCTCACCCCGGCCTTCGGGCGGCGGGTGATCGGCCACCAGGATAGGCGATAGCTGCGTCAGAACTGGACGTGCCGGTGGAGGCGCCTCAGCTGGCGAGCTGGCCGGGGACGCGCCGTCGTGCCCTCCGTCGGGACACGGCGACAATGATCAGGCCGATCAAGAGCAGCGTCCCGAGGATCAGCCAGGTGGGATCGACCGGAAGACCGGCGGGCGCGACGGCCTCGGCCGAGCGTTGGGACAGTTCACCGCCTGAATAGCTGTCGGCCTGGATCGAGGCTTGCGCCGGGTCGGTGCGGCCGCGATCGATGGCCAGACGCAGGACCGCGTCGGCGATGAAGCCGAGGAAATAGGCGATCGCCGCGCGCGGATTGCCCGCGCTCAGCATCATCGCCGCGATCACATAAAGCAGCACAGCCCCGACCCACAGCGCCGCGCTGGACAGGCCGCCGCCCGCCTCGATCATGCCGCGCGCCCGCTCCAGGGCCACATCGAGCGGCGCGCCCTCGAAGAAGGGCGCCAGGAAGGGCCAGGCCAGCCATCCCGCATAGGCGATCACCGCCGCGACGAGCAGGTATCGGACGAAGGTCATGACGGCCTCGCGGGAGACGGTGGAGTCAGGCGTAGACGGGCGGCTGGGTCCAGTGCCGGGTCAGGGCGTGACCCTTCTGACCGCGCCAGGTTCCTGTCATCACGACCAGCAGGCCGACGGCGAAAAGCGCGGCCAGAGACGCCGGCCCCGGCTCGATCGCCGGGACAAGGGGCTGGAGCGCCGCTGCGATCCGTGCCGGCGTGTCGCTGATGGTCGCGCCGGGCGTCGCCTGCAGCAGCGCGCGCTGGATCACCTCGGCGCCGAACGCCAGGAAGTAGGCTCCTGGCGCCGCCCCGACCCTGGCCGCAGTCAACACCGCCGCGATCAGATAGAGCGCCGCCGATGCGAGCCACAGTGAGGGCAGGAAACCGCCCAGCCGTCCGGCTTCTTCGGTCACGGCGGGCAGCGCATCGGCGACCCCGCCGCCCGCTGTCAGCGGCTGGACCAACGGCCACACCAGCCAGCCGGCATAGGCCGCAATCAGAAGACCGAGACACGCTCGCCAAACCCAGACCATCGGCACCCCCCGTTGGATGGTTAACGCCTAGCAGAACGCCGGTCATCCGACGAGAGGGCTGGCGCGGCTAGCCGCGAACTTCCTTCAGGCTGTCGTCCATGAGCCACTGTGGGACTGGCATCAGCTTGGGCCCGTCCGTCCAGACCAGCGCCGCCTCCACCGGTCGGTCGGGATAGAGCGCCCGCAGGACCGCGACATAGACCGCCATCTGGGCGGCATAGGCGGGGTCGGCGTCCTCGATGCGGTCTGGGGCTGGGCGATTGGTCTTGTAATCGACGACGAGGATACGCTCGGGCGTGATCACCAAACGGTCGATGCGCCCGTTGATGACGACGCCGGGGGCGAGCTCGGGCGCCGAGCCGACGAGCGCCACCTCGGCGCGGGAGCCAGGGCCGAAGACCGGGGCGAAGCGGGGGTCGTCCAGCACGCCGAAGGCGGCCGTGATCATCTCGCTGCGCTGGTCGTCCGACAGGCCGCGTTCGCGGGCGAGCAGGCGATGGGCGGCGTCGGGACGGGCGTCTGGCTCCATCTCGGGCAGGCGCTCCAGCAGGAGGTGGATCAGGTCGCCGCGTCGGAAGCGGCCCAGGGGGGCGCCCTCGCCCGTCGAGGCCACAGCGAGCGGCGAGGGGGCGGCGGCGCGCTTGGCGCCCTTCGCCTGGGACGGAGAGACGTAGCGGGCGGACGGGTCGATCGCCGGGGCGCGGCGGGCCCAGTCGGGGATGACCGTCGTCGGCGCGGCGACGGCGGCGGCACCCCGACCCAGCACGACCGGGTCATGACCATAGCGGCGGCGGTCCTCGCCGATGTCGCGGACCTCGGGTCCCAGACGCTCGAAAGTCTCGGACAGGATCGACCACCAGCTGCCGTCCTCGAAGCCGTCGGTGCTGTTGCCGCGCCCGCGACCCATGACGATGACGCGGTCGCGCGCCCGGGTCAGGGCGACGTAGAGGAGGCGCAAGGACTCCTCGAACGCGCGCTGGTCCCTGGCCTCGCGCGCGGCCTTGGCGGCGGGCGGATCGGTCTCCTTGGTGGTCAGGAGCATGAGCCAGCCTTCGCCATCCTCGGCCGGGACCGGCATCAGCCCCGGCCCCTTGCCGCGGGCCCGGGCCGTGGTGTCGGGCAGGATGACAACGGGCGCCTCCAGCCCCTTGGCGCCGTGGACGGTCATGACGCGGACCTCGCCGCGCGGGCCTTCCAGCTCGCGCTTCACCTCAACCTCGGCCTGTTCGAGCATGGCGAGCGCGGTCTCCAGGTCGAGCCCGCCACGATCCTCGGCCGCCAGGACCTGGTTGAGGGTTTCGTCGATGGCCTCCTCCGCTTCGCGCCCCAGCCGGGCGAGGATGCGGGCGCGGCCACTGAGGCCGGTGTCGTCGACGCGATTGAGCAGGCCGGAGAAGAAGGCGAAAGGATCGCGGCCCCGGCTCGAGAGGACGAAGTCGAGCAGGGCGCGGGCGCGGGTCCATTCGGGGCGCTCGCCGGAGCGGTCGCGCAGTTCGGCCCAGAGCCTGCGGCGCTCCTTTTTCGAGCCGGCCAGGTCGAACAGACTGTCCTCGTCGACATCGCAGAAGGGGCTTCGGAGCACTTCGGCCAGGCTCAGGTCGTCGTCGGGATAGAGGGCGAAGCGGGCCAGCGAGATCAGGTCGGAGAAGGCGATGTGGGTCGACAGCTTCAGCCGGTCCGCCCCGGCCACAGGCACGCCCGCCGTCTTCAGGGCGCGGATGATCTCCTCGAAGGTGGCGTCGCGCTGGCGCACCAGGATCAGGAAGTCGCCGTAGCGGGCCGGGCGCAGCGCGCGGCTGTCCTTGTCCTGGACGGCCACGCCGTCCTCGACCTGGCGCTGGATTTCGCGGGCAAGGTCGCGGGCCATGCGCTTGCGGGCGCTATCGGGGGCTTCCTCGTCGACCGGGTCATCCCAGGCCTCGCGCTCTGGTGTCCTGTCGTCCCGGTAGAGGGGCCAAAGGTCGATGCAGCCTTGATCCCCGGCGCGCATGGGCTTGTGGGGCGCGATATCGCCCTGAACCCCGACGAGGGCGCGCGCGCGGTCAGGCGCGCTGGCCGCATCCGCGTCGAAGAAGACCTTGTCCACGAAGGACAGGACCTCGGGCGTCGAGCGGAAAGAGGTCTCAAGCGGCACGCCGGCGAAGCCCATTCCCGCCCCGGTGACGCGGTTCTCGAAATCCCGCCGCTTCTCCACCAGCATCTCGGGCCGGGCACCCTGGAAGGAGTAGATCGACTGCTTGGCGTCGCCGACGACGAAGACGGAGCGATCCACCGTGCCCTCGCCGAACCGGCGCGATCCGATGCCGGAGAAGAAGCCCTCGGTCAGGGCTTCGACGATGTCCCACTGTTCCGGGGCGGTATCCTGGGCCTCGTCGATGAGTACGTGCTCGATGCCGCCGTCCAGCTTGTAGAGCACCCAGGCGGCGCTGGACCGCTTCGTCAGGAGGTCGACGGTGCGGGCCACCATGTCGCCGAAGTCGAGCGCGCCCTTGTCCGCCTTGCGCGCCTCGTAGAAGCGGGCGTGGGTCTCGGCGAGAGTCAGGACGTGGTTGGTGTCCTCGGCCAGCCGGGCCTTTCGGACCTCGTCCAGCTTCGCGCAGTAGCGGGCCTGGAGATCGCCCAGCCACTCGCGGGCGAAGGACGGGGCCTTGGAGGTGGCGATGCGCGACCGGGCCTTGCCGCTGGTCAGGAAGACCGAGCCCAGGCCCTCGAAGGTCCAGTCGGCCGCGTGCATCCGGTCGGCGCAGCTGCCGTCGTCCTTGCCGCCCGTCGCCATCTGCTCGGCCACTGACACCCAGGCGGCGCGGTCGACGAAGCGCATGAAGTCCGTCTCGATGGCCTCGGCGCTGCGCTCCGGATCGGCGTCTGCGAGCCTCCAGGGGCTGCGCGCCCGGCCCTCCCGCCAGCGCTCGATGTAGTCCGTCAGCCGGGCGCGATCCGTCTCGATCTTGCCCAGCAGAGCCTCGAAGTCCTTGAACGCCAGGGCCACGGCGAAGTGGGCATAGGCCTGGCCGATGCCACCGTCCGGATGGGCCAGGGCGTGGCGGGCGAGGTCGTCGCGCGCCATCCGAGACAGGGCGACGGCGGCCTGGTCCTCCAGCACCTGAAAGCCGGGGGTGACGCCGGCCTCGAGGGGGAAGCGCCGCAGCAGCTTTTCGCAGAAGGCGTGCAGGGTCTGGATCTTCAGCCCGCCGGGCGTATCGAGCGCCTGGGCGAACAGACGGCGCGCCCGCTTCAGATCGTCGCCGGACAGGCGGTCGGGATCGCGACCGTCGAGCTCGTGCAGCGAGGCCCGCAGCTTTTCGTCGTCCATGACGGCCCAGGCGCCCAGGCGCTTGTACAACCGCGACTGCATCTCGGCGGCGGCGGCCTTGGTGTAGGTGACGCACAGGATCTCGGCGGCGCGGACATCGGACAGCAGCAGGCGGGCCACGCGGTCCACCAGGGTCGAGGTCTTGCCCGAACCGGCATTGGCGGTGACGAACACCGACCGGCGCGGGTCGGCGGCCTCCTGCTGCCTCAGGTCGGGAAGGATCGTCGTGGAGGGCGCGCCGCTCATTCCTCGCCCTCGTCGCCGCCGATGACGGACCATTCCCAGACGCGGGCCAGACGGTCGTAGCGCCCGCCGAAGCTCGCCTTCTTCTGGGGGCGGGTCCAACTGCTGTAGGGGATGTCCGGGTTGTCGAAGGCGCGGACGGCGCGCGTCAGACGTTCCAGCGCCTGGCGCGACAGCTCCGCGGCCTCGGCTCCGCTGGCGATCGTGCGCGTTGCGCCCGCGACGGTGCGGCCGATGATGCGGATATAGGTCAGATCTTCGGCCTCGACGGGGCCGATGCCATCCAGCCCGGCCTCGGCCAGGATCGCGCCGGTCAGGGTCAGCTGGGGCGCCAGGCCACTGGCCACCTCCTTATTGGACGGGGCCTGACCGGTCTTGAAGTCCAGGATTGACGCCCCGGTCGCAGAAATCTCGATGCGGTCGGCCTTGGCGGTGACGATGAAGGGGCCGTGGGGCGTCGGGATCGGGTGCGCCACCTCTTCCTCGACGCGGATGACGATGCCCCGCGCGCGGCGGCGCAGTTCGAACCCGGCCAGCCAGCGCGCCGCGTTGCGGGCCAGCGGAACCTCGCGGGCCATGGCCGCGTCCTCGAAGCCATGCTCGGTCAGGGCCTCGGTCAGCAGGGCGAACAGCCGGGCCTCTGTGTCGTCCGGCAGGGCGTCGGGCCAGTCCGCCACGAACCGCTCGACCGCCTTGTGCAGGGCCTGACCACGCAGGAGGGCGTCGGCGGACTGGCCGGGGCGGTCCATCTCCCTCAGGCCGAGGACATACCGGGCATAGACGGAATAGGGGTCGCGCGCCCACCGCTCGATGGCCGTGACCGGCAGCTTGCGGGGACGCCGCTCGACCGGCGGGCGGGGGGCGGGACGGGGGGCCAGTCGGGCGGGGCCGACCGGCGCATCCAGGGCGCGGGCGATGTCGAGGGCCGGACAGGCCGCGTCGATCCGGACCGTGTTGTGGTTGTCCGTAGCCCCACCCGTCAGCATCTGGAGACGCCACAGCCAGCGGCTCTGCACGGCGGGTTGGCCCCCGAGGCGTTCCCGGTGGATCAGGATTGCCTCGGGACTGGACGCCGCTTGGACGAAGTCCTGCGCCGTCTGGCCGACGCGACGCTCGGGCGGCGGCAGGCCCAGCGCCTTCCTCATCGGGCGCGACAGGAAGGGATCGGTGGGCGCTGCGGCGGGCCAGACGGTCTCCTCCAGCCCGGCCAGGATCATGCGGTCGGCGCGCACCAGTCGTGCCTCGATGGCCCCGAGGATGCGCAAGCTGGGATGGGTCGCTCCGCCCGTGCGTACGGTCGTCTCGCGCAGCAGGACGTGACCCAGTTCGGCGAAGGCATCGCGGCCGATGGGACCGAGGGCTGAGCCGCCCTCGATCAGATGGGCAAGCAAGGCGGCCGCCGCCTCGCCGTCCGGGCCGGACCAGACGTCGGCGCCGCACAGGCTCTCGATTAGGGCGGTCAGGGCGCGGGCGGCGTCGTCCAGCGGGGCTTCGGGCGCGAAGGAGGTGTGGGCGGCTTCGGCGAGCAGGTGCAGATGCTCGGCGAGCGCGGTCGCCTCGGCCAGCGCGGCCAAGTTGTGATCAGACACGGCCCCGCCCGCGCCACGGGGTTGGCCGGCTTGCTTCAGACGATCGGCGATGCGGCTCCAGCGGCGCGGCGAGGGGCCGCGCAGGGCGGATTTTTCCAGCGTCCGGACGGCCGTCCGGCTCGCCTCCGGAACCGCGATCGCGTCCGCCTTTAGCAGACCCAACAGGGTCTGGGGGTTGAGCGGATCGGCGATGAAGCGGGCGGCGAGATCGACCAGCGTCCCAACGGACATCCGCTCCAGCGTGGCCCCCGACGAGCTGTCCGCCACGATGCCCCATCGCTCAAGCCGGGCGGCGACGCGGCGACCGAGCGCGAGGTCGGGGGTGACGAGGGCGCAGGTCTTGCCGGGGGTTTCCAGCGTCTCGCGCATCAGAAGCGCGATGGTCTGGGCGGCCTCCTCCTCGGCTCGGCAGGCGACGACGGACAGGCCGTCAAGGCCCAGGGCGACGGGGTCGGCGGACTGGCCCGAGGCGGCGGCGCGGGCGCGCAGGTCGGCGATCTCGGTGCGCCAGTCCGCCGTGGCGTCGGCTGGGCGGAGCGCCTCGTTCAGCAGCCGGGCGCGGGCCCGGCCCTTCGCCTCGTCAGCGGGCGCGATCGCGGGCCGGAACCACGGCCGGACGGCGGCCCGCTCGATCTCGGCGCGCTCCAGCAAGCGTTTGAGTGCGCCTTGCGGGTGGGGTTCATCGACCTCCGCCCAGGCGGTCTCGGCGAGGTCATGGTCGAGGCCGGGAAGGACGACGCATCCCTGTGGCGCGTTCGCGACGGCCTTGAGGACATCGGCGGCGGCCTTCACCGTCCCGGTCGATCCAGCGGCGATGACGGGGCCGATCGGCGGGGTCTTAGCCCAGCGCTCGGCCAGAAGCCGCAGCAGCCGGGTGCGCCGCCAGCTGGCGTCGACCAGACCCATCGCCTCCAGCCGCTTCGGCCATGCCTCGACGGCGAGCCCGAGAAACTCGGCCGAGGCCTGCCAGTGCTCGGCGAGGTCGTCGGGGGCCAGGGTCGCGACCCGCTCGGGGGCCTCGACCTCCTCGATGTGGCAGGAATCGAGGAAGCGGCCGAGCGCGTCGGCCAGCTCCAGCGCGCGCAGCGGCGGGTGGCCGGGCAGGTGGTCCTCCACGATCATCCGCGCCATCTCGAACCGGCGCGTCAGGGGCGCGATGGCGGGCGGCAGGTCCAGACCCAGTTCGCCGGGCGAGAATGGCGGCTCGTCCTCCTCCAGATCGCCCAGCGGCCGCACCTGGGGCAGAAGTACGGGGCGGCCCCCGCTCTGCGTCGCCAGGGCCGCGCCGAAGGCCCGGGCCGCCCGGCGGTTGGGCAGCAGGATGACGGCGTCCGACAGGGTCTCGGGCGGCCGATCGCCCAGCCAGTCCAGAACCCCCGCCGCGAGGTCTTCGAGGAACGGCCGGTGCGCCGGGACGGCGAACCAGCGCGGACCCTTGTCGGCGAAGGGGTCGAAGCGGCTCGTCATCCTTCGATGTCGAGGCGGGGCGGTTGATGGCCGGGCGGGGCCTGAACCGGCGGGCGGGGCGGCTCACCAGCCAGCCGCGCCTCGGCCTCGTCGCGGGCCTGGGGGTCGCCGACGTGCATCCAGTCGCCGTCGAGCATGCAGCCGTAGAGCCGACCGGCCGCCGCCGAGGCCCGCCACAGGGGGCTGAGCGAGAACGGCCCGTCCGGCCCGCCGTCGGTATAATCCGGCCGGGTGATGTGCAGGCCCATGTAGGCGAAGGGTGCCGAGGGGGCGTCGCCTCGGAACGTCAGGCGTCCATCTTCGGCGAGGAAGAAGTCGCCATCGCCCTCGAAGCCGATGGAGCCCTCGCGGCGCGCCAGAAGCAGGCAGGCGTCCATCTTGGTGGGATCCCACAGGCGGGCAAGGTCGGCGATGGCGTCGCCCCGGTCGACCCAGACGCTGTCGATGTTGGCCACGAAGACGGGGTCGTCGCCGAGCAGGGAACGGGCCTTCTTCAGGCCGCCGCCGGTCTCCAGCAACTGGTCCTGTTCGTCAGAGATCAGGATGCGCGGCCATTCCCGCTCGAACAGGTGGTTGACCAGCCGCCCGGCGAACCAGTGGACATTGACCACGGCCGTGGTCACGCCTGCGTCCGCCAGCCGGTCGAGCACATGGTCGATCAGGGCCCGGCCGCCGACCTGAACGAGCGCCTTGGGCCGGTCGTCGGTCAGGGGCCGCATGCGGGTGCCTAGGCCGGCGGCCAACACCATCGCGGTCCTGGGCGCATTGGGCGGCATCGTCATTGGCGCACCTCGGCGGGGACGTGGCGGTCGAACCAGCGGGCGACGCCTTCGAGGCCCGGCCGCTCCAGATTGCGGTTCAGATGCGCCCACATGCGAGGCATGAAGGCGGCGTATCGCGGCTTGCCGTCGCGCGCGATCAGGCGGGCGAAGATGCCCAGAATTCGCGCCTCATTCAGGGCCGCCAGTCCCGCATAGGACCGCATGAACGAATCTCTATCGACGGACGGCCGCTGCCTGAAATAGCCGTCCAAAACCCATGTCTCGGTTCCGCGCCCGAGGTCTCTGCGGGCATCCTGCAACAGGGAATGCAAATCCCACGACGGATGGGCTCGGACTGCGTCCTGGAAATCTATCATGCCGACTCTTGCGAACCCGCTCCGATGTGGCAACCAGATCAGATTCTCAGCGTGGTAGTCCCGGTGCGCCATGACGGTAGCGCCTCTTGAGCCGTCTGCGGCGATTGGAGCCCAGGCCGCCCGCCACTCCAGGATGCTGTCTGCATCGAACATCAATCCAGGCTTCAGCCTGGGCATCCATTCCAGGAAGAGGTCAGCGCCTCCCTGGAGCGCGGTCTCGTCATACACCTGGAGAGGCCAATCGCCAGCTGGTCCCTTTAGGACTTCAGGTGCTGGCGTCTCGTGCAAGCGGATCAGCGACTGTACGGCCGCCACGTACATTCGTTCTTCGGGTTCACCCCGTTCGATCACGCGGGCGAACACGTCGTCACCGAAATCCTCGAGAACGGCGAAACCGGCCGTCGCATCCAACGCAATGATCTCTGGAGCTGACAGTCCAATGGCGCGCAGATGCGACGCCACCGCTGCGAAGGCCTCGATCCGTCCAGCCGAAAGACGGGCGATCGCGTTCCAGCCCTCCGCATGCCGCCTCTCCGGCGACCAGGATGGATCAGCGGGCGGACTCTCCGCGGTCGCCACCTGGTCCATCAGCATCAGGCTGCTTCCAGCCGGCGTTGTCAGCCGCTCGTACCGGCGTGTCGAGGCATCGCCCGGCAGGGGTTCGCGGCGCGCATCGGCCAGTCCCGCCCCCGCCAGGAAGGCGCGGCGTTCGGCTTCGCGGTTCGGGTTCGCCTCAGTCATTCCAGCCTTCGACCAGTCGTTCGATCTTGTTTGCCCACGCCCCTACGCCAGAAACGGTCGCATCGCGGGCGCCGCCCGCCTCGGAAATGGAAATTGTCAGCCGGTCGGCGCCGAGAACCCTTGCGAGGTCGTCGCCGAGCCGTTCCGGCCATTCGATCAGGACGGCACCGAGGTCCAGCGCCTCGTCCAGCCCGATCTCGCGCGCCTCCTCTGGGCGCTCCAGCCGATAGAGGTCGAAGTGGGCGATCGGCGGCTCGGTCTGGTAGAACTGCACGAGGGTGAAGGTCGGGCTGGGCACGTCCTCGTCCGGACCGGCCAGAGCGCGGATGAGGCCGCGCGCGAGCGTCGACTTGCCCATGCCGAGCGGCCCGTCCAGCAGCACGGCCTCGCCGGGGGCGAGCAGGGGCGCGACGACCTGGCCCAGCCGCGTCGTGGCCGCTTCGTCACTGAGCCGCAGTGTCGTCACGCGAACTCCGCGTCGGGTTGGGTCGGCAGGACCCGTTCGGTGAAGGCCTTCAGCGCATAGGTCGCCCGCGTGGCGTCGATATCGAGACGGACCGGGTCGATGGGCTTGCCGACGCTGAGCCGGAAGGCCTTCTTCCGCTTGTTCAACAGCTCGTGGAACAGGGTGACGTCGCGCAGTTCCTGGGAAAACCGGTCGAACAGGTGGAACAGGGTCGAGGTCGGGCCGGTGACGTGGATCGGGATGACGGGCGCGGCGTACTTGCGGGCCAGGGACGCGGCCGTGGGCGCCCATTCCGGATCGGTCAGCTGACCGTCCTTGCCCACGCGGGCCAGGCGGCCGGCGGGAAACAGCACCACGCAGCGTTCGGCCTCGAAGGCGGCGCGGGCGGCGTCCAGCGTGGCGCGGGTCTTCTCGCGGGTCCGCTTCTCGACCACCCATTCGACGGGAATGACGACCTCGCCCAGCCGGGGCGAGACGCGCAGGGCATCGGCGTTGGCGAAGTAGATGGCGTCGGCGCGTCGCTTCCGGATGGCGTCATAGACGGCGATCCCGTCGGCGATGCCGGTCGGATGGTTGGCGACGACGATGCAGCGGCCGGTCGCGGGCAGCCGGTCCAGGTTGAGGCTGGAGACCTTCAGGTCGAGCAGTTGCGAGACGTGATCCAACGATGCCTGTCCGGACAGAGGCCCGATGGCGTCGGCCATGCGGCGGGCCTTGCCGTAGCCGAGCAGCGGATAGAGCCCGGTTCGAACCACCGGCCACAGCGGCGAGGCCGTCAGGCGGGGCGCCCGCTCGGCGATGAGCACATCGACGATATGGCTGTCCGACCGCTGGACTTGGACGGTGGCGGGGCTTGCAGAGGCGGGATCGGCGGCGGTCATCGGCGTGTTCTTGTCGCCGCTCGCCTCGAGGCTGGCAAGCTCGGGAGTCGGCTCTCGGCGGCAACTTTCGCCTCGCTCTCGCCGGTGCTACGCCAACCGCCTGTCATTGCCCGGAGCCCCCATGCGCCGTCACCTGCTGTCCGCCTGCACCGCCTTCAGTCTTCTGATCGTCGCGCCAGCGCTTGCCGAGTCCCCGCCCCCGCCGGCTCAGGCCGCCAGCCAGCCCTTCACCTACACCGACATGCTGGTCGCGAACCGCCTATCGGACCCGCGCGTGTCGCCGGACGGCCGCCACGTCGTCTATGCGGTTCGGGCGACCGACATGGAGGGCAATCGCGGCGTCACCAGCCTGTTCATCCAGAGCCTGGACGGCGAGGGTGAAGCGCGGCGCCTCGCGATCTCGGATGGCGGGGCCAACACCGCGCGGTGGGGATCGGACGGGGCGCTCTACTTCCTGTCGGGCCGGTCGGGATCGAGCCAGGTGTGGAAGACCGATGCGACGGGTTCCGAAGCGACCCAGGTGACGAACCTGCCCCTCGATGTGAACGCCTATCGCCTCAGCGCGGACGCCTCGAAGATCGTGGTGTCTTTGGCCGTCTATCCCGACTGTGACACCCTCGCCTGCTCGGTCACGCGGGGCCAGGCCGAGGCGGCGCGCAAGTCGACCGGCCAGGTTTATGACCGCATGTTCGTGCGCCACTGGGACACCTGGAACGACGGGACCCAGAACCATCTGTTCGTGGTCAACGCCGACGGGTCGGGCGAACCGGTGTGGGTCACGCGCGGCTTCGACGGAGACACCCCCTCCAAGCCCTTCGGCGACGAGGGCGAGTTCACCTTCACGCCGGACGGCGAGGCCATCATCTTCTCGGCGCGCGAGGCGGGCGTCAGCGAGCCGTGGAGCACGGACTTCGACCTGTATCGCGTTCCTGCCTCGGGCGGCGAGCGGGTCAATCTGACCGAGGCCAACCCGGCCTGGGACACCGGGCCGGTGTTCTCGCCCGACGGTCGCACCCTGGCCTATCGCGCCATGCGCCGGCCCGGCTTCGAGGCGGATCGCTGGCAGATCGTGCTGATGGACGTGGCGACGGGCGCCCGGCGCGAGGTGGCGGCCGACTGGGACCGCTCGGCCGACAGCCTGCAGTGGTCGGCGGACGGCCGCAGCCTGTATGTCGTTGCCGGTGACATCGGCCAGACGCGGCTGTTCGCCATCGATGTGGCGCGCGGATCGGTCGTTCCGATCACCGGGCCAGGCCACGTCTCGGCTTTCGACCAGACCCGTACAGGTTTCGTCTATGCGATGGACAGCCTGACCTCGCCGTCGGAGCTGTATGTGAAGACCTTCCGCGGCCGCGAGATGCCGCGCCGGATCACCAGCGTGAACCCGCAGCTGGCCGAGCGCGTCTTCGGCGAGGCCGAGCAGTTCAGCTTCCCCGGCTGGAACAATGAGACTGTCCACGGCTACGTCATCAAGCCGGCCGGCTACGTCGAGGGTCGCCAGTACCCGGTCGCCTTCCTGATCCACGGCGGCCCGCAGGGATCGTTCGGAAACGCCTGGTCCTATCGCTGGAACGCCATGACCTATGCCGGGGCGGGCTATGCGGTGGTGATGATCGATTTCCACGGCTCGACCGGCTACGGCCAGGCCTTCACCGACTCGATCAGCCAGCACTGGGGCGACCGTCCGCTGGAGGACCTGCAGAAGGGCTGGGCCTTCGCCCAGGAACGGTATCCCTTCCTCGACGGCGACCGGGCCTGCGCGCTCGGCGCCTCCTACGGCGGCTTCATGGTCAACTGGATCGCGGGCCGATGGAACGATGAGTTCCAGTGCCTGGTGAACCACGACGGCATCTTCGACACCTTCGCCATGGGGTATTCGACCGAGGAGCTGTGGTTCACCGAGTGGGAGAACGGCGGCACGCCGTATGACGTGCCCGAGGCCTATCAGCGGTTCAACCCGGCGAACCACGTGCGGAACTGGTCCGATCCCATGCTGGTGATCCAGGGCGACCGCGATTTCCGCGTGCCAACGACCCAGGCGCTCTCGACCTTCACCGCGCTGCAGCGGCGCGGAATCGAGAGCCGGCTGGTGGTCTTCCCCGACGAGAACCACTGGGTGCTCAAGCCCCAGAACAGCCTGCAATGGCACAATGAGGTGTTCGGCTGGCTGGACCGGCACATCGGTTCGCAGGACTGAGCGAATGAGCCTGGCCTCCCCGGAACAGCCCGACGGCCAGCTCGTCGGGCGGGTCATTGCCATGCCCGCCGACACCAACCCCGAGGGCGACATCTTCGGCGGCTGGCTCTTGGCCCAGATGGACGTGGCGGGCGCGACCCCCGCGTTCGACCTTGCGCACGGCCGGTGCGCGACCGTGGCGGTCGACGCCATGGTTTTTCATCAGCCCGTCTCGGTCGGCGACGAGGTCAGCCTTTATGCGACGGTGGTCCGCGTCGGTCGCACCTCCGTCCGGGTCAAGGTCGAGGCGTGGAAGCGACCGCGCACCGGCCAGGAGATCACCCGAGTGACCGAGGGAGTCTTCACCTACGTCGCCATCGACGCGAACCGGAAGCCAAGGCCGCTGCCGGGCCAAACTTGACCCAAACGTAAGCGGGGCCTACCTGACCGGCATGGCCATCCGTCGCATCCTGACCATCGACAACCCCGCCGACCTGGCGATCCTGAAGCAGGTGTCCGAGCCTGTGGAGGTCGTCGATGACAGCGTGCGCGGCCTCATGGATGACATGCTGGACACCATGTACGATGCGCCCGGCATCGGCCTGGCGGCCGTTCAGATCGGCGACCTGCGCCGCGTCGTCGTCATGGACCTGGGCGACGGCCCGGTCCCGGAAGACGCGCCCGCCGTGCCCGAGGGTCAGGATCCGCCGCGCGTCCCCAACCCCCGCTACTTCGTCAACCCCGAGGTGCTGTGGGCGTCCGACGAGACCTTCTGCTACGAGGAAGGCTGCCTTTCGATCCCCGAATACTTCGACCAGGTCGAGCGTCCGGCCCGCATCCGCGTCGCCTATCTGAACCGCGAGGGCGAGCGGATCGAGGAGGAGATCGAGGGCCTCTACGCCGTCTGCTATCAGCACGAACTGGATCACCTGAACGGCGTCCTGTTCATCGACCACCTGTCGCGTCTGCGAAAGGATCGGGCCATGGCCAAGGTGAAGAAGACCATGCGCGCGAGGGAGGCCGCCTGATGGCCCGCCGGAAATCCTATGTCGTCGATCCCGCCGGTCGCCGCCGCCTGACGCGATCCGAGAAGATCGGCATCGGCTCGGTCGTGACCCTGGTCGGCGTGGCCGCGCTCGGCGTCATCGCGGGCGTGCTTCTGGACCGTCTGCTCGACTTCGATGACGCGCTGGATGCGGGTGGCGAGTGGGACGAGGGCGGCGGGGTCTCGACCCGCTGGCAATAGCCCGCGCCGAACGGTGCAACGCAACGTCACTTGACGCGGACGGCCGCGCGTCCGATCCCGGCGCTACGCCTTGCCGGAGCCTGCCATGCCGCACGATCGCCTGTCCGTCCTGACCGCGCTCCAGACGCAGGGCATCTGCCCGGTCTTCTACCATTCCGACCCGGAGACGGCGCTCAACGTCATCCGCGCCTGCGCGCGCGGCGGGGCGCCGGTGATCGAATTCACCAACCGGGGCGACTTCGCCGTCGACCTGTTCGGCGAGATCGCGCGCGAACTGGGCCGGACCGATCCGGATATCGTGCTGGGCATCGGTTCGGTGCTGGACGCCGGGACGGCGGCGATGTTCCTGAATCGCGCGGCGCGGTTCGTCGTGTCTCCCGCGCTGGTCCCGGAGGTCGCCCAGGTCTGCAACCGGCGCATGGTTGCCTACTTCCCCGGCTGCGGTTCGGTGACGGACATCTCCAACGCCCATGCTCTGGGCTGCGACATCGTCAAGCTGTTCCCGGGCGCGAGCGTGGGTGGTCCAGAGTTCGTCAAGGCTGTGTTGGGCCCCATGCCCTGGACCAAGATCATGCCGACGGGCGGCGTCGATCCGGACCCGGCCTCCATCGCCAAATGGTTCGGCTCCGGCATCGTCGCTGCGGGGATGGGCTCCAAGCTGATCACCGACATGGCCGTGCGCGACGGCGACTGGGCCGGCATCGAGGCCTCGGTCCGCGCTGCGGTCGAGGCGGTCAGGGCGTTCCGCGCCGGCTGACCGCCCCTCGCGTTCGCCTAGCTCAGGACGACGATTGCCACGCGGCGGTTCTGGGCGCGGCCTTCGGGCGTGGAGTTGTCCGCGACCGGCGCTTCCTCGCCGTAGGAGATGGTGGCCATGCGGTTCAGCGCGATGCCCTGGCGGCTGAGGTAGCGGCGCACGGCCTCCGCGCGGGCGGCGCCCAGGGCGTCGTTGTAGGCCTCCGGTCCCGAGGCGTCGGTGTGGCCCTGGATTTCCAGATAGACGTTGACGTTCTCGGCTTTCAGCCGGTTGGCCAGCTCGGCCAGCCGGGCCTCGGCCTCGGGCGACAGGGCGTCGCGGTCGGTTGGGAACTTGACCGAGTCGTCTGACAGCACGACCTCGTACATGAACTTGCCTTCGGCCAGCACGTACGCGGCGTTGGCGCGTTCAAGCGCCTGACCGGCGGTGCCCTCGACTTGGGTCACACGGCCGTCGACCACGGCGACCTGGTCACGCACGAAGTTGCGGGTGGCGCAGCCGCTGGCCAGCAGGCCGAGGCCGAGCACGGCGCCGGTCATGACCAGCGGACGGGCGGGGAAATTCATCTGGGAAAGGATCAAGGCAGGCATCCTGAGCGACCGGGCGCGCAAACCCGTTACTGATGGCGCGCGGTCATTGGACGAGGCGAGACGGCCATCGCATGACCCGTTTCGGGCCTGAATCCGGCAGCTTGGCTGTTCTCCGGGGTCGTCGGATGGCCCTTTCCGCGCCCCAAAGCTGACGCGCGGCGATGGTCTGCATCGCGCCCGTCAGGCGCTGCTCCGCGTCCCCGACCGAGCCCCGCCCTTGCCGTCAAGCGACGAAAAGCAAAGCCGAAATCCGGGCGCTGGCGCGGCGGCGGGTCCTCGTCGACGCCGTCGAGGCGGGGTGTGGAGCGCGGGCGTGGCGGTCAGCGTGACGGCGCATCTCGCCGCCTTTCTCGCTCTTCTTCTCGCGCGACCGACGCTCGAAACTTTTTCCGCTGCCGAGCCCATCCCCGCGGTCGTCGTCAGTCTGCAGCCGCCTCCGGCCCCCCTTCCGCCGCCACGAGAGCCGAGCCAAGCGGATCCCGGCGCAGCCGGGGGCGCGCCCGCAGACACGCCCGTCGAGACCTCGACCGAGGCCGAACCCGCCGGAACGACGGTCCTCCCTCGGCCGGCTCCGCCGCCTCGGCCGCGCTCGCCGCGAACCCCGCCGCCGCCCGAGGTCGAAACCGTCGCCGCGCGCCCGGCTCAGCCAAGCCCCGCCCCTCCCGCGCCACCGGCGGGTCTGACGGCGGCCCAGCTGGCCGGCGCAGCGACCGCTGGCTCGGGCCTCGGCGCGGGATCGGGCAACGGTCAGGGCGCGGGCGGATCGGGCTCTGGTCGTTGCGACATGATCGGCCGCATCCAGCAGGCGCTGCGCGAGGACGCCCGCATGGTCGCCGCCGCCACGCGGGCCCAGGCGCTGCTGCCCTCCGACCGCCGCGCGCTGCTCGTCTGGGACGGCGACTGGGTGCTGAACCCGGGCGAGGCCGGACGGGGCCTGGCCGGCCTGCGCCAGGCCATCGCGGTCGAGATCGCCTTCGCCCCCGCCGAGTGCCGCCGCCAGACCGAACGCGGGCTGGTGCTGCTGACGCTCGCCGACGGCCCCGGCGCGCCGCGTCTCGCGCTCGGAACCGGAGCGTGGCGTTGGTCGGACCTGACCGGGGGCCGCTGAACCGACCTGTTACATTACCGGCCCGTAAGGTGCGCGACCGGCGATTGCCCGATACGGTCCCCGCACCTGTTCTCTGGAGCCCGCTGGACCCATGAAGTCGCGCCTGAAGTCGGCCGTCGCCGCGCTTGCCCTGATCACCGCGCTCGGGGCCCCGGCCCTGGCCATCCCCGCCGTCGCCGTGGCGCAGGAGGCCTCGGCCTCGATCGCCGTGCCGCCGCTCGGCTTCGTCAAGCGCACCCTGCCCAATGGCATGGACGTCTACACCTCGCGTGACACGACGACCTCCAACGTCACCATCCAGGTCTGGTACCGCGTCGGCTCCAAGGACGACCCGGAGGGCCGGTCCGGCTTCGCCCACCTGTTCGAACACCTGATGTTCAAGGCGACCAAGGACTTCCCCGACGAGACCTTCGACCGCCTGACCGAGGACGTGGGGGGCAACAACAACGCCTTCACGTCGGACGACGTCACCGGCTACTTCCAGACGGTTCCCGCCAACCACCTGGAGCGCCTGATCTTCGCCGAGGCCAGCCGCCTGTCGTCGCTGGTCGTCAACGAGGCCGTGTTCGAGAGCGAGCGCGACGTGGTCAAGGAAGAGTACCGCCAGGGCGTGCTGGCCCAGCCCTATGGCCGCCTGTTCAGCGTCTTCATGCCGGCGACCATCTATCAGGAGCACCCCTATCGCCGGACCACCATCGGCTCGATCGAGGATCTGGACGCCGCGACGCTTGAGGACGTGCTGCGCTTCCACGCCACCTACTATCGGCCCGACAACGCCATCCTGATGGTGGCCGGCAACTTCGATCAGGCCCAGCTGGACGGCTGGATCGACCAGTATCTGGCCCCCGTCCCCAACCCCGACCGGCCCCTGCCCGAGAACGATGTGCGCGAGCCCGAGCCGACCGGCCCGCGCGAGGCGACCTTCTATGCGCCGAACGTGCCGCTGCCGGCCGTGGTTCTGGCCTGGCCGACGGTTCCTTACGCCCACCCCGACCGTGTTGCCCTGACCGTGCTCGACGGCATCCTGTCGACGGGCGAGAGCTCGCGCATGTACCGCTCCCTCGTCTATGAACAGCAGATCGCGGCTCAGGCCTCGTCCAGCCCCGACTTCTCGCAACAGGCCGGGGCCCTGTCGGCCTACGCCATCATGGCCGGGGGCGAGACGCCCGAGACCGGCATCGCCGCCATCCGCGCCGAGATCGCCCGCCTGCGCGACGAACCCGTCACCGCCGCCGAACTGGCCGAGGCCAAGAACGAGCTGGTGGCCGACGCCCTTCGCGGACGCGAGACCATTGAGGACCGCACCCAGACCCTGGGCTTCGTGCTGATCAACACCAATGATGCCTCGGTCGCCGACCGCCAGATCGCCGACATCCAGGCCGTCACGGCCGAGGACATCCAGCGCGTGGCCCGCCGCTACCTGACCGACGACCGGACCATCACCATCCGCTATCTGAACGCGGACGAGCAGAACCCGCCGACGCCCCAGAACACCGACGTCACCGCCCCGGTGACCGTCGCCGACCTCGCCCCGGTCGGCCAGGTCTTCACTTTGTTGCCGGAAGCCGAGCGCGCGTCTCTGCCCGAACCCACCGAGCCGGTCTCGCCGACCACGCCGCCGGTCGCGGACTTCCGCCTCGACAATGGCCTGCGCGTGCTGGTGGTCGAGAAGGAAGGCCTGCCGCTGGTCTCCGCCCGCCTGAACTTTGACGCTGGCGCGGCTCATGAGGCGCCAGGCAAGGCCGGGCTGGCGAACATGACCGCCGCCCTGCTGACGCAAGGCACGACGACCCGCACCGCGCCCCAGATCGCGACCGAGATCGAGCAGCTTGGCGCTTCGATCGGCGCGGGCGCAGGCTCCGACTTCGCCAACGTCTATGCCAACGCCCCGGCCGACGTCTTCCCGCGCGCGGTCGAGTTGATGGCCGATCTGGTCCGCAATCCGACCTTCGCGGAAGAAGAGCTGGAGCGTCAGCGCGACCAGGCGCTGGACGGCCTGCGGGTCGCCCTGTCCACGCCTGGCCCGGTCGCGGCCCAGGCCGCCGGTCGCGTGATCTATGGCGAAGCCCCCTATGGCGCGCCCGGCGGCGGCACCCTGACCAGCCTGCCCGCCCTGACCCGGGACGACGTCGCCAACTTCCATCGCCAGCGTTACCGTCCGATCGACGCCACCCTGGTTTTCTCCGGCGCCATCGACGAGGCGGAGGCACGCAGGCTGGCCGAGGCCGCCTTTGGTGACTGGACCAGCCCCTCGGCCGTGGGCGCTGCCGTCGATCCGTCCGGCCCGGCGCTGCCGCCCCGCGTCGTCGTCATCGACCAGCCCGGGGCCGGTCAGGCGGCCGTGACGGTCGCTCTGCGGGGCGTGTCGCGCACCGACGCCGACTACTTCCCGCTGACGCTCGGCAACACCCTGCTGGGCGGCAGCTTCACCTCGCGGCTGAACCAAGAGATCCGGATCAAGCGCGGCCTCAGCTACGGCACCCGGTCTTCGCTGGGCGTTCGCGCCGACGAGGGCCTGTTCACCGCCAGCGCCCAGACCCGCAACGACGCGGCCGCCGAGGTCGCGGGCCTGATCCTGGCCGAGATCGAGCGGCTGTCGACCACCCAGCCGACCGAGCAGGAGATGACCACGCGTCGCGCCATCCTGACCGGCGCCTTCGGCAGCTCGCTCGAGACGGTCGACGGCCTGGGCACGCTGGTGGCCAACCTCGCCCTCTACGACCTGCCGATGAGCGATCTGGCCGCCTATGTCGGCAACGTCGAGGCGATCAGCGCCGCCGATGTGCAGTCGGCCTTCGCCGAACACCTGCCTGTCGACCGGGCCAGCCTGGTGATCGTCGGCGACGCCGCACAGTTCATCGACGCCATCCGGGCCCAGTACCCGCAGGTCGAGGTCATCCCCCTGACCAGCCTGAACCTCGACCGGGCGGCGCTGCAGTAGGGCCGAACGGCGGAATCGGCGGGAGACGCATTTTTCGACTTGCGAGCCTCTCCCGCCCTCCGCTATAGGCCCCGCTCTCGACTGAGACGCGGGCGTAGCTCAGGGGTAGAGCATCACCTTGCCAAGGTGAGGGTCGGGCGTTCGAATCGCCTCGCCCGCTCCAGTCAGAGATCAAGAAAGCCCGGCGGTGACGCCGGGTTTTTCTGTTTCCGCTCATGGACGCGGCCAGATTGCCAAGGTGAGGGTCGGGCGTTCGATCAGCCATCGCCCGCTCCAGTCAGAGATCAAAAAAGGCCCGGCGGCGACGTCGGGCTTTTCTGTTTTCCGGCCCGGCTCACAGACCGAGCGCCGCCTTGACGTCGCGCCAGTCGATGTATTTGAAGTTCTGGGGCGCGCCGGGGTTCACGTCGTCCTGAACGACGACCAATCCTTCCGGATAGGGGCCGACGGCTCCCCCCATCGCGTCGATGCCATCCGTGCCGGTGACTTGGTCCACGGCGCCGTCGTGCACGGCGAAACGACCCACCCATTCCGTTGCGCCCCGACCGCCAAGCCGCCAGACGCCGAAGCCGGAATCGCCCTGGCTGGACGCGATCAGATACCGCGAGCCGGACGCGATGTCGGAGATGATGGTCACGCCCTCGACGTCGGCCCGAAGGCGGCCCTCGTTCGCGGGCTCGACAAGCGTACGCTCCGCCCCTCGTGCGGGATCCAGGCTATAGCGCCAAAGCCCGACCAGTTCCTCGCTGATGAACAGGGTCCGATTGGTCACGTCCAAGGTGCAGCCTTCGGAGATCGACCCCACGGCGAAGCGGCGCACCTCGGTCGCGCTTGGGGCGCCGGCGGCGTCCACCGCCAGGGTGAAGTGGCGGACCTGGCCATCCTTGCCGATCAGCACAGCGTTGGGCACGCCCTCGACGTCGCGCATGCAGAAGCCATAAGGCTCGACCAGGTCCGAGGCGATGTGGCCCCAGTACTCGAACTGCCCTGCGCCGTTCATGTCGAAGCGATAGAGGGCGATGCCTTCTCGTCCCGGCGTGCGATCGCTGGCCCCGAGGATCGCATAGGGCCTGCCGCCGATGTCGAGAGAGCCGTAGTCCACATTGTTCAGAAGACCGTCCGGCAGGAACTGCAGCACCGCTCCATCCAGCCCGTAGATATAGAGACCTGCTTTTTTGTCCGTGCCCGCCACGAACCCGTCGATCCGCTGGCCGCCGAAGAGGAAGGGGCGAGACGCGGTCCAGATGACCGGGTCGTCGGCGGCGTCTTCATTGGCGGTCCCGACGGCGACGGTCTCGGCCGTGGCGCGGACTACGGCGCCGGGGCCGGGTCGGTCCAGGGTGGCGCAGGCCCCCGCCGACAGGGCGGCTCCGGCGATGAGAAGCGCGCGATCGAAACGCATGGAAGACCCCCGTCTGGCGAAGCAACGGGCGGCGCAGACCATGCGCGGAAGGCCCCGTCAACCCGGCCGACATTGGCCTCCAGACAGGATTCTGCCGTGTTCGGAACGGTTGTTACACGGTGTTCGTCGGACCGACTTTGCGGCTTCACTGGATCGTCGCGGTCGCGTCGCCGGGCCAGCGTAGCAGCACCTCCCAGAACCGGCGGCCGGGGGGTCGACCGGGCCATCGGGGATGCCACAAATGAAACTCGCTCTTCTCGCCGGAGCTGCCGTCGCGCCGCTCCTGTTCGCCCAGCCGGTGCTGGCCCAGTCGACCCAGGACGCCCCGACCACGGCGCTGGAAGAAGTTATCGTCACCGGCCGTCCGGTGCTGCGCAATCGCACCGACGACACCGTGCCGACCCTGTCCTACGACCTGGAATACTTCCAGCGGTTCGAGCCGCTGACGGTCGGCGACGCCCTCAAGCGCGTACCCTCTGTCACCTTCCTGTCAGACGTTTTGGAATCCGATGGCGTGCGCCTGCGCGGCATCGACCCGGCCTACACCCAGATCCTGATCGACGGCGAGCGGGTGCCGGGCGCGGGCTTCGACCGCTCCTTCTTCGTCGACCGCATCCCCGCCGAGCTGATCGAGCGGGTCGAGGTGGTCCGTTCGTCCTCGGCGAACCGCTCCGGCGACGCCCTAGCCGGCGCCATCAACATCGTGCTGCGCGACGCCTATACGCTGGATGGCGGCTACGTCCGTCTGGGGGCCATCCGCTTCCCGGGCAACCAGTGGGGCGAAACCTTCGGCGCCGTCTATGGCGGCCCGGTCGGCCCGGGCCGTCTCCTGATCGGCGCCAGCATCCAGGACCGCATCAATCCCAAGGACAAGTTCAGCACCCGTCTGGACCGCCCGGGTGGCGCCATCGACAACGTCGAGGTGCAGACCGACGTCCGCGACGGCACAGACTACTCCTTCAACGCCGCCTATTCGGTCGATGTGGCCGGCGGGACCCTGGACCTGTCAGGCCTGTTCGTGCGCACCGACCGGGTGCAGCTGGAAGACTCCATCGAGTACCGCGGCGGTCGCCAATCCAACGCCGACCTACTGACCATCAACGAGAACGACCTCGACATCCAGACCGACAACTGGTCGTTGCGCGCCGACTATGAGCGAGAGTGGTCGCTGGGCGAGACCGAAATCAAACTGGGCTACGCCGTCATCACCGACGAGCAGTTCGAGTTCGAGAACGAGGCCGAGTATCTGCGCGACGCCATCCCCTTCCCCGAAGAGGACCGCTTCACCGCCGACCAGACCTTCACCGACATCGAGGACGCGGAGGTCTCGGCCGCCATCGAGCACGAGATGGACCTGTCCGACAGCCTGGAGCTCGAGTTCGGCGTCCAGTACGTCGGCAAGGAGCGCGAGATCGATATCGCCGAGTCGCCGCGCGTGCGCTTCACCATCCCCAACGCTCCGGCCCCGCGCCCGGCCCAGCCGCCCTTCGGTCCGGCCGCGGCGATCCCCGGCGGTCTGTCGACCATCGAGGAAACCCGCATCGACCCCTTCGTCATGCTGTCGGGCGAGACCGGCAATCTGACCTGGGAAGCGGGCCTGCGCTACGAGAACACCGAGACGACGATCGAGGACCAGACGGCCCCGGCCGCCCTGCGCACCATCGACAATGACTACGGCCTGCTGCTGCCCTCGGCCTCGGCCCGGCTGCAGCTGACCGAGCGCGACCGTCTGATCGTCTCGGCCGCCCGCACGGTGCGCCGACCGAACTTCGACCAGCTGTCGCCGGCGACGCTGGAAGAAGAGCGCGGCGACAGCGATTTCCGCGGCAATCCGAACCTGGAGCCGGAAACGGCCTGGGGCTTCGACATCGGTGTCGAGCGCCAGCTGGGCGATCGCGGGATCGTCGGCCTGAACGTCTTCTATCGCGACGTCACCGACCTGATCGAGGACGTGAACACCGGCGTTGTCGGGTCGGCCGGCGCAGGCACCTTCATCTACACCGTCGACAACGTCGGCGACGGCGAGGTCTATGGCGTGGAGTTCGACCTGTCGACGCCGCTGGACTTCATCGGCTTCGACACCACCGGCGTCTTCCTGAACGCCTCGTGGCTGGACTCCAACGTCGAGGACTTCCTGGGCGAGCGTCGCTTCAACGATCAGTCCGACTATGTCGTGAACTTCGGCTTCACCCACGACATCCCGACCTGGCAGGCGGCCTTCGGCGCGACCTACCGGAAGCAGGGCGAGGCCTTCGGTCGCGTCCTCGCCGAGGAGGTCACCACCCGCTACGGCGCGGACCTGGAAATCTTCGTCGAGAAGCAGCTGTGGTCCAACACGGTTATCCGCTTCACCGGCTCCAACCTGCTGGATTCGGCCAAGGAAGAAGACTTCAACAAGTTCGCCGACCTGGGTGACCAGATCAGCCGCTCGTTCGACGAGTATGAGCTGGAACGCGAGACCGCCGGGCCGGTCTATCAGGTGGTCATGCGCGTCGCCTTCTGATCCGTGCAATGTCCTGAAACGGGAAGGGCCGGGCGGCGACGTCCGGCCCTTTTTTCTTGAGGACAACCGGCTCGCGCGATTGCGACTGGACCGGCGCGGCCGCCCCCTCTAACCGCCGTTGTGCGACGATCTCGGCACCGCCTTTGCTGGGTCGACGCGAGGCGCCCCCGGTGCGGCGCCATTTCGGGATGAGTGCTGTTCGATGTTCATGGAAGGCGAAGTCAACTGGGTTCTGGTTCTGGGGCTGACGGCCGCCGTCACCAGCGTGGTCGCCATCCTTTCGCTGATCTTCGCCTGGACCAATCGCGCCCGCCATGTCTCGACCGCCGACGAACTGTCCGCTGTCGCCCGCGCGCGTCAGGACGCCGAGACCCGCCTTTACGAGACGCTCAACGCCATTCCCGTGGCGCTGGTCCAGACCGATCGCGGCGGCAAGTTCATCTTCGCCAACCGGGCCGCGCACCAGCTGCTGGGGCGCAAGGACAACGAACTCATTGGCCTGCGTTTCCACTCAGCCACCTGGGGCATCACCTATCCGGACGGTCGCCCCGTTCCGCCCGACTTGCTGCCCAGCGCGCGGGCGCTCCGCGGCCAGACGGTCAAGGGCTTCCAGCACATCCTCGCCAACCCGGCGACGCGTCGGAAGATGCTGGTGTCGGTCACCGCCATGCCGGTCGAGGACGCCATGGGCCAGGTCATTGGCTCGACCGCCGCCATCGTGGAGACCGAGGGCCTGACCACGCCCGGGGTCACAGGCCCGGAACCCGCACCCCCGCCGCCCGATCCGAACGAAACCACCCGCCGCGTGTTCGAGGCGGCGTCCAGCGCCCTGGTCGTCGTTGAGCCTAACGGCGTGATCAAGGAGGCCAACCGAACGGCCCTGGCGCACTTTGGCCGGGGCCCGGACGTCGTCCGCCTGGATTTCGCCGATCAGTTCCTGGCTGAGGACGAACGGGTCGAGGGCCGCCAGACCCTGCGCGCCGCCGCCGCCGGGGCCAAAGGGGCCGAGGGCCTTCTGTCCAGCCTGGGCGGACCGCGCGGTTTCGCGTGGCGCATTCTGCCTCTGCCCGGCCCCGGCGGCGTGATCGACGCGCTTCTGCTGGCCGGCGAGCCTGTGCCCGAGCCGGTCGAGATAGAAGTGGAGCCGGAGCCCGAGGCGGTCGGTCCGACGCCTGAGGAGATCGCCTCCGAAATCGAAGCCGCCCGCCTCGCGGCCGCCGAACGCCAGGCGACCCTGCTCGCCGAGCGCGATGCGGCGCTCGCCGCCGCCCAGGCCGCCCGCGACGAGGCCCGCCGTGCGCTGGAGCGCGACGAAGGGGCCCAGCGGCTGGAGAGCGTCGGTCGTCTGACCGGCGGCGTGGCCCAGGACTTCAACGCCCTTCTGACCGTCATGACGGGCGCGCTCGACATGCTGCTGAAATCCGCCGACGACCCCGCCCGCGTGCGACGTCTGGGCGAGGCGGCGCTGGCCGCCGGTCAGAGGGGCGAGGCCCTGACGCGGCGTCTGGCGGCCTTCTCCCAGGGCGAGGCGGCCGAGGCGCGGGATCTGGACGCCGGCATCCTTCTTCGCGCCATGGAGACGCGGCTGCGCGCCCTGGCCGGACCCGGTATCGACCTGATGATCGAGGCCCCACAGGCCGAGGCCCCGGTTCGTATCGATCCTGTCGGTTTCGAAGGCGCGGTCACGGCGCTGGTTCGCAACGCCGTGGAGGCCGTCGCCGGCTCGGGAGCCGTGGCTGTACGCATGGAGCCCATGGACGACTCGATCCGCCTGACGGTGCGCGACACCGGCCCCGGGATCGACGAGCCGACCGCCGCCCGCGCTCTCGAGCCCTTTTTCACCACCCGCCCCGGACAGGCGGGCCTCGGGTTGGCCCAGGCCCACGCCTTCGCGCGTCTGTCCAACGGCGAGCTGAGCCTGACCGGACAGCCGGGGGAGGGGGCAGAGGCCACCCTGACCCTGCCGCGGGCGGCGAGCGGGCTCGCCGCCGCCTGAAGCGGACCCGCCGGCGCCGCCAGTGGGTGACTTCCGGCTCGCGCCGTGATCCTCTCCCCACGCGGGAGGCTGACGATTGACCATGCAGACGACGAGCGGCTTGGCCGGCAAGGCCGCGTCCGGCCCTCCGAAGAGCCGCAAGACTCAAATCGTGGTGGTCGGCGGCGGGGCGGGCGGTCTGGGCCTCGCCGCCAAGCTGGGCCGCACCTTCGGGCGCAAAAGCTTCGACATCATCCTGGTCGACCGTAATCCGACTCATATCTGGAAGCCGCTCCTGCACGAGGTGGCGGCCGGCTCCCTGGACGCCAATCTCGACGAGGTCGGCTATCGCGGACACGCCTTCCGCTGGCGCTACCGCTTCTTCGACGGGTCGCTGGACGGCATCGACCGCCACACCCGCCACATCCACATCGCCCCCATCCATGACGAGACGGGGCGGGAGATCATCGCCGGTCATCGCATCCGCTACGACTATCTGGTGCTGGCTGTCGGCTCGGTTTCCAACGACTTCGGCACGCCGGGCGCGCGCGAGCACGCCCTGTTCCTGGACGACCGCACCCAGGCCGACCGCTTCCGCAAGATGCTGCTGAACCAGTGCCTGCGGGTCTCGCGGGCCATGATGGCCGATCCGGGCTCTGACGCCCGGGTCCGGGTCGTCATCGTCGGCGGCGGCGCGACCGGGGTGGAACTGGCGGCCGAGCTGTTCAACGCCGCCCAGGGCCTGGCCTACTACGGGCTGGAGGTGTTCGACGACAGCCGCCTGTCGGTCACCCTGGTCGAGGCCGGTCCGCGCATCCTGCCCGCCCTACCCGAACGCCTGTCCCAGGCCGCCAGGGATGAGCTGGAGGCCATCGGCGTGCGCGTCATCACCGGCAGCAAGGTGACCGAGGTCACGCCTGATGGCGTCATGACGGCGGGCGGAGAGTTCATCCCGGCCGACCTGCGCGTCTGGGCCTCGGGCGTGAAGGGGCCGGACTTCCTCGCCGACATCGGCGGGCTGGAGACGACGCCGTCCAACCAGCTGCTGGTGCGCGAAACGCTGCAGACGACGCGCGACGACCGCATCTTCGCCATCGGCGACTGCGCCCGCTATGTGCCGTCCGGCAGCAACCGCCCCATCCCGCCCCGCGCCCAGGCGGCGCACCAGATGGCCTCGACGGCGTTCCATAACCTCAAGGCGCTGATCCGAGGCGGCCCGCTGAAGCCCTTCGTCTACCGGGACCAGGGCTCGCTGGTGTCCCTGTCGCGCTATTCGACGGTCGGCAGCCTGATGGGCAATCTGGTCGGCGGCCGCATGGCGGTGGAGGGACGGCTGGCGCGGCTGATCTATATTTCGCTCTACCGCCTGCACATCCTGACCATCCACGGCTGGATCAAGGGGATGGCCCTTATCGCCCTCGGCCACGTCAACCAGGTGATCCGGCCCAGGCTGAAGCTGCATTGACCACGGGCTGCTCGGCTGGGCGACGTTGATTTCCCCCGCCATCCGCCCCACATCCCTCCACCGAACGACACCGGGCCGGTGCGCCCGACAGGAGAACCCCTCATGGCCACGCTCAAGGTCACCGACGACAGCTTCGACGCCGACGTGCTGAAAGCCTCCACCCCCGTGCTGGTGGATTTCTGGGCGGAGTGGTGCGGGCCGTGCAAGCAGATCGGACCGGCGCTGGAGCAGATCTCCGACGAGCTGGCCGGCGCCGTGACCATCGCCAAGGTCAACATCGACGACAGCCCCCTCACCCCCTCCAAGCTGGGCGTGAAGGGCATCCCAACCCTGATGCTGTTCAAGGACGGCCAGATGGCGTCGCTCAAGGTCGGCGCCATGCCCAAGGGCAAGATCCTCGAATGGCTGGCCGAAAGCGGCATTCAGGCGGGGTGACGCGTCTCCTCCCTGTCGCGCAGCTATGGGGAGGTGCCAGCGAGCTCTTCGCGAGCTGACGGAGGGGTTCTGCTGCCGTGAAGAACCCCTCCGTCTCTTCGCTTCGCTCCGAGCCACCGCCCCATTCGCCGAAGGCGAACGGGGAGGAGACGCCCCGTCCCCACGTCAGGCCCGCCTGACCGTTTGGACTGTCTGGACTGGTTAGACGCCTTACACTCCGTACACTCCTTAGACGCCGTTTCCCGGCCCGGCCCCCATGCCCTTCACCGCCACCGTCCTGACCATGTTCCCGGAGGCCTTTCCCGGGCCGCTGGGGGTCTCCCTGATCGGGACGGCGTGGCGCGAGAAGGGGCTGTGGAGCCTGGAAACCCTTGACATCCGGGGCTTCAGCGAGGATAGGCGCGGCTTCCTGGACGACACCCCCGCGGGTGGCGGTCCGGGAGCTGTGCTTAAGGCGGACGTGGTGGCCCGGGCTCTCGACAGCCTGACGGGCCCGCCCCGGCCGCTTTTGTACATGAGCGCGCGAGGTCGGCCCCTGACCCAGGCGCGTGTCAAGGAATGGGCTCAGGCGGACGGCGTCGTCGTCCTCTGTGGCCGGTTCGAGGGGGTGGACCAGCGGGTGCTCGACGCCCGGGGGTTCGAGGAGGTCAGCGTCGGAGACGCGGTTCTCGCCGGGGGCGAGGCGGCGGCGATGGTGGTGATCGAGGCGTGCGTACGACTGATCCCCGGCGTTCTGGGCCAGGCCGAAAGCCTGAATTCCGAGAGCTTCGAGGACGGTCTTCTGGAGCATCCGCAGTACACGCGACCGCGGACGTTCGAGGGGATCGACATCCCGGAGGTCCTCCTGTCCGGCGACCACAAGCGAGTGGCGGCCTGGCGGGCGGAACAAAGGGAACTCACCACGCGGGAGCGACGGCCGGACCTCTGGGCGGCGCATCTCGCCAACTCACAAGCAAGGGGCGGCAAAGCCCGAGGAGAATAGACATGGCGAACATCCTTCAGACCCTGGAGGCCGAAGAGCGCGCCCGCCTGGTCGAAAAGCGCGCGATCCCCGACTTCCAGCCCGGCGACACGCTGCGGGTGATGGTCAAGATCAAGGAAGGCGAGCGCGAACGCATCCAGGCCTTCGAGGGCGTCTGCATCGCCCGCGCCGGCGGCGGCGTGAACGAGAACTTCACGGTGCGCAAGATTTCGTTCGGCGAAGGCGTGGAACGGGTCTTCCCGATCCTGTCGCCGAACATCGACTCCATCGAGGTCAAGCGTCGCGGCGTCGTCCGTCGCGCCAAGCTGTATTACCTGCGCGATCGTCGCGGCAAGTCGGCCCGCATCGCCGAGCGCCAGTCGGTCCGCCCCGCCAAGGGCGTGGTCGTTCCCGAGACCGGCAAGGCCGAAGTCCCGGCGGCCGACGAGGCGTAAGCCTTTCGCCCCGCGCGACGTGAACAGGGCTCCGGCGGTGACGCCGGGGCCTTTTTCTATTCCGGCCGGACGCCTGTGAACTGGTCCGGGCGCAGGTAGCGGCGGGTGAAGCGGGCCTCTGCGATGGCCCCGTTGAAATAGCTTACGCGGTTGATCCGTGTGCCGACCGATGCCCGCCCCGCCCCCTGCGCCGTGAAGGCGATTGCCGCCTCGCCCTGGAGCTGGCCATTCACAAAGGAACGATACGTCGTCCCGTCATAGGTCTGGGCCACATGGTGCCAGCGGCCCAGCGGATGCAGCCTGTCCGGAAACAGCAGGGCCTGGTTGTAGGTCGGCCCCTTCACGAACGTATCCAGCGCCCACTGGTCGCCATAAACGCGGATCTCGAACAGGACCCGCGTCCCGATCGGCGTCGCGCCCGGCGGCACGACCTCGTCGGATTGGAGATGCAGCCAGCGCTGCTCGAACGCCCCGCCGTCCGGCCGGAAGATGGCCTCCAGGGTGAAGGTCTCGGCGCCCGCCAGAGGATGAGCCCCGATGAACAGGGCATCGTCCACGCCGTCGAAGCGCAGGGCACCGGGCAGGCCTGCCGGTCCCTCGATCCGCTCCGGCGAGCCCTCGATCGTCAGGGGCGCGGTGATGCTGTCCAGATCGCCAAAGCGCCAGACTGTCTGATCGACGCGTTTGTCCCCCAGCGTGGCGCAACCTACCAACGGCGTCGCCGCCAGCCCGCCCAGAACGGCCCGTCGATCCGGCCTCATCCGGCCTGGCCTTCCAGCGCCTCGATCAGGTCGCCCATGTTTCGGACGAAGCTCTCGGTCGAAACGCCTTCCACCGGATAGTCCGTGTTCCACGGCGAGGTGTCATGCAGGTCGCCGACCCGGGTGATCCGATACTCCCCGCCCGTTGGCGTGGCAGGGCCGGGACCAATGTAGGGGTTCGACGTCGCTGTCAGCGGGGTGGGCCAATAGCCGCGCGCGTTCAGCGCCGCGATCAACTCGGCGGCCCGCCCGGCGGCAGGTGGACGCGGCCTGCGCCCGGCCGTGTCCATGTCCTGCCACGAGACGTCGCGCAGGGTGAAATAGCGCGGCAGGCTCTTGGTCCCCGGTCGCGCCAGCAGGGGCGATCCCGCCGAAACCTCCTCGGGTGTCTGGGCCCCCAGCGTCGCATACTGCTCGCGCAGCCCGCCGACGTTCAGGGTCCGGAACGATCCATAATGGACGAGCGTGTCGTTGGGGTTCCGGTCCGCGTAGTATTCGCCGTTGACGACGTTGGATCCCCGCCGGTGGATGTACCAGGGCTGGTTCGTGCCCGGTTCGATGAAGGTCGGGTGCGTGCGGCCGTTCAGCCGCAGCTCGGGCGGCAGGGCGACGGAATCGAGCCAGTCCAGCGCCTCCGGCACGCGCGCGATGTACTTCCGGTCGCCGGTCAGGCGGTAGAAGTTCAGCAGCTGCTGGACATTGTTGGCCGTGGTGTGGGTTGTCAGGGCCTCGGGCTCATAGGTCCGCGCCGGGGCCGGCCGCAGCGTGTCGGGGAAATGTTGCAGGCCCCATCCGGCCTGGGGCGCAGGCTGTTGGGTCGCCAGGAAGATGTCCATGCCGCGCCGGATCGCCGACAGGGTGCGCGCCCTTGTCAGGCCGCGTCCCTCAGGCCCCCTCGCGAGCCGGTCGCCCATCGTTTGGAGCACGAAGATCAGGAACTCCAAGTTCTCGCCCGCCACGTCGTCGTTGAACGTAATCAGGCGGGTGTAGTCGGCGTGGCCGTGCACTCCGCCGTTCTCGATGAAGGGGAAGCGCTGGGGCCAGCCCCCGCTCTCGTACTGGCTGTCCAGCACGAACCGCACGGCGCGCTGCAGGGGCGCGATGTAGGCGTGCTCGCCCTCAAGCACGAGCCGCAGCATCAGCTGCGCCGCCTCTGATGTGCCCGCGTCATCGAAGGTGGCGTTGCCGTAGTAGCGGTGGAATTCCTCCATCCGCCAGGCGTTCTGGCCGTAGGTCGCATACCATTGGCGAAGGCTGTCCTCGCCCGCCGTGTCGATGACGTAGTTCCATCCGCCTGCCGGATGCTGGCCTCGGACCAGGGCGTCGGCAGCGGATTTGGCGGCGTCCAGGAACTGGCGGTCACCTGTGGCGTGAAAGGCGTCGAGGAAGGCGTGACCCATGGTGCCGGTACCCGGCGGCTGGACCCAGATCATGGTCGGCGCGGCCTCAAGCTCACCCCAGCGGCGCGAGAAATCCGGCGGATAGGTCCAGACATATCCGCCCTGAACCGCCGCCTCGTCGGTCATGAAGGTGGTGGCCCGCTTCATGGTCGACAGGATCGCCTCGCGGTCGGCGGAACCGGTCGTCTGGCCCAGGGCGGGCGTGGCGAGCGCGGCGGCGGCAGAGGCCAGAAGGGTACGGCGGTTCAGGCGGATGGCGCTCATGGAGCCCTCGTCGGCAAGGCGTTTCCAGACGGTTCTGACGACCGCGTTCGGATTCAGACTACAGCATTGACACCGGTTTCCAAGATCGAGTCGTCACTCTGCCGCCGGAAGCTCCAGCACCGCTTTCAGCCCGCCGAGATCACTGGCGCCGAGCGTCAGCCGTCCGCCGTAGGCCCGGGTCAGATCATCCACGATCGACAGGCCGAGCCCGGATCCCGGCGCGTCCTCGTCCAGCCGGGTGCCTCGCTTCAGCACCGCCGCGCGCTGGTCCTCCGGAAGGCCCGGCCCGTCGTCCTCGACCACGGCGATCATCTGACCCAGACCGCTGGCCCCTGCCGAGACCCGTACCCGGCGGGTCGACCACTTGCAGGCGTTCTCCATCAGATTGCCGAGGATCTCCTGCAGGTCCTGCCGTTCGCCGAGGAAGGCTAGGTCGTCGGGCGCGCGCCAGTCGATCTCGACGTCCTTGGACTGAAAGACCCGTTCCAGCATCACCGCCATCTCGTCGATGACCTCCCCGACAGGCGTGCGCTCGCCCAGGCCGTGGGCGGCGCGGGCGGCCGCGCGGGCCCGGCGCAGGTGGTGGTCGACCTGACCCTTCATGACTTCGGTCTGCCTGCGGACGATCTCCGCCAGAGGATCGATCTTGCCCTCGGCCTCGGCCAGCATGACCGAGAGGGGCGTCTTCAGCGCGTGTGCCAGATTACCGACGTGGGTCCGCTGGCGCTCGACGACCTCCTGATTGTGATCCAGCAGCCGATTGACCTGTTCGGCCAGCGGCTGGATCTCCAGCGGATAGGCGTGCTCGATCCGCGCGGCCCGGCCCTTTCGGACGTTGGCGATCTCGTTCCGGAGCGCGAACAGGGGACGCAGGCCGATCTGCACCTGCAGGAAGACGGCGATGACTAGGCCCACCCCAAGCGCCAGAAGCGCGATCCAGACGTAGGCGGCGAACTCGCGCGTATCTGCCTCGATGTCGGAGCGGTCGATCCCGGCCATGAAAACCACGGGCTCCGTTCGGCCAGGCAAGGTCTTGAGGCTGGCGGCGATCCGCAGCGGCTGCCGCTGTGGCGGGCGCAGAATGCCCGGGTCGTTGTAGGTCAGGAGATCGCCCATCGAGGCCTGCAGCCGGGCGGGCAGCTCCGGCGCGATGTAGAGGGTCTCGCCGGCCAGCGAGGGCGAGCGCGCCAGCACGCGCACCGCGCCGTCGGGCAGGACCTCGGCGACCATCCAGTATTTGCCCGACAGACCGCGCAGGGTGGGCGCGTCGCGAATCTCGGCGACCGTGACGCCGTCCGGCGTGGCGACGGTGGCGATCACCACCTCGTCGATGGTGTCGCTCAGCATGTCGCCCAGGCGGCGAAAGGCGCTTTCCTGATATTGGGTCGTCAGGATCCAGCCGGTGGCGGCCAACGCCACGACGATCCACGCCGAGGCCAGCCAGATCAGGCGCCGCGTCAGGCTGCGGCCCGGCCGTCCGATGAACCGGCCCCAGCCCGCGCCCGCCGCCGTCTCGTCGGTCACGCCGCCTCAGTCTCGCCGGCCAGAGGCGTCAGGCGATAGCCCAGGCCCCGAACCGTCTCGATCCGGTCGGCCCCGACCTTCTTGCGAAGGCGGCCGATGAAGACCTCGATGGTGTTGGAATCCCGGTCGAAGTCCTGGTCGTAGAGGTGCTCGACCAGCTCGGTCCGGCTGATGACCCGGCCCTGATGCATCATCATGTAGTGGAGTAGCCGATATTCCAGCGAGGTCAGCCGCAGGGGCTCGCCATTGACTGTCGCTCTGGCCGCCTTCGGATCGAGCCTCAGACCACCGCACGACAGGGTCGCCACGGCGATGCCGGCCGAACGGCGCAGCAGGGCCCGCAGACGCGCCAGCAGCTCCTCGGTGTGAAAAGGCTTGGTCAGGTAGTCGTCGGCGCCGGCGTCGAAGCCCGACACCTTGTCGGACCAGGCGCCGCGCGCGGTCAGGATCAGCACCGGCGTGGTCTTTCCGTCGCGCCGCCAGCGTTCCAGCACCGACACCCCGTCGATCTTGGGCAGGCCGAGGTCCAGCACCACGACGTCGTAGGGCTCGGTGTCGCCGAGGAAGTGGGCCTCCTCCCCGTCGGCGGCGTGATCGACGGCGTAACCGGCATCGGACAGCGCGCCCTTCAGCTGGCGCGACAGGTCGGCGTCATCCTCGACCAGCAGAACCCGCATGTTTCGTCCTTCCCGGTTCTCAGCCGCCGCGCGCGTCGACGGCGATGTCGATGATCTGCCCGTCGCGCTCGAAACGGAAGACATAGGTCGTGCCACGCAGACCCAGCGAGCCGACAAACCGGGCGCCACCCGCGCGGCGCTGGGCGATCGACAGGGCCTGGGCCTCGCTCATCAGCCGAGGGCCGTCCTGGTCGCGGTCATTCCCGCCGCGACGATCGCGGTCTTGACCAAGGCCGACAACGGCCGAGGCACCTAGCCCGAACACGTCGGTCGTAACGCGCGCCTGAGCCTGCGCCGTGCTCAGGGGAGCGGCGGCGATCAGGGCGGCGAGGGCGAGGGCGGTGGCGCGAGACATGAGGGTCTTATAGGCGAAGCGGCCGTGAACAGCGGCTGAACGTCATCCTTAGAGAGGTTTAACCCCGCTGGGAATCCGCCTCGCGGAACAGGAGTCCGTCGATGAACGCCACCTGAAACGGCGTGTTCAGGTCGGGCTCAGTCGGGATGCGCTCTTCTGGGGTCAACGCAGCCGATCCGGTTGCGGAGTAATGCACAGGAGTGATCCGATGAGGAAGCTGCTTATCCCCGCCATCGCCATAGCCACGGCCTCCGCCGCCGCCCTTCCCGCGGCTGCCCAAGTCTCTGGCCCCCGCGCCCACGTCCAGGCCAATGGCTACTGGCAGCCCATCAACGTCCGCCAGGCCAATCTGGACCGTCGTATCGACATCGGCTTGAGGAATGGTCAGCTCAGCCGTCGCGAGGCGAGCCGCCTGCGTGGCGACTTCAACAGCCTGCTGCGGCTGGAGGCCGGCTATCGCCGGGGCGGCCTGACCGCGTGGGAACGCGCCGACCTCGACCGCCGCTTCGACCGCCTGTCGGCCCAGATTCGCGTCGAGCGCCGCGATCGCGACCACCGCCGCTGGTGATTTCATGAGCTTCGGGCGGCCATGACACAGCCCTCCCAGCCGGCCGTCCGCGAGAGGGGCGCGATCCACGAGGGTCGCGCCCTTTCTCATCCGGCCGGAAGGTTCAGGGAAAGACCCTGAGCCGGCTCTCCATCACCGTGACGGCCTGACCCCGGATGAGGACCCGCTCACCGGCAATTTCGGTTTCGAATCGAGCGCCGCGCCCTGGAAAGGCTTGCAAGAAGCGTATGGTCGGTCGGCCGAGCTTTTCCGCGAACAGGGGCGCCAGGCCGCAGCGGGCCGATCCTGTCGCCGGGTCTTCCTGAATCCCGCAGCCGGGTCCAAAGAAGCGATCGACCACATCGTGATCTTTGACGTCGTCGGCCAAGCCAGCGACCACGACCTGCCCTTGCTCCAAACAACCTTCACCAAATGGTAGAACCGCGCCCGGTTTGGGAGACAATCGACGCACGGTGTCGCCGTTCGGCATGACGGCGATCAGGTATCGGCTCGTCCAGACTTCAATCGGTACTGCCCCCAACGCTTCGGCCAGCCCCGGCGGCGGGTCAATGCGCAACAGCGGATCTACTGGAAACTCCATCTCATAGCCTTCGCCGGCCGGGCGGACAACGAGTGTCCCGGAAGCCGTGTTGAAGGTCAGCGACCTCGCGTGAGAACCGAGCTCCGACCAAAGCGCATGGGCTGCCGCCAAGGTCGCGTGTCCGCACAAAGTGACCTCCTGAGTTGGTGTGAACCAGCGGAGATCGAAACGATCCGCGTCCTCCGTGGCCCGCAGGTAGGCGGTCTCGGAGTGATTGTTTTCGGCGGCGAGGGACTGCATCCACCCTTCATCCGGCCATGCCAGCAGCGGCTCCAACACACTCGCAGGGTTTCCCGCGAATGGGGCGCTAGTGAAAGCATCTATTGTCCATTGGCGCATCGTCTTGGTTGTCGACCTCGAGAATCTTGACCGGATACGTCTTCGGGGTTTCACATATCGTTGATAGGCAGCCATCTGACTATCAGCATGGATAGGCTGGGGCCCGGGGGAGATGCAAAGAGGACTCAAGCTCGCCATCCATATGGTGCTGCCCCTGGCGGCGTATGTCGGGGCATACGCTTTCGTACTGTCGCCGCAGCTCTCATGGTGGATGGGGCTCGAAGCGCAGCCCGTATGGGTGGCTGGCCTGCTCTACGCGCTCATTGCGGCCGTGTTGGAAATAATCTTCCGCACGGAGCGCTCAAGCTGGCGGTACGTTTCCGTTCAGGATGCCTTCGCCCTCGTGCGCAGCACCTTTCTCACCATGGCGGCGTTCCTTGTTGTCGTCTTTGTCCTCGTCCGCGCCGTCGAAGGGTCTATGAGCGCGCGCATCCGCCGGGGCCCCGGCTGGTGCACGACACCTTCGGACTGAACGGTCGCATGATCGAGATGCAAGCTGCCGTCGGGCTGATCCAGCTGGAGCGCATGGCCGACTGGACCGCGCGGCGGACGACCCTGGCCGCTCGTCTGACGGAGGCCTTCGCAGACCACGACCTGTTCCGCCTGCCCAGTATCCCGAACGACCTGGTCCACGCCTGGTACCGCTTCTACGCCTTCGTGCGGCCGGAGCGACTAGCCCCCGGCTGGACGCGCGAGCGGATCATCGAGGCGATCGTCGCGAGCGGGGTGCCGTGCTTCCACGGCTCGGCTCCAGAGATCTATCTGGAGCGGGCCTTTGACGGCACGGCGTCGCGTCCCGCCCAGCGCCTGCCTGTGGCCAAGGCTCTGGGCGAGACTTCGATCGCCCTTCTTGTCCATCCGACCATTACGGACGATCAGATTGATCGGGCGGCCGAGGCCATCCATGCGGTGGCGCGCGAGGCCTCGGCCTAGGCTGCGCGCCGGGCAGGTAGGACGCGCGGGTTCCTCAACACCGCCGCCGTGATCAGCGACACCAGCACGCCGACCGGAAAGATCTCGATGAAGGTCACGGGCAGGCGATACAGCGGATTGGCATACTGGATCGCGAAGTACGCCATCTGGGCGCGCAGGGTGGCGATTTCCTCGACACTGGCCCCCGCCGCCTGTTTGTCCGCCACCAGGGTATCGGTGTATTCGGCGACGAAGCCATAGCCCGTCAGGGCCTGGGTCAGCTCCCAGGTCAGCACATACATCACGCCCGCCACAGCGCTGATGGCGAGGCCCATGCCGAGCGCAGGCCAGAACTTGATGACGCCGCCGCCGACCGTGTCCCTCTGTCGCTTAACGCCGAGGAACACCGCGGACAAGGCGATCAGCATGGTGGCGTAGCCGATCGCCATGGCGATGGGGACCGGTGGATGCTCCTCGAGCAAAAGGCCTTGCAGCAGCATGGGCACGCCGACGATGACGCCCGCGACGGCACCGTAGATCAGGATGGTTCTGAGCATGGGGGTCTCCTCCGTTTGCCCGACCATCAGGCGGCGGACGGCCGGTGCGAACAATCACCCGAACGGGGGATTTCGGCCAGTTCCTCCCGTCAGGGGATAAGGCCGAGCTCGCGCGCTTTCTGCACCGCCTCCGTGCGTCGCCGCGCGCCCAGCCTCTCGTACAGCCGCGCCAGGTGGGTTTTGACTGTCTCAGGCGAGATGCCGAGACGGCGCGCGATCTCCTTGTTGGACCGTCCTGCTGCGAGCTCGTGAAGCACGCCCAGTTCGCGCGGCGTCATGCCCAGCGCCGCCTGGGCCTGGGGGTTGCCATCGAACGGCAAAGGGTCGCGCACGAACAACGCCCTGCCGAGCCACAGCCCCAGGGCCAGGAACCCCGCCGCGATCAGGCCGATGTAGATCTCCGTCGTCCAGGCGCGCGCCAGCCGCTGATAGTCCAGCCACTGCAGGGCCGCCGCGCCGACGGCCAGCATGACTCCATAAAGGGCGACACGCTTCCACACGCGAAAACTCAGGGCGCTCTGGAGATGAGGGTCTCCAGTACCGTGGTCGCAGACCTGTACAGAGCGTAGGCGTCGCTCGCCTCCCGGCAAGTCTGAAAGCGCGAGAAGGGGAGGGTCCGGTTGAGATGATCCAGAACCGCCCGCGCCCGGTCTGCCGTTAGCCAGTCCGGAGGCGTGCTCGAATCCAGAGTTGAGACATGAGTGGCCACCCGAAGCGCATGGCGTTCCTCTGTTCCTCCGATGCAATCGGCCGTGAGGGCGTCAAACGGTGTTTCAGGCGCATCGGCCCCAAACATCAGGATCGGAATGTCATGGATCGCCGAGGCCGGGCGCCCAGCGTTGATGAAATCAACGCTGGCATACGCGTCGCCCAAACCGGGTGCGGAGGCCATCACGCTCGTCGTATCGCGGAAAACGCCACCGATCGGATAGGCGAGGATGATTCGCCCCTGCGTACTCCCCTCGAGGGCAAATCGCCCGTCCGCGCCGGTGATGACCGAGGCTGGCGCATCGAACCGGGGATATCGCACCTGTGCGCCCTCGACCGGACGTCCGGTCCGCGCATCGATCACGACGCCGCCCGCGTCTGGAGCAAGAACCTGGTCTCTATGGGTAATGCAGGCCGCCAGACCCAGGCAGAGCAGGACCGCTGTCGTCAGCCTCGCCATCAGGTTCCGCACCCGCCCAACTCCCCTAATCCTTCGTCGGATCCGCTGCCTTGGGGTCACCATACGTCAGGGCGACGAAGACGTCTTCCAAGTCGGGGTCTTCGGTCGTGATGTCGGCGATGGTCACGCCCGCGGCGCGCACGGCCGCCAGCACCTGTTCCACCGAGGACTGGCCCTTGCAATAGGTCACGGCGAAGGCACCGTTCGCGCGCGGCGAGACCTCGAACCCGGTCAGGGTTGGCGGGGCGACGACCTCGCCCTCCGGCGTGACGATGACGTTGCGCGTATCCAGCCGCCGCAGCAGCCGGGGCGTCGGTTCGCAGGCCACGACCTCGCCCCGGTTCATGATGGCGATGGTGTCACACAGCTCCTGCGCCTCCTCCAGATAGTGGGTGGTCAGCAGGATCGTGACGCCTTCGGCGTTGATGCGCCGGACGTAGTCCCAGAGCTGGCGGCGCAGCTCGACGTCCACGCCGGCCGTGGGCTCGTCCAGGATCAACACAGGCGGATTGTGCACCAGGGCCTTGGCCACCATCAGGCGGCGCTTCATTCCGCCCGATAGGGCGCGCACATAGGCGTTGGCCTTGTCCGACAGGCCGAGCGCGGCCAGCAGCTCATCCGAACGCCGCTCGTTCGCCGGCACGCCATAGAAGCCCGCCTGCACCTCCAGCGCCTCGCGCGGGGTGAAGAAGACGTCGGCCACGATCTCCTGCGGCACGACGCCGAGTGCCGCGCGGGCGTCGCGAGGTCGCTCGTCGATGTCGCGGCCCCAGATGGCGGCGTGGCCTGCGGTCTTGTTCACCACGCCAGCCAGAATGTTGATCAGCGTCGACTTTCCCGCGCCGTTGGGGCCGAGCAGGCCGAACATGGAGCCGCGCGGAATGGCCAGGTCGACGCCTTTCAGCGCGACCTTGGGCGGTGCCTTCTTCGATCCCGCGTAGGTCTTCTCCAGCCCGCGCACCTCGATGGCGTTGACGGGCAGGGCTTCGGCTTCGGTCATGCGGGCTTTCAGGCGGATCGGGGGCTTTCGGCGGCGCGCCGTGACGTCTAGTTATGCGCGCGCGACCCCTGCGCCAAGACCACGGACCCATCCATGCCGCCCCGCCATCCCGACGTGCTCGTTCCTCCGCCCGAAGAGGTCGTCGTGACGACCAAGCGCGTGGCCTGCGACGGCGGCGGCGGGGCGCTGGGTCATCCGCTCGTCTACATGGACATGGGCGAGGACGACTTCGTCGAGTGCGGCTACTGCGACCGGCGCTTCGTGCTGGCGGGCAAGGGCCGACCGGAGAATGAATACCACGACCCGGCGGCGCGGGCCCCGGAGGCGCACTAGACGGCCTGCCCGGCCGCCCAGCCTGAACTCCACGCCCACTGGAAGTTATAGCCGCCCAGCCAGCCGGTGATGTCGACGACCTCGCCGATGAAGTAGAGGCCGGGCACAGCCTTGGCCGCCATGGTCCTCTGGTCCAGCTGATCCGTCGCGACGCCTCCCAGGGTGACCTCAGCGGTGCGATAGCCCTCCGATCCCACCGGCTTGACGGTCCAGGCGTTCACGGCGGATTCGAGCCGCGCCAGCACCTTGGCCTTGACCTCGGCGAGCTTGCCGGTCGCGCCTTCGCGGGCGGCCAGGGTCTCGGCCAGGCGGCGCGGGACGATCTCGGACAGGGCGGTGTGCACGGCCTGCTTGCCGCCGTTCTCGGCCTTTTTCACTTTCAGGCGCTCAAGAACCGGCACGCCCGGGGCCATCTGGACCGTGATCGGATCGCCCTCGCGCCAGTAGCTGCTGATCTGCAGGATCGCCGGGCCCGACAGGCCGCGATGGGTGAACAGCATGGCCTCCTCGAAGCGGGTCTTGCCGTGGCTGACGACCGCATCGACCGCCACCCCCGCCAGCGGCGTCGTCTGTTCCAGCAGGCCCTGCTCGAACGTCAGGGGCACCAGCGCGGGGCGGGTTTCCGTCACCGTCAGGCCGAAGTGGCGCGCGATGTCATAGCCCCAGCCCGTCGCGCCCATCTTGGGGATCGACTTGCCGCCCGAGGCGCAGACCAGAGAGGCGCAGGAGACCCCCGATTCGTCCGACAGGGTCAGTTCGAAACGGTCGCCGGATCGGTCACAGGTCTCGACCGCCATGCCCAGCCGGAGCTCCGCGCCCGCCGCGCGCATGTCGTCGGTCAGCATACGGACGATCTGCTTGGCGCTGTCGTCACAGAACAGCTGGCCTAGGGTCTTCTCATGCCACGCGATACCGGCCTTATCCACCCGGGCGATGAAGTCGGCGGGCGTATAGCGGCCCAGCGCCGAGGCTGCGAACCGGGGATTGGCCCCCAGGAACCGGTCGATCCGCCCGGCCTCCAGATTGGTGAAGTTGCAGCGTCCGCCGCCCGAGATGCGGATCTTCTCGCCGGGCGTGCGGGCGTGGTCGACGACGAGCACGCGCCGGCCCCGCCGTCCGGCCTCAATGGCGCACATCATCCCGGCCGCGCCCGCGCCGACGATGACGACGTCATAGCTCTGGGGCCGTGGGCTCACAGCGACCGCAGGAGGGCGATCAGGGCGGCGTTGACCTCATCGGGCCGCTCCTGTTGCAGCCAGTGCCCTGCCCCGGGTAGGACGGTCTGGCTACGCAAATCGGTCAGCCAGTCCTTCAACCCCGCCTCGTGCTGACCGGCATAGTGGCGAACGGGATCGCGCTCACCGACCATGAATATCGATGGCTGCCTGATTTTCTTGCCTTGCAGGAAGACCGTCAGCGACCAGTTCAGATCCAGGCACCGATACCAGTCGATCGGGCCCTTGAACCCCGACGCCGTGAAGGCCGCCACATACTCCGCGAAGTGCGCCTCGCTCATCCAGGGCGGCAGGGTGGCGTCGTCGGGAACCTCGGACAGAAAGTCGTGGCCCGAAGCGATGAAGCCCGTCGACTGTCGCTCGTCCGGCGTCGCGCCGTCGTAAGAGTAGAAGCCCTTTCTGAGCCCCGTCGCCACATCGGCCTCGAAGATGCTGTGGGCGTCCGGGGCCTGGAACTGGTTCATGTAGAGCTCGCCCCGGCCCAGCCGTTTCGAGATCGCGGCCATCGCGGGCGTCGGCGGGCCCGCAGCCCGGCGCGGCTGGAACGGCACCGACAGCCCCGCCACTGCCGTGAACACATCGGGCCGCATCAGGGCGCAGTGCCAGGCCACCGGCGCGCCCCAGTCGTGACCGACCACGACGCAGGTCTGATGCCCCAACGCCCGCACCAGATCGACCATGTCGCCGACCAGATGCAGGATGGTGTGATCCTCTGTCCGCTCCGGCTTGTCGGTCCCGCCATAGCCCCGCATGTCCGGCGCGACGGCGCGGTATCCGGCTTCGGCCAACGCTGCGACCTGGGCGCGCCAGCTGATGCCAAGCTCCGGAAAGCCGTGAACGAGCAGCACCAGCGGCCCGTCACCAGCTTCCAGCACTTGGTGGGTCAGACCGTCGGTCTGGACGCGGCGCGTCGTGAGTGCCTCGGCGATCGATGTCATGAAAGGTCTCCCCGAGCAGTGAGCCTGCGCATGGTCCCGACGTTCTTTCTGGGGAATGTGAATGGCGCACCCGACACGATTCGAACGTGTGACCTTTGCCTTCGGAGGGCAACGCTCTATCCAGCTGAGCTACGGGTGCGTCTGGCGCGGCCGCTCGCGGCGACCGGACGAAGGGCCTTACAGCAGCCCGGCGCGGCTCTCAATCCCGAATGCGCTCTGGACGCCCGGGCGCCGTCGCAACCGTCGCAGGCTGGATGATTTGTAAGGTTTCGCGGGGCACGCCGTCGGCTAGCTTCGGCCGGGCTGTTGAAGGGGAGACGCGGATGCGCGCGCTGGTTCTTGGATTTCTGTTGCTGTTGGGGGCGTGCGCGACCTCGCCCGCCACGCGACCTGACCCATCCGGCGACACTCTGGACGCCGTCGCCCGTGACTACGTCGCCCTGATCCTGGAGATCGGCGAGCGCGAGCCGGGCTATGTCGACGCCTACTATGGGCCGCCCGAGTGGGCCGAGGCGGCCAGAGCGAACCCGCGCGATGTTCCCGCCCTGATCCAAGGCGCGGCCTCCCTGACCGAGCGGCTGAACGCCCTGTCCGTCGCTGGGGCCGAACCGGCTGTGACCCAGCGCAAGGCCTATCTTCTGGCCCATGTCTCGGCCGCAGCGGCGCGTCTGCGCATGGTCGGCGGCGAGCGGATGAGATTCGCCGACGAGGCCGAGGCCCTGTTCGGCGTCCGGCCCGAGCTGCGGCCCCTGTCGGACTTCGATCCCATCCTGGCCGAAATCGATCGTCTGGTGCCCGGCGAGGGCGAGCTTTCGGCCCGGGTTGCCGCCTTTCGGGGCGGCTTCCAGATTCCGACGGACCGGCTGCAGGCCGTGTTCGACGCCTCGATCGCGGAATGCCGTGCGCGCACGATCCGTCACATCGACCTTCCAGCCAACGAGCGGTTCACTCTGGCCTTCGTCACCGACAAGCCGTGGTCGGGCTACAACTACTATCTCGGCGGCGCCGCCAGCCGGATCGAGATCAACACCGATCAGCCCATTTTCACTGACCGCGCAATCGATCTGGGCTGCCACGAGGCCTATCCGGGCCACCACGTCTACAACGCCCTGCTGGAACAGACCTTCGTCGTCGAGCGCGGCTGGGTCGAGATGAGCGTCTATCCGCTTTACTCGCCCATGTCCTTCGTGGCCGAGGGCAGCGCCAACTACGGCATCGACCTGGCGTTTCCGGGGGACGAAGCCGCGCGGTTCGAGCGCGAGACCCTGTTGCCCTTGGCGGGGCTGACGGGCGCGCCGGTCCAGCAGAAGGCCGAGCTCAATGTCCTGGTCCGGCGTCTGGCGCGCGCCGAATACACCATCGCCGACGACTATCTGGCCGGCCGTATCGACCGCGCCGAAGCGACCCGGCTGCTGTCCCGCTACATGCTGACGACGCCCGAGCGCGCGGCCCAGCGCGTGCGCTTCATCGACACCTATCGCAGCTACATCATCAACTATGGCCTCGGCCGCGACGTGGTCCAGGCCTGGGTCGAGCGGCAAGAGCCGGACCATTGGCGGGGCATGGAGACCCTGCTGGCCAGCCAGATGTTGCCGGTCGACCTGCTCTAGGCTCGCCGCCCCGCGCAACGGTCGCAAAGCTGCGCTAAGGCTGGGGCATGGATACGCTTGACGATCGCTGGACCCGCCTGTCCGCCCATGCCGCCTGGATCGGGCCTGAGGATGACCGGCCGAGGCCGACGGCCCTGCTGTTCCACGGATGCGGCGGGCTGCGCGGCCATCTGCCCCGGTACGCGGCGGCGGCGAAAGCCAAGGGCTGGCGGGCGGTGATCGTCGATTCCTATGCGCCAAGGGGCTGGAGCCGCCAGTTCGCCATGGCGACCGTCTGCACCGGCCTGTTGCTGCGCGGCTGGGAGCGAGCCGGTGACATCCTGGCGACGATCCACGGTGTGTCACAGCGGCCGGACGTCGATCCGGCCGCCCTGCTACTGGCGGGCTGGAGCCACGGCGGCTGGGGCATCATGGAGGCCATGAGCGCGAATCGCGACCGGATCGGCGCGTTAGGGGTGACCGACGCAGAGAATGTGTCCCTGGAAGGCGTGAAGGCGACCTATCTGGCCTACCCCTACGTCGGTGTCGCGGCGCTGAACCGCATGCGGCCCTGGCGGCATTGTCCGAGGACGCTGGCCGTGGTGGCGGCGAAGGATCACCTGACCACTGTCCGCAATGCTCGGCGCATCCACGACATGGTTCGGAACTGTGGCGCGGACGTCGAGACCTGGATCGCTGACGGGACCCACAGCTTCGACGAGCCGATGACGGCGCCGCCCATGCGCTACGACCCGACCCTGTCGGACGAGGCGATCCGACGCTTCTCGGCCCTGCTGGAGGACACGGCGGTCGCGCCGCCAGTCTGAGGGTCAGGCGGGCTCGACCCGGACTTCGGCGCGGATGGAGTTGGCGATATAGCAGAGGCGATGGGACTGGTGGTGCAGGTCCTCCAGCCTCGCCGCATCCGGGACCTGGCCTGACCAGTCGATGGCAGGGCGGAGCACCACCTCGGTGATCGACATCCGGCCCCGGTCGTCGCGCGCCAGGGTGGCCGTGGCCGCGTCGCGGTAGCGGTCGACGACGAACCCCATCTTTGCCGCCAGCGCCAGGAAAAACAGCATGTGGCAGCTGGACAGGGCGGCGACCAGGGCCTCCTCCGGATCGACGGCGGCCGGGTCCGACATCGGGACGGCCACGCTGGTCGGGGCCGACGAGCCACGCACCACCGCCCCGCCATCGAAGCGCCAGTCGTGGGCGCGGGAATAGGCGTGGTCGGTGAAGGGCTGATCGCCTCGAACCCATTCGACGACGGCGGTGTGTTCGCTCATGGCGGCGCTCCGGTCAGGCCAGGACGGTGTAGATCACCCGCGCCCGCGTGCGAAAGCCGAGGCTCTCGTACAGGGCGATGGTCGCGTCGTGGGCGGCGTAGGCATGAAGGAAGGCCTTGTCGCCTTCTGCAAGGATCCCGGCCACGACGCGCCGCGACAGGGCGGTGGCGAGGCCGTGGCCGCGAAAGTCAGGATGGGTGCAGACGCCGGACAGTTCGGTGTGGCCCTCGACCCGCAGGCGACGCCCGGCCATGGCCGCGAGACGGCCGTCACGCTTCACGCCGATGAAGCCGCCCAGCCGATGGGTGCGGCTGCGGAACGGGCCAGGCCTGGTAAGTGTCGCCAGCGCCAGCATCTCGGCCGCATCGACGTCACCGAGATCGATGACCTCCAGACCATCTTCGATCCGGGGCGTCAGGGCCTCGCAGACCATCTGGACGCAAGGGCTGCGGCTGATCACCTCGATGTCCTGAGGCAGGGCGTTCGCCATCGGGCCGTCTTCGCGCTCGACGAGACCCGCTCCGGGATGGGCGCGGCACAGGTCTGTGAGAGCGGCGAGGCTAGCGGGCGAAGCATCTGCTGCGGCGGCGAAGACCCCCACCTCGGGATCGATCCGCACGGCGCGCGCATCGCCGAGCGCCACGGATGACAGTCGACCGGTCAGCGCGTTCCAGAGGGGGCGGTCGAGGGGATGGCTCATGTGCCGTTCCCTAGGCTGGCTCGCCCACGCGGTGAAGTCCCGGTCCCGAGCCGGGCCCGGAACCCGCGATCAGCCTCGCCAGAAGCCGACGATCTTCTTGACCTCGTCCACCACCGGATCGGCGATGGCGGCGGCGCGCTCGGCCCCGTCCTTCAGGACGCGGTCGATCTCTGCGGGGTCGTCCATCAGCCGGCGCATCTCGGCGGTGACAGGAGCCAGCGCCGAGACGGCGAGGTCGGCCAGCGCGGGCTTGAAGGCGCCGAAGCCCTGGCCGCCGAACTGTGCGATGACCTGTTCGCGCGTCTGGTCCGAGAGGGCGGCGTAGATCGCCACCAGGTTCCGCGCCTCCGGCCGATCGGCGAGGCCGTCTGCGGTTTCCGGCAGGGGCTCGGGGTCGGTTTTGGCCTTGCGGATCTTGGCGGCGATGGCGTCGGCGTCGTCGGTCAGGTTGATGCGGCTCTGGTCCGAGGGATCGGACTTGGACATCTTGGCCGAGCCGTCCCGCAAGGACATCACCCGCGTCGCCGGGCCCTGGATGACCGGCTCGGGCAGGGGGAAGAAGCAGGGGACGCCGAAGTCGGTGTTGAACTTGGCGGCGATGTCGCGGGTCAGCTCCAAGTGCTGCTTCTGGTCCTCGCCGACCGGCACCTCGGTCGCCTTGTAGAGCAGGATGTCGGCGGCCTGGAGCACGGGGTAGGTGTAGAGGCCGACCGAGGCGCGCTCCTTGTGCTTGCCCGACTTCTCCTTGAACTGGGTCATGCGGTCGAGCCAGCCGAGGCGGGCGACGCAGTTCAGGATCCAGGCCAGCTCCGAATGGGCGCTTACGGCCGATTGCGGAAAGATGGTCGAACGGGCGGGGTCGAGGCCCGAGGCGATGTAGGCTGCGGCGATCTCTCGCGTCTGGGCGGTCAGGACGGCGGGGTCCTGCCACACCGTGATGGCGTGCAGGTCGGCGACGAAGACGAAGGTCGGGGCCGCGTCCTGGAGCGCGACGAAACGTTTCAGCGCGCCGAGGTAGTTCCCCAGATGCAGCGCGCCCGACGCCTGGATGCCGGAGAGGATGCGGCGGGGGCCGGCGTATGCGGGTGCGTCGTCAGTCATCAGTCCAGTCCGGAGGGGGTGGAAGCCCCGGGTTCACGCCTCAGCACGGCCTTGAGCTCGGCCGGGCTGACCGCACGGAAGAGCACGATGCAGACGCCATACACAAGGGCGCCCGCGACGGCGACGGCCAGAACGGCGACCTCTTTAGTCAGGAAGAGGGCCGATAGCTCGGGATAGAAGACGCTGGCGGGAACCAGGACGGCGGCCATGACCGCGCTGGCGGCCAGCACGCGGGCGAACCGCGAAAGGAAGCGGCCGGTGACGGCCCAGGCCTCTTCCTTCACCAGGACGCCGCCCAAGAGCGCCACATTGATCCAGGCCGAGGTGGAGGTGGCGATGGCTAGGCCGACGACGCCGTCCATGCCCGCCTGCTCCATCCCGAAGAATAGGGCCGAGCCCAGCCCCACGGTGATGGCGACTGAGGCGATGGAGAAGATCATGGGGCGTCGCGTGTCCTCGCGCGCGAAGAACGGCGGCGTCAGGACCTTGGCCAGCACGAAGGCGGGAACGCCCCAGGCGAAATGGCGCAACACGTCGGCCGTGCGGGCGGCGTCCGCGCTGGTGAAGGCGCCGCGCGTCACCGTCGCGTCGATGATGAAGAAGGGGATAACGAACAGGGCCACGGCGGCTGGCAGGGTGAAGGACATGGACAGGGTGATGCCGTCGTCCAGCGTCCGCCGCCCGCCTTCATGGTCGCCTGTGACGAACGCCCGTGTCAGGCGGGGCACGAGCGCCAGGCCAATGGCGACGCCGACCAGGCCGAGCGGCAGCTGGTACAGGCGGTCGGCGTTGTAGAGCACCGAGCGCGCGCCCTCGTTGGAGCCCGTCAGCAGCTGGCTGACGACGGAGTTGAGCTGGAGCGCGCCGCCCGCCAGCACGCCGGGGACGGCCAGCTTCAGGGTGCGCGACACCCCTGGCGTCAGGCGCGGCAGTCCCAGCCGCAGCGTCACGCCCAGCCGTTTCACCCCCCACCAGAGCAGGCCCATCTGGATCAGACCGGAGAGGCTGACCGCAGCAGAGGTGGCGAACAGCACGGTCGACTGATCGATCTCGATGACCAGCGGCGCGAGCAGCGGGATCAGGGTGCAGAGGTTCAGGAACACCGGCACGGCCGCGGTCAGGGCGAACCGCCCCGAGGTGTTGAGCACGCCCGACAACAGGGATGCGATGGTCATGCAGGCAAGATACGGCATGGTCAGCTGGGCCGCCGTGGTCGCCGCGAACATCACGCCCGCGTCGTCGCGCCAGGCCGACAGCAGCCACGGCATGATCCAGGGCATGGCGACCTGCAGCAGGATGCAGAAGCTCGCCACCACCGCGAACATGAAGCTGAGCGCCTCGGACGCCGTGACGGCGGCCGCCTCCTCGCCCTCGCGCGCCCGGACCCCGCCGTAGATGGGCACGAAGGCCTGGGCGAAGGCGCCCTCGGCGAACAGGCGCCGGAACATGTTGGGCAGCATCAGCGCCGTGGTGAAGGCGTCCATCATCGGCCCCTGGCCGAACTGGGCCGACAAGGCCAGGTCGCGGCCGAAGCCGAGGATGCGGCTGCCCAGCGTCAGGGTCGCCTGAACCAGGGTGTTGCGGGCGAGGCTCAAGGCGGGCTCATGGCGGACGGGGCGGAGGGACTGAGGCGGGCTTAGCGCGCTTCCGCCGCCGACGGAACGGGCCTTCTGGGGCCGAGCTCGGAGACGTCGCGGGCGCTGGCGCGGACGGCGGTGATCCTGCGGCCTTGAGGCGCGGCGGGGGCGCGGTCAAGCACAGCTTCCAGCGCCTGATGCACCTCGTCCAGCAGGACGTCGGAGGTCAGCTTCCGGCCCTTGGCGTCGGTGACGTAGAAGCTGTCGACCGCCCGCTCGCCGAAGCTGGCGACGTGGGCCGAGCGGATCGACAGGTCGTGGTCGGTCAGGGTGCGCGACAGCTCCGCCAGAAGGCCGGGACGGTCAGCGCCGGAGACCTCGATGACCGTGGCCTCCGCCGACGCCGCGTTGTCGATCATCACCACGGGCCGCACGTCGAACACAGCGCGCCGGGGAGAGGCGGCGGGCATGGGCGGAAGCGGCGCCGGCGCCTCGCCTCGCGCCGCAGCCTCGAGCGCGGCGATCAGCTGGGTCAGGCGCCGCGGCTCGGCCTGGCCGTAGGGCTGGTCGGCGCCGTCCTGGACCTGGAAGACGTCAAGCACCGTGCCGTCCGCCGCCGTGGCGACCCGCGCCCCGGTCACATCCGCCCCTGCGGCCGCCAGCACGGCGGCGAGGTCGGCGAAGAGGCCAGGGCGGTCGCGGGCGGCCAAAGCGATCTCGGTGGTCTGTTCGATGCGTCCGGCGGCGCCGGGCCGGGCCTCGGCTGCTGCGCCGCAAGCAAAGGCCCGGGCGACAAGCCCGGCGTGGTCGGCCAGGGGATCGGCGGAAGGCGCGGCCTCGCCCCGGAACAGGGCCTCGACGGCGGCGTAGAGGCTGCGCATCAGCTGGCCCTTCCAGCTGTTCCACACGCCCGGTCCCACGGCGCGGATGTCGGCGACGGTCAGGACCAGCAGCATCCGCAGGCGCTCCGGATCGCCGACCAGCTCGGCGAAGGCGCGCACCGTGTCGGGATCGGACACGTCGCGCTTCTGGGCGTAGTCGGACAGGGCCAGGTGATGGCGCACCAGCCAGACCACCAGCTCGATCCGGCGCGGCTCCAGCCCCAGCCGTTCGCAGGCGCGGCGCGCGGAGATGGCGCCGTCCTCCAGCTGGCCCCGGTCGCCGCCCTTGCCCACGTCGTGCAGCAGCATGGCCAGCATCAGGGCCTCGGGGTCGGCGATCAGGTGGATGACCTCGCTGGCCAGCGGATGGTCGGCCTTCAGCTTGCCGCGATGGATGTCGTTGATGATGCCGATAGCCTGGAGGGTGTGCTCGTCGACCGTGTAGGCGTGGTACATGTTGAACTGGGTCTGGCCGACGATCCGGCCCCACTCCGGCAGGAAGCGGCCGAGCAGCCCCGCCTCGTTCATGATGGTCAGGACGCGATAGGGTCGCTGGCCGTGGGCCAAAATGTGCAGCAAGGCCGCCGTCGCCTGGGGGTCTCGCCGCAGCCGGGGCGTAACGAGACCGAGCGACCGCGTTAGCGCAGAAAAGGCATGCGGGTGCAGGTCCAGGTCATGCCGGTCGGCAGCGACGAACAGCGTCAGGAGCTTGACGGGGTCGGCGGCGAACACCTCCGGCCCCGTGACCGACAGACGCCCGCCGTCCTCGACGAAGCCCTCGACGCCTAGGTCGCGGCGGCGGCCGGGGATGAGGCGCGACAGGCTGAGCGTCCTCTTCTGCTGGCGGGCCTCCAGCGTGGCGCTCATGGCGCGGGTCAGGGCCCCGACGTCGCGGGCGACGATGAAGTATCGGCGCATGAAGCGCTCCACCGCCGGCTCGTCGCCGCGCCCGCGCCAACCCATGCGACGGGCGACTTCGGGCTGGAGGTCAAAGGTCAGCTTCTCCTCAGCGCGCCCGGCCGCGAGATGCAGGTGGCAACGGACCCGCCAGAGGAAGTCGAACGCCTCCTCGAAGGTGCGGCGCTCGCGCGGGGTGAGCAGGTCGTCCATGACTCGGGCGCCGAGCGGGCTGTCGGGGGCCAGAGATCGAGCGATCCAGAACAGGGTGTTGAGGTCGCGAAGGCCGCCCTTGCCGTCCTTGATGTTGGGCTCGACGCGGTAGCGCACGGCCCCGGCCTTGGCGTGGCGGGTCTCGCGCTCCTCCATCTTGGCGGTGATGAAGGGACGGGGATCGGAAGCGGCGACCATCGCCTGGAAGCGGGTCAGGAACTCGCCGGAAAGGCTCGCGTCGCCCGCCAATGGCCGGGCCTCGAGCAGGGCCGTCCGGATGGTCATGTCGGAGCGGGCGAGGCTGATCGCCTCCTCGACCGACCGCGCGGCGGAGCCGACCTTCAGGCCCAGGTCCCAGAGGACGTAGAGCATGAACTCCGCCACCGTCTCGGTACGGGCCGTGGTCTTCCACGGACGCAGGAAGACGATGTCGAGATCCGAAAAGGGCGCGAGGACGCCCCGGCCGTAGCCGCCGACCGCGATCAGGGCCAGCTTCTCCGCCTCGGTGGGATTGGGGGCCGGATAGAGGGTCTGGGCGGTGAAGCGCCAAAGGGCGGTCAGAAGCTCGTCAGCGGCGGCGGCATACAGGCGGGCGACCTCGACGCCGGGTAGGCCGTTGGCGAGTTTGGCAGCGATCTTCTCGCGGGCGGCGTCGTGGTGGGCGCGCAGGATGTCGGCCACCGAAGCGCGCAGGCCGGGAGAGCCGACGAGGGCGTCGAGGCGGGCGTCGAGACCGAGTGATGCGTTCATCGATCACGTCCGAGCGCAGTTTCGAGCCACCACCGAAACTGGAGTGCAGAAGCACCGATGCCGCTTAGGCAAAAAACCCCCGGCAACCAAACCGCAGGCCTCAATTTCCCGCTTTCGAAGTAGCCGATCAGGACTGCAACGAGGCTTACGAAGGCGAACAGGGCAAGAAATATCGCCGACCACTGACGCAAACTCGGCAGTTGCCTCGCGAGCATGACCCATAGCCCGAAATAGATCAGCGGTGGCGTGAAAATGAGAAGGACCCAAAGAAGCAGGGTCACGCCTGCACCAGCCCCTTCAGCCGATAGAGCGCCTCCAGCGCCTCGCGCGGGCTGAGAGCATCGGGGTCCAGCGCGGCCACCGCCTCATCCACGGCGGACTTCAGCGGCGGCGGGGGCGGTTCGGCGACCGCGAAGAGGGGCAGGTCGTCGAGGCGGGCGGCGGCCGCCTTCTCTGACTCCAGCCGGTCGAGCACGACGCGGGCGCGGGCGACGACGGCCGGAGGCACGCCCGCCAGTTTCGCCACCTGCACGCCGTAGGAGCGGTCGGCGGCACCCGGCGCGGCCTCGTGCAGGAAGACGAGCTCTCCGTTCCACTCGCGCGCCTTCATGGACAGGTTGCAGACGTGATCCAGCCGCTCCTCCAGCCGCGCCAGCTCGTGATAGTGGGTGGCGAACAGGGTGCGCGCGCGGTTCACGTCGTGCAGCGCCTCGGCGCAGGCCCAGGCGATGGCCAGACCGTCGTAGGTGGCGGTGCCGCGCCCGATCTCGTCCAGCACCACGAAGCTGCGGTCCGTCGCCTGGGTCAGGATGGCGGCGGTCTCGACCATCTCCATCATGAAGGTGGAGCGCCCGCGCGCGAGGTCGTCGCCCGCCCCGACGCGGCTGAAAAGACGATCGACGACGCCGAGCCGCATGGATCGCGCCGGCACGAGGGCGCCGGCCTGGGCCAGCACGACTAGCAGGGCGTTCTGGCGCAGGAAGGTCGACTTGCCCGCCATGTTGGGGCCGGTGACGATCGACAGGCGCGCGCACCCCTGCCCGTCGCCGTCCAGGCGGCAATCGTTGGGGGTGAAGGGGTCGCCCGCCTTCTTGACCGCCGCCTCGACCACGGGGTGCCGGCCGGCCTCTACGGTGAAGCAGCGGCTGTCGTCCACGACGGGGCGGACGGCGCCGACCTCCTCCGCCCATTCGGCCAGGGCGGCGGTGGCGTCCAGCTCGGCCATGGCCTCGGCCAGAGCCTGAAGCGGGCGTGCGAGCTCGGCGACCGTGGCGCGCCAGACTTCGAAGGTCTCGGTCTCCATGGCGAGCGCGCGGTGCCCGGCCTGGCTGATCTTCGCGTCCAGTTCGGACAGTTCGACGGTGGTGAAGCGCACCTGGGCCGCCAGGGTCTGGCGATGGATGAAGGGGCTTTCCGGGCCGGCGCGGAACAGGGGCTCGGCGTGCTTGGCGGTGGTCTCGAGGAAGTAGCCCAGCACGGCGTTGTGCCGGATCTTGAAGGGCACGCCCGACTCGGCCACGGCGCGGGCTTCGAGGTCCGCGACCACCCGGCGGCTGTCGTCCCGCAGCGCCCGGGCGGCGTCGAGCTCGGGCCGGAAGCCGGGGTTCACGAAGGCGCCGTCGCGCGCCAGATGCGGCGGCTCCAGCGCCAGGCCCTCGGCGAGATCGAGCATCAGCCGCGACAGGTCCGGCGACGGGGTCAGCCGGTCCAGACACGCCGTGATCCGCGCTGGCGGTCCGGTGAGCGGATCAGGCGAGGCGGTGAACAGGCCCGCGATGGCCTCTCCGATCGTCAGCCCCGAGCGGATCGCGGCGAGGTCGCGCGGCCCCCCTCGCCCGAGCGCAAGCCGCGACACGGCGCGGGCCACATCGGCGGAGGCGCGCAAGCCGTCGCGCAGATCGCGGCGCAGACCCCGCCGCTCCAGAAGCCATTCGACCGCGTCGAGCCCGGCGTTGATCGCGGCGGGATCGCGTAAGGGTCGGGCGATGCGTTCAGCGAGCGCCCGCGCTCCGCCAGACGTCACTGTGCGATCGATGCAGGCCAAAAGCGACCCCTCGCGTTCGCCGCGTTGGGTGCGGTCGATCTCCAGGCTCAGTCGCGTCGCCGGGTCGATGGCCAGGTAGCCCGTCTCGCCGGAGCGGCGAGGCGGCGAGAGCGCCGGGACCTTTCCGGCCTGGGTTGTCTCCAGATAGGCGGCGAGGAGGCCGAGCGCGGAGACCTCCGCCTCCTCGAAGGCCCCGAAGCCGTCCATCGACTGAACGCCGTAGAGCCGCGTCACGCGCGCCGAGGCCGCCGCCGGTTCGGCCACGGCGGACGCCAGCGCCTGGACCACACCGCCGGAGCCGTCCAGCGCCAGCTTCACCTCCGGATCGGAGAACAGCTTGTCGGTGACCAGCACCTCGGACGGCCGGAACGCCGAGAGCGTCGCGGCCAGATCGGCAACCGAGCAGGCCACGCAGTCGACCGCCCCGGCCGACAGCTCGACCACGGCGACGGCCGCCCGGCCCCGGCGAATGGCCACGGCCGCGAGCCGGTTGGCGCCGCGCGCATCCAGCAGCGAGTCCTCGGTCAGGGTGCCGGGCGTGACGACGCGGACGATGTCGCGGCGGACGACGGCCTTGGAGCCGCGCTTCTTGGCCTCGGCGGGGTCCTCCATCTGTTCGCAGATGGCGACCTTGAAGCCCTGACGGATCAGCCGGGCGATGTAGCCGTCCGCCGCATGGACGGGCATGCCGGCCATGGGGATGTCCTCGCCCAGATGCTTGCCGCGCTTGGTGAGCGTCAGGCCGATGGCGGCGGCGACTAACTCCGCGTCCTTGAAGAACAGCTCGTAGAAGTCGCCCATGCGGAACAGCAGGATGGCGTCCGGCTGCGACGCCTTGGCCGCGAGGAACTGGGCCATGACCGGGGTCACGCCGTCCGCAGGAGCGGTCTTCGAAGGATGCTGGAGCGGGGCGTTCATGGGGCGTCGACAGGGTGACGGAATGCGCAGGCTCGCTCAAGGCCGCAGTCCCGCCTTGCCGCCACGCTTCGCACCTGCGACATTCCGTTCAGGCGGTTAAGGGAACGCGGTCCAACACCGCGGCTGTGCCCGCAACTGTAGGCGGCGAGGCCGTCGTCCGATCCGGGGCTGTTGCTCCGGCGTCACTGGGTCTGCTCCGGCGGAACCGGGAAGGCGAGGGCGGCGTCCGGCGACCCGCAAGCCAGGAGACCTGGCCGCCGACGTCGCTCGCCCGCTGTCCGGGACCAGACAGAGGCGTGGGACCATCCCCTTCCGCGAAGCCGGGAGGACGTTCCGTCGAAGCGACCCGATCTCGGAGCCGTCCGGATGCCTCGCGTCCGGGCGGATTGGTCGCTGTCACCACGCCCGCCGCGCGCCGAAGCCGGGCCGATGGAGCCGATATCCATGAAACGTATGCTGTTCGCCACGAGCGCCTTGGCCGCGCTCGCCGCCCCCGCCTGGGCCGAGGACGTCGAGGTCCTGACCGCCGATCCCCTGCCCGAGATCGTCGTCACCGCGACACGCCTGCCCGCCATCGCCGCACGCACGCCCGGCGCCCGCGTCATCGACGGGGCGACTATCGAACGCCGAGGCGCGGTCTTCGCCGCCGACATCCTGGCCGACGTGCCGGGCCTGTCGGTGGTGCGCTCCGGCGCGTTCGGAGGCGTGGCCCAAGTCCGCATCCGGGGCGCCAATCCCGGTAAGACCCTGGTCCTGGTCGACGGCGTGCCCGTCAACGACCCGGCCGAGATCAACGGGGCCTATGACTTTTCGGGCCTGGAACTCGGCGACGTCGAGCGCATCGAGGTGCTGTCGGGACCGCAGTCGTCGCTGTGGGGATCGGACGCTATCGGCGGCGTGATTTCCTTCACCACGCGCGAGGTCGATGGCGTCCGCGCCGAGGCCGAGGCGGGCTCCTTCGACACCCTGCGCGGCCGGCTGGCGGCGGGCGTGGACAATGAGACCTACGCCATTGGCGCCTGGGTCTCGCGCTTCTCGACCGACGGCATCAGCGCGGCGGACGAGGCCGACGGCAATCCGGAGGCCGACGGCTTTGACAGCACGACGCTGGGGGTGAAGGGCCGCTACGCCCTGTCTCCCGCCGCGCGTATCGACGGATCGGTCCGGTGGTCCAGGAGCGAGGCCGACATCGATGGCTTTCCGGCTCCGCAATTCCGCCTGGCCGACACCGCCGATTCGACCGAGAGCGAGCAGTGGTCCGGCTTCGGCCGGCTGACGCTTCAGGCGCTCGGCTTAACCCACCAGATCAGCCTGTCGACCTCGGACATCCAGCGCGACACGATCTCGTCCTTTCCCTCGACCTTCGAGGCCGACCGCCAGGTCTGGCGCTGGCAGGCCGACGGCGCAGCCGGCGAGCGTCTGACCTACGCCTTCGGCGCCGAGCGCGAGGATACCGAGGGCAGCCTGTCCAGCGGATTGTCGGAGGAGCTCGGAACGACCTCTATCTTCGGTACGGCCTCCCTGCAGGCCACCGAGCGGCTCAGCGTGACCGGCGCGCTCCGCTGGGACGACACCGACGACTTCGGCTCGGAGACGACGGGACGGGTCTCGGCGGCGCTGGACCTGGACGGCGGCTTCATCCTCTCGGGCGCCTGGGGAACGGGCTTCAAGGCGCCGTCGATCAGCCAGGCGGTGTGCGACTTCTGCTTCGCCGCGCGGCCGTTTCCCGTGCTGCGCCCCGAAAGCGCCGACAGCATGGAGGTCGCGCTCGGCTGGACGGCGGCTGACGGCCGGTTCGACGGCCGGATCACCGTCTATCGCCTGAACGTCGAGGACCAGATCAGCTACGTCTCCGGCCGCTACATCAACATCGCCGAGACCCGTACCGACGGGATTGAGGCCGAGGCGACGGCGCGTCTGGCGAGCGGTTTCGATCTAACGCTGGCCTACGCCTGGACCGACGCCCGCGACGAGACCACCGACGCGCGGCTGCTGCGCGTGGCCGAGCATGCAGGGTCGGCGACCCTGGCCTGGACCGGCGAGCGGCTGTCTGGCGCTCTGACCATCCGCGCCGAAGGCGACCAGGGCGATTCCGGCGGGGTGCGCGACAGCTTCGTCACGGCGATCCTGAATGGGGCCTATCAGCTGACCGACGCCGTCGCCCTGACGGCCCGGATCGAGAACTTGGCGGACGAGCGGTACCAGCAGGTGCTGGGCTATGGCGAGCCGGGTCGGTCGGCCTACGTCGGGGTCAGGCTGCGTTACTGACCAGGGCCTGGGAGCCGGTCGTCAGCGCGGCCGGCTCCTCCAGCGCCAGGCTGGACCAGTCGAGGTCGGGGCTGGCCGCGTGGGCGGCGGCCAGCACCGCCCGCATCTCGGCGGCCGACGCCACCGAGGCGATCACGGCCGCCGCCGGCGGCAGGTTGAGACAGAAGGCCAGCGCCGCCTGCATGGGATCGACCCGCGCCTCGGCCAGGCGACGGCGTGTGCGCGACAGGGCGACGCCATAGTTCCGGAGGTGCGTCGGCAGGGTCTCACGGTTGGCGAAGAGCAGGCCGCGGGCGAAGACTGACGACACATGCACGTCGACGCCCAAGCCAGCGAGGTCCGAGAGAACCCCTTCGACGACGGGCCGCTGGTCCAGGATGTTGCAGGGAATCTGAACCACGTCCGGCTGGAATCGGCGGGCCAGCAGCACCGGCCCGTCCTCCATCGTGGCGAGGAAACCGATGCGCCGATACAGGCCGCGATCCTTCAGCGCCTGCAGGCGCTCCCACAGCGCGCGACCCTCGGCCCCGGCCAGATCGCCGGCTCCCGAGACCAGCAGCACGTCGCCGCGCGGCAGGCCCATCCGCTCCAGCGAGCGCCGCGCGCGCGCCTCGACGCGATCCAGGCCCTCGGACACGGCGACGGCGCGAACACTGACGGAAAACGGCGAAGGAAACGGCCAGGCCTGGCCCAGCAGCCGCTCCTGATCGCCCTGAGGGCGGGTGGCCACGCGAGTCACCCCGGCGTCGGCGGCGGTCTGGAGCAGGGACCGCATGGCGTCCTCGCGCGCGCCGGCGGGCGCGGGGGTCGCGCGTTCCGGCTCCGTCACGACGGCGAGGGCCAGCTTGGCGACCGGGGAGGGGACGGCGGCGGGTGTCACCCTCCGATCCTGCCCGGCAATGTTTAAGGGAGGCTGAGGGAGACTTTGCCCAAACCTTACCGGCCGAACGCGGATCGTTCAGTCCGCGTCGGGCTGTCGGTCCGGATGCGCCGCCTCGAAGGCGGGGTGGGCCAACGCCTGCGCCTCCACCGCCAGCAGGGTCGGGAACGGCGTCAGGTCGATGTTGAACCGTCGCGCCGAATACAGCTGCGGGATCAGATAGCAGTCGATCAGCGTCGGCGCCGCGCCCCATGACCAGCCCCGCCCGTGGCTCTCGACCAAGGCCGTCAAGGCTTGAAGTCCGGGGACCATCCAGCGCGCGGCCCAGCCGTCGATCCGGGCCTGATCCGCGCCCCAGTTCGTGCGCAGCTCGGTCAGGACCCGCAGGTTGCTCAAGGGGTGGATGTCGCAGCCGATCAGGGCCGCCATGGCCCGCACCCGGGCCCGGTCGTCCGGCTCTTTCGGCAAGAGAGGCGGCTCGGGGTATGTCTCCTCGAGCCATTCCAGGATTGCGGGGCTCTGCGTCAGGACGCCTTGGTCGGTCTCCAGCGCCGGGACCATGCCTTGGGGATTCAGCGCGAGGAAGGCCTCGGACCGCTGGGCCCCGGTGCGCAGGTCCACGCCGCTCTGCTCATAGGTCACGCCCTTCAGATTGAGCGCGATGCGCGTGCGATAGGCCGCCCCAGAGCGGAAATAGCCGTGCAGGATCATCGGACGGTGAACTCCAGCGGCGCCAGGCCTTCGATGGTCGCCCGCACCTGGTCGCCCCGGACCAGCGGGCCGACGCCCTCGGGTGTGCCGGTGAAGATCAGGTCGCCGGGCTGGATGGACCAGAGCTTGCCGGCCTGTTCGACGATCTCTTGCGGCGACCAGATCATGTCGGCGAGCGTCGAACGCTGTCGAGTCTCGCCGTTCACGCTCAAGGCGATCTGTCCCGCGGGTGCCGGCAGCGGGCCGAGCGTCAGGGCGGCGCAGGGGGCGGACTGGTCAAATCCCTTGGCGGCGTCCCAAGGGCGACCCTTGGCCTTGGCCTCGGCCTGCAGGTCGCGGCGTGTCAGATCGCAGCCGACGGCCCAACCCGCGATCGCTCCGTCCTCGCCAATCGCAACGACCAGCTCAACCTCATGATGCAGGTTCGATGTCGCTCTCGGATAGGCGGGGTCGGCACCGTCGACGATCAGGGCGTCGGCGGGCTTGGAGAAGAAGAAGGGGGCCTGCCGCTCCGGGTCAGACCCCATTTCGCGGGCATGGGCGGCATAGTTCTGGCCGACACACAGGATGCGCCGCACGGGGAAGCGACGGGCGTTGCCTGCGATCGGCAGGGAAACGACGGGCGGAGGCGGGATCACGAAATCGGTCATGGCCGAGCGTTCTAGCGAGCCGGTCGGCCACTCGCCATGCCGCATTGCAGCGGAACAAGCGGCGGGGTGTGGCGTTCAGCGGACGAGGCCTCTATTTACGGCAAAGCTGACAAACACGGAGCGCGCATCATGGCGACCAGCAAGGCTCGGGAAGACATCAAGAACGACCTGAATACCCTCAAGGAGGACCTGAAGGTCGGCGCTCGCGAGGAGGCCGCCCGCCTGAAGGCCAAGGCCGCCCAGGCCGAAGCCCGCCTGCGCGAGAAGGCCGCCGAGGCCGACGCCCGCATCCGCGAGCGCACCGAGGTCCTGCGCGAACAGGCCCGCGACTACTACGACCAGGCCCGCGTGCGCAGCCGCGAGTACTACGACGACGCCGCCGAGCGGTTCGATGAGGCCCAGCGCTACGTCACCGAACGGGTGCAGGAGCGTCCGATCCAGTCGACCGCCATCGCGCTGGGCGTCGGCGTCGTGCTCGGCCTGCTCCTCGCCGGTCGCCGTCGCTGATGATCGGCAAGAGCGTCGTTCGTAAACTGTCGGCGGCCTTCGTGGTCGCCGGCTGCGCCTTTGTCGCGGTGGTGGCGCTGGGGGCGACCGTCTACTATGCCCTGGCTCTGGTTCTGCCGCCACTGGGCGCCGCCGCCGTCACCGCCGGTCTGTTCGCCCTGATCGCAATCGTCGTCGCCGTCGCCTTCCTCGGGGCCGCGGGGGGTCTGGCGGATGAGCCGGAGGAAGAGCCCGAGGGTCTCGGCGCACGCGCCTACACACTGTTCCGGCAGCGCCCCATTCTGGGCACCGTGGCGGCGCTCGCAGGCGGCTACATCTTCCTGCGCAACCCGGCGCTGGCCACCATGGTCGCCGCGGCCTTCACAGAAAAGTCCCAGAGTCGGCGGCGCCGATACTGAGGGAACCTCCCACCAGGCATCACGTTTGAAGACCAGTGGCATCGAAAATGGTGTCGCTGGTTTTTCTTTTGGGTCCAAGGAGGGGCGCCATGCTTCGCTGGGCGATAATTTTTCTGATTGTCGCGCTTGTCGCCGCCGTTCTCGGCTTCGGTGGCATCGCCAACTTCTCGTTCGAGATTGCCAAGTTCGTGGCGATCATCGCGCTTGTCCTGTTCATCATCTCACTGGTGGCGAACGGCATGCGGGGGCGAGGCGGTCGCGTCTAGCGCGATCGACCGATCCAACGATCAGGAGGCCGCAGCGGTGACGCTGCGGCCTTTCCCGTTTCAGACCGCAGCTGCTTCGCGGGCCCCCGGCTGGGCCGGGTCTGGCGCGGACTCGCGGTGACGGGTGTCTTGCCGACGCGGCAATCGCCAAGTTTCCGCCGGCGCAAAGCCCGAGCCGTCCCAGGCGATCACCGTCACAACGATATCGCTCGCCGACCACTCGATCTGGTTGAAGCTAGGCGCAGCGCCCCGCTCGCGATGTGAAAGCGTTCCACAGCCGATGGCGTAGGAACACCGGTCCGTCAGGTCGATCGGCAGGGCGAACGGGACATGCACGTGGCCCGTCGTGATGAGGTCCACGCCCGCCTCGGCGAAGATGGCGGCCGCTGCGTCGCCTCGTTTCACGTCCCCGGTCATCGGCGCGCCGATCATCTCGATCAGGGGATGGTGGCAGGCAAGAATTCTCAGCGCGCCCACCGGCGATCGACGCAGGGCCTCGGCCGCGCGCCGCGTCTGGTCCAGATCGATGACGCCTTTCGACCAGTTCGGCCGCGCCTGCCAGCCCCGCGCTGTGACGACGCCGCGCACCATGACGGTGTTCGACACGAACTCTCCGTCGTGCGCCGGATACCCGGTCGCCGTTTCGAACGCGCGCCAAGGGTGAAACAGCCGGGCCGACAGGCTGTAGTAGGGGACGTCGTGATTGCCGACGATGACGAAGCGCGGCTCCGGCATCGCGCGGATCCAGTCTGCGGCGGCGGCGAACTCGTCGGGCAGGCCCTTCTGGGTGATGTCGCCGGTGATCAGGATGAGGTCCGACGGCGTCGCATGCGCGTATTCCAGCGCGGCCGCGCAGGCGCGCCTGTGCTCCACGCCGAAGTGGACGTCGGAGAACTGCAGCAGCCGACCGGCACCCATCAGACGCTGTCTTCCGCCGCAGGGGGGCGGGGTGCCAAAGCTCGGAAGGCCTTGGGAATGAAGCGGATTGTCGTGTCCGGCGGCAGCAGCATCGGTTCTCCGTCCAGTACGGCCGGGATACGCGATCTGGCGCGGATACGGATCCGGCGGGCGGGCTGCGTCGCAACGGACGGGTCCTGCCTCCAGTCGCTGAACACGGCGGTCGCCGCCAGGCGGAAGGCCTCGGCGGCGTCGTTGGGGTTCATGGCCGCCGCCTCCAGCCCCACGGGCTCTTCCATCGCCTTGGAGATCATTGGGCTGATGAGGGCCAGCGCTTCGGTCCGGCGCATCCGGCCGCCATCCAGCTCGACGCGGATCTTGCCGGAGAAGGCCCGCTTCAGGGCCCGGCGCGCATAGGTCCAGGCCAGGCTGATCTTGCCGGTCCGCATGGCTTCGCGGGCCGGTGCCCAAAGGGCGGGGGAGCCAAAGATGGCGGCGCAGTAGAAACTCTCTCCGAGCACGACGCCGCCCGACACACACTGCGCCGATCCCTCCTCCAGAGCCCCTCGTAGGGCCGCCTTCCAGTCCGCCGTTCCGTAGAGCGCCTTGGGCAGCATGTTCATGGTGCCGCCCGGCAGGGGCGCGATCAGTGGGCCGTCAGGGCCGACCTTTGACGCGACGGCGCGTGCGGTGCCGTCTCCGGCCAGAACGAACAGAACGTCGGGTTTCTGGGCGAGGGCCGCATCGACCTGATCGTTCAGGGTGGCACCGATGAGTTCGATGACCTCGAACGCGCAGCCGTACTCTGTCAGAATGGCTTCTGCCTCCCGCACTGCCGCGGGGCCCGTCGAGCCCGACAGCGGGTTCACGAGCACGACGACCGAGCGGATCGGCACGTACGACGTCAGGACGCGGGGGTCCTGCGTGACGGAGGCATCCACGTCGGGAGTGTCCGGAGTGGCCTGACGGTCAGCGGGCATGAGGTTGTCGATCACTCCCGCCGAACGCGCTGGTCAAGGGCGTGTTCCGAACAAGCGTGACTATTGCTTGGTCAATTCCTCGGCCGTGGTCGCCGCGCCGGCTTCCAGGGCATCGCCGGTCTTTTCAGCGGCATCTCCGGCCGTCTCGGCCGCCGCCTCGGCGGCTTCGGGGGCCTGACCGGCCAGTTCGCGCGCGGCATTGACGCCTGCCGTGATCCAGCCGTCCATCAGAGCGCCGCCCTCGGCCAGCGACCGCTCCTTGATCCCAAGGACAGCGGTCAGCACGCCAAACAGCGCCAGCAGCGTCACGAGAAGCCCGACGAAGCCACCGGCCCCCGCGCCGCGCCGCTTCTTGCGCGCCCAGACCGGGCTGGAGTGGCCGTCGGAATCGCGAACCGGTTCAGGAAAACGCATAAGCAAACCCCCTGGAGAACTGACACTGGGTCGAGCCGACGCCCCTCGCGTGGCCGCTAGCGCAGTCTATGTCATCGTTAACAGTGAGCATAGGCGTGGAACCTGGGCTATAATCCAGCGTTCTCGCTTGCGGGGCGAACATCAGGGATGAAGGATAGACCCATGAAGAAGGCGATTATCGCGATCGGGGCTGCCGGCCTCATGGCCACGGCCTGCGCCAGCGACCCTTATGGCTATGGCGGCACCAATGAAACGGTCCGCCAGGGCGCCATCGGCGCCGGTATCGGTGCCGTCGCCGGGGCCATCATCGGCAACAATGTCGGCTCGGGCAACGCCGGAACCGGTGCAGCTATCGGTGCAGTCGTCGGCGGCGCGGCAGGAGCCATCCGCGGCTCCAATCAGGATCGCGCCAATCAGCAGCGCTACCGCGACAACCGCGGTAACTACTACTACTGCTACGACAACCGTCAGGACGAGTGCTACTGGGAAAACGGCCAGCGCCGCTACTAAGGCACTGTTCAGATTGAGTTTTCCGGGCGGCTTGTCGAGAGGCGAGCCGCCCATTTCGCTTTGTTCGCCGTAACCATCGCTCATGGTGGGCGAAGACGGCGCGGCGACCCGTCGCCGTGGCGTATCCCGCTGTCGGAGGCTAGACAGATCGCTCGCCGACCGGAGAGCCGACGCCCGTGCGCCTGATTGCCCTTCTTCTGCTGTGGATCGGACTGGCGGGGGCCGCCGTCGCGCAGCCCATGCCCAGCGCCGCACCGGGCAGCGTCGCGGCGGGGCCGAAGAGCACCGTGCGCATCAAGGCCGAGCTGGTGTCGATGAGCCAATGGGCGACGCCCGGCGGCACGGCTATCGTCGCCATCCGCCAGCAGATCGAGCCCGGCTGGCACACCTATTGGCGCAACCCCGGGGATTCCGGCGGGCCGACGACCCTGACCTGGACCCTGCCGGGCGGCGTCGTGGCCGGCGACATCCTGTGGCCCGTGCCGGAGCGCCAGCGGCTCGCCGACCTGATGAACTACGGCTATTCGGGTCAGGTCTTCCTGCCGGTGCCGATCGAGATTCCGGCGGATGCCCGGGCGGGGACCACTCTGCCGCTGATCGTCCGCGCCCTGTTTCTGGTGTGCAGCGACGAGATGTGCGTGCCCGACGAGCTGACGCTGCGGCTCGATCTGCCTGTCCGCGACGGCGCAGCGCCGCTCGATACCCGGTGGGGCCAGGACATCCAGACCGTGGTCGAAACGGCGCCGCGCCCGGCCGGGATCGCGGCGCGGGCGACTCTGGCAGGTCAGACCCTGACGCTGACGGCGACGGGCGGTCCGCTGGCGGGGATGGAGAGCGACCGGGCGTGGTTGTTTCCGTTTGGCACCAGTGTGATCCAGCATGCGGCGCCCCAGCCCGGAGAGCGGGGCCCGGAGGGAGTGACCCTGAACCTGCAGATTGGTGGGGCGCTGCGGACGGGCGGGCTGACCGATCCGATCGGTGGCGTACTGGTCACCGACGCAGGGGCCTGGGAAATCATGGCGGAGCCCGGCCCGCCCCTGCCGGGCGCGGGCGGCGAAGGCGCGCTGGACCTGTCGGAGGCGACGTCCGGCGCGGCGGGCGTCGACTGGCTGGTTTTCGGCCAGGCGGCGGTGTTCGCCCTGCTCGGCGGACTGATCCTGAACCTGATGCCCTGCGTCTTCCCGGTGCTGGCCATGAAGGCGGCGTCGCTGGCCAAGTCGGCCCATGCTCCGGCCGAGGCGCGGCGCGACGGCGTCCTGTTCACAGCCGGGGTGCTGGTCAGCTTCCTGATCCTGGCCGGCGTTCTGCTGGGTTTGCGGGCGGCGGGCGAGGCCGTCGGCTGGGGCTTCCAGCTGCAGTCGCCGTTGGTCACGGCGATCCTGGCCCTGCTGATGCAGGCGGTGGCGCTGAACCTGTCAGGCGTCTTCCACGTCGGCGCGGGCTTGCAGGCGGCGGCCGGTTCGGGGCCGCTGTCGAGACTGCCGGGCGGCGTCGGCGCCTTCTTCACGGGCGTGCTGGCGGTGGTGGTGGCGGCGCCCTGCACAGCGCCCTTCATGGCGTTCGCGCTGGGAGCGGCGCTGGTGATGCCTGCGCCTCTGGCCCTCATCGTTTTCCTGATGCTCGGGCTGGGTCTGGCCTTGCCTTATCTCTTCGTCAGCCTGTCGCCCCGGCTGCTCGCCCGACTGCCGCAGCCCGGCGCCTGGATGGAGCGGCTGAAGGGCGTCCTGGCCTTTCCGATGTACGGCGCCGCCCTCTGGCTGGGGTGGGTGTTTCTGAACCAGACCGGGGCCGACGCTCTGGGCCTGCTGTTCGGAGCGGCGCTGGCGCTGGCGCTGGCCGCCTGGCTGTTCGGCCAGGCCCAGGCCTCGGGCGGGCGGATCGCGGCGGGGGTGGCTCTCCTCTCGCTGCTGGCGGTCGCGGGCCTGTCGTTCGCCGCCGTGCGCGCGCCGCGGGTGGAGGCCTTAGCCGCGGCGACCAGCGCCGCCCTGCCGTCCCAGCCGTGGTCGGAGGCGGCGGTGACGGCCGCGACCGCCGAGGGCCGGACGGTGCTCGTCAACTTCACCGCCGACTGGTGCGTGACGTGCAAGATCAACGAACGCGCTGCCCTGTCCTCGCCGCAAGTGGCCGAGGCGCTGACCGAGGCGAACGCGGTCTATCTTGTCGGCGACTGGACGTCTCGCGACGACGCCATCACCCGCGAGCTGGAGCGCCGCGAACGATCCGGTGTGCCTCTGTACATGGTCTTCCGGCCCGGTCAGGCCGAGCCGGAGATCCTGCCCCAGCTTCTGACCGAGGGCGTCGTCATCGACGCGCTCGCCGGATAGGCCCACCCCCGACCTGAAAGGAGACGACGCATGAAGACCCTTCGCATCCTCGCTCCCGCGCTGGCGGCGCTCGCTCTGGCCGCCTGCCAGCAGGCCGAGGCCCCCGCCGCCGAAACGGCCGCGACGCCCGCCAGCGCCACCGAAGCCGACACGGCCCAGACGGGGCTGGCCCCCGCCTTCACCCTGACGGACGCGGAAGGGGTTCAGCGGTCGCTCGCCGACTTCCGCGGCAAGACGGTCGTGATCGAATGGACCAACGAGGGTTGCCCCTACGTCCAGAAGCACTATTCGACCGGGGCCATGCAGGCGCTCCAGCGCGAGGCGACCGCCGACGGCGTCGTCTGGCTGACCATCGTCTCCTCGGCTCCGGGCAAGCAGGGCTATGTCACGGGCGACGCCGCCCGCGCCTATCGCGACACCCATTCGGCCGCCTTCACCCATCTGCTGCTCGACCCAACCGGCGAAGTGGGCAAGCTCTATGGCGCGGTGACCACGCCGGACATGCGGGTGATCGACCCCGAGGGCCGCATCGTCTTCGAGGGCGGCATCGACGACCGTCCGACCAACAAGGTCGAGGATCTGGAAGGGGCGAACAACTTCGTCCGCGCCGCGCTTGATGATCTGGAAGCCGGACGGCCGGTGCGCACGGCGTTCGCCACGCCCTACGGCTGCTCGATCAAGTATCCTGAGGAGGCTTAGACTGCTCTGAACCGCCGGTATGGACTGCTGCGCTAGGTAGTTGATGGAGAGCAGCGGAACTTCAATGTTGCCGCTCGATGTCGGGCGAAGTGGCTGCGTCTTCTGCTCAGGAGGGAAGCTGTCCCGCGAGCACCTTTGGGCTAAGTGGATCCATGACCTCATTCCAAGGCGAAGCGGCGGCTACAACATTACTAAGGTCGACCGGTTCGGTGGTCAGCCTGTAATCAGCGATCAGATTACTAGACAAGGGGCGGCAACATCGTCTCGCCTTAGGGTGGTTTGCCAGAGCTGTAACAATGGCTGGATGTCGGCCATGGAGCAGGAAGTCAGGCCACTTCTGAGCCGCTTGATCCTTGGGACGGACACGACACTGACGTGTGCGAACCAAGAACTCCTGGCGCGCTATCTGACCATGAAGCTCATGGTGTGGGACCAAGAGCCGCGGGCTCAGCCCGTAATCAGTAAAGAAGAAAGGGCCGCTTTCTACACGAGCCGCGAAACGCCAAAGAACCTTTCGATTTGGGCGCTAGCTATGGACGATCCAAACTGGCGAACCGCGATCTATAGCAATGCCTTTGAGGCTACCAAGTCGTTGGAAACCCGGACCGGCATCCGAAACGTAAAGCTGACCATATGGGGGCTCGGTCGCCTTGCTGTCCTCGCCCTTTATGTCCGAGACATCGATATTGGGGTCCTCGCCGTGGACCCACTTGGTGCGGTGAAAATCCTCCCAAACCAAGGCCAAGATCGACTATGGCCGCCGATCAGACCAGTGGCGGGACCTGATTTGGATGCGCTTGCGGCCGCTCTCCGAACCAGGATGACTGGGCCAGACACAATCGACATGACGCATTTTGCCTGATCCGGACCGCTACCTGCTGGCTTGCCCGCGTGTGCCAAGCGACGCTGAGCTTCACCTTAGTCAGGGAGTTCGGATTTCACGTTAAGGCACCCACTCTCCATACGAAATGAGCCTAGCCTAGCCGGAGCTATGCCTCCGGCTGCGGCGGAGAGGTGATGACCTCGACGTTGTCGTTCAGCAGATAGGTCAGCTCCGACAGGGCGAGCGCCCGGGCCTCGGGACTGGCCGCCTGTTCGACGGCGTCGAGCTTGATCGGAATGTCCTCGGCGATGCCGCGCAGGATGCACTTCAGGTCGCCGTCCGTGCCCCGTTCGGCCAGAATCAGGTGGGCCTGCATGTCGAGACCGGCGAGCTCGCCTGCCTGGGCGCGGAAGTCGGTCCAGCCCGCCGGAGCGGCCTCGGGGGCGAAGCCCTGGGACAGGGCCTTCAGCGCCGAGGCGCGGGCCACGATGTCGGCGAACAGGGGCTCGGACGCGACCGAGACCGGGGCGCCGGCGACCGCCGCAGGCTCGGCGGCGGCGAGCGCGACGTTGGGATCGGACAGCAGCAGGGCGGCGGCGAGGGCGATGCCACAGGTCATGGCGGGCTCCGTTTCGCGAATCGGCGATTGAACCGGTCTACGCCCCGACCGTAAACGAGACCTTGCCCTGCCCGATCCGGAAGACCCCATGACCGATGCCGCCTGGACCGCCTTCGACGCCGCCGCCGACCGGGACCGCGAGGCCAAGATCCTGGATCAGTTCGCGGCCGATCCGGACCGTCTGTCGCGGATGACGCTGGAGGCGGCGGGCCTGTGGCTGGACCTGTCGAAACAGAGCTGGACGCGGGAAGCCTTCGACGCCTGTCTGGAGCTCGCTCGCGCGTCAGGCGTGGAGGCGGCGCGAGCGCGGCTGTTCGGGGGCGAGGCCGTCAATGACACCGAGGGCCGGGCGGTTCTGCACCCCGCGCTGAGGGCGGCGGACGGAGCGGAGTTCCGGGCTCTGGGCGAACCCGTGTCGGCCGAGGTGGCCGAGGTCCGCGGCGCCATGGCCGAGTATGCGACCGCCGTGCGCGAAGGCCTTGAGACCGGGGCGACGGGCAAGGCCTTCAAGGCCATCGTCCACGTCGGCATCGGCGGGTCGGACCTGGGGCCGCGCCTGGCGTGGGACGCGCTGCGGCCGCTGGACCCGGCGATCGATGTGCGCTTCGTCGCCAACATCGACCCGCGCGACATGGCCGAGGCCCTGACCGGGCTCGATCCGGAGACAACGCTGGTGATCGTCGTGTCCAAGACCTTCACGACGCAGGAGACGCTGGCCAATGCCGAGCGGGCCAAGGCCTGGCTGGCCAAGGCCCTGCCCGAGGCCGGACGCGAGAAGCACTTCATCGGAGTGACGGCGGCGCCGGACCGGGCGCAGGCCTTCGGCTGCGGACGGACCTTCGCCTTCCGCGACTGGGTCGGCGGGCGATACTCCCTGTGGTCGGCGGTCAGCCTGTCCTGCGTCATCGGCCTGGGGCCGGAGGTGTTCGGACGGATGCTGGACGGCGCGCGGGCGATGGACGCGCACTTCCTAAACGCGCCGCTGGAGAGGAACGCGCCGGTCCTGATGGGGCTGGCCCAGGTCTGGAACGTCGACGGGCTGAAGCGGCGGGCGCGCAGCGTCGCCCCCTATGCCCACGGGCTCCGCCGCCTGCCCGCCTTCCTGCAGCAGCTGGAAATGGAATCGAACGGCAAGCGGGTCAGGCGGGACGGCTCGCCCGCGACGCGCGGGACCTGTCCGGTCGTGTTCGGCGAGCCCGGCACCAACGGCCAGCACGCTTTCTTCCAGCAGATCCACCAGGGTCCGGAGGTCGTGCCCGCCGAATTCGTGGTCGTGCGCCGGACGCACGGCGACGCGGCGGAGGCGCCGCTGTGGGCCAATGCCCTGGCGCATGGGCAGGCGCTGATGCAGGGCAAGACGACCGAGGCGGCGCGCGCCGAGCTGTCGGGCCTCGACCCCGCCGAGGCCGACCGGCTGGCGGCGCACAAGACGTTTCCGGGCGACCGGCCCTCGACCACCATCGTGCTGGAGGCCCTGACGCCCGAGGCGGTGGGCGCCCTGATCGCCCTCTATGAGCACAAGACCTTCGTCGAGGGCGTGATCTGGGACATCAACAGCTTCGACCAGTGGGGCGTCGAACTGGGCAAGGTGCTGGCCCAGGCGATCCTGAGGGATGTCGAGGCCGGAGGGCCGTCGGACGGACTGGATCCGTCGACGGCCGATCTGCTGACCCGCCTCATGGACTGAGGCGGGCCGGCCTCAGTAGTTGCGCCAGCGGCGGTCGTCGCGACGGTCATCCCGGCGGTCACGGTGGTCGTCCCGGCGGTTCGAGCGCCAATCGCGGCGGTCGTCCCGGCGATCGCGCCGATCGTCACGCAGAATGCCGCGTTCATAGCGATCGTAGCCGTCGCGGCTGTTGATGCCGTTCTCGCGTTCCCAGTGGCCCCGGTTCCGCCAGCAGCGGCCGTCCCGATAGTAGTCGCAGTCGCTGCGATAGGAGCCGTGGCTGTTGTAGCCGTAGGACGGGTAAGACGAACCGTATCCATAGCCATACGATGGGTAGGCCGAGCCGTAGCTGTATCCGTAAGACCCGCCGTAGCCGCGATAGCCGCGACGGTCGTCGTCCGAAGACGCGACCCCAAGCGCGGCCCCGGCAAGCGCCCCGGTCGCCACCGCCCGTCCGTCGCCCTCGCCGATGATGGCCCCGGCGATACCGCCTACGACCGCGCCGAGGATGGCGTTCTCGGCCGCGTCGTCGTCGTCATCGTGCCGATCGTAATGGCGACGGTCATGGCGGCTCTGCGCCTCGGCGGGCGCGGCCACGGCGGCCAGACCAGAGGACAGGACAAGGGCGGCGGCCCCGGCGACGAACAGACGGCTGATCTTCATGATGCCCCTCCATGCCTTCTCAGCGACGTTGGCTCACCCTTGAGCGAACAGCGACTGACGAAACCGGTTTGCGCCTCAAAACCTGAACGGGCGCGTCAGGATTCCGTTCATCTGGCGTTCATCGGCCGGGTTCGGGCCTTGACGCGACAAGCGCCTGGACCTATCTGCACCGCGCGTTAGCACTCGACGGTCACGGCTGCTAATCCGTGCCGCAGGGCGGCTGACTAAAGACCTTTATTTCGAGCTCATCGGAGAACTCACAGATGGCGTTTCGTCCTCTCGGCGACCGCGTGCTGGTCAAGCGCGTGGAAGAAGAATCCAAGACCAAGGGCGGGATCATCATCCCCGACACCGCCAAGGAAAAGCCCCAGGAAGGCGAAGTGATCTCGGTCGGCCCCGGCCTGCGCGACGAGACCGGCAAGGTCAACGCGCTGGAGCTGAAGGCCGGCGACCGCATCCTGTTCGGCAAGTGGTCGGGCACTGAGGTCAAGCTGGAAGGCGAAGACCTGATAATCATGAAGGAGTCAGATGTGCTGGGCGTGCTTGCTTAAGCACCGGCGCTGACGACTTTCTCTTTACTCTAACATTCTAGACAGGAGCTGCCGGATGGCCGCCAAGATCGTGAATTTCAACACCGACGCGCGCGACAAGATGCTGCGCGGCGTCAACGTGCTCGCCAACGCCGTGAAGGTGACGCTGGGGCCCAAGGGCCGCAACGTCGTCATCCAGAAGTCCTTCGGCGCCCCGCGCTCGACCAAGGACGGCGTCTCGGTCGCCAAGGAAATCGAGCTGGAAGACGCCTTCGAGAACATGGGCGCCCAGATGATCCGCGAAGTCGCGTCCAAGACGAACGACAAGGCGGGTGACGGCACCACCACCGCGACGGTCCTGGCCCAGTCGATCGTCCAGGAAGGCCTGAAGGCCGTGGCCGCCGGCATGAACCCGATGGACCTGAAGCGCGGCATCGACAAGGCCGTGACCGCGGTCCTGGAAGAAGTGAAGTCCAACGCCAAGAAGGTCTCGGCCAACTCCGAGATCGCCCAGGTCGGCACCATCTCGGCCAACGGCGACAAGGAAGTCGGCGACATGATCGCCCAGGCCATGGAAAAGGTCGGCAACGAAGGCGTCATCACCGTCGAAGAGGCCAAGACCGCCGAGACCGAGCTGGACGTCGTCGAGGGCATGCAGTTCGACCGCGGCTACCTGTCGCCCTACTTCATCACCAACGCCGACAAGATGGAGGCCCAGCTCGAGGAGCCTCTGATCCTGCTGTTCGAAAAGAAGCTGTCGTCGCTGCAGGCCATGCTGCCGATCCTGGAAGCCGTGGTCCAGTCGGGTCGCCCGCTGCTGATCATCGCCGAGGACATCGAGGGCGAGGCGCTCGCCACCCTGGTGGTCAACAAGCTGCGCGGCGGACTGCGCGTCGCCGCCGTCAAGGCTCCGGGCTTCGGCGATCGCCGCAAGGCCATGCTGGAGGACATCGCCGTCCTGACCGGCGGCCAGGTCATCTCCGAGGACCTGGGCATCAAGCTCGAGAACGTCACGCTGGACATGCTCGGCAAGGCCAAGAAGGTCACCATCACCAAGGACGACACCACCATCGTGGACGGCGTCGGTGAGAAGGACGCGATCGAGGCCCGCATCTCCCAGATCAAGAAGCAGATCGAGGACACCACCTCGGACTACGACAAGGAGAAGCTGCAGGAGCGTCTGGCCAAGCTGGCCGGCGGCGTCGCGGTCATCCGCGTCGGCGGCTCGACCGAGGTCGAGGTCAAGGAGAAGAAGGACCGCGTCGACGACGCCCTGAACGCCACCCGCGCGGCGGTTGAGGAAGGCATCGTCCCCGGCGGCGGCATCGCCCTGCTGAAGGCGACCAAGGCGCTGGAAGGCCTGACCGGCGACAACGCCGACCAGACCGCCGGCATCGCCATCATCCGCCGCGCCATCCAGGCGCCGATCCGCCAGATCTCGGAGAACGCCGGGGTCGAGGGCTCGATCGTCGTCGGCAAGGTGCTGGAGAACCCCTCGGCCACCTACGGCTTCAACGCCCAGACCGAAGAGTACGGCGACCTGGTCGCCATGGGCGTGATCGACCCGGCCAAGGTCGTCCGCACCGCCCTTCAGGACGCGGCCTCGGTCGCCGGCATCCTGATCACGACGGAAGCCGCCGTCGCCGACGCCCCCAAGAAGTCGGCCCCGGCCGGCGGCGCTCCGGGCGGCATGGGCGGCATGGGCGACATGGACTTCTAAGCACGTCGAGGCGCACACAGCGCGCCTCGGGAAGTCTTGTCATCCCGGCCTCCGAGCCGGGACAGAGAGGGCGGGTCCGGCGACGGGCCCGCCCTTTTTCGTTGCTGTGAACTAAAGCAGGGCTTTGCGAGATTTAGACAATCGCGCGTCGGATCATCATCTGTAGAAGCTCTTCGCGCACAAGGACTCTGCCATCAACGATCACTTCGCCGAATGTATCGTCGATTATCCGTTCAGTGCCGTTGTGCACGTGAACATGAATTCCGTACTCTTGAGGGCGGGCGGCGGTCCAGACGATAGCGGGCGTAGACGCCCAGACCCGGTAGTTGCAGCCCTTGAAATCATCCAGGTTCAAGCCCCTATCCGGCATTACGCAGGTCAGGTGCGTGGCGGAGCGATCATGCAAAGGTTTCAACGGCGTAGAGATGATCGGACCCTTGCTCCAAGTGCTATCTCGTCCGCAGTTTGCGCAGAAATGTTTTCGGTGTGGTGTTTTTCCAAAGTCACCGAGATCGAGATGAGGCTGACCACAGTGCGAACAGTCGATGCACCCCAGCTCTTTGTGAGATTCTAGTGCGCACACGAACTCGAAGGCTGCCGGGGGGGTAATATCTACGCGGTTCGTGTCACCGCTGGTGAGGAAGCCGCGTCGGCTCGTGTAGGTCGCGGAGATCGCAGGGAAGTCCCGGTCGATAAGCTTCATGGCACCGTGCGCATCACGCACATGGACATGTATCTGAGGCGGACGCGGCTTGATCTCCTGCGTAGAAAGCGCTGCCGGCAGCGAACACCAAACGCCGACCTCTGCGTGAGCATCAAGGTTCACAGAGAACGGGCCAACAAGATAGTTCATTGGTTCGGCGTGACCAACGCATCGGAGCAGGCCTGACGTCTGCAGGGCAGCGATGTCAGCCTTGGTGCCCCAATGATTTTGGTGCGTGCGACACCACCAGCGATCCACTCCGTGCCGGAACTTTCCAGCATAAACAAAATCGCACGGCACATTCACCTTATCTCCGTGCTTCGCCGCGAGCTGGTTGAGAAGACGTGGTGATCGAATTTCGACGTTGCCGAGCGTTCGCCCTTGAGCCCAGCAGATCGCAACCTCTTCGTTGGCAACACTCTCGTTCGAGTATGATAACGGTTCTTCTTCACCGAGCAGATGGCTTTCGCCCTCCATCTCCGAGTTAGCTGCGACCCACCAGAGTTCAATGACCCCAGATCCAGGGTTCAACCTACGTTGGATGGTCATCTACCTCTCCACGCCTAGTCCGAAGCGCGGTCGTTCAGAACCATTACGCCACAGCGTGCGTAGCCAGCGACGTCGACCCATGAATCTAGATGGTCGGGGGTTTGAACCAATCTGACGACCTTCGTCACGATCATCCCGAGGATTTCGCGGATCTGAGGATCTTTGCATTCGTCAATGATCGTTCGCATGGTCGAAATTCGTCGATAAGTATCCTCGGGCTCGCCATAGACATCACGCCGGTCAAGCGTGACCGTCGCGTATGCGGCGTCAAACTCGGCGAGGAGGCTATTCGGAGGGTTGCTACTTTTCATTGTGGCTCCTTACAGCCGCGTCGCTGGTTTCTGGGCGGGCAGAGGGTCGGATAGGCCGCCATCACACTTGGTCGCCCATGCAGAAAAAATCAGTCTCTAAGGGCGGCAGAAATCCGCCACTGTCGCGCATCTGAACATAGCCAGCGAAGGCGTCGGTGCACTTAAGCAGAGAAGCCTCTACGGCAAGCTTGAGCAACCGTAGGCTTCCCATCACACGTGGTGCGCCGAGGAGACCCGAAGCCAGTGTTCGCGCCGCACGGTCGTCGGTACAGAACGAACTGTTGGTTGCTTCGCAGACCGCAATGGATTCAAGTTCTCCATCGCCGATGTCGTGCTGGTTCACTAGGTCAAGAAACCGGTCCGGGGATATCTCTTCATCAGGCACGAACTGAATCCGACCGGCCGCCTGAAGCTCCATTACTTCTGCTACGCAGTCGAGGCCACACTCGGACACGACAATAGGAGACATTGTGATCTCGATTTCGGGTAAATCACAAACAACCGCGAGCATCCCGCAGTTGTACAAGTTGATCACAGCGCAAGCATCAATGAGAAGACGCACGACGAACGTCCATCGATGCGTGTGACGCGTATATGCTCTCGATAGAAGTATTGAGGCGGTCAGCAATCCATGATGGCGATGTCACGCCACTCTCGACGCTGGCGTGCACGTATCTCATTAAGATCGGAGATACCGCATCAAAATGCACGGTTGGTCGAGGCGGGAGATTTAGGGCGTCAGCCCGTTTCTCCGGGTTTCCGAAGTTCTTTCGAAGATAATCCGCGAGCGAAGCGGCTCCCCCAGGAGGAAGGAGGTCAAGATCTTCGCATCGTCTTGCAGCGACGTCGAAACTTACTCCATGAAGTCGCGCAAGTATAAGTATCTCCACATCGCCTATAGCATCACCCGTCGCGCCAATTACGCGTCGGATTTCGTGTAGAGTTCCTCCAACAGCTTGTGCAGGCAGCAAAAACGCCGATGAAAACGCATCCGCGAAGCCCTCAGCCCGGTTCTTATAGCTGCCTATGCTGCTGGCGAGATCCAGGTGCGCAGACTGTAGCGAGTGATGGGCTACGACGTGGCCAAGCTCGTGGCCCAACGTGAATAACATTCGCGCAGGGAAGCGCGGTGACACGAATACAAAAAGATAGCCTCCAGCCGCAACTGAAGCTCCCTCGTACTTCGAGTTTTTGAGCTGGCTAACGATCAGCCCCTCGAGAGCCAAAAGCCGCTGCGGAAGGTCAATGGCCGGGCTATCAGGCTCCCCCGGATAAATCACATCGCGAAACTGAGATGCGAGTCGCTGTGCCTCCGCGTAGGATTCTTGACCTCTCAAGGCGAACTCGTTGAGCCAGTGAGGTAGGTCCTGCCTTTCGGGGAGAACTTTTAGAGCGGCATCCACGAAGCCAGCCAAGCGATCCAGCGTCGGCTCACGCTCCGAGTCAGACACGCCAGGCGCTCGGAAACGTGCCGCGAGTTCTTGGCTGGTGGAAGGTGATCCAGCCGCCGCAAAGGCACGCATGGATAACTTCAGGCCGCGAGAGAGCGCGCGCAACTCTGACGCAGTAACCGGAGTTCCGTTGAGAATCGCCTCGACCCGTTCAGGGGCCAAGCGAGTTCGCGCTGCAATCTCGTGTGATTGCAGTGAGAGAGCTCGAAGGGTGGCGGCGACGTTAGCCATTCTATGCGGGTTGAGCCTTGATCCCGCGCAGCCAGTCCAGCGTTTTTTCGACTTGCGCGTCATCGAGCCTCGCCCATCGGCCCATGATGTCAATGACGCGGTTGGCACGAGGCCGCTCTAAAATCGATGAAAGGCGCTCCAAGGTTTCGCTCCGCCCCCGCGCCACTTCTGCTTCGGTCTCCAGCGCCACCGGATTGATGCCGACAAGGTAGTTTTCCACCCGGGAAGCAAAATTTTTCGCGGAGTGCGTGTCCAGCGGGTGCTTTTGCCCGTCTGCGCCTACCAACACATTACCTTGGAGTCTGCCTTCATTGTCCCGTCGAAGCCGGTTCTCGGGAAACCGATCATAGGCAGCAAGAGCGCTGATCTTCTCGGACACCTGAAATCCTCCCACGACGTACTGCTGCACGCCCTTTGTGGTGCCGCTGATCACAAAGACGTGGTCGCCTGGCAGCACAAGACGTCTGATATTGGGCATACAGCCCCCAAGTGTCGGGGGGCTTCTGAACATCGGATCGTTCAAGTTCCTATTCTTGGCCGGATCAGCGTTGGGGCTGCTGATGTAGATATAGCCCTTCATGAGCCTGCCTCCCTTGTGGTTGTAGCCAGGCTAGCGACACTCTCTTTAGAAGAAAAGCATTGTTCTAACGCCGCTCGATGATCGGTACGACGCGTCTTCCGACAAGCTTACTTCTTCGGGGCGCACGAACAAAACAAGAACAATTGACTCGCCTTGCGCCCCCTCTGCGGCCTAGATCGGCTCCGGGTCGGCGTTGTGGAGGATGCGAGATGACGGAGGAGACGGCGGCCCGGTTGCGGGAGGTTCTGGCCGGGATCGATCTGGGGCGAGCCGACGGAAAGATCGGCATCGGGGTGATGCTGGCCGAGATCGAGCGGGTCGCGCCCCAGGCGATCCTGCAGAGCGCCGCGCGGGTGCAGCTGAGGGCGCTGGGGGTCTCGGTCGCGGGGGCCTCGGCCGCCGGGACGGACGGCGCCTGTGCGACGGCGTGTTCGCGATAAATCTGAGTTATCCAAACTCGCGCCGAAAACCTGAAGGCTTTCAACGGCCGGTGGGAACAAGGCGCGCTGAACGCGCCCGCATTGGGGGATCGCCTATCCTGAGGCGATGGATACGAAACCTCTGAACCGCAGGCCGCATTGGCGGCACAGCCCGGGTGACCGGGCATGGGATGGCATGCCTCGGCGGGCGGGACCCGCGCCGGGTGGGGGATTTGGCGGTCAATGCAGCCCATGGGCGGCGCGGGTGGCGGAATCGTCGACTGCAAATCCGGGTCTGCACAGACTGCCGATACCGCAGATACCGCAGGGTGGCGTCCGGGGCGCCGCCCGGGGCGGGACGGCTCCGGGGCGGCGGCCATGAGCGGCCGGGGCGCGCGAGGACCGCGCGAGCGCGGATATGCGGTGACCTCGGACCGGACGTGGACGCGCATCCGCATCGAGTACACGGCCGGCGCCTCGGCCGCCTGGCTGTCGGCGCGCTATGGCCCGGCCGAGCGCACCATCGCCGCGCGCGCCAAGAAGGGCCGCTGGCGCAAGATCGACGTGGCGCGGGCGCGCGACGCCGAGGAGGAGGCGCGTGAGGCGGCCAGGGGTGAACCGGGGGGCGAACTGGGGGGCGAGCCGGGGGCTGGGGCCCTGGCCCATCAGGGGATCGATGAGGGAGCCGACGACGGGGCGGCGCTGGGCCTGGACGAGGCTGTGCGGCTGTCACAGGCGCAGGCCGTGGCGGCGCTGCGTCGGGGCGATGCCCGGGCGGCGCAGGATTTCCTGAAGCTGGCGCGGATGCTGGCGGGGGCGGCCGATGAGGAGGGGACGGGGTATCGGCCCTCGCTGCAGGACGAGGCGGCGCTGGCGTTCGTGCTGGAGAAGCTGGAGGCGGAGGGGGAATGAAGGAGGAAGGCTCGCGGGCCGATCGCATGCGATCGGCTGTGCGCCCCCGCCGGGGGAGGGAGAGGGTCGCGCGGGCGGCTTGGAAGAGGGCGGCGCATGAGGGGCAGACGGCGCCCGACGGGGACTGGCGGACCTGGGTGTTCCTGGGCGGGCGCGGGGCGGGGAAGACGCGGGCGGGGGCGGAGTGGGTGTCGGAGGTGGCCGCCAGGCTGGGGGCCGGGGGGCGGATCGCCCTGGTGGGGGCGACGATGCACGATGTGCGCGCCGTCATGCTGGAGGGGCCGAGCGGTCTGATGAACCTGCCGTTCCGGACGGCGCCCCGGCTGGAGGCGTCCAGGCGGCGGGTGGTGTTTCCGGGCGGGGCGGTGGGGGTGATGCTGTCGGCCGCCGAGCCGGAACGCCTGCGGGGGCCGCAGTTCCACGCGGCCTGGGGGGATGAGTTCTGCGCCTGGGAGAGGCCGGAGGAGGCGCTGGCGATGCTGAGGCTCGGCCTTCGGCTTGGGCATCCTGGTGGCGCTATCGCTCGGGACGCGGTCCCTCGCTGCTTGAGCGCAGATGGTGACGCTATCGCTCGGCTCGCGGAGCCTCGCTGCTTGAGCGCGGACGCGGCCGCCCCCTCCACCGCTGCGCGGTCCCCCTCCCCCATGAAGGGGGAGGAGAGGTGGCGGCCCCGGCTTCTCCTTACGACCACGCCGAAGCCTGTGAAGGCGCTGAGGGGGGTGCTGGCGGAAGGGTCGTGCGCGCGGACGCATGCGCCGACGCGGGCCAATGCGGCGAACCTGGCGGAGGGGTTCGTCGAGGACATGCTGGACCTGTACGGCGGGACGCGGCGGGCGGCGCAGGAGCTGGAGGGCGTGGTGCTGGAGGCGGCCGGCGCCCTGTTCGGCCATGCGGATATGGAGCGGGCAAGGGCGCTGGGGCGGAGCTGGAGGCTGGGGGGCGAGCGGGCGCCCTATGAGCGGGCGGTGGTGGCGGTGGATCCACCGGCGGGGACCCTGTCGGGCGAGGGCGGGGACGCCTGCGGCATCGTGGTGGTGGCGCGGGCGGCGGGCACGGCCTGGGTGCTGGAGGACGCGAGCGTGGCGGGGCTGTCGCCCATGGGCTGGGCCGGGCGGGTGAAGCGGACGGCGGACCGGTGGGCGGCCGCGCTGGACTGTCCGGTGCGGGTCGTGGCCGAGGCCAACCAGGGCGGGGCCATGGTGGAGGCGGTGCTGAAGGCCGCAGGGCTCACGCAGACCGTGCGGCGGGTGGCGGCGACGGCTGGCAAGCGGGCGCGGGCCGAGCCGGTGGCGGCGCTGTACGAACAGGGGCGCGTCGGCCACCTGGGCGACCTGACGGCGCTGGAGGAGGAGCTGATGGGGCTGGGCGAGGACGGCGGGGGCGCGAGCCCGGACCGGGCCGACGCCCTGGTGTGGGCGGTGACGGACCTGATGCTGACGCGGACGGGGGACGGGCCGCGCGTCTCGTGGGTCTAGGGCGCGGGCGGGTCGTGGGGCTGGCGATCCAGCCTTCAGGGTCGCTCAGCCCGGCAGGACACGGACGGCGCCGGGTTCGGCGACCAGGTGGACCTGTCCCTGGGTCGGGCCGGACACGCGGACGCGCAGGGGGCCGGCTGTCGTCTCTACCGTCGCGATCCAGCAGTCCCCGGCGAAGGCGCAGCCCGCCACATGACCCGCCAGTCCGGCCTGCGCCAGATGCAGCCGCTCGGGCCTGACCGCGATCTGGACCGGTCCTTCCTGGGCCGATGCTACCCGTCCGAACGGCGTCTCCACGGCGCCGCCCTCAGCCTGGCCCGGCAGCAGGTTGACCGGCCCCAGGAGGCGCGCGGCGGTCGCGGTGATCGGGTGATCATAGACCGCCTGGGGCGTATCCATCTGGATCAGCCGCCCGCCCTCGAGGATGGCCAGCGCGTCCACCATGCCCATGGCTTCCTGGGCGTCATGGGTGACGATGACGGCGCTGGCGCCGCTGTCGCGCAGCAGACGGGCCACATCGTCGCGAACCGACTGGCGCAGGTGGGCGTCGAGCGCGGAGAAGGGCTCGTCAAACAGAACGACCCGGGGCTCGGGCGCGAGGGCGCGGGCCAGGGCGACACGCTGCTGCTCACCGCCCGAAAGGGCGTGGGGGTGTCGATGCGCCAGGTCCGCCAACCCCACGCGATCCAGCCAGGCGAGCGCCCGGGCGCGACGGTCCGAGGTCGCCCCCTTCAGGCCAAAGGCGACATTCTGCAGCGCCGTCATGTGCGGAAACAGCGCCAGATCCTGAAACACCAGGGCGACGCCGCGCTGTTCGACGGGCATCCAGAGGCCCGGCCCGGCGACCGGCCGGCCCGCGATCGACAGGGTTCCCGCGTCCGGCGCCTCAAGGCCCGCGATCAGGCGAAGCAGCGTCGTCTTGCCTCCGCCCGACGGCCCTAGAAGCGCAAGGATGCGACCCTCGGCAAGGCTCAGGGAGACATCATCGACCGCCGCCCGGTCGCCGAAGCGTCGGGTGATCCGGTCGAGCGTGATCGCAGGCTCAGCCACGGACGGCCCCGATCCGGCCGGTCAGCCACCAGGTGGCAGGCAGGGTGAGAAGGACGATCACCAGGACGGGCCAGCCGGCGTTCGCCAGTCGCTCGTCGCGTGCGTAGTTGTCAGCCATCACCGCCAGGGTGTCGAAGTTGAACGGCCTGAGGATCAGGGTCGCCGGGAGTTCCTTGAGGATATCGACGAAGACGATCAAGGCGGCCGTCAGCGCCGGTCCTACGATCATGGGCAGCTGAACGCTCCAGGCGGTCGCGACCTCGTTGCGGCCGAGCAGCCGCGCGGCCTCGCCCATGGTCGGGGTGATCCGCGCCAGACCGGCCTCCAGGGGCTCGACCGCAGCCGCCATGAGCCGGGCCGCATAGGCAAACACCAGAAGTCCCAGAGCAGCCAGGGTCGACCCCGCAAAGCCGCTCCACACTGCCGCAGCCGGGACCAGCAGCCCGATGGCCATGACCGCACCCGGGGTGGCGTAGCCCAGACTGGCCAGCCTCGCGGTGACCGGGATGCGTGGTGCGCCCAGCGCGATGGCGGCAGCGAGAACCAGGGTGGCGGCCGCGCCGGCCAGGCCAAGGCCGAAGCTGTTTCGTGCCGCGCCAGCGATCCGCCCGATCTCCGGGGCGACATCGAGTGCCGAAACCGTCAACCAGCCGAGAGGGATCACGAGCCCCAACAGGATGATGAGGCCGCAGAAGGCTGTGGCAAGGCTCGCGGCCGGGCCCTTCAGTTGCACGAGAGCGATCCGGCGTCCCTGGGACCTCGCGCTCTCGGCGTAGCGTCCTGCCCGGTTCTGGCGCTCCAGCCACAGAAGGACGGCGGCGAGCGCAAGCAGGGGCAGGGCGAGACGGGCCGCCGTCTCGACCGAACCAAGCACGAACCAGGCACGGACGACGCCCGTCGTCAGGGTCTGGACGCCGAGGAACTGGACTGCGCCATAGTCGGCCAGGGTCTCCATCGCCGCGAGCGCGGCCCCCGCCGCGATGGCCGGGCGGGCGAGGGGCAGGCCGACCCGCATCGCCAGACCCACGGGCGAGGCGCCGAGCAGACGTGCGGCCTCGATCGTGCGCGCAGCCGGCGCGGTAAGTGCGGAACGGACGGTCAGATAGACATAGGGATAGAAGGCCAGCGTCAGGATCAGTCCAGCGCCCCAGAGAGTTCGGATGGAGCCCGACCAGCCCAGCCCGGCATCCCGGAGCCAAAGGCGGAATGGGCCGCCGACGTCCAGAAGGTCGGCGTAGCCATAGGCCAGGGCGAAAGCCGGCAAGGCCAAGGGCATGGCCAGCATCCATGTAAAGAGGTCGCGACCGGGGAAGCGGTAAAGGCTGACCAGCCAGGCGGCGGCGCTGCCCAGGATCGACACCGAGGGCAGGACGAGCGCCAGCAGGCCCAGCGACGTCAGGCCGTATCGGACGAGGTCGGATGGTGCAAAGCGGGCATCGGTCGAGCCAAGTGCGGCAGCAATCACCCCGATCAGGGGAACGAGCGCAATCAGCGCCGCTGCCAGCGCCAGGACATGCAGAAGCGAAGGCGGCCGCCTCTTGCGAGAGCGGCCGCCGGACGAGGACTCAAGAGAGGTAGCGGTCAGCGCCAACCGGCCGCAGACATCATGGCCAGGGCCTCGGCCTGCCGTGGGCCATAGGCCGAAACGGGCATGGGGTGGGCCTGGAAGTCCGCATAGGCGTCGACGGGAGCCGGCGCCGGAACGTTCGGGCTGGCGGGATACTCATTGTTGTGCTGGCTCACCAGGGTCTGGGCCTCGGCTGAGGCGAGGTACTCCAGGAGCCGGATGGCGTTGGCGCGATTGGGGGCGTTGGCCGCGACGCCGCCGCCCGAGATGTTGACGTGAGCGCCCTGTCCATCCAGCGAGGGAAAGGCCAGCTTGACCCGCGTGGTGATCTCGCGGTCCGCCGCATCATCACCGCTGGCGAGGCGGATATAGTAGTAGCTATTCGTCAGGGCGATCTGGCAGACCCCGGCCCCGACGGCCCGGATCTGGTCGCGATCGCCGCCCTCTGGCGGGCGGGCCATGTTGGCAACGACGCCCTCGACCCACTGACGCGCACGATCCGGACCCCAAGCCTCGATCAGGGCGCCGACCAGGGAGAGGTTGTAGACGCTGTCGGCGGAGCGGACGCAAAGTTGCCCTCGGAACCGCGGCGAGGCGATCTCTTCGTAGGTGTCGATCTCGGCGGGCTGAACCCGGGCCTGATCATAGGCAACGATGCGCGCGCGACGGCTGAAGCCGAACCAGCGTCCCTCGGGGTCGCGCAGATTGGCCGGAATGGCGGCATTCAGCGTCTCGGACTGTACGGGTTGGAGCAGCCCCGCGTTCTGAACGCGCCACAGGGCCCCTGCGTCGGCAGTAACGAAGACGTCCGCAGGACTGGCGTCGCCCTCGGCCTGCATGCGCGCGAGAAGCTGGTCGGCGTTGCCTTCGATGCGATTGACGCGGATGCCCGTCTGTTCTGTGAACCGCTCATAGAGCATCAGATCGCTGTCATAATGACGAGCCGTATAGAGATTGACGACGCCGCCTTCCTCAGCCGCGTTCGTGTCTCCACTTTGGCCGCAGGCGGACAGGACGAGGGCAGCGGCGATTGCGGCGAACACTGGAAGGCGGTGCGTCATGTCTTAGGGGGCCAGATTTCTAGTTGCGATAGGTTCGCATTAGCAGCGTGGCGGCCGAACCGCAACCATGATGTGAAACCTGCGATCTGTGACTCTTTGTTCATGTCCGGCTCCGGAGATTGCGTCGCCGTAATCGGTGGATAAGGTTCCGCCGCTTCTCAGGAAAAGGACTGTTTTCCATGCGACTTCGCGCCGTCTCGATCGCCGCCCTCCTCGCCGCCGCCCCGGCTCTGGCCGTGGCCCCCGCCTGGGCCCAGGAGCCCGCCGCCGTGGCCGTCGCCCCCGCCGCGGTGCAGGCCCAGGAGCTGCCCGCCGCGCCGGTGGCCGAGCTGGTCAGCGAGGTGAACATCCCCTGGTCGCGGTTCCAGCTGGACAACGGCCTGACGGTGATCGTGCACGAGGATCGCAAGGCTCCGGTGGTGGCGGTGTCGATCTGGTACAACGTCGGCTCCAAGGACGAGCCGGCGGGGTCGACCGGTTTCGCCCACCTGTTCGAGCACCTGATGTTCGGCGGTTCGGAGAACGCGACAGGCAGCTATCTGGGGCGGATGCGGGCGCTGGGGCCGACCAACCTGAACGGCACGACCTGGTTCGACCGCACCAACTACTTCCAGACCGTGCCGACGCCGGCGCTGGAGCAGACGCTGTTCCTGGAAAGCGACCGCATGGGATACCTGCTCGGCGAGGTCGGGCAGGAGGTGCTCGATCTCCAGCGCGGCGTCGTCCAGAACGAGAAGCGTCAGGGCGACAACCAACCCTATGGCCTGTTCCAGTATGCGCGTCTGGAAGCCCTGTTCCCCGAGGGGCATCCGTATCGGCATTCGACCATCGGCTCGATGGCCGATCTGGACGCGGCCAGCCTGGAGACGGTGCGCAACTGGTTCCGCGACAACTATGGTCCGAACAACGCCGTGCTGGTGCTGTCGGGCGACATCGACGAGGCGACGGCCCGTACCCTGACCGAGCGTTATTTCGGGGCGATCCCGCGCGGGCCGGTCAATGAGCCGGCGCAGGCCGATGTGCCGACGTTGTCGGAGCCGGTGAACATCACCCTGCGCGACCGCGTGGCCAATACGCGCCTGACGCGCAACTGGGCGGTTCCCGGCATGCTGAGCGAGGAGGCCGTGCCTCTGGCGGTCGGGGCCTCGATCCTGGGCGGGCTCGCCAGCTCGCGTCTCGACAACGCCCTGGTGCGCGGAGACGAGACGGCGGTGTCGGCTTCGGCGGGCGTCCAGTCCTTCCACCGCGTCGGCATGTTCGGCGTAACCGTCAACGTGAAGCCGGGCGAGGATGCGGCAGAGGTGTCGGCGCGGCTGGATCAGGTCATCGCCGACCTGATCCAGAACGGCCCGTCCGAAGAGGAAGTGGCGCGGGTCGCCACCGGCTATGTCGCCCAGACGCTGCAGAGCCTGGAGCAGGTCAACGGCAAGGCCTCGACGCTGGCGGAAGGCCAGCTCTATGCGGGCGATCCGGACTGGTATCGCCGCCAGCTCCAGGCCTATGCCTCGGTGACGCCGGCGCAGGTGCAGGCGGCGCTGCAGCGCTGGCTGAGCCGACCGGTGGCGTCGATCACCATCGAGCCGGGCGAGCGCGAGGCCTATGTCGAGGCGGCTGCGACACCGTCGGGGGCGACTCCGGTTCCGGCCGAGCCGATCCAGCGCGTGGCCCGTCCGCCGATGCCGCAGATCGGCGAGGTCGAGGACCTGGACTTCCCGGCGGTGGAGCGCGCGCGCCTGTCGAACGGGATCGAGGTCGTCTACGCCCAGGTCGACACCGTGCCGGTGACCCGTGTGTCGGTGGCCTTCGACGCCGGCTTCGCGGCGGACCGCCCCGATCGTCTGGGGGCCCACAGCCTGATGCTGAACCTGCTGGAGGAAGGCACCCGCACCCGCGACGCCAATGCCCTGGCCGAGGCGCGCGAGCGTCTGGGCGCCAACATCAACATCGGGGCCTCGATGGACCAGTCGACGGCCACCCTGTCGACGCCGAGCGCCAACCTGGGCTCATCGCTGACGCTGCTGGCCGATGTGCTGAGGAACCCCGCCATGGATCCGGCCGCCTTCGAGCGGGTGCGGGCCCAGCGCCTGACCGGCATCGCCAGCGAGCGCACCCAGCCCGCGGCCATCGCCGCGCGCGCCCTGCCGCCGCTGCTGTTCGGGGCCGACAGCCCCTACGGCCGCGGCTTCACCGGCACGGGTGACGAGGCCACCGTGCGGGGGCTGAGCGTCGCGGACCTGGCGTCCGAGCACGCCGCCTGGGTGCGGCCGGACAATGCGACGATCTATGTCGTGTCGGATCGTCCGCTCGCGGAGGTTCGCGCCGAGCTGGACCGGGCGCTGGGCGACTGGACGCCGCCGTCGGCCGCCAAGGGGACCAAGACCTTCCCCGTGACCGTGCCGACGCCGCAGCCGCGCATCGTCCTGATCGACCGGCCGCAGTCGCCGCAGTCGCTGATCTATGCAGGTCAGGTTCTGCCGGTGTCGGGCACCGACGATTTGCTGACCATGAACGTGGCCAACTCCATCCTGGGCACCGACTTCCTGTCGCGGATCAACTCGGACCTGCGCGAGACCAAGGGCTGGTCCTATGGCGTGCGCGGCGGCCCGACCCTGGTGCAGGGCCGCGTGCCCTACTTCATCAACGCGCCGGTGCAGGCCAACCGCACGGGCGAGTCGATCCAGGCCCTGATGGCCCAGTACGACCGCTTCCTGGAGGTCGAAGGGGTGACCCAGGCCGAGCGCGACCGGGCGGTGAACGGCAACACGCGCTCGCTGGCGGGCCAGTACGAGACCTCGTTCCAGATCCTGAACACCCTGGTCTCGAACGACCTCTACAACCGTCCGGACGACTATCCGGAGACGGTGGCCAGCCGTACCCGCGCCCTGACGCCCGCCGAGATGGACGCCGCCGCCCGCGCGGCGATCGATCCGGACAACTTCGTCTGGGTGGTGGTCGGCGACGCCTCGGTGGTGCGTCCGCAGCTCGAGGCGCTGGCCATGCCGATCGAGGAACTGCCGATCCGCTGACGGCTCGAAGAGGGCGCGGTAGATCGTGCCTGACAGTGTCTGATCCTGCGCTCCGGTCAATTGACGCCGGAGCGCAGGGCGGCTCTGTTTCCGATCCGCGACCGCTCGGAGCTCGTCGATGATCCAGGTCTTCCTGATGGTGTGGGCGCTCCAGTCCGGGCCTTTGGTCGAGGCGCGCGACGCTGAGGTCGTCTCCGGCAGCGTCATCGAGGTTCAGGGGCGTCGGATGCGGTTGTGGGGTCTGGATACGCCGTCTCCGGGGGTGATGTGCGCGGATGACGGGGGTGAGCCCTACGACTGTGACGGGTGGGCGCGCGAGGTGCTGACCGGACTGATCAGCGAGGGCGCGGAGGGCCTGACGTTCCTCGCCAGCCAGATCCACCGCCAGTACGCGACATCGCCGAGCCTGCGTTGTGAGATCGTGGGTGAAGACGCCGACGGGACAGCCGTAGGGCGCTGCGCGGTGTTGAAGCCCAACTGCATCCCTCAGCAGGTGGAGTGTCAGGATAACTGGTACGATCTGTCGGCCGAGGTGATTTCCAGCGGCGGGGGCGCCCAGAGGCGCGACGAGACCCAAGGCGCCTTCGACGAGGTCGAGGCGGCGGCCTGCCATGGATCGATCGGCGTCTGGGGTGTTCCGGACGGCGCGGGCGTGGCCCGGCGTGAGACGAGCCCGAACTGTCCGGCTTGAACGAAGCGGGATCCCCGCCCGGGAGCCATCAGTCCTCCGCCTCGATGGCGTCGATGTCGTCGTCGTCGAGGCCGAGGTGGTGGCCGATCTCGTGGACCAGGACGTGGGAGATGAGCTCGTAGAGGCCTACGTCGCCGCGTTCGCACCATTCGTCGAGGATCGGACGGCGATAGAGGAAGACGCGGCTGGGCTCGGGCGCGGGGCCCAGGGCGTCTCGCTCGCCGATATGATGGCCGTGATAGAGGCCCGTCAGTTCGAACGGGTCGTCCATGTCGAAGGAGGCCAGCGTCTCCTCGTCTGGAAAATCATCGACGCGGATGACGACCTCGCCCGCCGCCGACCTGAACGGCTCGGGCAGGGCGTCGAAGGCCTGGCGCGCCAGGCGGGCGAAGTCGTCGAGGGACGGGGCGACAGGATCGATGTCGGACATGGGCGGGATATCGCGGCCTCCCGCCCGTGTCGCAAGGCTTACCCCCGCCTTGTCCGCCTGCCGGACCAGGCCGTCAGGCGCGGGCCCAGACGCCGAACGGGTCAGACCAGGCCAGGCCCATCGCCTCGGCGACCGCCGGATAGGTGATCTCGCCGCGCAGCACGTTCAGGCCGCGCGCCAGGTGCGGGTCCTTGCGCAGCGCCTCCAGCCCATGATCGGCCAGCGCCAGCCCGAACGGCAGGGTGGCGTTGTTCAGCGCCTCGGACGACGTGCGCGGCGCGGCGCCCGGCATGTTGGCGACGCAGTAGTGGACGACGCCGTCGACGGTGTAGGTCGGGTCCTCGTGGGTGGTGGCGTGGCTGGTCTCGAAGCAGCCGCCCTGGTCGATGGCGACGTCGACCAGAACCGAGCCGGGCTTCATCTGCTTCAGATGGGCCTTCTTGATCAGCTTGGGGGCCTCGGCGCCGGGCACCAGGACGGCGCCGATGACGACGTCGGCCTTGACCACTTCCTCGTCGATCGCGCCGATCGAGGAATAGCGGGTGATGACCCGGCCGCCCGTGACCTCGTCGATATAGGCCATGCGTGGGATCGAGCGCTCCAGCACCACGACCTCGGCCCCCAGGCCCATGGCCATGCGCGCGGCGTTCAGGCCGACGACCCCGCCGCCCAGCACCAGCACGCGGGCGGGCGCGACACCCGGCACGCCGCAGAACAACAGGCCCATGCCGCCGTTGTGCTTCAGCAGGGTCTCGGCCGCCGAGAAGACGGCGATCCTCCCCGCCACCTCGGACATGGGGGCCAGCAGCGGCAGGCCGCCGCGCGCGTCCGTCACTGTCTCATAGGCGATGGCGGCGCACTTCGAGGCCATCAGCCCCTTGGTCTGCTCGGGATCGGGCGCGAGATGGAGGTAGGTGTAGAGGATCTGATCCTCGCGCAGCATCTCCCACTCGACCTTCTGCGGCTCCTTGACCTTCACGATCATGTCCGAGTTGGCGAAGATCGTCGGGGCGTCGGCGACGATGGTGGCTCCGGCCTTGACGAAGGCGTCGTCGGCGAAGCCGGCGCCGAGGCCCGCGCCGGTCTGGACCGAGACCTGATGGCCGTGGGCGACGTATTCGCGGACAGCGGTCGGGGTCAGACCGACCCGGTGTTCGTTCTTCTTGATTTCCTTGGGGACGCCGACGCGCATGGGGTTTCCTCACCTCTTGGGATTTGCGGGAAAATAGCGCCGGGCGCGTCGCAGGTTCCTGTTCTTTTTGGCGAGTGATCGCCGTAAAGTCGCAGAAGCAACGGAGGGCGTCCGCCATGAAGACGGTTTCTGCGGTCGAGCTGGACCTCATCGATAGAAAGATGCTCCGCCTGCTGCAGGCCGACGGACGCATGACCAACAGCGAACTGGCGCGGCAGGTGGCCCTGTCCGAGAGCGCCTGCCTGCGTCGGCTGCGCGCGCTCGAGGCAGCGGGCGTCATCAGCCGCTACGCCGCCGTCATCAACGAGCGGGCGGTGGGCCTGCCCATCAGCGTCTTCGTCACCGTGACCCTGTCGTCCCAGGCCGAGAGCGCGCTGACGGCCTTCGAGACCGCCATCGCCACTGTGCCCGAGGTGGTGGAGTGCTATCTGATGACGGGTGGGTCAGATTATCTGCTGCGGCTGGTGGTCAGGGACGTCGACGATCTGGAGCGGGTGCACGCCCGGTCGCTGACCACCATCGCCGGCGTGACGCGGGTGTCGTCCAGCGTGGCCATGCGGACCGTGGTCAAACGGAGTGCGCTGCCGGTCTAGGTTAACCGGCTGAAAACCCTGATCTTCAATAGGCCGAAAACCTTAACCGTGAAACCGGCCTTAGCGGTTGGCGTGCAGACTGCCCTCAACTTCGGGGAGCAGTCATGGTCCGCAAAAAGCGACCGGCGACATCGACGGCAATCCTGCTGGCTGCGGGCTGCTGGTTGTCGGCCGGGGTCACTGTGGCCGCGCCGCGGGTCGAGGATGCGCACGCGATGCCGTTGGGTGCCGCAGCACCCGCGCCGGAGGGGTTCATCGACCTGTGTCGCCGCGCGCCCAGCCAGTGTCCAGCGATCGGCCCCGCGCCGGATCTGGATCGACTGGCCGTACAGTCCAATCGGCTGCGGTGGGCTGCCCTCTTTGGAATGTCGCCGGCGCCCGTCCCTGGGCCTTCTGCCGCGCCTCATCCAGCGGGATCGCTGCTGTCCAACGCTCCGCTCACCCCGCTGGTGCCGCGACTGCTGCCGGTTTATGCGGCGTCGGCCGCCGCCGGAACCTCGCGTGCGCCGACCGGTGCACCGTCGGTCGAAGACCTCGCCACGGCCGAGATCGAGACGGTCGGCACAGCCCTGGCGATCGACGTCGTGCCTGCCACCGACTTCGCATCCGTCGCCGTCGCGGAGGGGGATGCGTACGCCCCGCCGGTGAAGGCAGCGGACCAACCAGAGAACGAGGCCGTGCGCTTTGCTCTCGATCGCGAGGGGTGGCGCCTTGTCAACCGCATCAACCGCAGCCTGAACCGCGAGATCCGCCACGTCGAAGACCGCGACCTGTATGGCCGGCCCGACCTGTGGACCCTGCCGGTCGCCTCCCGCGGCGACTGCGAGGACTATGTCCTGGCCAAGCGGCAGGCCCTGATCCACGCCGGTGTGCCAGCGCAGGCCCTGTCGATCGCCATCGTCGAGACCCGGTGGGGCGAAACCCATGCCGTTCTGTTGCTGGCGTCGGATCGGGGGGAGTATGTGCTCGACAGCCTTTCGCCCTGGGTCACGCGCTGGGACCAGGTCGATTATCGCTGGCGCGAGCGCCAGGCGCGCGGCGGCACGTTTGACTGGGTCAGCGTCGCGCTCTAGGTCCTCCGCGGGGAGGACTGGCGATGCAGAGGACGAGGGCCATTCGTCTGGGGCTCGTGGTTTGTCTTGGCGTCGTAACCCTGATTGCCGGGCTCGGCCTGGCGCTCCCGCTCAGCCAACCTGCGACCTGGACGCTCAATCTGCCGCCTCTGGCCGCGGTGAGCGAAGCGCGTGCAGTCGCGGCCACGGTGAAGACGCCGCCCGAGCTCGCGCGCGCGCGCTCGGAGAACCGACGGACACTGCTACAGAAGCCGCTGGACGCCTCGGCCTGGCTCCGGCTGGCCTGGATCGCCGATCAGGAGAGCCAGGAAGCCGAGATGTTGGACGCGCTAGATCGCAGCTATGTCGCCGCCCCGCATGGACCAGAGGTGACGGAGTGGCGACTGCGCTTTGCCTTCGACCGGTGGGCCCGCTTGACCCCGGAACTGCGGCGGCAGGCACGCGAGGAACTGGTCGTCGCTCAGGTTACGCGGCCGCAGATGACAGGGCGAGTCCGCGATCTCGTGCGTGATCCCGCCGGGCGGTTGGCGATAAACTTGACGCCGTCGCCAACCGTCAATTCCCGGAGCCCTGGCACGTAGGCCACGGTGGCCGAAGCGCAACAACTCAGTCCCGGCCGTCAAACTGTCGCACATCTGGCATACCGGTGTGTTCTCAACGTCTCTCTTCGGGTGTATGAAGAAAGCCTAAACAAGCGTGAGGTCGGTGATGAGCAAGTCTTTTTCGGCGTCCATTGCCGTGCTGGCGGCCTTGACTGCGGCGGTTGCCCCTGGCGTTGGCCTAGCGACGACAAGCATTGCTGTGGCGGTGCAGGATGATGTCGCCGCGCTTACGGCGCTGATCCAGGCCGCCATTGTCCAGGCTCAGAGTGAAGCGGCAGCCGCCGGTCTGGATGACGAAGGCGCCGAAGCCTTCATTGAGGCGGCGGTCCGGGCTGCCGTTGCCACCAGCGGGGCCAGCCCGGCTGTCGCGGCCTCGGCTCTCTCGGCTGCACGCGCCAATCTTGCGGCCTCGGGCCAACTGTCGGCTGCCGCCGCCGCTGCCGTGGGCAGCGTTCAGGCCCAGGTGACGGGTACCGGCCAAGGGGGACCCGGCGCCGGCGGATCGGCCGGATCGGGCGGCACGGCGCAAGGTGCGCCGGGCGCAGGCGGCGCCGGAGGCGGGGGTGGTGGTTCGGATTACCGACCGGGCACCTGAGGTAATGGCAAGAATGTCGTCCGAAACGCTCCTGTCGAGCGGGGAAGAACCCATGCGCATCCGAAATCGGCCGATTTCTGTTCTGCTATCCTTGCTGGCGTTGTCATCGGCGTCCGTCGTGCAGGCGCAGACGGCCGCGAGCACCCTCAATGCCGCTCAGGGCCAGGGCGTCGATCTGTTCGCTCGCGACCGCAACGTCTCGGTTCGCGAACGGCCGCGCCCGGAGTACGAAGCCCTGGGGCTCTCTGCGGGGACCTTTGCGGTCTATCCGCTTATCCAGATCGATGCCGAGAATAGCGACAATGTGTTCGCTACGGCGATAGGCGAGCAGAACGACTGGATCGTACACTTCAAGCCGGAGGTTGCGATCGAATCCGGCTGGTCGCGCCACTCGCTCTCGGCCTATGCGCGCGCCGACATCGCCCGCTACCAGGATTTTGACGGCGAGAACCACGAGGACTGGGACCTCGGTGCCAACGGACGTCTGGACATTACCCGGGCGACCAATGTCGCCGCCGGTTTCAATTTTGCATCGCAAACCGAACCCCGAACCTCGTCCAATGCCCCGGCCTCCACGCGCGAACCGGTTCGCTACGATCTGACGTCATCCTATCTGGCCGCCAGTCATGTCTCCGGCCGGGTGAAGGTCTCGGCGCGCGGAGACATCCGGGAGTTCGATTACGAGGACGGCGTGACGCTAGCGGGCGTGGTCGTCGACCAGGACAACCGCGACCGGACCCTGACCAGCCTGACGGGGCGCGCCGACCTGGCGATCAGCCCGGCGACCGCGCTGTTCGTGCAGGCGACGACGAACAAGCGGGATTACGACACGGCCGTTTCCGCGGCTCTGCCCGCGCGCGACTCCGACGGCTACGAGATCCTGGCGGGCGCCAACTTTGAAGTGGGGGCCGTGATGCGCGGCGAAATCGCGGCCGGTTACATCGTCCAGGAGTTCGATGCGGCGGTGTACGACCAGATCGACGGGTTCGGCGCGCGCGCTCAGTTGGAATGGTTCCCCACCCAGCTCACCACAGTCACGGCCTATGGATCGCGGACGATCGAGGATTCCGGCATCGTCGGCTCGGGCGGCTATCTCTCGTCATCGGCTGGCGTGCGCATCGATCATGAACTCATGCGCAATGTGCTGCTGAACGCTGAAGCGTCGCTGTCGCGCGATGAATACGAGGGCATCGACCGTGAAGACGAGCGGGTCCAGCTCTCGGTGGGCGGCACCTACCTGATGAACCGCAATCTTGGCCTAAGCCTGTCTGCCAGCCGGTTCGAGCAGACCTCGAGCGGGCTCGCCGGCGGGGCGGAGTTCGATGTCAATCGTCTGACGGCGACCCTGGTCGCGCAGTTCTGATCGGCCCGAAGTCTCCAGTGCGCGTGACCTGATGTTGAACACACTATCCAACTCCCGCTCTGCCGAGGCGGGCTTGCCGGGCCCAGACGCTGCGGAAGTCGAGGGTGCGTCGGAGGGTGTGGATCTCCATCGCGTCATCGCCCTGTTCAGGCGGAGGCTCCCCTTATTTCTGGCCGTTGTGCTGGTCGTACTGGTCGCTGCCGTGGTCGTCACGACGCGAGCGACGCCGCTTTTCACCGCGACCACCAGCCTGACGATCGACACACGATCCCAAAACGTGGTGGACGCCGAAGCCGTGCTGTCAGGCTTGACGCCTGACGCCAGCGTGGTCGACACCGAGATCGAGATCATGAAGTCGCGGCGTCTCGCCGAGCGGGTCGTCGATGCGTTGAATCTGGACGAGGATCCCGAATTCAACAGCGCACTGGCGAAACCGGGCCCATTGCAATCGGTCGTTGGCGGGGTGGCGGCCGTATTCGGGGCGGCAGCGCCAGACGCGGCGCGCGACCGGATGAGCGAACTGGATCGGCAACGCGAGCGCGACCGGGTCGTTAACGCTTTGCTCCGGCGGCTGTCGATCAAGCGATCCGGCGTGACCTATGTGATGGTGTTGGGCGTCACCTCGAGAGACCCCGAGAAAGCGGCTCGCATCGCCAATACCTACGCCGAACGCTATCTGCTGGAGCAGCTGGAGGCCAAGTTCGACGCCACCCGCCAGGCCAACAGCTGGTTGAACACGCGCTTGGCCGACCTGCGCAGCGAGGTTCAGCAGGCCGAAGCGGCAGTGGAGCAGTATCGGGCGGCGAACAACCTGTTGAGCGCTTCGGGTGCGACCCTGACCGAGCAGGAGATCTCAGCCTACAACCAACAACTGGCTACGGTGCGGGCCAGCCAGGCCGAGGCAGAAGCCCGGCTCCGGACAGCGCGCGCCCAGCTGGCGGCGGGGTCGAATGGTGAGGACGTGGGCGAAGCCCTTGGCTCGTCGGTTGTGCAACAGCTGCGAGCCCGCCGAGCCGAGGTATCCGGACGGGTTGCCGAATTGTCAGGGCGCTATGGCCCGCGTCATCCGGACATGGTGCGTGCGGAGCGGGAACTGGCGGACATCGATGCGCAGATTCAGGCGGAAATCCGTCGCATCATTTCCAACCTGGAAGCGCAGGTTCAGGTGGCGAGAGAGCGGACGGGCTCGATGGCGGGCAGCCTTGGCTCGGCGCGGGGCACACTCGCGGCGAACAATGCCGCCGCCGTCCGACTGAACGAACTGGAGCGGAACGCAGAATCGGTCCGGACCCTCTACGAAAGCTTCCTCAATCGCTTCCAGGAAACGACCAGCACTGAAGGATTGCAGGAGTCCGACGCGCGCATTGTTTCGCCCGCAGCGATCCCCACGCGTCCCAGCTCTCCCAACGTCCCCTTGAACCTGGCGATCGGTCTGGGCGTGGCGCTGTCGCTAGGCATCGCAGCCGTGGTGCTGTCCATCATGCTGGACACCGGCGTCCTGACCGCCGAGGACGTGGAGCACAAGCTCCGTCTGCCCCATCTCGGCTCCGTGCCGCTGCTGACGTCGGTCGCTGATCCGGAGGATCGCGAGGACACGCCCCAGGACCATGTCATACGCAAGCCTCTGTCCAGTTTCGCCGAGGCCATCCGCGCGCTCCGAGCGTCAATCCTGTTCTCTCGCATCGGTCATCAGGTGCGGGTGATAGCCCTGACATCAGCGCTGCCGGCCGAAGGCAAGACGACGACGGCCCTGTGTCTTGCACGTGTTGCGGCGCAAGCCGGAATGACTGTCGTCCTGGTGGACTGCGACCTGCGACGTCGCAATGTCAACCGCTTGCTCGGGGTCGAACCCGAGACCGGCCTGGTGGAGGTCCTGAATGGTTCCGCGACGCTGGAGGCCGCCCTCCTGAACGATGTTCCGTCGGGGGCCTGGGTTCTGCCTTTGGCCAAGAACAGCTTTACCCCCCGCGACGTCTTTGGGGCGCATGCGATGGACGATCTGATCGGAACGCTGCGTCAGCGCTTCGATCTTGTGATTCTCGACACGGCTCCGGTTCTTGCCGTCTCCGACACCCGTCTTGTCGCAGCCAAGTCGGACGCGGTCGTGTTCCTCGCGCATTGGCGCAAGACCCCCGAAAAGGCCATCACGGCGGCCTTGAAGGTTCTCGAGCAATCGGGTGCGCATGTGGCCGGCGTGGGCCTGACGCAGGTCGATATGAAGGCCCAGGCGCGCTACGGTTACGGCGACGCGGGCTACTACTACGGCGACTATAAGAAATATTACGCGGCCTGAGGCGATGAACGGGGCAGCCATCGCGGGACGAAGGCGATCGAGCCCGGCGTTTGGCGCCGGTCGGGCGTCCCGCAGCGTGTCTGCTCCGGTCGCGGTCGCCCTGGCGGCGACGCCGATCCTGTTGGTCATGGCACATCTCGCGTTCGGGGCGAACCAACCGGCGGCTGCCCAGTGGCTCACGGCAGCTCTCGGGGCCGCGCTGCTGATCGCCGTGGCGACACCCCTTCGCAGAGATATGGGTGCGCTGGATGCCGCCCTCGTCCCCGGCGGCCTGTTCCTTGCCACGATCGGCGTGGCCTTGTGGACGCTGACGCCTTTCGGACCGGGAGGTGCCCACCCAGCCTGGACGTGGGCGGCCGTCGGCGCGGACGCCCTGACCGTCGATCGGTCGTCCACCGTGATGGAAATCGTCAAGCTGATGGGCCTGGGCAGCGCCTTTGTGATTGGAGCCCTGCAAGGGGCGCGACGCGACCGCGCAGAAGCCACCCTGCAGGCGACCATCTGGGTGGGCGGCGCCTATGCGGCACTGTCGCTCGTAAGCTTTGTTTCGGGGTTGCAGATCGCCCAGGGTGGGCGATTGACCGGCGGGTTTCTGAGCGCCAACAGCGGCGCGACGGTCTTTGGCATGCTGACCGTGCTTGGTCTGGCCCTGTTTCTGCGCGACTGGCGTCGGGCGGAGGGTCGCGGCTTCGCCAGGCGGCTGACGCGGACAGCGGTGTCGATCGCCTGCACCAGCCTGACCGCCACCTGCCTTTTGCTTACGGCGTCGCGGCTGGGCATGGCCGCGACCGTCGGTGCCGTGGCGGTGCTACTGGTCTGGACCTTCGCCCGGGAGCCCAAGAGCCGCTCGGCTGGTCTTCTGGCCGCCGGCCTGTTTGGGGTGATCGGCGTCGTGTTGCTGCTCGGTGGCAATGACCTGATCTGGTCCAGGATCGGCTCGACCCAGGTGGGTCTCGCGGACCGGGGTGCGTTGTTCGCCACGCACTGGAAAGCGTTTATCGCATCCCCGGTGTTCGGATGGGGTCTGGGCACCTTCGACACGGTCAATCTGCACCTCATGACCGCCGAGACGGCACCGGAACTCTGGACCATCCGCGCAACCCACAATGTCTATCTGCAATGGTTGGAGGAAGCCGGCGTGGTCGGCACCCTGCCGATGGTCCTGACCATCGCCTGGGTCATCGGGGCGAGCCTGTTGCGCGTCGGTGAAGGCCGCGGTCAGGGTTTGCTGATCGGTCTGGTCTGTATGAACCTTGTGGTGCTGGTGCACGGGCTTGCCGACTTCGCCCTGCAGGTCCCGTCGATCGCGGCCTTCTGGAGCTTCCTGCTGGGCCTGCAGTTTGCCTTCGCCCGGGGACGGTCGCGATGACCAGCGAGGTCACCGTTGATCCGCAGGCAACGCGGGCGGAGGTCATGCTCCAGGGCATCACCCGCTTCGGTCGCACGGTTGCCCTGTCGAGTTGGACGCCGGTCATCCTGGCCGTCGTGGCGTGCCTGATCATCCTCGTCGGCTCTGGCGTCGCGGTTCTGCAGGTTCGCCTCGCTGAACTGGCGCAGACCCAAGGCGGCACGACCGAGGCACCGCAAGCAGCACTCCCCACCGATCTTGCGGGAGGGCTGGCGGACCTGACGCTGGCACCGGAAGACGTTCGCCCGATCTCCATGGACGCTGCACGGGCGTGGAACGCCGCCCTGCCGTTCTCGACGCTGCCGATCCAGGCGGCCCGGCCCTTCATCATGCCGCCGGACCGGATCGCCGACTATGCGCGCGCGCTCGATTGCCTGACGGCCGCCGTCTACTACGAAGCCGCGTCGGAAACCGCGATCGGACAGGCGGCGGTCGCCCAGGTGGTGATCAACCGCATGCGGCATCCGGCCTTTCCCAAGACCATCTGCGGCGTGGTGTTCCAGGGCCAGGAGCGGACGACCGGTTGCCAGTTCAGCTTCACCTGCGACGGAGCCATGAACCGGCCGCCCTCGGCCGCAGGATGGGCGCGCGCGCGGGCCACGGCGGCGGCGGCCCTGAACGGCCGGGTCGCGGCCGAGGTGGGGATGGCGACCCACTATCACACCGACTGGGTCGCGCCCTACTGGGCCGAGCGGCTGGTGAAGATGCGCCAGATCGACACCCATATCTTCTATCGCTGGACCGGGGCGTGGGGTCTGCCGGGAGCTTTCAGCGGGGCGCACGCGGGCACGGAGCCGGTGATCGCCAAGCTGGCGGCTCTGGCCACCTATGTCGAGGAACTGCCGCCGGTGATCGACGCGGGCGAGGCGTTTGAGCCCGTGGCCGGGCCTGCGGTGAGCCTCGCCGCTGTGCCGCGTGTCGCGGCCGAGCCGGAGCCGCTCATCAGTGACAGCCCAGCCGAGGCCGTGGCTCCGCCCGCCCCCGTCGAGGTCGCGGTTGCGCCACCCGCTCCGCCGCCGATCCTGGCCAATCCGCTCGCAGCCCCGACCGCCGCGCCTCAGCGCCGCAGCCGGATCGCCACGCCGAGATAGGGCCTCAGACCACCATCACGGTGCCGAGCAGCAGCTTTCCGGCGCGACGGCGGCCCAGGATGATGTCCACCGCCGACTGCAGCTGGGCCGCCAGGCGGTCGACGTTGGGCACGGCTCCGGGCAACAGGCTCTCGGCCTCGCGCTGGACCAGGATGGCAAACACGGCGCGCATGCGCGGCTGGGCCTGCTGGGCGCGCAGGTGCATGGCGGGATCGGAGACGTCGACGCCGGTCTCGACCGTCATGACGCCGCGACGACCGTCCGAGCGCATCGTGGTCGCCGTGATCGTCGGATAGCGCAAGTAGCCGCCCGTCGAGGCGGTCGAGCCGCCTCCGCCTCCGCCCGCGAGCGCAGGCGTGGCGGCAGCGAGAAGCAGGGGGGCGGCGAGAAGGGCGCGACGATCCATGACCGCCGTTCTGCCACAGCGCCGCTTAAGGTCGGGTTAAGCGGCCTGGGCCTCGGCGCCGACCGCCATCTGGCGAAGATCGAGCCTGGCGAACAGGGCCGCGTCGGCGTCCTCGCCGGGGTTTGGCGTCGTCAGCAGGCGGCCGCCGACGAAGATGGAGTTGGCGCCCGCGAGGAAGCACAGCGCCTGCATCTCCGCGCTCATGCCCTCGCGCCCGGCCGACAGCCGCACCATGGCCCTGGGGCAAACGAGGCGCGCGACCGCGACGGTGCGGACGAACTCGATCGGATCGATCTCGCCCTCGCGTTTCACCCGATCGCCCAGCGGCGTCCCGGACACGGGCACCAGCGCATTGACAGGCAGGCTGTCGGGGTGCTCGGGCAGGGTGGCGAGCGCGTGCAGCAGGCCCGCGCGATCCCGGCGGCTCTCGCCCATGCCGACGATGCCGCCGCAGCAGGTCTTCATGCCCGCCGACCGCACATGCTCCAGCGTGTCCAGCCGGTCGTGATACGTCCGGGTCGTGACAACGTCGGCGTAGTAGTCGGGCCCGGTGTCGAGGTTGTGGTTGTAGTAGTCCAGCCCGGCGTCTTTCAGCTGGCGCGCCTGAGCCGCCGTCAGCATGCCCAGCGTCGCGCAGGTTTCCAGCCCGAGCGCCTTCACGCCCGAGATCATGGCGGCGAGCCTGGGGGTGTCGCGATCCTTCAGCTCCCTCCAGGCCGCGCCCATGCAGAAGCGGCTGGCCCCGCCGGCCTTGGCCGCCATGGCCTCAGCGATGACGGAGGTCGCGTCCATGAGCTTCTCGGCCTTCAGGCCCGTGTCGAACGCGGCGGATTGGGAGCAGTAGCCGCAGTTCTCGGCGCAACCGCCGGTCTTGATGGACAGGAGCTGCGAGGTCTGGACTTCGGACGGATCGAACCAGCGGCGATGCACGCTGGCGGCCTCGAAGACCAGGTCCATGAAGGGGCGGGCGAACAGGGCCTCGACTTCGGCGAGGGTCCAGTCGTGGCGGGGAAGCGCGGAGTCGACGGTCATCGGCGCTTCCTGTCCCATGACCGCCGAAGAGGCAACGGCGCAGCTCAGTCTTCGTGCTTGTAGACCCGGCCCTCGCGCATCACGAAGTCGACATCCTTGAGCACCGTGACGTCCGAGAGTGGATCGCCGTCGACGGCGATGATGTCGGCGCGGCGGCCGGGCTCCAGGGTCCCGATCTCTTCACCCAGGCCGAGCAGGTCTGCGGCGTTGACCGTCGCCGCCTGGATGGCGGTCGCCGGAGTCATGCCGTGCTGGACCATCAGCTCGAACTCGTCGGCGTTGCGGCCATGCATGGACACGCCGGCGTCGGTGCCGAATGCGATGCGGACGCCACCGGGCACGGCGCGCTCCAGCGACTGGCCGGTGATGGAGATGCGCCACAGGATCTTGGGCAGGACCTCGGCGGAATAGGCGTTGGGATCGGCGGCCAGCCGCTCGCGATAGCCGTTCACGGTCGACAGGGTCGGGACGTAATAGGCGCCGGACTCTCGGAACAGCCGGATCGTCTCGTCGTCGAAGATGGTGCCGTGCTCGATCGAATCCGCCCCGAGCCGCAGGGCGAGCGCGATGCCATCGGCGCCGTGGGCGTGAACCGCCACTCGCTTTCCATAGAGGTGCGCCGTCTCGATCAGGGCGCGCGCCTCGTCCTCGAACATTTGGGCGCCCAGTCCGGCCCCGATGCGGCTGTTCACGCCACCGGTCGTAGCGATCTTGATGACATCGACGCCCCGGCTGATCTGCAGGCGGACAGCCTCGCGACAGGACGCCGTGTCGTCGCAGACGTTGCTGTGATCGGTGTGTTCCCGCAGTTCGTCGTTCAGGCCGTTGCGCCCATCCATGTGACCGGCGGTGGTCGAGATGCTGCGGCCAGCATCGACGATACGAGGGCTTGGAAACGCATGGCGGGCGGCGGCTTCGCGCAGCGCCAGGGTTACCCCGTCTCCGTCGCCCAGGTTCCGGACCGTGGTGAACCCCGCCATCAGGGTGACGCGCGCGTTCTCGGCCGCGCGATAGGCCGTGGTCGGCACGCTCTCGGTGAAGCCCGCAATCAGTCCTGCCTGCCCCGCCTGGCTGGTGGCCAGATGGACGTGGCTGTCGATCAGGCCGGGCAGGACGAAGCGGTCGGACAGGTCGATGATCTCCGCCCCCGGAAAGGCGTCCGCCCCGGCATGGCCGTCGCGCACCTCGACCACCCGGCCGTCGCGGATGACCACGGTCGAGGGCCCCCTGGGGGCTTCGCCGGGCCGATCGAGCAGGCGTCCGGCGTGGACCAGGGTGACAGGGCCGGCTGTGGCCCCGGTCTGGGCGGTGGCGGCGGTGGCCAGTAGCAGGCTGAGCGCGGTGGCGATGATGATGGGCTTCATGGTGTCCTCTCCCGATTGTCGACCATGGTGCACCCTGCCGGTGGTCCGGGTCTAGGCGGAGACGACGACCGCCAGGCCAAGCGAAAGCAGAGCGCCGAGCGTGGCCGTGGTGCGCAGTGCCGGATACCAGGCCGGCGGCCGCTTGCGATCCCACAGCCACATGAGGGCCAGACCCGCTGAGAGCAGTGTGAGCCGTGCCGCGCTGGCCATCTCCAGCGGGAGCAGCGCGGCCCAGGCGACGAGGGCGGGCAGATTGCTGAGGACCAGGGTCACAGGATCCGGCGAGGCCCCAGCCAGAGACGCACCCCAACGCGTGCCGCCGAGAAAGGACAGGATCACCGCCGCATAGGCGATCAGCGCGCCGAGCCATGCCTCGGCCTGTGCGCCGCCCATCGCCACCATGGCGGCGCACCCGACGAAGGGGATCAGCCCCGCCAGCGCCAGCGCCCAGGCCGTCGCGCGTCCCTTGTCCATCAGCGTCTCCCGAAGATGCGGCTGGCGAGATAGCCGATTCCCGCGGCCAGCAGCACGCACAGGACGCCATAGGTCCACGGGCGGCGGTGGGCGAACTCATAGATGTCGCGCTCTATGCCGACCTTCTCGACGCGGAGCGTCAGGTTGGAGACGCCCGCGGGCTGGCCGTCGCGGAACAGCCAGACCTCGGCGTGGTATTCGCCAGTCGGCGCGACCGACGGCAGCTCGACCTCGGCGCGAAACAGGCCCCGGTCGACGAAGGTCACACCGTCCGGGTCGGTGTTGTAGAGCTGGGCGGCCTCGCGCAGGCGGATCACGGCGCGGCGCCAGTCGAGATAGTCCTCGCCCAGGCGGCTGATGACCACGTCGCGCACGCCATAGCGGGTGACGGTGCGGCTTTCCTCGGGCGCGTCGATGCGCAGGTGATCGACGCCGACGCCCAGCCGGCGCAGCTGGCCGAAGCCGGCGATGTCAGACAGGGGGCGGGTCGAGGCGGTCATGTAGAAGCCGGGCGCGCCCTCGAACAGGACCGGTCGGCTGTTCAGCCAGACGCCGAGGTTGCGGGTCTTCTTGACCAGGCGGACGGGTTCGTCGGGGCCGCGAACGACGACGACGACGTCGGTCGCGTCGTCGGTCGGGTTGAAGACCGCGCCGTAGAGGACGATCGAAGCGCCGCGGAAGCTGGAGTCGACTTCGACCCGGGCGTCGGTCAGGGCGGCGGCGACGCGCAGCTGGTCCAGCGTCTCGACCGAGCGTTCGGGGGCGGGGGCCTCGACCGCAGGTGGGGGCGGAGGGAGCGCCTGCATCATCCGTCCGCGACCCCCGGCGCGATCAGGAAGATGTCGGAGGGACGCACGAACAGCTCCAGCCCCATCTGGATGCCGACCAGCAGGACGATCAGGCCGAGCGCGGCCCTAAGCACATCGGCCTTGAAGCGTCCGGCATAGCGGGCGCCGAGCTGTGCGCCGACGACCCCGCCGAGCAGCAGGAGCGTCGACAGCACGATGTCGACGGTCTGGTTGCGCCCAGCCTGGAGCACGGTCGTGATGGCCGTGGTGATGATGATTTGGAACAGGCTGGTGCCGACGACGACGCTGGCCTTCATGCGCAGGGCATAGAGCATGGCCGGGACCAGGATGAAGCCACCGCCCACACCCATGATGGCCGACAGGATGCCCGCGAAGACGCCGAGCCCAAGCGGTGGAATGGCCGAGATATAGAGGCCCGATTTGGGAAACCGCATCTTCCAAGGCAGGCCATAGAGCCACAGCGGACGGCGACGCTCCTTGTGCGGAACAATCTCGCCGCGAACCCGGCGCAGGATGGCGGTCAGGCTCTCGTAGAGCATCGTCAGCCCGATCGAGCCGAGGAACAAAAGGTAGGAGAGCGACACCACCAGATCGGCCTGGCCCAGCAGGCGCAGGTAGCGGAATAGCTCCACCCCGCCGATGGCCCCCAGCGCGCCGCCCAACGCCATGATCCCGCCCATGCGGAAGTCGACGCCGCCCTGGCTGGAATAGCGGATCACGCCCGAGGTCGAGGAGGCGACGACGTGGCTGGCCTGGCTGGCCACCGCCACGGTCGGGGGGATGCCGAGGAAGACCAGCACCGGCGCCATCAGGAAGCCGCCGCCGATGCCAAACAGGCCCGAGACGAAGCCGACCACCGCCCCCAACAGGATCAGGAGCGGCCAGTTCACCGAAACCTCGGCGATCGGCAGATAGATCTCCAAAGGGGCGGGCCTTCGGCTGGAACAGATACGCTAGACCCCGGAAGGCGAGCGTGGGTGTCTTAACGCCGGGCGGCAGGCGGGGCCACCCGCTGAGCGCACTACGCGAGCGGCTCCAGCGCGAAGGCCTCGGCCTGGGCGCGGGCGGTCTGGCGGGCGGCGGCCGGGATGGTCGGGCTGAGGCGGTCGACGGCGGCCTGGGCCTGGGGATCGCCGGCGCGCGCTGCGATCAGGTACCAGCGGTAGGCCTGGGTCAGGTTGGGCGCGATGCCCTGATCGCCGTTCTCATAGATGCGGGCGACGTTGTACTGGCTGTCGACCAGGCCCTGATCGGCGGCGCGCTTGAGCCAGTCCAGCGCCTCGGCGCGGTTCTGGGCCCCGCCGACGCCGTCGTACAGATACATGCCGTAGGCGTGCTGGCCGCGTGCGTCGCCGCTTTCGGCCGCGCGGCGCGCCCAGGTGCGGCTCTCGGCCTCGTCGACCTCGAGGCCCGCCTCGCCGGTCTGATACAGGCCCGCCAGCTTCAGCTGCGCTTGCGGTTCGCCCAGATTGGCGGCACGCGTCAGGGTCTCGACGCCCGCCGGATCGTCGCGGTCCAGCTGCTCGATGGCCTGGGCGTAAAGGGTCTGGGCCTCCGTCAGGTCGGCGGGAGCGGCGTCGATAGGCGCGTCGCCCGTCGGGGTCAGGGCCAGTGCCGCCAGCGGCGTGGTCTCGGTTGCACTGGCCGTGGCGCCGGTCAGGGCCTGGCCGATGTCCGCCATGTCGTAGCCGGTCAGGCGACCCGTGGCGTAGAGGCCGCCGACCACAGCCATGCCGGTGACCGAGGCAAGAAAGGCCTTCTTGACCGTGCCGTCACGGCCCGCCTGCTTGTCCAGCCGCTCCTGCAGCTTGGACTTGCCGCCCTTCTTAAGACCGAGGCCGAAGGAGACGCGCGGTGCGGCGGCCGGGGGTGCCGCTTGCGGGCCGTTCATGGCGGCGCGGGCGGCCTGGATCGTGTCGCGGGTCGTGTTCGATCGACCGGCCGCCGCTCCTGCGGCCATGCTGGCGCGCATGCGACGGGGATCGACGAACTCGGTCTCGGCGGCGAAGTCGTCGCCTTCGTCGATGACACGCGCCGACGGCGCAGCCATTTCAGCGATGTAGGGGGCAGGCGCGGCTTCGACCTCGGCGATGGCGTCGAGTGCGTCGGATACGTCCGCACCGCCGAAACCCGCGAAGGGTGAGATCGCAGGCGCGGCACCGAAGGGGGCGGCCTCGGCGGCGGGCTCGATCCGGCGCGGCAGGGCGTCGAAGCTGTCGGACGCTGGTGACGTCTCGTCGGCCTGGGCGGGCGAGACGCCGGGCGCGGCCGGGAAGGGCTCCACGTCCGCCGACAGGGGATCGATCGACCAGCCGTCGGCCGGGGCGGCCGCGCCACCGAAGTCCGGATCGGCCGGGAAGGCGGCGGCGCGCCAGTCGGGCTGGGCGAAATCGGCGGCACGGGTGGCCGGCTCCGGCACGGGCTCGGCCCTGGGCGGCACGGGCTGGGCCAGGCGTTGCTCCAGCGTCTCGCGCGCCTCGGCCAGAAGAGCGGCGGTGCGCTCTTCCGACAGGCGCATGCGCTCGGCCAGCTCACCGGACGCCCGGTCGTAGCGCTGCTCGATCCGCTCGGAGCTCTCGCCCAGACGACGGCCGATGTCCTCCAGCGCCTGGGCCGATTTGCGCTCGGACTGGGCGATGCGGTCGGCGAGGCGGTCGGAAATGCGGGTGATCTCGGTGCCGAGCTTCTCCAGCGCGATGGCGTTCTGGTCCTCGGCGCGCGTCAGGCGGTGCTCGATCGCCTGGCCGTAGCGGCCCATGTCCCGCTCGATCTTTTCCGACACCGACTTGGTCAGCGCCGCCTCGAACTTCTCCAGACGGGCGTCGCCGGCCGTCTCGATGCGGTCGACGCGACTGTCGAGGTTCTGGGCGATGCGCAGGACCTCGCGGCCCATGGCCTCGATGCCCTGGGCGGAGCGCTGCTCGGCGGCGCGGGCCTGTTCGCCCAGGCTCTGCACCGCCGCTTCGATGCGGCTCATCCGGCCTTCGTGCTCGGCCGTTTCCAGCTTGCGCATCATCTCGGCGCGGTTGGTCTCGACCTGACGCGACAGGGTCTCGGCCAGCTTCTCGAAGCGGGCGGCTTCCTTGGAGCCCTCCGGCTCGGCGCGGGTCTCGGCGGCGCGCAGGCGTTGGTCGAGACCGGCGAAGGCGTGCTCCAGGCTCTTGAGCGCCTGGGTGGTCTGGTTCTGGGCGGCGTCCAGACGGCGGCCGACCTCGGAGAGCAGCTCCGTCCCGGCGCCCGCGCCCGCGGCCTTCTCGACGGCATCAATGCGCGCGGCGAGCGTCTGGGCGCCGGCGCGCTGCCGCTCCTCGATGTCGTAGAGACGGCTGGTCAGGGCGGCGACGGCGGTGTCGGTCTTTTCGAAGCCGTCCAGCCGCTGGCGCGTCTCGGCGAAGCCAGTGCGCTGGCGCTCCTCCATGTCGTAGAGGCGGCCTGCGAGAGTGCCCAGCGCTTGCTCGACCTTGGACAGGGTCTCGGCGGACTTCGGGCCCACCTCGCGCTCGAAGGCGCGCAGGCGACGGTGGCCCTCCTTCAGTTCCTCGGAGATGTCGTCGATACGGCGAGCGTGGACGCCCGCCTGCTGGTCCTGCGCCTCAAGACGGCGGACGAGGCCGGACACGGCCTGGTCGACCCCCTGGATGGCGATGGTCGAGCGCCGCTCGGCCGCTTCCAGCCGGGCGGCGATGGCCTCGACCGAGGCGGCAACGCGATGGAGCGTGTCGTCGGCGGGCTCGCGGTAGCTGCGCTGAGGCAGATCATAGGCGTCGTCGACCCGCCGAGAGCGGCTGCGCCGCTCGATGGATTCGGAGGCGTGGGCGCGGCGCGGCAGGGGCTGGACGCCGTCGTCCTCCTCGCCGTCCTCCATGATCATGGTGTTGAGCCATTCGCCGAGCGTCATGCCGGACCGGCGCGCCAGGTCCTTGGCGACCTCGCGCGCCTTGGGGTCTATTCCCTTGACGCTCCAAGGTGCCGCCGCTGCGCTCACTGATTCGGCTCCCGACCCATAACGGAACGCTAGTCGTCCAGATTCGGGGTGTAAACGGCGCGTTAACCCCAACATCTAGACGGCTGCCCATCTTCCTGTGGACAGCGCCCCTCCGCCTGCCTCTGTGTCGCCGCGGCGTGGTTAACGAGCCGTGAAGATTAATCTCTGCGAAAGGGTTTCCTTGCGCCGGGCCGCCCCGATCCGCACATGGCGGGCATGAGCCTGACGCTGACCCTGTGCCTGATGATGGCCACCGCCGCGCTGGGCGGGTACGCGGGCTGGCGCGGGGCGCAGCCGGTGAACCTGGCCCGGCCCCGGCTGGTGCCGTGGCGGTTCCTGATGTTGCTGTGCGCGGCGTTCGGCTTCCTGCTGCTGATCCATCTGGCGGCGCTGTTCGGGATCGAACGTCCGTCCTGACGCCGCAGACGGGAACGCGGGTGGCCTCTGGCGGTTGTGTGGAGCGACCCCCAACCCGAACGGAGCCCCGCCATGAGCCAGGATCATCTGACCGCCGCCGATGCCGAGAAAGCCTTCTGGGACGCGCTGGAAAAATCCAACACCGGGCTGCTGGGGCTGGACCAGCCCGGCTATCACGCCCAACCCATGACCGCCTTCCGCGAGCCTGAGACCGGCACCATCTGGTTCTTCACGCGCGACGACACCGATCTGGCCCGGGACGCCGGGATCGGCGGCGGTCAGAGCGCCATGTTCCACTATGGATCGAAAGACCAGAAGGTCTGGGCCTGCATCCACGGCGAGCTGTCGGTGCACGGCCGCGACCGCGAGATCATCGACCGCTACTGGAACCCGGTGCTGGCCGCCTGGTATCCCGAGGGCAAGGACGACCCCCACCTGACCATCCTGCGCTTCGACGGCGAGGACGGACGCGTCTGGGTCTCGGACGGCGGCCTGCTCAAGTTCGGGTTCGAGATCGCCAAGGCCAACCTGACGAAGACCCTGCCGGACGCAGGCGGCGTGGCGGACGTCAATCTGCAGTAGGGTTGGAGTGGCTGGTGATTATTGGCCGGGCAGGGATGAGTGTTGATGCAAGTGCAGCCGCTAGCCCCTAGCCACCAAGGCACCACGCCAGGATCGCCTTCTGGGCGTGGATACGGTTCTCGGCCTCGTCCCAGACGAGGGAGCGAGGGCCGTCGATGACCGGGTCGGTGACCTCCTCGCCGCGATGGGCGGGCAGGCAGTGGAGGAAGACGGCGTCGGGGTCGGCGAGGTCCATCAGGGCGTTGTCCACGCCGTAGCCTTCGAAGGCCTCCAGCCGCGCCTCGTAGTCGCTGTCGCCCATCGAGACCCAGGTGTCGGTGACGACGACGTCGGCCCCGCGCACGGCGTCCCTCGGGTCGCTGGTCAGGGTGACGTGGACGCCGCCCTTGGCGAGGTCGTGCAGGTTGGGATGATACTCCGCCGGGCAGGCGACGGTCAGGTGGAAGTCGAACTTCGGCGCTGCGTGCATGAAGCTGTGGCAGACGTTGTTGCCGTCGCCGACCCAGGCGATGGTCTTGCCCGCGACCGGCCCGCGATGCTCCTCGATGGTCTGGAGATCGGCCAGGATCTGGCAGGGGTGGGAGCGGTCGGTCAGGCCGTTGATGACCGGCACGGTCGCGACCCGGGCGAACCGTTCGACGTCCTCGTGGTTGTTGGCGCGGATCATCACCGCGTCGACCATGCGCGAGAGGACGCGGGCGGTGTCCTCGACCGGCTCGCCGCGACCCAGCTGCATGTCGCCGGCGTTGGCGATGATGGAGGCGCCGCCCAACTGGCGAATGGCGGCGTCGAAGCTGAAGCGGGTGCGGGTCGAGTTCTTTTCGAAGATCATGGCCAGCACGCGATCCTTCGCCGGCGCGTCGGCGTCGGGGCGGCCCTGGGGCCAGCCCTTGCGGGCGGCCTTTCGGGCATGGGCGTCGTCCAGAATGGCGCGAAGGTCGGACGCTTCCAGCCGGTGGATGTCTAGGAAGTGGCGGGTCATCATCAATCTCTGTTCAGGTCGACGATCTCCCGGACAACCAAGTACCGGGCTTCACATAGTTCATGAGAGGCATGATCGAGCCCGAACCGCATTCCAGAGCGGGCGAACAGGTCATCAAAAACACCCAGACTCCCCGTCACCCGCACACGGCCCTCCGGAATTGTTTGAGACTGGAGTGTCTCCGGTCGCAGCAGTTGGATGCAGTCTTGTCTGGACCCCGCGCTGCGTGTCCGGCGATCCGCGTATAAGCGCAATGCCGAAGCGGCAGACAGATAGCCCTCGACCTCCGCACTTTCTGAGGGTGTTGTCGGCAGCGATTGCGCAGACACGCAACCGGCCAAACCAAGCCCGAGCAGCACGACCAGCCGGTGCCGTCGATCCGACACGCCTACGCCGCCATCTTGCCGCGCGCGGCCTCGCAGGTGCGTTCCAGCTTCTCGACGGCCTCGCGGGCCTCGTCGAGGGTGAGGTTGAGCGGCGGGAGCATGCGCACGCAGTTGTCGCCGCCACCGGCGATCAGAAGATGCTGGCCATCGCGGGCCCACGCCATGAACTCGCGATTGTTGGGCACCAGCTTCAGCCCGATCAGGAGGCCCTTGCCGCGCACGTCCTCGATGATGTCGGGGAAGCGCTCCTTTAGCCCGTGCAGCTGCTGCTTCAGGTAGCTGGAGATCTCGGCGACATTGCCCAGCACCTCGGGCGTGTTGATGGTGTTGAAGGCCGCCAGACCCACCGCCATGGCCAGGGGGTTGCCCCCGAAGGTCGAGCCGTGGGCGCCGACCGTCATGCCCTTTGCGGCTTCCGTGGTCGCCAGGCAGGCGCCGATGGGGAAGCCGCCGCCCAGGGCCTTGGCGACCGCCATGATGTCGGGCGCGATGCCGGCCCACTCATGGGCCCACAGCTTGCCCGTCCGGCCCATGCCGCACTGGACCTCGTCGAAGATGATCAGCACGCCGTGCTGGTCGCAGAGTTCGCGCAGGCCGCGCAGGCAGACGTCGGGCATGGCGCGGCAGCCCCCCTCGCCCTGGACCGGCTCGACGATGACGGCGGCGGTATTGGGCTCGGCGATCGCGGCCCTCAATGCCTCGTGGTCGCCCCACTTCAGCTGGTGGAAGCCCTGCATCTTGGGCCCGAAGCCCTCGGTGTAGTTGGGGTTGGCCGCCGCATTGATCGCGCCGTAGGTCCGGCCGTGGAAGGCCCCGTCGAAACCGTAGATGTCGATGCGATCGGGCTGGCCGTTGGCCGCATGATACTTGCGCGCGGTCTTGAGTGCGCACTCCACCGCCTCTGTGCCCGAGTTGGTGAAGAAGACCACGTCCGCGAAGCTGGTCTCGGTCAGCCGGTCGGCCAGTTCTTCCTGCCCCGGAATGCGGAAGATGTTGGAGACGTGCCAGAGCTGCTCGGCCTGGGCCTTCACCGCCTCGACCAGCACGGGGTGGGCGTGGCCCAGGCCGTTGGTGGAGATGCCCTGGACGCAGTCCAGATACTCAGTCCCGTCCTTGGCCCACAGGCGCGCGCCTCGCCCGCGATCCACTTCCAGGGGAGCGCGATTGTAGACACCCATCAAGTGACCGGACACGGACCTACCTCCAAAAGAAACGAAGCCCCGGCGCGGGCGCGACGGGACTTTCAGGGTCAGGGACTTGTCCGCCGGGGGAACGGCTTAGTCAACACCGGCCGGTCAGTCGTCCCGGGAAAGCCGCAGCGCCAGATCGGCGACGAAGCGGGCGTTGCGCAGGATGTCGTCGCCATCGATCCACTGCATGTCGTCGCCGGCCGAATGGATGCGCTGGAACACCGGCGGCACGAAGCCTTCGGCCAGTCCGGTCGTCTCGCCGCCGTTGAAGGCCAGCCACATCTGGTGGGCCCCGACGGCGTCCTGCGATCCGATCGAGATCACCGGCACGCCAGCGGCCGAGAAGATCCGGTCGTCGCTGGGCGGATAGACGGGAAAGGCGACACAGTCGATGGCGCGTTCGGCGCACTGCATGCGCATGGCGGAGAGCACGAAGCCGGACTGTTCGCCGACGTTCTCGCCATACATCAGGGTCTCGCCGTAGCCGTTGACGTCGAGGTTGATGACGGCGTGGATGCGCGCCTTGTCATGCCCCTCCAGCCACTTGCGCGCGCCGATCAGGCCCAGCTCCTCCTGGTCGGTGAAGACGAAGACGTAGCGATAGGGCGACGGTGTCTGGGCGACCTGGTCAGAGATCAGGTCCAGCGCCTCGATCATCAGGGCGATCGATCCGGCGTTGTCGATGACGCCCTGGGACATCACGCCATCGGACAGGGGTACGGCGTCGAAATGGCCGGTCAGGACGATGTCCCTGGAGCCCTGTCCGATGGTCACCACGACATTGGCCCCGTTCAGCGGACCCGTGCGGGGATTGCCACCCTCGAAGCCCTGGATCTCGGGCTGATAGCCCGCCGCGCGCAGCTGTTCGAGAACGATGTCCCGCCGCTGGTCGTTCGTCTTTGAGGCATAGGCCTGGATGGCCGTCTCGATCGCCTGGCCTTCAGGGGTCAGATCGTCCTGCGCCAAGGCGGGGGCGGCGAACAGGGTCGCGGCAACGACGAGCGAGCGGAACAGCATGGAGACCTCCCGGAAGGATGGCGAAGGGGTAGCGCCTCAGCTCTTCAATCGCCAGCCCGACTTGAACACCAGCCAGCAGGCGACGGCCATGACGACGGTGAGGACCACGCTCATGACCACGCCGATCCTCAGGTCGCCCTCGGCCTGGCCGATGAAGCCGTAGCGAAAGCCGTCGATCAGATAGAAGAACGGGTTCCAGTGGCTGATCGTGGCGAAGGGCTCGGGCAGGTTCTCGACCAGATAGAAGGTGCCCGACAGGAAGGTCATGGGCATGACCACGAAGTTCTGCACCGCCGAGAGGTGGTCGAACTTCTCGGACCACAGGCCGGCCAGCACGCCGGTCATGCCCATGAACAGGCAGGCCGCGGCGCCGAAGCCGACGATGGCGAAGAGGTTGGCGACGCCCAGCTTGGCGAAGGGCAGGACGCAGACGGCGGTGACCAGCCCGACCGCCAGGCCGCGGGTGGCGGCGCCGAGCGAGAAGCCGATGGTCAGCTCCAGCGGGCTGAGCGGCGGGGTCAGGAAGTCGGTCGAGGTGCCCATGATCTTGGCCTGGATCAGGCTGGATGACGCATTGGCGAAGGCGTTGTTCAGCATGGCCATCATAATCAGGCCCGGCGCGACGAACTCGGCGAACGGTGTGCCGTGCAGCGGCGGGCGCGCGCCCTGCAGCGCCACGACGAAGACCAGCATGTAGAGCAGCGTGGTCACGACCGGCGCGGCGACGGTCTGGGCCCCGACCTTCCAGAAGCGGCGGACCTCGCGCAGATACAGCGTCTGCACCCCGATCCAGTTGATCCCGGCGTAGTGGCGCGGCGTGGGCAGGCCGGGAGGCCGTGTCGAGGCGAGGTCGGTCATGGCGCGTCAGATGCGCCGCAGAGGCGTGGGGTGCAAGTCTCCTCCCCGTGCGCAGCATGGGGAGGTGGCACGAAGCGTAGCGGAGTGACGGAGGGGTCCTTGACGCGGCGCCATCGCTTGCGCGGCAAGAGCCCCTCCACCGCTTCGCGGTCCCCCTCCCCATCGCCCCGCCGGGCGACGGTGAGGAGACATTGCCCGCCGAACACCGATTCAAGATGTGGTTCCTGTGGACGGAGTGATTCGCACATCTTGCGCCCGTTAATGGGTCGTTTACGATTAGTTGTGGGTCAGGGGGCCAGGAGGAGGCTCCAGGCGCCACATATTGAATCATTTCGTACCCGGAGGGTGGCATGACCGCAGGCTGGACCGAGGACCGCGTCGGCGCGCTGAAGAAGCTGTGGCTGGAGGGGCAGTCCGCCTCGCAGATCGCCAAGCAGCTGGGCGGCGGGGTCACCCGCAACGCCGTGATCGGCAAGGTGCACCGCCTGGGCCTGTCCGGCCGGGCGACGCCCTCGCAGCCGGCGCGCGCCGCCACGACCTTCCGCCCCGCGCGGGTGCGCACCACGCCGCCGGCACAGCCGTCCGCGCCGCGTCGGATCGAAGCGGCCCAGCCGCGCCCGGTCGCCCCGGCCCCGTCGCTGCCGAGCGTGCAGGAGCTTCCGGGCACCGCCACGGTGATGACCCTGGGCGCCCACATGTGCAAATGGCCGATCGGCGATCCGTCGTCGCCGGAGTTCAGCTTCTGCGGCCGGCGCGCCTCGGAAGGCGTCTACTGCGTCGAGCACGCCCGGGTCGCCTTCCAGCCCCAGCTTAAGAAGAACGGCAAGGACGAGCTGGCGCGTAGCCTGCGCCGCTACATCTAGAGAAGGGCGCTACCGCTCGCGACGCGGTCGCTCGTTGCTTGAGCGCATGTGACTCGCGCTAACGCTCGGCTCGCGGAGCCTCGCCGCTTGAGCACGGCTTGCGGGAATGCCCAGAACCTTCGCCGCATTGTCGCGCGTTGGTCATGAACGCCCCCTAGAGGGCCGCGATCCGCCTCGTCGGCCTTGCGCCGGACGAGACCACGGGGGCGGGGCTGCGGTTATCCGGGTTGACGCAGCCCCCGACCCGGCTTGTTTCTGGCGCTATCGCTCGCGACGCGGTCGCTCGCTGCTTGAGCGCGGACTGTTTCTGGCGCTATCGCTCGCGACGCGGTCGCTCGCTGCTTGAGCGCGGTCGCCTTCGCTGGCTTAGTTCAAAACCCGCCCGCCGGGCACGTCGAGGCTGAAGGCGGGGATGGCCGCCTCGAAGGCGCGGCCTGTGGCGTCCGTCATCATGAAGGCCCCCTCCATCGTGCCCGACGGTGTCGGGAGCGGGCAGCCCGAGGCGTAGGAGTAGCTGTCGCCCGGCGCGATCACAGGCTGTTCGCCGACGACGCCGGGGCCGCGCACCGTCTCCACATGGCCGGTGGCGTCAGTGATGATCCAGCGGCGCGCCATCAGCTGCACGACCTGATCGCCCCGGTTCTCGATCTCGACCTGATAGGCCCAGACCCAGCGGCCCTCGTCAGGATCGGACTGGCCCGCGAGGTAGGCGGGGCGCACGCGGACGACGACGCCCTCGGTTTCGGCTTCATAGGGGGCGGTATCGTGCATGGGACGATGGTCGCGCGCGACTGTGACCGTTTCAAGCGAGGACGCCCCAAAGCTGTTTCCGGGGCGGATCGCCGTGTATGCGGAGGCGCATGACCCTGACGCATGACCGCCCCGGCATCCTGCCCTGCCAGACCATCGAGACCCTGATCGCCACGGGCGCGATCACCTCGGCCACGCCGTTCGACGCCGATCAGGTGCAGCCCGCGAGCCTGGATCTGCGTCTGTCGGATCGGGCCTGGCGGGTGAGGGCGTCGTTTCTGCCGGGGCGGCGGCTGGTCTCGGAGCGGATCGCGGATGTGGAGATGCATCCGATCGACCTGTCCAAGGGCGTCGTACTGGAAAAAGGCTGCGTCTACATCGCAGAGCTGCAAGAGCGGCTGAGCCTGCCGCCGGGCCTGATTGCGCGGGCCAATCCGAAGAGCTCGACCGGGCGAGTCGACGTTTTCGTGCGGCTGCTGACCGACCGGGGCGGGTCGTTCGACGACGTCGAGGCCGGATACGAGGGGCCGCTGTATCTGGAGATCGCGCCGCAGACGTTCTCAATCCTGGTGCGGCCGGGCACGCGGCTGAACCAGCTGCGGCTCAAGGCTGGGGAACCGCCGAAGCTGGAGACGCGGTCGGTGGGCGTCGATCTGCAGGGCGGGGAGGTGGTGGGCTTCCGGGGGCGGCGGCATGCGGGCGTGGTCGATCTGGACCGCATCGACGGCCACGATCCGAAGGACTTCTGGGAGCCGCTGACGCTCAGGCGTGGCGAGCTGCTGCTGGACCCCGGCGAGTTCTACATTCTGGCGTCATCAGACGATGTGGAGATCCCGGTCGACCAGGCGGCCGAGATGACGCCGATCGACCCGTCGGTAGGCGAGTTCCGGGTGCATTACGCCGGCTTCTTCGATCCCGGCTTCGGCACTGACGAGGCGCACGGGGCGGGATCGAAGGGCGTGCTGGAGGTGCGCACGCACGACACGCCATTCCTCTTGGAACACGGCCAGATCGTGGCGCGGCTGGTCTATGAGCCGCTGACGGAGCGACCGACGCGGCTGTACGGCGAGGGCGGCAGCCACTACCAGCGGCAGGGACTGAAGCTGTCGAAACATTTCAGGGCGTGGTAATGTCAGCCTCGCGATCCGGGCGACTGCGACCGGACTGAGGGCTCCAAATGGTTCGCCGGGCCGAGTCAATCACTCTAGACATGGGCGGCTACGCGCTGTTCGCCATGCTGGCTGGATTGGCGCTGCTGGGCAGCATTGCATACGCAGCGGCTGAATCGCCGACTTGCACCGGGCCTCCCGTCGAGCGTTGCGACTATATCGAGACTGCCAAAGCCGCCAACTCCGGCCCGGAGACCCGACCGTTCGTCAGAGAGCTTGGCTTCAACGTGTTCGACCAGGGAAGCTCCGTGGTTGTTCAGCAAAGCTTCCCCGTTGACGGGCTGGTCCATGCGTCCGCTGTTTGGATCGACAAGAAGAGCTGTCAACCTTGCGAAGTCAGGTTCTACGGTCATCGGCCTCCTCCGTTACCCGGAGACCGGCCGAGGGGCAGGCTTATACAGTCAGTACCAGCCGAAGACCCGACAGAAGCGGCGCGCCTGCGGGCCGAGTGGCTGTCTTACGGCTATCCGGTGACGATGGACATTGGGTCACCTGAGGAACGCGGGTTGGCAGCACGGTCAAACTAGGCGATCCGCCTTTCGGAGGTCCGGGAACAGCTTCGCCCACAGGCCGGTCGCCCCCAGCGCGCCGATCCCTCCGAACACCGCCGCGCCGATGGGGCCGAGGAAGCGGACCATGACGCCGGAATAGGCCTCGCCGAGCTCGTTGGAGGCGCCGATGAACAGCATCGACACTGACGACACCCGGCCGCGCATGTGGTCGGGGGTGGAGAGCTGGATCAGGGTCTGGCGGATGTTGACGCTGATCATGTCGGCGGCGCCGCCGATGAAGAGGGCCAGGGCCGAGAGCCACACGACCTTCGACAGGCCGAAGACCAGGGTGGCGATCCCGAACACCGCGACGGAAGCGAACATCCAGAGGCCGCCCTTGCCGGGGATCGGGTAGCGGGCGAGCAGCAGGGCCATGGAAAAGGCGCCGACGCCGAAGGCGGCGCGGAGCAGGCCGAAGCCCTCGGGGCCGACCTGGAGGATGTCGCGGGCGAAGATGGGGGTCAGAAGGGCCACGCCGGCGAACAGGACGACGATCAGGTCGAGCGAGATGGCGCCCAGCACGATCTTGGTGTTCCAGACGTAGGCGAGGCCTTCCTTGACCGACTGCCAGCGGCCCGGGCCGCCCTCGACGCGTTCAGGCTGTCCGTTGGTGCGCATCAGCAGGAAGCAGAGCAGGCCGACGCCGAACAGGGCGAGCGAGGCGCCGTAGGCGAGCGGCGTGGAGACGCCGACGATGACGCCGCCCAGCGCCGGCCCGGCGATGGCCCCGGTCTGGAAGGCGATCGACTGGGCGGCGATGGCGCGGGGAAGCGCCGCGCGGCCGACGACCATGGGCAGGAACGCCTGGCTGGCCGGAGCGAGGAAGGCGCGCGACGCCCCGAAGCCGAAGGCGACGGCGAGCAGGCCCCAGAGCGGGGGGTCGCCGTGGATCGCCATGGCCAGGAAGGCGGCGGCGCAGGCGCCCTCGGCGACGATGGCCAGCATGACGGTGGTGCGGCGGTTCCTCCGATCCGCCATCTCTCCGGCGGGGAGCGTCAGGGCCAGAAGCGGGATGAACTGGAACAGGCCGACGAGGCCGAGATAGAGGCTGGCCTGCTCGATCGGATGGTCGCGGCGCGCGATCTCATAGACCTGCCAGAGCAGGGCCGAGGACTGGATCTGGATGGCCAGCACGGCCGACAGCCGCCCCAGCCAGATCAGGCGGAAGTCGCGGATGGCCCAGGGGTTGGTCGCGGCTTTCGCGGCCTCGGCCGTGGGCGGGGTGATCGGCTCGGGCGCCTCAGGTGCGTCGGTCATGCTTGGGGTAGGGCGTCCCGTCCTTTCGATAGAATGTTCCCGACGCGAAGGTCATGTCGATGTCGGGGTATTCGCCCCGGTCGCCGCCGGGCTTGCGGCTCCCGACCTCGAGCAGAACGACCTCGGCGTCCGAGCGGTTCTGCAGACAGTGGCCGTTCTGTACGCCCGCCGTCCAGCCGGCGCAGTCCCCGGCGCGAAGCACGGTTTCACCCTCGTCTTCGACGAGCACGACCTCGCCTTGAAGCACCCAGACGAACTCGTCCTCGCCTTCGTGCCAGTGGCGCTGGCTGGACCAGGCGCCGGCGGGCAGGCGCAGCAGGTTGACGCCGAACTGGTCGAGCCCGACCGCATCCCCCAGGCGCCAGCGGCGGCGCGCCCGGCATGGTGCGTCGAAGGGTTCGGGATAGCCCGTGCCGTGGCCGGTCGGGGCTGCGTCGATGTCGATCTTGGGCATGCACTTCTCGCGGCTGCGAAGTCCCCCTAAAGCATGGCCGCATGAGCGGCGCATCCCCCATCATCGATCCCGTCCAGCTGACGCGCGACCTGATCCGCCGGCCGTCGGTCACGCCTGCCGACGAGGGCGCGATGGACGTGCTGGAGCGGGTGCTGACGGGGCTCGGCTTCACCTGCCGGCGCATGGCCTTCGAGGGGCCGGGCGGCGAAGGCGTGCATGCGCGGATCGAGAACCTCTACGCCCGGCTGGGGACGGCGTCGCCCAACCTCTGCTTCGCGGGCCATACCGACGTGGTGCCGACGGGAGACGCAGGAGCCTGGTCCTCGGCGCCGTTCGAGGCGGAGGTGAGGGACGGGGTCGTCATCGGTCGGGGCGCGGTCGATATGAAGGGCGGGATCGCCGCCTGGGTGGCGGCGGTGTCGCGGGTGCTCGCAGACGGCCCGCCCAAGGGATCGCTGTCGTTCCTGATTACCGGCGACGAGGAAGGCCCGGCGCTGCACGGGACAAAGCGCGTGGTCGAGGCGCTCGCGGCCGAGGGCGAGGTGATCGACGCCTGCGTGGTGGGAGAGCCGTCCTCGCTGCAAAGGCTGGGCGACACCATCAAGATCGGGCGGCGCGGGTCGCTGAACACCTGGATCACGGTGCACGGCAAGCAGGGGCACGTCGCCTATCCGGACCGGGCGGCCAATCCGGTCCCGGTGCTGGTGCGGCTGCTGGCGCGGCTGGACGCTCATGTGCTGGACGACGGTTATGAGGCATTTCAGCCGTCGAACCTGGAGCTGACCACGGTCGATGTGGGCAATCCGGCGACGAACATTATTCCGGCGGAGGCGAAGGCGCGGCTGAACATCCGCTTCAACCCGGCCCAGACCGGCGATGGCCTGATCGACTGGCTGAACCGGGAGGCCGGGGCGGTGCAGGCCGAGACGGGGTTGCAGATCACGCTGGAGCACATGTGTTCCGGCGAGGCCTTCCTGACGCCCGAGGGCTGGTTCACGGGCGCGGTTCAGGACGCGGTGGAGGCGGAGCTGGGCGTCCGACCCGAGGCTTCGACCACGGGTGGGACGTCGGATGCGCGCTTCATCCGGGCCCTGTGTCCCGTGCTGGAGCTGGGACTGGTCGGTCAGACCATGCACCAGATCGACGAGCGGGCGCCCGTCAGCGAGATCGAGGCCCTGACCGGGGCCTACCGGCGCGTCATCGAGACGGTGTTCGCGCGCGCCCAACCTTGAAGATCGGCCGGTTCGCGGGCATATAGGCGACCGTGAGGGAACGCGGCGGTTGACCGCGCGCTGTCCGTTGCGAAACGCCTGCCACTTTTTCGACCACTCAAGGAACCGACGCCCATTCGCCGTCCGATGAACCAGCCGCCCGTGAAAGACGGGCCGCCCATGAACCAAGACATCCGCGCCCCCCGCGTTCTGCTGATCGACCAGCATGGGGAGAAGCAGGGTGTGATGCCGACCTCCGCCGCTCTGGAGGCCGCCGAAGAGGCGGGGCTGGACCTGGTTCAGATCGTATCGACGTCCGAGCCGCCGGTTGCCAAGATCCTCGACTACGGCAAGTTCCGCTTCCAGGAGCAGAAGAAGAAGGCCGAGGCGCGCAAGCGCCAGAAGGTCGTCGAGCTCAAGGAAATCAAGCTGCGCCCCAACATCGACGTCCACGACTATGAGGTGAAGGCCAAGGCCATGCACCGCTTCTTCGACGAGGGCGACAAGGTCAAGGTGACGCTCCGCTTCCGCGGCCGCGAGATGGCCCACCCGGAACTGGGCATGAAGCTGCTGAACAAGGTCCAGGCCGATTTCGAGGAAATCGCCAAGGTCGAATATGCGCCGCGCATGGAAGGCCGCCAGATGATCATGATCCTCGCGCCGAAATAGGGGGTTGACCCGCCCAGACGGCATCTGGCGCGTCCTCTGTCGCCAGAGCGATAGGCGACTTCCCGTTCAAACGTGCGCTCTCGGTTCCACTCCCTCCCCAGGAACGATTAGGCCCGCTGCAGGGTCGCGGCGAAAAAGCCGTCGAGGCCGCCGTGTTCGGGCCAGTGGGAGGGAAGGATGCGGAGCCAGCCGTCGGGTGTCAGGGCTTCGGGCGGCGCACCGACGGTGGCCGGATCGGCAGGCGCGGTGCGGAAGGCGGAGTTGCGCCGGAGGAAGGCGATGATCTGGGTTTCGCCCTCCTCGCGTTCCAGCGAACAGACGCAGTAGACCAGACGCCCGCCAGGCTTCACACGCAGAGCTGCGGCATCGAGCAGGCGGTGCTGGACGTCGGCCAGCTTGGCGACGTCGGCAGGGCGGGTGGCGCGCAGAACCTCGGGATTGCGGCGCAGGGTGCCGGTGGCCGTACAGGGGGCGTCCAGCAGGACGGCGTCGAAGGTGCGGGGATCATCCCACTCCTCGCCGTTGGCGACCACGACTTCGGCGGTCAGCGCGGTACGGTCCAGGTTCTGGCGCAGGCGCTTCAGGCGGGGTTCGGAGCGGTCCAGAGCGGTGACGGTCGCGCCGGACGCCGCGATCTGCAGCGTCTTGCCGCCTGGCGCGGCGCAGAGGTCGAGCACCGTCTCGCCGGCCTGGGGGGCCAGGAGGCGGACGGGGACCGCGGCGGCGGCGTCCTGGACCCACCAGTCGCCGGCCTCGTAGCCCGTCCAGGCGGCGACGTCGCCGCGGGATCCGGTACGCACCGTCCCGCCGGGAAGGACACGGCCCTCCAGCGTATCGGCCAGGGCTGAGGCGTCGACGCCGGGCTTGAGGCTGAGGTCGGTCGGGGGCTCCTCCCGGACGGCGAGCGCGACGGCCTCGAGCGTCGGCTCGCCATAGGTCTGGGCCCAGCGGGCGGCGATCCAGTCGGGCAGGTTGGAGCGGGCGGTGGTCAGGCCCGGACCCTCGCGCTCGATGCCGCGCAGGACGGCGTTGACCAGAGCCTTATAGGGGCGGGTCTTGACCCCGCGCTCGGCCAGCTTGACCGCAGTCGAGACGGCGGCGAAGGCTGGAGTGCCGAGAACCAGGGTCTGGGCCAGCGACACGCGCAGCAGGGTGCGCACGGCCTCGGGCGGGGACTTCTGCAGGCGGCGATCCAGGATCTGGTCGATCTCGCCCAGCCGACGCAGCGCCGCCATGGCCACGGCGCGGGCGAAGGCGCGGTCCGGCGCGGGCAGGGCCGCGACCTCGGCGAAGCTCATGGCCTCGTCCAGGCCGTTGCGACGCTCCAGCGCCGCGTTCAGCAGGACGCCGGCGGCGACGCGGGCTTCCACGCCGATGTCAGCGGACGCGTCGTCGGACGGCGGGTGGGCGACCGGCTCCCGACGGGGGCCGCGGGCCTTCTCAGCCATGCGGCGACCGCGATTGGAGGCGTTCCGACCCTCGGTCAAACCGAGACCTGGGTGCCGAGCTCGACCACGCGTCCCGGCGGGATGTGGAAGAAGTCGGTCGGGTTGGCGGCGTTGCGCATCAGGAAGATGTAGAGCTTGTCCTGCCACAGGGGCATGCCCTGGTTGGCGGCGGGCACCACCGAACGGCGGCCCAGGAAGAAGCTGGTCGACATGATGTCGAACTTCAGACCCTGCTTGCGGCACTGGCTGAGCGCGCGGGGCACTACGGGGCTTTCCATGAAGCCGTAGCTGAGGGTGATCTTCTTGAAGTCGTCGTTGATGGACTCCATCACGAAGCGATCGGCCTCGGGCACGCGCGGGCGGTCCAGCGTCTTGACCGTCAGGATGACGTTCTTCTCGTGCAGCACCTTGTTGTGCTTGAGATTGTGCATCAGCGCGACCGGGGCGACGTCGGGATCGCTGGTCAGGAAGACGGCCGTGCCGGGCGCGCGGTGCGGCGGGCGGGCCCGCAGCATCTCGATCAGGTCGACCAGAGGCAGGCTGTCCTTCTTGGCCTTGGCGGTCAGGATCTGCGACCCGCGCGTCCAGGTCCACATGATGGTGACCAGACCCGCGCCCAGCACCAGAGGCATCCACGCGCCTTGCGGGATCTTCAGCATGTTGGACGTCATGAACACCAGATCGATGGCCACCAACGGCGAGATGGCCCCTAGGCTGAGCGGCACGGACCACTTCCACAGGTTCCGGACGATGAACCAGGCCAGAAGGCTGTCGACGAACATGGAGCCGGTGACGGCGATGCCGTAGGCGGCGGCCAGGGCCGAGGAGGTCTGGAAGGTCACCAGCAGGGCCAGCACCCCGACCATCAGCAGGGAGTTGACGGCGGGGACGTAGATCTGGCCGGCCTGGCTCTCGGACGTGTTCAGGATGGACATGCGGGGCAGAAGGCCCAGCTGGACCGCCTGTTGCGTCACCGAGAAGGCGCCGGTGATCACCGCCTGGCTGGCGATGACGGTGGCGATGGTGGCCATGATGAGGACGGGCCAGTAGGCGAACTGGGGCACCATGAGCCAGAAGGGGTTCTCGACCGCCTCGCGGTTGGCGAGCACGAAGGCGCCCTGGCCCAGGTAGTTCAGCGTGAGGCAGGGCAGGACGACCCAGAGCCAGCCGAGCCGGATCGGGCTTTTGCCGAAATGGCCCATGTCGGCGTAGAGCGCCTCAGCGCCGGTCACGGCGAGGAAGACGCTGCCCAGGATGACGAAGCCCAGGAAGCCGTTGTCGAACAGGAAGGCGACGCCGTAGTGGGGTGACAGTGCCCTCAGGATCGAGATGTCGTCGAAGATGTGATAGACGCCGAGCGCCGCCAGGATCAGGAACCAGACCAGCGTCAGGGGTCCGAAGAAGCGCGCCATGGAGCCCGTGCCGCGCGACTGGATCATGAACAGCGCGATCAGGATGCCCGCCGCGATCGGCAGGACATAGGGCGTGAGCGAGGGCCCGATGCCGGGCGCGTCCTTCAGGCCCTCGATCGCCGAAAGCACCGAGATGGCCGGCGTGATCACGCCGTCGCCGTAGAACAACGCCGCCCCACAGACTCCGAGCAGGAAGATGGCGGCGGAGCGTCGGCCGACCGCGTGCTGGGCCAACGCCATGAGGGCGAGCGTGCCGCCCTCGCCCTTGTTGTCGACCCGCATGAGGAAGACGACGTATTTGATCGTGACGACCAGGATCAGCGCCCAGAAGACGAGCGAGACGACGCCGAGCACCGCGAGCTCGGCCGCGCCGCCGCTGCGGGAATGGTGCAGGGCCTCGCGCATGGCGTAGAGCGGGCTGGTGCCGATGTCGCCGAAGACGACGCCGATGGCCCCGATGATGAGGGCCGTCTTGCCAGTCCTGGCGTGGCCGTTGTCGTGACCGTCGGCGGGGGCCGGGGCGGTCGGGTCCTTGGTGGTCTGTGACGGGGCGGGGGGAGCGCCGTCGTCGGGGCCAGGGACCGGGGGGGATGCATCCCCTGCCATGAGTATCCTCCGGGTCGCGCCGCACGCGCGCCCATCAAAGCGGAGCGCCTTTAGGCTCATTGTAAGGGGGTTTCAATCGCGCGCGCGAGGATTGCGGACCCGGCGCGCGCGACCGCATTTGTGAAACATGTGCGAAGCCCCTATTTATCGCCTGGAACCTGGAAAACATGTCCGACAGCCAACGCTTTCCCGTCGCCGCCCACGCCCTGGCCTATCTGGCCCACAAGGGGGCGTTCGATGCTTCGCGCGCGGCGCCCAGCGCGATTCTGGCCGCCTCGGTGCCGACCAATCCGGTGGTGATCCGCCGGGTCACGGCGCTGCTCGCCAAGGCCGCACTGATCGCCACGCGGCCGGGGGCTTCGGGTGGGTCGTGGCTGTTGCGCCAGCCCGAGGACATCCGGCTGGACGAGGTTCTGAAGGCCGTGAATGGCTGCGCTCACCTGGGCTCGCCGCCGGCGGGGGCCAAGGGGTGTCCCGTGGGCCAGCACATCCCGCGCCAGGTGGGCAAGGTGCTGACGCTGGCCGATCAGGCCGCGTCGGATGCGCTGGCCAAGATCACCATCGCCGATCTGCTGGCCGAGAACGCGCCGGCGCTGGCCGGGGTGCAGATCCACGGCTCGTGCAGCGAGGCCATCCGCGCGGCGGAGACCGTCGCGGCGTGAGCCGATCGGCCGGGCGGTGTCCGCGCATCCTGATCACCGGGGCTTCGGCCGGGATCGGGGCGGCGCTGGCGCGGGTCTATGCGGCGCGCGGCTGGGACCTGATCCTGACGGCGCGGCGGGAAAGCGCGCTGGAGGCGTTGGCCGGGGAGCTGCGGGCGGCGCATGGGGTCGGCGTCGTTGTGATCGCCGCCGATCTGGGCGACGCCGATGCTCCCAAGACCCTGTTCGATGCCGTCGCCGCGCGTGGCCTGATCGTCGATGGGTTGATCAACAACGCGGGTTTCTCGCGGACCACCGGTTTTCTTCAGACAGAACCCGAGGCGCATGAGGCCATGATCCGGGTCATGCTGACCGCACCGGTGGCCCTGTCGCGGCTGTTCCTGCCGGCGATGGTGGAGCGCGGGTTCGGGCGGGTGATCAATGTCGCGTCGCTGGCGGGGCAGATGCCCGCGACGGGGGGCGACACCCTGTACGGGCCGATCAAGAGCTTCCTGATCAAGGCGTCGCAGGGGCTGTGGCTAGAGACGCGGGGGACGGGGGTGCATGTGACGGCCCTGTGCCCCGGCTACACCCTGACCGAGTTCCACGACGTGAACGGGTCGCGCGAGCAGGTGACGTCGGCCTATCCGGCGTGGATGTGGCAGACGGCCGAGCATGTGGCCCGCGTCGCCTACGACGCCTGCGAGGCGGATCGGCCGAGGGTGACGCCGGGAGCAATGAACAACGTGCTGGCGGCGCTGGGCAAGCTGCTGCCCGACGGCGTGGCGCTAAGGATGGTGGCGGGGCACGCGAAGCGGCTGGGGCGGATCTAAAGCCTCAGTGCCCCCCGTCGGGATACGGCGCGGTGACGCCGGAGGCGAACATGCCCGGCAGAGCCTCGCTGAGGCCGGCGAGCATGAACTGGATGGCCAGGGCGCACAGGATCAGGCCGAGAACCCGTACGATGATGGCCATGCCAACGTCGCCCAGCACGCGGCTGATCGGGCCAGTGGCGGCGAAGGTAACGAGGGTGGCGAGCGCCGCCGCGCCAATGGCGATCAGGCCCGCGATGGTGCCTGCGTAGCCTATCTCCTGGGCTTCGCCGGCCTGGATGATGATGGTGGAGATGGCGCCGGGGCCGATCAGCAGCGGCATGGCGAAGGGGACGATCAGGCGCTTGAAGCGGCGCTGGGCGTAGCCGCGAACGTCCTGAGCGTCGGCGGCCGCATCCTTGTCGGCGAACATGGTCAGGAAGTCGCCGCGCGTCATGTCCAGCCCGAGCAACAAGAGCAGGATGCCGCCCGCGATGCGGAAGGCCGCCAGCGAGATGCCGAAGAACTGCAGCAGCCAAAGGCCTGTGAAGAAGAAGAAGGTCAGAAACGCCGCGATGAACAGGCACAGCAGCACCGACACCGAGAACCGCTGACGCGCGCTGGCTCCGGCCGTGGCGGCGGCGAAGATCGGGATGTTGCCGATGGGGTCGAGCAGGGCGAACAGGGCCACGAACAGGTTGACCCCCAGATCGAGCGCGTTCATGGCCGGTCCCCGATAGCCGAATCCTGACGTGACATCCCCTCGTCTAGCCGCTCGGCCGGAGATCGTCGATGACCTCGCCCCTCGCCTCGGACCCGCGCCTGATCGTCGGACTGGACCTGCCCTCGGTGGAAGCCGCCGAGGCCGTGGTCGATCGGGTCGGCGATATGGTGGAGTTCTACAAGGTCGGGCTGACGCTCTTGGCGCGTCCGGGCGGGGTGGACTTCGCCCATCGCTTGAGGGCGCGGGGCAAGAAGGTCTTCCAGGACTGGAAGCTGCACGACATCGGTGCCCAGGTGGAGGGCGCTGCGCGGTCGGTGGCCGAGGGCGGGTGTGACCTGCTGACGGTCCACGCCGAGCCGCAGGTGATGCGGGCGGCGGTGACGGGGCGCGGCGGGCACGCGACGAAGATCCTGGCGGTGACGGTGATGACCAGTCTGTCGGACGCCGACCTGAGGGAGATCGGCTATTCGGCGGGCGCGGCCGAGTTAGTGGAGGCGCGGGTGCGCCAGGCGCTGGACTGCGGCGTCGACGGGGTGGTGTCGAGCCCGCTGGAGGCGGCGCGGGTGCGTGAGATCGCCGTCGAAGCGGGGCGGCCAGACTTCCTGATTGTCACGCCGGGCGTGCGGCCCGCGGGCGGGGAGCTAGGCGATCAGCAGAGGGTGGCGACGCCGGCCGACGCGCTTAGGGCCGGGGCGACGCATCTGGTGGTGGCGCGGCCGGTGATCGCGGCGGAGGACCCGCTGATGGCCGCAGCGCGGATCGCGGCGCAGATGGACGGGGTTCGCTAGTCTTCGCCTGCGGCGGCGGACGCAGCGTCGCCCTGGCAGAAAGCCCGAACCTGACCGGCGAAGTCGAGGTAGCCGCCGTCCAGCGCCGCCTTGACGGCACCGTCGCAGTCGTCCTCGGCCAGCCGTGACGTGACGGTGCGACGGACGACCTCGAAGGCGTCCTGCTTTTCCTTCAGCGTGCGGGCCGCCCGGCGATCATCGGGCAGGCAGATCGCGTACCACGGCGCGTCGGCGCAGCGGGCGACGAGGCGGGCCTCGCGCTCGGTCAGGATGCCGGCGTCGAGGTTGATCGTCCGGCGCTCGGGCGCGGGAGGAGGAGGGGTGGTGGACACCTCCGGCGCAGCGGGCACGACCTCGGTGGCCGAGGGGGCGTCACCCCCGATCAGGACGGCGGCCGGGGCGTCGGCGACGATGTTGTCGCCGGGCAGGGGCACGATCTCGATGTCGGGCACGGCGTAGCGGCAGACCCAGCGGCCGCCTTCCATCGCGCAGGACTGCAGCGTCGCCTGAACCGCCTGGGGGGCGGGGGCGGCGATCATTGCGGCGAGGATCAGGCTGATCATGACGACCTCCAAAGGTCACGAGCCGCCATAGTTAACGCCGCGCGCCCGCCCGACCTAATGAAATCTCACGTCTCGACGAGCGCCGGTTCGTCGACGAGGGCGGCGTGGGCGCGGGCCTGGCGCCGCCCGACAGCATGGCTGACGAGCCAGAGCGCCATGGCCCAGGCGGCCCCGATGCTCCAGCCGGCGAAGACGTCGGTGGCCCAGTGGGCGGCGAGATAGATTCGGGTCAGTCCGACGAGGACCGCGATCAGGATGCCGACGCCGAGCACATAGATCTTCAGCCGCCGCCGCGGAAAGGCGCGCGACAGCATGACCGCCAGGCTGAGGTAGAAGACGGTGGACAACAGGGCATGGCCGGACGGGAAGCTGGCGTTGAGGGTCTCGACCGCCTGATAGGCCGAGGGCGGGCGCTCCCGTTCGAACAGGGCTTTCAGGCCCTCGCTGAGCGCCACGCCGCCGAGCAGGCCGAGCACCAGCAGGACCGCCGACAGCCGCTTTCGCTGGATAAGCAGGAAGCCCACGGCGGCCACGGCGAACAGGGTCAGGACCGAGATGCCGCCGAGCGCGGTCAGGTCGTTGGCCGCCGTCTCCAGCCACCACGGCCCCAGCGCATTGGACGGATCGGCCGCGGGGCGCAGCGCCCACAGCACGGCCTGGTCGAAGTTTCGGCCGTCGGTCTCGGTCATGTCGTCGGCGAGTTCGGCGAAGGCGGCGACGCCGAGGCCGATGATCATGAGGGCGGAGAGGGCGGCGAACTCCACGCGGGCGAAGGCGATCGCGCGGCGCAGATATGGGACGGGTCCGGAGGGAAGCATCGGCCTCGAACGGCCAAGCTGGGGCCGCGTTCCCGATCACGGCTTGTTGATTGCGCCGACCCGGCCGCCGTCGCATCGCCGTCGCGCCTTTTCAACAGGCTCATCCCCCGTCCCGATGTGATTCGCGCACGAAATGCGACGTCAAGGCGTTGACGGGTCGTTCACCATCTGCGCCCCATATGTGGGTTCGGGGAGCGCTTCGGCCACAAGATGATGTGGTCACGGCGCAGGCGGCTCACTTTAGATTTTAGTTCGGGGCAGGATGATTATGGCTGGCGGTGAAGCGTTGAAGACGGTGGAACTCCAGTCGGTTGCGACTGCGCCGACGACCGAGAAACCCCATCTGACGGTGGTCCGGTCGCTCGAACTGGACCGCTCACGCGACGACCTGCTGACCGACTTCGGCAAGAAGACGCTGGAGGATCGCTACCTGCTGCCGGGCGAGAGCTACCAGGACATGTTCGCCCGGGTCTCCACCGCCTTCTCGGACGACGCCGACCACGCCCAGCGCGTCTATGACTATATGTCGAAGCTCTGGTTCATGCCCTCGACGCCGGTGCTGTCGAACGGTGGGGCCAATCGCGGCCTGCCAATCTCCTGCTTCCTGAACTCGGTGCAGGACAGCCTGGACGGCATCCAGCGCGTCTGGAACGAGAACGTGTCGCTGGCGTCCAACGGCGGCGGCATCGGCACCTACTGGGGCGGGGTCCGCTCCATCGGCGAGAAGGTGAAGGGCGCGGGCCAGACCAGCGGCATCATCCCCTTCATCCGCGTGATGGATTCGCTGACGCTGGCGATTTCGCAGGGCTCGCTGCGCCGGGGCTCGGCGGCGGTGTACCTGGACGTCCACCACCCTGAGATCGAGGAGTTCCTGGAGATCCGGAAGCCCTCGGGCGACTTCAACCGCAAGTCCCTGAACCTGCACCACGGCCTGAACATCACCGACGAGTTCATGGAAGCCGTAAAGGCCGGCTCGGACTTCGCCCTGCGGTCGCCCAAGACCGGCGAGACGATCCGCAAGGTCGATGCGCGCAGCCTGTGGCAGAAGATCCTGGAGATCCGGCTGCAGACCGGCGAGCCCTATCTGATCTTCTCCGACACGGTGAACCGGCAGATGCCGCAGCACCAGAAGGACCTGGGCCTGAAGGTCAAACAGTCCAACCTCTGCTCCGAGATCATGCTGCACACCGGCCCGGACCACCTGGGCATCGACCGGACGGCGGTCTGCTGCCTATCGTCGGTCAACGCCGAGAAGTTCCTGGAGTGGCGCGAGGAGCCCCGCTTCATCGAGGACGTGATGCGGTTCCTGGACAATGTGCTGGAGGACTTCATCACCCGCGCCCCGCCGGAGATGGCCGCCGCCGTCTATTCCGCCAAGCGCGAGCGGTCGGTGGGTCTGGGGCTGATGGGTTTCCACTCCTTCCTACAGAGCCAGGGCGTGGCGTTCGAGAGCGCCATGGCCAAGTCGTGGAACATGCGGCTGTTCAAGCATCTGCGTCGCGAGGCCGACAAGGCGAGCCGCCTGCTGGCCGAGGAGAAGGGCCCGTGCGAGGACGCGGCAGAACGCGGGGTGATGGAGCGGTTCAGCCACAAGCTGGCCATCGCGCCGACGGCCTCGATCTCGATCATCTGCGGCGGGACCAGCGCCGGAATCGAGCCGATCCCGGCCAACATCTACACCCACAAGACCCTGTCGGGCTCGTTCGCTGTCAAGAACCCGTACCTGGAGCAGCTGCTCGAGGGCTACGGCAAGAACACCGACGCCACGTGGTCCTCGATCCTGGAGCACGAGGGCTCGGTCCAGCACCTCGACTTCCTGACCGACGACGAGAAGAGCGTGTTCAAGACCGCCTTCGAGCTGGACCAGCGCTGGGTGGTCGAGCTGTCGGCGGATCGGTCGGCCGACATCTGCCAGGCGCAGTCGATCAACCTGTTCATCCCCGGCGACGTGAACAAGTGGGACCTGCACATGCTACACTGGAAGGCGTGGGAGAGCGGGGTGAAGTCGCTCTACTACCTGCGCTCCAAGTCGGTGCAGCGGGCGGCCTTCGCCGGCGCGGACGGCAAGGAGACCGAGGAGCCGGATCCCAACCAGCCCGACCTCTTCTCGGCCGCCAAGACCGACTACGACGAGTGCCTGGCCTGCCAGTAGGCCGGTGACACGGCGGCCTCCATACGGCTAGGCTTGTCCCTTGCTCTCGGGGGGCTGGCATGGCGACGATGGAGCCGGTCGGACAGGACCGCACGCCGGAACTGGACGTGATCCGCGGCTTCGCCCTGTTCGGGGTGATGCTGATCAACCTGTACGGCCACCCCGAGTTCGCCATCCCCGAGCGGCTGACCGAGGCCCTGCCGACCGCCGCGATCGACGGGCCGCTGGGGCTGGTCTTCGACGTCTTCTGGGAGGGCAAGGCGCAGGCCCTGTTCTCCATGCTGTTCGGCTTCGGCTTCGCCATGTTCCTGGGCCGGGCCGAGGCGAAGGGCGTGGACGGGATGCGGCTCTATCTGCGGCGGGTGCTGATCCTGCTGGCCATCGGCACGGTCCATGTGGCGGCGATCTTCTTCGGCGACATCCTGCAGATTTACGCGCTGGCGGCTCTGGTGCTGATCCTGTTCCGGAGGGCGCCGGACCGGACGCTGCTGATCGGCGGGGTCCTGCTGTCGCTGTTCGCGGGCCTCGTTTTGCCGATCCACCTGGCCTGGGTCGAGGCGGCCACGGGGGCGACCCCGCCGCTGGTGCAGGCCTGGGAGGCGGGGATCGAGCGGCGCTGGATCGTGTTCCTCGACAACGACTGGCCCGCCTACACCAGGGAGTTGATCCGGGGCGCGGGCGACGAGTGGTTCCTGTCGGTCTTCGCCTGGAGCTATATGGCGACGGTGCTGGGCCGGTTCCTGGTGGGCTTCTGGCTCTATCGGAAGGGCTGGCTGATCCGGCCCGGCGAACATGCCGCCGCATTCCGTCGCTGGGCGCCCCGGCTGATCGGGGTGGGGCTGGTCCTGAGCGTGGCGGACGTGGCGGTGGGCGCGACGGTCGAGCTGACGCTCGCCGGAGAGATTGCGCATGAGGTCCTCCATCGGTCGGGCCAGCAGGTGCTGGCGCTGGGATATGGCGCCGGGCTGGTGGTGCTGATGCAGAGGAGCGCCGGGCGGCGGCTGCTGGCGGGTTTGGGCGACGTCGGGCGGATGGCCCTGACGAACTATCTGACCCAGAGCGTGGTTTATCTGTTCGTCTTCTACGGCTTCGGCCTGGGGCTCATGCGGTGGGGCGGGGCGCTGACCTGTCTGGCCATCGCGGTTCCGACCTTCGCCCTGCAGATCGTCTTCAGCCGGTGGTGGCTGGCGCGGTTCCGCTACGGCCCCTTGGAATGGCTGTGGCGATCGGCCACTTACGGGGCGTGGCAGCCGTTTCGACGGGCGCCCGTTGTTCCGCCGACCGCATTCGCCTGAGGACCCGCCCATGAATACCGCCGCCCGCGACGCCGGCCTGAAGCTGCTGCGCGAACACGCCCTGATCGCCGGAGAGGTGGTGACGGGGGCCAAGCGCATCGCGGTCGACGATCCGGCGACCGGCGAGATCATCGGCCATGTGCCGGACCTGGGCGTCGCCGAGACGGAGCGGGCGGTTAAGGCCGCGCACGACGCCTTTCCCGAATGGTCGCGGACCGATCCGCACAAGCGGGCGACCTTCCTGCGTGATTGGGCGCGGCTGATCGATGAGAACCTGGATGGGCTGGGCGCCCTCATGGCGCTGGAGAACGGCAAGCCGTTCGAGGAGGCGCGAGGCGAGGCGGTCTACGCCAACAGCTTCCTGAAATGGTTCGCGGGCGAGGCCGAGCGGCTGCTGGGCGACACCCAGGACAGCCCCTTGGGCCATGTCATCGTGACGTTCCGGGAAGCGGTGGGGCCGTGCGCCCTCATCACGCCGTGGAACTTCCCCGCCGCCATGCTGACGCGGAAACTGGGACCGGCGTTCGCCGCGGGCTGCACGGCGGTGGTCAAGCCGGCCAGCCAGACGCCGTTCACGGCGATCGCTCTGGTGGAGCTGGCCTATGAGGCCGGGCTGCCGAAGGGGGCGCTGAGCGTCGTCACGGGAGATGCGGCGACCATCGGGGGCGTGCTGACGTCCTCGCCTCTGATCCGCAAACTGAGCTTCACGGGCTCGACGCCGATCGGTCGCAAGCTGGCCGAGCAGTGCGCGCCGACCCTCAAGCGGGTGTCGATGGAGCTGGGTGGGGCGGCGCCCCTCATGGTGTTCGAGGACGCGGACCTGGACCTCGCGGTCGCCGAGACGATCAAGGGCAAGTTCCGCAACTCCGGCCAGACCTGCGTCTGCCCGAACCGGGTCTATGTCCAGGCGTCGGTGGCGGAGGCTTATGCGGCGAAGCTGGCCGAAGCCGTGGCGAAGATTCCGATGGGGCCGGCGTTCGAGGACGGCGTCAAGGTCGGGCCCCTGATCGAGGACAAGGCCGTGGCCAAGGTCGAGGATCACCTGAAGCGGGTCGTGGCCTCCGGGGCCCGGGTGCTGATTGGTGGCGCACGGCATGCGCTGGGCGGGCGGTTCTTCCAGCCGACGGTGACGCTGGGCGGCGACGACAAGCTGTTCCGCGAGGAGGAGACGTTCGGGCCACTGATCCCGGTCTTTCCGTTCGAGACGGAGGAGGAGTGCCTTCAGAAGGCCAATGACTCGGAATTCGGCCTGGCGTCCTACGTCTTCACCCGCGACCTGGACCGCGCCATGCGTGTCGGGCGGCGGATCGAGGCGGGCATGATCGGCGTCAACACCGGGCTCATGTCGACGGCGGTCGCGCCTTTCGGCGGGGTCAAGGCGTCCGGCTATGGCCGCGAGGGCTCGACCCACGGCATCGACGAATACGTGGAGATCAAGCAGGTGACGCTGGCGCTGAAGTAGGGCGTCGCGCCCTATCGCGTCCGCGCCACGCCCTCGCGGCGGTCGTCGGCGCCGCCGTCCCAGGCCCAGCCGTCGGGGCCCTGTCGCCACAGGCCACCGTGCAGGCCCGAGGTCTCGGACTGGTTGGGCGCGAGCGTGACGCCCCCCGCCGCCAGCTGCTCGGCGAGCGTCGGGCCAAAGCGGGCCGTGTCGGCCCCGAAGCCGGAGCCGCGCGCGACCAGGTTGGGCAGGCCGATCGCCGCCTGCATCGGCAGCCCCCAGACCAGCGTCCCGATCAGGGCCTTGGCGTTGTAGGCCAGGATCGACGGGCCGCCGGGCGATCCGACCGCTCCGACCAGACGCCCCTGCCGGTCCAGAATGATGATCGGCGACATGGACGAACGCGGGCGCTTGCCGGGCGCGACCGCATTGGCCGCCTCTCCGCCGTCCGGGCGGGTCGGGACGAAGGAGAAGTCGGTCAGCTGGTTGTTGAGGAAGAAGCCCGCCGCCATCCGGCCCGAGCCGAAGACGCTCTCGACCGTCGTGGTCATGGAGACGGCGTTGCCCTCGGCGTCGACCACGACGAAGTGGCTGGTGCCGGCGGGCTCGGTCGTGGCGTCCGGCGCGCGAAAGACGCCGCCCGGCGGCGTTCCGGCCTCTGCCGCGCCGGTCAGGCCGGGGGCCAGGGCGGCGCGGGCGGCGACATAGTCCTCGTCCAGTAGGCCGGCCACGGGCACGCCGACGAAGGCCGGGTCGCCGACGTAGCGGTCGCGGTCGGCGTACATCAGCCGCTGAATCTGGGCGAAGGCGATCCAGGCCTCGGCGCTTGTCTCGCCTTGGGCCAGCAGCGGCGCGATGGTCGGGGTTTCGGCCATGGCCAGCAGCTGAAGCACAGCCACGCCGCTGGACGGCGGCGGTGGCACGCAGATCACATAGACCTGGAACGGGCGGCACAGGGCGTCGCGCTTGATGGGGCGATAGGCGGCGAGGTCGGCGTGGGTCAGGGCGCCGGGGCGCGGCTCGGCCCGCACGGCCTGAACGATCGCATCGGCGATGGGACCGGAGCGGAAGGCCTCGATGCCCTCGCGGGCGAGCGTCGCCACAGTGTCGGCGTAGGCCGGGTTCCGCAGGGTATCGCCCGCCTGATACCGCTGGCCGTCGGGCCGGGTGAAGTAGGCATTGGCCCAGTCGGTGCGGGCCTGGCCGCGCGTCAGGGCGATCATGCCGGCGAGACGCGGGCTGACGACGAAGCCGTCGCGGGCCAGGCGCTCGGCCTCGCCGAACAGCTGGCTCCAGGGCAGGCGGCCGTGCTCGGCCTGCGCCATCGAGAGCGCTGCGACGGCGCCCGGAACGCCGGTGGAGCGGCCGCTCAGCACCGCATCGCCGAAGCCCAACGGACGCCCATTCTCGTAGAACAGCTCGGGCGTGGTGGCGGCTGGAGCCGTCTCGCGGCCGTCATAGACGACGGTCTCGCCGGTCGCCGCGTCGAAATGCATGAGGAAGGCGCCGCCGCCGAGGCCCGACGACTGGGGCTCGACGAGGCCCAGCACCGCCTGGATCGCCACCGCCGCGTCGACCGCCGATCCTCCGCGTCGCAGCACCTCGAGTCCCGCCTCGACCGCCAGGGGATTGGCGGCGGAGACGAAGGGGCCTCGGGCGGGGGGCGCGGCCGGGACGCTGGCCGTCGGCGTCTGGGTCGGCGCGGGCCGGGCCGTGATCGAGGGCTGGCAGGCGGCCAGCGTCAGGGCCAAGACGGCGACCACGGGACGGGCGAGGGACGCGAGACGCATGAGGTGAAGTCCGGCGACGGGAAGGTCGTCTTCCGACCTAGGGGCACCACGCCCCCGCGCCAACCCCGCACCGGACCATGGAGGCGTCAAATCCGGGTTGCGCGGTCGGGTTCGAGCCGTTAAAGACCCGCCCTCGCCGTTCATGGTCGCGCGCACCCGTAGCTCAGCTGGATAGAGCACCAGACTACGAATCTGGGGGTCAGGAGTTCGAATCTCTTCGGGTGCGCCATTTTCTCTCCCCCGAGATGTACCATCGTCGCGCGCTGTAACCGGCGCATTCGCCTCGGCGAAAGCGCGAAGCGGCTTTCGCATCGCCGCGCGGGGGCTATGCTTTCCTTTCCATGTCGGCCGCCGCTTTCGCAGAGACAGCCTCGCCCCTGATCGACCCGCTGGGTCGGGCGGTGCGCTATGTGCGGCTGTCGGTGACGGATCGGTGTGATCTGCGCTGCGTCTACTGCATGGCCGAGCGGCAGAGGTTCCTGCCCAGGGATGAGGTGCTGTCGGTCGAGGCGCTGGATCGACTGGCGTCCAGTTTCGTGAGGCTGGGGGCAAGGCGCATCCGACTGACGGGCGGGGAGCCGCTGGTGCGGCGCGATGTGATGGATCTGGTCCGGCGGCTGTCGCGGCATCTGGCGTCGGGCGCGCTGGAGGAGCTGACGCTGACGACCAATGGGACGCGGCTGGCCCAGCATGCGGCGGCGCTGGCCGGTCACGGGGTGCGGCGTGTGAATGTGTCGCTGGATACGCGCGAGCCCGAGACCTATCGGCGGCTGACGCGGGGCGGGGATGTGGCGCGCGCGCTGGGGGGCATCGTGGCGGCGAAGGCGGCGGGGCTGGCGGTCAAGATCAATGCGGTCGCGCTGGCGGACGACAATGCAGGCGAGCTGGCTGAACTGATCGCCTGGGCGCACGGCGAGGGCCATGAGATCAGCCTGATCGAGGCCATGCCGATCGGCGAGATCGGGGCGGACCGAACGGCGCAGTTCCTGTCGTTGGCCCAGGTGCGCACGCGGCTGGAGGCGCGCTGGACGCTGACGCCGCTGGCCCGGCGGACGGCTGGGCCGGCGCGCTATGTGCGGGTCGAGGAGACCGGCGGGACGCTGGGCTTCATCACCCCGATGACCCACAACTTCTGCGGCGACTGCAACCGGGTGCGGGTGACCTGCACCGGGCGGCTCTATCTGTGCCTGGGGCAGGAGGATCACGCCGATCTGGCCGGGGCGCTGGAGACAGGCGGAGAGGCGGCGGTCGAGCGGGCGATCCGCGAGGCCGTGGCGAGGAAGCCGGGGGCGCATGATTTCCGCATAGCCGCCGGGGCGTCGCCCGCCGTCGCCCGGCCCATGTCGATGACGGGAGGCTGAGGCGTGCCGCGCGTTCTGCTGTTCGGGGCCTTCGCCGACGTCGCCGGATGGCGCGAGCGGGAGATGGAGGGGGCGTCAACCGAGGCGCTGGTGGCGGTGCTGTCGGAGCATGAGGGTCTGGCCGAGCGGCTGGCGCGGCCGGGGCGGATGACGGTGGTGAACAAGGTGGTGGTGCGCGGCGACGTGGCCGTGAGCACCGACGACGAGGTGGCGTTCGCGCCGCCGGTGTCGGGGGGCTGAAGCCGTGGCGCGGCTGGAGGATGGGGCGATCGATCCGGGGGCCTTGCTGGCGGGTTTTTGCGCCGGAAGGAGCGATGTGGGGGCGGTGGTCAGCTTCACGGGTCTGTGCCGGGCGGAGACGGACGGGCGGGCCGTCGAGACCCTGACGCTGGACGCCTGGCGCGGCTTCACCGAGGACGGCATGGCGGCGCTGGAGGCCGAAGCGCGGGCGCGGTTCGACCTGATCGACCTCTTGACCGTGCACCGATGGGGCGAGGTGCGGCCCGGCCAGGCGATCGTCTTCGTCGCGGCGGCGGCCGCGCATCGGCGCACGGCGTTCGACGCGGCGGACTTCCTGATGGATCAGCTGAAGACGCGCGCGCCGCTGTGGAAGCGCGAGGACGGGCCGGATGGGCGCCGCTGGATCGAGCCGCGGGCGTCGGACCATGCCGATGCGGCGCGGTGGAAGACGGAGACAGATCAATGAGCGATGCGGATGTGCTGCCGGCGCCGGGCGGCAAACTGCTGCTGGATCACGCGCTGACGCCTGTGCGGGTGGCGGTCCTGACCGTGTCGGACACGCGCGATGATGAGACCGATACCTCGGGCGCCATCCTGGCCGAGCGGGTGAAGGCGGCGGGGCATCAGCTGGCGGGCAAGGCCATCGTGCCCGACGACGTCGAGGCGATCCGGGCGACGGTGCGGGGCTGGATCGAGGCGGGGGCGGTCGACGCCATCATCACGACGGGCGGGACGGGGCTGACGGGGCGCGACGTGACGCCCGAGGCGCTGGAGCCGCTGTTCGACAAGCGGATCGAGGGCTTCTCGGTGGTGTTCCACACCGTCAGCTATCAGACCATCGGCCTGTCGACGCTGCAGTCGCGGGCGACGGCGGGGATAATCGGGGGGGTGTTCGTCTTCTGCCTGCCGGGTTCGAACGGGGCGGTGCGCGACGGCTGGGACAAGGTGATCCGCTGGCAGCTGGACAGCCGCCACCGGCCCTGCAACCTGGTCGAGATCATGCCCCGGCTGATGGAGACCTGAGATGGGCAAGATCCTGACCCACGTCGACGCCGAGGGCCGGGCGGGGATGGTCGATGTGTCGGCGAAGGCCGAGACGGCGCGGGAGGCGCGGGCCGAGGGGCGGATCGTCATGGCGGCCGAGACCCTGGCGCTGGCCCTGTCGGGCGGGGGGCGAAAGGGCGACGTGCGGGCCGTGGCGGAGATCGCGGGGGTCATGGCGGCCAAGAAGACGGCCGAGCTGATCCCCCTGTGTCATCCCCTGCCGCTGGACGCGGCGGTGGTGTCGGTGGAGCCGAGCGCGGACGGGTCGGGGCTGACGGTCAGCGCGGTGACGCGGACCACGGGGCGGACGGGGGTGGAGATGGAGGCCCTGACGGCCGTGTCGGTGGCGCTCCTGACGCTCTACGACATGCTGAAGGCGGCGGATCGGGGGATGACGATCGAGGGGGTGCGGCTGCTGGCCAAGTCCGGCGGGGCGTCGGGCGACTGGACGGCGGCGGCGTGAGCCTGATGAGCGTCGAGGCGGCGCGGGAGGCGCTGCTGGTGGGGGTCGGCGTGCTGGCGTCCGAGCGGGTGGCGCTGGACGGGGCGGACGGGCGCTGGCTGGCCGAGCCCGTGCGGGCGAGCCGGGACCAGCCGCCGTTCGACGCCTCGGCCATGGACGGTTGGGCGGTGCGGACGGCGGACCTGGGCAGGCGGCCGCTGAGGATCGTGGGCGAGAGCGCGGCCGGGGCGGGGTTCGCGGGCGCGGTCGGGCCTGGGGAAGCAGTGCGCATCTTCACCGGGGCGCCCCTGCCGATGGGCGCCGACCGGGTGGTGATCCAGGAGGAGGCGCGGGTCGAGGACGGCCAGCTGGTGCTCGGGGTCGGGCCGGAGGCGCCGACCTGGGTGCGCGGACGGGGCACGGACTTCGCAGCGGGACAGGTGTTGCTGGCACCGGGCGTGCGGCTGGATCCGTGGCGGATCGCGCTGGCGGCGGCGGCCGGGGTAGACGAGGTGACCTGCGCGCGGCGACCGCGCGTGGCCGTGCTGGCGGGCGGGGATGAGGTGGTCGCACCGGGCGAAGAGGCGGGGCCGCACCAGATTTTCGACGCGGCGGGGCCGGGGGTGGCCAGGGTCGCGGGGCGGGCGGGGGCGTCCGTGACGCGGCTGGCGCTGGTCGGGGACACTCAGGACGGAATCGAGGCGGCGTTGGCCGGGGCCGAGGCCGAGGTGATCGTGGTGATCGGCGGGGCGTCCGTGGGCGATCACGACCGGGTCAAGCCGGCGGCGCGGGCGTTGGGGGCGGCGTTCCTGGTGGAAGGTATCGCCATGCGGCCGGGCAAGCCGCTATGGGGGGCGGTGCTGCCAGATGGGCGACGGCTGCTGGGAGTGCCGGGCAATCCGGTGTCGGCGCTGGTCTGCGCGGAGCTGTTCCTCAAGCCCCTGCTGGCGGCGATGCAGGGTGGGGACGGGCGGCCGGTGATGGAAACGGGGCGGCTGGCCGAGCCCCTGGCGGCGAACGGGCCGCGCGAGCACTGGATGCGGGCGGTGCGGGTGCCGGGCCCTGATGGTGAGATGCGGGTGCGGGCGCTGCCGGATCAGGATTCGGCGATGCTGACGGTCCTGAGTGGGGCGGACGGATTGATCCGCAGGACGGTGGGGGCGTCGGCCGTGGAGGTGGGCGGGGTCGTGGACTTCCTGCCGCTGGCGCGCGGCTGAGGGGTCAGAGCGGGCGGATCATGTAGACGGCGTCAGGGCCGTAGGTGGCCAGCTTCGCCCGCGCGTCCGGCGAGGCGTCGACGACGAAACCGTGGCGGGCCCAGAAGGACTGGGCGTCGTTGACGGCGACGAGGGCGATGGCGGGCCAGCCGTCGGCCTTGGCCTGGTCGATCAGGGCCTCGATCGCGAGGCGGGCGTGGCCGCCGCCGCGGGCCTCGGGCCGCAGGGCGAGGTCGTGCAGGTAGAGGATGTCGGGGTCGGCAGCGAGGGCGTCCAGGCGGCTGTTCAGCGGCGGGATCGACCCTCGCCGCGAGGGGTAGGCGATGAGGTAGCCGACGACGCTTTGGCCATCGCTGAGGACGCGGCAGCCCTGCGGATGGAGCGACAGCCGGTCGGCGAAGCAGTCGCGGTCCTCGAAATGCTCGGGAAAGCCGACCGACGCGACGGCGCAGACGCCGTCGAGATCGTCCGTCGTCATCGGCCGCCAGATCAGCTCGGGCATCGGTCGTTGAGCGGGGCGGCGGTGTAGGTCCAGGTCATGGACTGAGGCTGGCCGTTCGCCAGGCCTTCGATGCGTCCGGTCAGGACGTCACCCTCTCGGCTGTAGATGACCCGCTGCGGGAAGTCGTGCTCAGGGTTTTCAAACACGGCACGGCCGGGGCTGGACTCGATCAGGGGGAAGACGGTGGCGGGCCCGCCGCTGGGTTGGGCCAAGAAGGCCAGCGTCTCGCCGACGGGCCAGATGCGCATGAACTCCAGCGAGCCCCGGCCCGACCGGCCGACGGTCACGGAGACGCCTGCCATCAGTCCGCCGCGCGGATCGCTCCAGGTCTCCGACACCTCGCGGCCACCCTCGCAACTGAGCCAATAGCCGGCCATCCAGGACAGGTCGTCGATGGGCGTCGGCGCGGTCTGGAGGGCGAGGGCGACGATCAGGGCGGCGGACATGAGGTGACCTGTCAGTTGACCTTGGCCGGATCCGGCGGTGCGGGCGGCAGGGCGGCGCAGGGGACGCCGTCTTCCTTGAGGGCCCTGACCTCGGCGGGGGTGGCCTCGCCGTAGATTTCGCGCTTCTCGGACTTGCCTTCGTGGATGGCGCGGGCCTCGCGGGCGAAGGCGTCGCCGACGTAGTCGAAGTTCTGCTCGACGTGGGAGCGGACCTCGCGGGCCATCTCCATCATCATGGTCTGCATCTTCTGCGCGACCTCGGGGGCAGGGGCGGAGCGCTTCGTTCCGGCGACAGCGGGGGCCATGATCTGCTTGGAGACCTGGCGCGAGCCGCAGAAGGGGCACTCGACCAGCCCGCGCGCGGACTGGTCGTCGTAGTCGGAGGAGGAGCCGAACCAGGCCTCGAAGCCGTGGTCGGCGTCGCAGTGGAGGGCGTAGCGGATCATTGCGGGGCGATGAACTCGCGGTCGTGGGTCAGGGCCGGGATCGCGGCGCGGGCGCGGGCGACCTCGGAGAGATCGAGGCTGGCGTGCAGCACACCGGGGGCGTCATGGTCAAGTTTCGCGATCACCTCGCCCCACGGCGAGACGACGGTGGAGCGGCCCCAGGTCTTGCGGCCATCCTCGTGCAGCCCGCCTTGCGCGGGGGCCAGGACGAAGGCGCCCGTCTCGATGGCGCGGGCGCGCAGCAGGGTCTCCCAGTGGGCCTCGCCGGTCGGGACGGTGAAAGCGGCGGGCACGGCGATCAGGGCGGCGTTGGCCTTGGCCAGTTGCCGGAACAGGTGGGGGAAGCGCACGTCGTAGCAGACGGTCAGGCCGAGCCGTCCCCACGGCGTGTCGGCCACGGCGGCCGCGTCGCCCGGCCGGATGGTGGCGCTCTCGCGATAGGTCTCGCCGTTCGGCAGGTCGACGTCGAAGACATGCAGCTTGTCGTAGCGGGCGACGATGGTCCCCGCCGCGTCGATCAGCAGGGAGCGGTTGGCGGCGCGATCGTCGCCCGTGTGGCCTGAGCGCACGATGGCCGAGCCGATCAGCAGCCAGACGTCCAGCTCGGTGGCGAGGCGGCGCAGGCCGATGACGCAGGGGTCCTGGTCCTCGTCGGTGATGGCGGCGGCGCGGCGGTCGCGGCGCTGTTCGAGGAGGTTCGTGCCTTCCGGCGTCAGGATCAGTTTGGCGCCCTCGCTCGCCGCCTGTCGGATCAGGGGCTCGACGTGCGCAAGGCCCGCCTCGGCGGTGGCCGGGGTGCGGGTCTGGATCAGGGCGATGGGCAGCCCCGACATCGTCAGGCGGCCAGGAGCGGGTCGAGCTCGCCCTTGCGGTCCAGCGCGTGCAGGTCGTCGGACCCGCCGATGTGGCGACCGTCGATGAAGATCTGGGGGAAGGTCATGCGGCCGCCCGACTTCTCGACCATCTCGGCCTTCTTCGCCGGATCGAAGGCGGCGACGATCTCGGTGAAATCGATGCCCTTGCGGTCCAGCAGACCCATGGCGGCGATGCAGTAGGGGCAGCCGGGCTTGGTGTACATCACGACGTCGGCCAAGGCGGGAACTCCGGAAAAACTGGGTCGAGATCGGACTATGTAGGCGGTTCGCGCGCGGTTCGCACCCTCGCCACGACGGCGAGGTCCACGGCGCGGGCTCCGGCCTCCAGAAGGGCGGTGGCGCAGGCCTCGGCCGTGGCTCCGGTGGTCAGGACGTCGTCGATCAGCAGGATGCGACGACCGCGCACGCGACGGGCTCCGGCCTCGGTGACGGCGAAGGCGGACTTGACGTTGAGGCGACGGCCCCGGGCGCTGCGGCCGCCCTGCGTCTCGGTGGCGCGGGCGCGGATCAGGGCGTCGGGCAGGTAGTCGCGCCGCGCGTCTCGGGCCAGAGGGCGCGCGATCTCGGCGGCCTGGTTGAAGCGGCGTGTCAGCAGGCGTCCGGGATGCAGCGGCACCGGGGCGATAGCGTCGGCGGCCTCAATCAGGGGGGCGGCAGCGCGCGAGAGCCAGCGCGCGAAGAGAGGCGCGAACTGCTGCTGGTCGCCGTGCTTGAACTTCAGGATCAGACCGCGCGAGGCCTCGTCGTAGACGCAGGCCGCCCGGCAGCGTTCGAAGCGATAGGGCCTGGCCAGACAGGCGGCGCAGCGGTCCGAGGCGAAGTCGCCGCCGTCGTACTCGAACGCCGCGCCGCAGCCGTCGCAGACAGGATCCTCGAGGAAGATCACGCGGCGCCAAGCGTTGGGCGTGAGACCCGCCTGCGCGGTGGCCTCGGGGCTGTCGTGGGCCAAGGGCGGCAGGATCAGGTCGGTCAGCCCGCGCGCGAAATCGCGCAGGGCCGGCACGGCGCGCGCCCGACCCGCTTTCCATCGGTCCCTCCAGCCCCCATTCTGATGGCGCATGAGCGCGTCCGGTCCCCCCGTCATCTTCGACCCCCGCCGCCGGGCGGCGAGGCTGGCGCGCGCGGTTGCCCGTTTCGCCGACGCCGACTTCCTGCATCGCCGCGCCGCCGAGAACGCCGTCCAGAGCCTGGAGGCGACCTTGCGGGAGTTTCCGGTCGCCGTCGACCTCTCGGCCCTGCCGGGTCCGTTCGCGGAGGCGCTGGCCGGGTCGGATGCGGCCGATCGGGTGGGCGTTCCTGCGGGGCTGGAGGACCGCCGTCTGGCCGCCGATCCCGGTGCGGCGCCTCTGCCGTTCGCGGAGGGTTCGGCCGATCTGATCGTGTCGCTGATGACGCTGCACTGGGCCAACGACCTGCCCGGCGCCCTTGCCCAGATCCGGCGCGCCCTGAAGCCGGACGGCCTGCTTCTGGGGACGCTGCTGGGCGCGGGCACGCTGAAGGAACTCAGGGCAGTGCTGACAGAGGCCGAGCTGGAGCTGCGCGGCGGGGCAAGCGCGAGGGTCTCGCCGTTCGCCGACGGGTTCGACGGGTCGGGGCTGCTGCAGCGGGCCGGATTCGCCTTGCCGGTAGTGGACGTGGACCGCGTCACAGTGCGCTATTCCGGCCTGCTCGCCCTCGTGCGCGATCTGCGCGCGATGGGCGAGACGAATGTGCTGGCCGGGCCAATCCGCCCGCTGGACCGGGCGATCCTGACACGGGCGGCGAGCCTGTATGCTGAGCGATACGCCGAAATCGACGGGCGCATTCCGGCGACTTTCGAGATCATCCACCTGGCAGGCTGGGCGCCGCACGAGAGCCAGCCCCGGCCGCTGAAGCGGGGATCGGCGAAGGCGAGACTTGCCGACGCGCTGGGCGTCGTCGAGCACGGCAAGCGCTAGATCACGCCCGCGATCGTGGAGCTGATGTGATTGAAGATGGCGGTCGCGCGGTCCGAGAACAGGGTCACGGCCGTCACGATCACCAGGAAGATCAGCCCGCAGATCAGGCCGTATTCGATGGCGGTCGCGCCCCGTACGTCCGTGAGGAAACGGCGGATCAGCGGGGTCATCGGCGGCCTCCGGACCTAGAGCAGGTCGCGCAGCCAGGCGACCAAGGGCGCGTCGGCGGGCGGCATGGGATAGGCCGCCAGCCCGGACGGCTTCACCCAGGCCAGCTCGGGGTGCTCACGCGCGGTGACCACGCCCGACCAGCGTCGACACAGATAGAGTGGCATCAACAGGTGAAACGAATCGTAAGCGTGGCTGGCGAAAACGAACGGGGCCAGGCAGGCCTCGGTGACGTCGATGCCCAGTTCCTCCTTCAGCTCGCGGATCAGGGCCTGTTCGGGCCGCTCGCCCGGCTCGACCTTGCCGCCTGGAAACTCCCACAGGCCCGCCAGCGCCTTGCCCTCGGGCCGTTTGGCGATCAGCACCCGGCCGTCGGCGTCGACCAGAGCGCAGGCGACGACAAGAACGGTCGGCAGGGGGGATACAGCATCGGTCATGGCGGGCGCTTATCGGGCCGCTCACGCTTCCGCAATCATTGGACATACAGTGTGGCCGCCGTGACCTTGCGGATCGTGGCCGCAATGGGGCAAGTCGTTTCGCCTTTCGTTCCCTTCATCCGTTCGCCGGTTCGTCTCCTCTCATGGCCGCCAGTCCCCTGACCGACGCCCTCTCCAGCCCTGAGGTGCAGGCTTTCGCCAGCGGCTTTCCGGTGCTGGTCATGCATCTTGCTGCGACGCTGGCCCTGCTGGCCGGCGGGGCGGTCATCTATGGCCTGCTGACGCCGTGGAAGGAGATCGCCCTGATCCGCGAGGGCAACTCCGCCGCCGCCGTCGCCTTTGGCGGGGTGCTGCTGGGCCTGGCCATTCCGCTGGCCGTGTCTCTGTCGGTGTCGACCTCGGTGCGGGACATCCTGCTGTGGGGACTGGCGACGCTGATCCTGCAACTGCTGGCGTTCCGGGTGGTCGATCTGGTCCTGACCGGCCTGCCCCAGCGCATCCAGGAGGGCGAGGTCTCCGCCGCCGTCCTGCTGGTCGCCGCCAAGATCGCCACGGCGCTGATCCTCGCCGCCGCCCTGACGGGCTGAGGCCGGCATGGCTGGGATGCGTCCGCCGGACTGGCTGGTCTACGGCGGCCTTCTGGCCGTGGTGCTGGTCTTTTCGCTGAGCCGCCGCGAGAATGCCGACGCCCCGCCTGCGCCACCGCCGCCCGACGAGATCGAAGGCGCGCTTCTGGGGCCGATCACCCCGTTCGATCCGTCCGTCACCGTGGAGGCTCCTGACGCCCCGTTCGTTCCGGCAGCGGGCACCGCCTTCTCGATCGCCGGGCAGGGCCGCTGGTTGACGGCGCGCCATGTGGTCGAGGGGTGCCGCAGACCCGCCCTGGTGGTCGGCGGCGGCCGGGCGGTCTCAGCCGATGTGCGTTTGGCGCCGCGCGCGGACATCGCGCTCCTGATCACCGCCGGAGGGCCGCCGGCCGTGCCGGTGACGACGAGTGAACCCTTGCGGATCGGCCAGAGGGCGTTCCATCCGGGCTATCCGCAGGGCAAGCCCGGCGAGGTGACGTCGCGGCTTCTGGGACGTGAGGTGCTGAAGGTGCGCGGGCGCGGAGCACGCGATGAGCCGGTGCTGGCCTGGGCGGAGGTCGGGCGAACCGAAGGTCTGGACGGGACGCTGGCGGGACTGTCCGGCGCGCCCGCACTGGACCGGGCCGGGCGCGCGATCGCCGTGACCATCGCCGAGGCGCCGCGCCGGGGCCGGGTCTATACGACGTCTCCCGATACGCTCGGTCCCGCAATCCGGGGCGAGCCGCGGGCCGACGAGCCGGTGCTGGGTGAACCCGTCACGGTCGACAACTACGGCCGGGTCGCCGACGACCTGCGGCGCGATCTGCGGGTGGCGCAGGTGGTGTGCCTGTCGGCCTGATGCGTCTCTTCTGATGTCCTGGCCCGTCGACCCTCAGCTGTATGTTGCCTTCTGCGGCGTCATGGCGGTGCTCGCGGTGACGCCGGGGCCGGCGAATCTGTTCTCCATCGCCACGGGCATGGAGCGGGGGCGGCGCGCGGTCCTGCTGGCCGTGGCGGGGATGAACCTGGCGACCCTGGTCTGGTTCGGGGCGGCGGCGCTGGGGCTGGGGGCGCTGGTCACGGCGTTTCCGCAAGCCTTCCGCTGGATCGCCATTGCTGGGGCCATCTATGTGGGATGGCTGGGTGTCTCCTCCATCCGGGCCGCGCTGACGCCAGTCGCGGGCTCGGACGGCGCGGTACGGGCTGTGCAGACGCGACGGCCTGCCTTCGTGGACGGCTTCCTGGTGCAACTGGCCAATCCCAAGGCGGTGCTGTTCTTCACGGCGGTGCTGCCGCCGTTCCTGGATGTGGACCGGCCCGCCGCGCCGCAGCTGGCCCTGTTCGCTGCGGCGGTAATCCTCATGGACGTGATCACCATGACGACCTACGGTTTCGGTGGAGCGGCGCTGGCCCGGCGCATGGACGAGCCCCGCTTCAGGCGATGGTTCGGCGTCATTGTCGGCCTTTTGCTGTTGACTGCCGCTGTGCTGATTGTCTCGCGTTTATAGGGACTTGTGCGTCCCCGGAACGGCGTCGTTCATGCGCCGTTCAGGTCGGATGGCCCAGTGTCCGCCACCCTCCGGAGCGTACCCATGAAAACCAAGTCCATCCTGATGGTCGCCACCGCAGCGCTCGCGCTGTCCGCTTGCGCCACCTCCACGGCTTACGCCCCCGCCGGCTTCAATGGCCAGCGTGGCGGATACGCCGAACAGCGGCTGGAGACCGACCGCTATCGCGTCAGCTTCGCCGGCAACTCGGTCACGTCTCGCGAGCAGGTCGAGATGAGCCTGCTGCTGCGCGCCGCCGAGATCACGGTGGAGAACGGCTATGACTGGTTCTCGACCGTCGAGCGCGCGACCGACCGCGACGTGCGGTACCAGACCTTCCCCGATCCCTTCTACCGGCCCTACAGCCCGTTCTGGGGGCCGTCTTGGCGCTACTATGGTCCGCGCGGCTGGAGCCGCTGGAACGACCCCTTCTGGGGCCGCAGCGACTTCGACGTGCGCGAGATCGACCGCTTCGAGGCCAACGCCGAGATCGTGCTGGGCCGTGGAACGAAGCCGGCAGGGGATCCGAACGCCTTCGATGCGCGGGAAGTGATTGCCAACCTCGGCGGGCGGGTGACGCGGCCGATGTGAGGGTCAGTGGCTAGTGGCTAGTGGCTGAGTGGCTGTTCGCCGCGGAACTTCACTAGCCACTAGCCACTAGCCGCTAGCCACTTCTCCCTACCCCACCCTCGGGTTCTTCAGCCGCCGCTTGTTCGCGTGCGTCGGCGGGGCCGTGCCGAGCGCCTCGGGGATCTCGCCCTTGAAGTAGAAGCGCTGCCAGGCCTCCTTGGCGGCGTCGGGGTCGCCGGACGCCAGGCGCTGATTGAAGTCCGTGCGCTGGCGGTTCCAGGCCTCGAACTGGCCCTTCATGGTGGGGTTGGATTCCAGCGTGCGGATGACCGGCTGGACCGCCTCCATCTTCCTGTGCTCGATCAGGTGGATGAAGCAGAAGGGCTCGCCCTTCTCGAACTTCACGCGGCCAGGCCGGGTGAACAGCCAGTTCATGGTGAAGGGAAACGGTAGCCAGTCCGTCTCGATCAGCCCGACCAGGGGCTGGATGCCGTCCTTCATATGGTTGGGGCTGCCAGAGCAGATCATCCCCCAGCCCGGCGGCGTGCGGAACAGATACTGCGGGTGCATGGTCAGCACCCCGCGCGAGAAGTGCGAGGTGACGAAGTGGTCCAGCTCCGGCTGGGGTCGCTCGGGCGTGATGGTGATGTCGTTCTGCGACGGCCCGCCGGTCCACTCTGCCGTGAAGGTGAAGGGGCACAACAGCTCCCAACCCGTGGAGTTGGCCATCGTCAGCGGCAGACAGCGATAGGGATGGCGGCTGGCGAAGGCGTCCATCCAGTTCCGCGACTGGCGGCCGGGCACCAGGTCCGGCGGCCGCGACGACATCGGGTAGCATTCCAGTTCCAAGAGACGGCGTCCTTCGGCTAATCGGATCGTGTCGTCTTCCTATCGGCCCGCCCATGACCGCTCAACCGCCGCATGACCGAGAGAGCCTGCTCGCCTTCCTGGCGGAACGTGGAATCGACCAGACGACCCACGACCATCCGGCGGTGTTCCGTGTCGAGGAGGGGCTGCAGCTCAAGGCCGCCATGCCGGGCGCCCACACCAAGAACCTGTTCCTCAAGGACAAGAAGGGTCGGCTGTGGCTGATCTCGGCGCGGCAGGACACGGTCATCGACCTGAAGGCGGCGCCGAAGCGGATCGGGTCGGATCGGCTGTCGTTCGGCAATGAGACGCTGATGTGGGAGACATTGGGCGTGCGGCCGGGCTCGGTGACGGCGCTGGGGCTGATCAACGACGTCGACCGGCGCGTGACCTTCGTGCTGGACCAGCGGCTCTGGGAGGCCGACACCGTCAACTTCCACCCCCTGACCAACACAGCGACGACGGCGCTGACGCAGGGTGCATTCCGCCGGTTTCTCGACGCGATCGGGCGTCAAGCGATGGTCGTCGACTTCACCGCTTGAGTCTTCGCCGCCGCGCGACCATCTGTCGGCTCTCGCATTACACGCCGACAGGATGACCCCACGATGAGCCTCGCCGACCCGACCGCCGGAAACGACGACCTGATCAAGGAGGGCTCGGACGCCGGCTTCATGGCCGACGTGATCGCGGCCTCGAAGCAACAGCCGGTCATCGTCGACTTCTGGGCGACCTGGTGCGGGCCGTGCCGGACCCTGACGCCGATCCTGGAAAAGCAGGTCCGGGCCGCCGGCGGCGCGGTCAAGCTGGTCAAGATCGACGTCGACAAGAACCCGGCCTATGCGGGCCAGCTACGCGTGCAGTCGATTCCGACGGTCTACGCCTTCGTCAACGGCCAGCCGGTCGACGGCTTTCAGGGCACCCTGCCGGAAAGCCAGGTCAAGGCCTTCATCGAGAAGCTGACGGGCGGATCCTCGGCCAACTCCGACGTGGAGCAGCTGCTGGCGCTGGGTGAGGAATCGCTCGGCCTGTCGGACTTCGGCGGCGCGGCCCAGGCCTTCGCCCATGTCCTGACGCTCGAGCCCGAGAACGAGAAGGCCATCGCCGGCATGGCGCGCGTCTATCTGGCGGGCGGCGACGTCGATCAGGCGCGCCAGACCATCGCCATGGCCCCCGCCGACTCCAAGGAGCCCTCGGTGGTCAGCGTCCGCGCCCAGCTGGCGCTAGCGTCCGGCGCCGACACCGGCGAGACGGCCGAGCTTCAGGCCAGGGTCGCCGCCCATCCGAACGACCATCAGGCGCGCTATGACTTGGCGCTGGCCCAGGCCGCCTCGGGCGATCTCAAGGGCGCGGTCGACAGCCTGCTGACCATCGTCCAGGCCGACCGCGAATGGAACGAGCAGGCGGCGAGGAAGCAGCTGCTGGTCGTGTTCGAGGCCGCGGGCCTGACGTCCGACATCGCCAAGGACGGGCGCCGCCGCCTGTCGTCCATCCTGTTCGCGTAGGGGTCAGCGATGGCGCAGGGCTATGTGAAGGCGGTCGATCTGCCCCAGGTGATCCCTGTGTTTCCCCTGCCGGGTGCGATCCTGCTGCCGCGCGGCCAGCTGCCGCTGAACATCTTCGAGCCGCGCTATCTGAACATGATCGACGACGCCATGGCGGGCGACCGGATCATCGGCATGATCCAGCCGGTGGGCGGACCGCGCCGCCTGCCCAGCCTGTCGGCGGTGGGCTGCGCCGGACGGATCACCACCTTCGCCGAGACCTCGGACGGGCGGTATCTGGTGACCCTGACCGGGGTGGCGCGGTTCCGCGTGGCGTCCGAGCTGCCGGTCCAGACGCCCTATCGCCAAGTCCGCGCGGCGTTCCAGCCGTTCGAGGCCGACCTGACCGCGCCGACGGGCGGCGAAGGCTTCGACCGCGAGGCCTTCCTGTTCGCGCTGCGCCACTATCTGGAACGCCGCCAGCTGGAGATCGACTGGGAGACCGCCGAGGCCGCGCCGCAGGAAGCGTTGGTCAACAGCCTGTCGATGGCCCTGCCGTTCGAGCCGGCCGAGAAGCAGGCCCTGATGGAATCGCCGACGCTGGAGGACCGGGTCGAGGTGCTGACGGCGTTGCTCCGAATCGACGCGGCCGAGAGCGGCGACGGCGACAGCCAGACCTCCATGCAGTAGGCGCTCAGTCCAGCGCGCAGACGTCGGGCAGGCCGCGCAGGCCGCCCGCGTGATCCAGGCCATAGCCGACGAGGAAGCGGTTCGGGGCCTCCCAGCCGACGAAGTCCGGCTCGGGCGCGCGCGGCAGGGGCCAGGGCTTGCGAGCAAAGACGCAGGTCAGCACCTCGGCGGCGCCCGCCTCTTTCGCGATCCGCACGGCCTCGGCCAGCGACAGGCCGGTGTCGAACACGTCGTCCAGGATCAGAACCTTCCGGCCCGTGACGGGGCGTTGCAGCGGCGCGCGGACGTCGATGGAGCCCCGGCTCTCGGTCTCGTCGCCGTAGGAGGCCAGCCACAGGGCGTCGAAGCGCACGTTCTTCCCTACCCGCGACAGGGCCCGGGTCAGGTCGGCTGCGAACCATAGCCCGCCGGTCAGGAGGACCACGGCGACCGTCTCGTCATCGACATGGGGCGCGACGCGGGCGGCGAGCTCGGCGACGACGCGTGCGACCTCGGCTTCGGGCAGGAGAACGGTCGGCGAGAGGGGAGCTTCGGCCATGAAGGGCGGATAGCGTTTGATGGCCCCCGGTGTCGATAGGTCCTAGTGGTCCGTGGCCTCGGCGGCGTGGCTGGTGTCCGCGATCGGCTGGGCGTCGATCGGTTCGGCGTGGGCGGTGGGCGCAGCCTCTATGATGGCGGGGCGCAGTCCGTGGTCGTCGCCCTCGGGGCGGGGGCGGTCGTGGCCGGCGGGGGCGGCGTGGTCGTCGCCGTGAACGGGCTCGGCGTCGTGGGCCGGTTCATGCGCGGCAGGCGTCGCGCCGACGAAGTGGACGCCGACGTCGACGCCCTTGGCGCCCGGGTCGCGGATCATGGCGGCGAAGCCCTGGACGCCCCCAGGCAACACGGGCGCACCGTCCAGTTCGATGACCGCGTGGCCGACTTCGGCGCCGTGGTCGTCGAGCAGGGCGACGCGGACCGGCGGCGGCTGGATCTCGCGCCCCCGGACGTTCCTCAGCGCGCCCGACACCATGACCATGTCGGGGCGGTCCAGCATGGCCTTGGCGGTGACGGCCTCGAACTCCAGGCCAGTCGGGTTCACCGGCGCCCCGACCATGGCGTAGGCGGCCGCCGCGCGGGGCCACAGTTCGACGACTTCAACGCGGAACAGCCAGCTGCCCGCGAGAATCCCCACGAACATGCTCGCCAGGCCCGCCCAGACGGCCCCGTGGGTGGCGGCGCGGCGCACGCGGCGCTGCTGCTCGGCGCGCGCGCGGAACGCCTTGGGCAGTTCGGGCGCGGGCGTCTCGGGCGCAACGGGCGGGGCCTCGGCGCTGACCGCCTTCATGATCTCGGCGGCCCCCGGCGCGGCTGCGGCCGGTGCGGGCGCGGTCGTCTCCAGCGTCAGGGGCTCCTCGCCGGTCGCGTGCCACACATGGGCGCAGGACTGGCAGCGGACCTTGCGCCCGCCGGCCGGAATGGCGCCGTCGGGGGCGAAATAGCTGGTGGCGCAGGACGGGCAGGTCAGTATCATGTTCGCTGACTATGCGAGGCCGATCCCTCGGCCCCCTCCCATCGGCGCGCTTCCGCGCCGTTCCTGACGACTAGACACCGATGCCCCGAACGCGCCGCCCGGCCGCCGATCCCGCGCCCTCGCCCGAGACCGTCCGCCTGACGGGTGTCGGATTCGGTTATGCGGAACGCCCGGACGTGCTTTCGGACATCTCGCTGATTCTGCCTTCCGGCTCTTTCCACTTCCTTACCGGGGCGTCGGGATCGGGGAAGTCGAGCCTGCTCAAGCTCATCACCCTGTCGGAGCGGCCGAGCGCGGGCCGAATCGCCCTGTTCGGCGAGGACGCGACGGCGGTTTCGGCCAAGGACCGTCCCCGCTTCCGGCGGCGCATGGGGGCGGTGTTTCAGGACTTTCGCCTGCTGGATCACCTCAGCGTCTTCGACAACGCCGCCCTGCCCCGTCGCCTGCGCGGCGACAAGCCGGCGGATTACGGCCCGGACGTCGAGGAGATGCTGGCCTGGGTGGGTCTGGGCGATCGCATGGGCGAGCGGCCGACCAGCCTGTCGGGCGGCGAGAAGCAGCGGCTGGCCATCGCCCGCGCCGTCATGGCCAAGCCTGAGCTGATCGTCGCCGACGAGCCGACCGGCAGCGTCGATCCCGTCATGGCCGAGAAGCTGCTGAAGCTGTTCCAGTCGTTGAACAGGCAGGGGGTGACGGTCCTGATCGCCAGTCACGACGAGGCCTTGGCCCAGCGCTCGGGCGCGACCGTGCTGCGTCTGACGGACGGGCGGCTGACGACGGCGGCCAAGGCGCGGGCGGCATGATCCGCTGGTCCACCCTGTTCGGGCCGGTCGAGGCCGAGCACGCGCCGCCGGAGCGCGACCTCCTGCCCCGCGACGGGGCGGGCGAGCGGTGGCTGGGCGGGGTCATCGCTGTGTTGTGCTTCGTCGCCTGCCTGGCGGGGCTGGGCGCGCTCTCGGCCGAGCGGGCGGCGGGCGGCTGGGCTCGCGAGCTGCGCGGCGAGGCGACGGTGCAGGTCCGGCCCGGCGTGGGCGAGACCGGCGACGCGGCCGCGGCCCGCGCCGCCGAGGCTCTGGCCGGCGTCACAGGCGTGGAGGAAGCCGCCGCCATGGATCGGGCGACGGCGGAGAAGCTGCTCACCCCCTGGATGGGCGAGGCGGCGCTGGAGGACATTCCCCTGCCGCACCTGGTCACCGTGCGGCTGGATCAGGACGCGCCGGCCAGCGCGCTCGTGCTCGGCCGGGCCTTGGCGGAGGCCGGCATCGACGCCACGGTGGACGACCACAGCCTGTGGCGCGGCGAGGTGGAGCGGTCGGCGGCCACGGTGACGCTCTTGGCCCTCGCGGCCTTTCTGGCCGTGGCCGGGGCCACCGCGGCGGCCATCATCCACGCCGTGCGGGCGGGCGTGGAGGCGCGGCGGTCGGTCGTAGAGACGCTCAGCCTGTCGGGCGCGACCGACGATGCTGTGGTCGGGCTGTTCCAGCAGCGGTTCGCCCGGCTGGCGCTGGTCGGCGGGGCGGCGGGTTCCGGTGTGGCGCTGGCGCTGGCGGCGCTCGTGCGGTTTCTGGGCGGCGGCGAAGGCTTGACGCCCGCTTTGCCGCTGGCCTGGAGCGATCTGCTGATCCTCTCGCCAACCCCGGTGGTCGCGGCTACGGTAGCGCTTGTCGCGGCGCGGCTGGCGGCGGGGCGGGCCCTGTCGCGGCTTGGCGGCGGCGACGCCGGCCGGTAGGGGGAAACGATGAAGTTTCTGGCGCTTATCGGGATCGTCGCCCTGATCTGGCTGGTGGGGCTGTTCGCCTTCGCCGAAAGGGTGCGCAGCCTCGCGCCCGCGGACGAGCCTGAGCGCGCCGACGCCATCGTCGCCCTGACCGGACCCTCGGCCGAGCGCGTCAACGCCGCCATCCGCCTGCTGGAACAGGACAAGGGTGATCGGGTGCTGATCTCGGGGGTTAATCCCGAGGTGCGGCGCCAGGAACTGCGCGAACTGACGCCGGGCTCCAACCGCCTGTTCAACTGCTGCGTCGACCTGGGCTTCGAGGCCGAGACGACCACTGGCAACGCCGCCGAGATCGCCGCCTGGGCGCGGTCCAAGGGCTATGACAGCCTGATCGTGGTGACGTCGGACTACCACATGCCTAGGTCGCTGATGGAAATCCGCAGCGCCGCTCCGGGCGTGGAGCTGACGCCCTATGCGGTCGAGACGCCCTCTCTGGACGACAGCCGCTGGTGGCGGGCGGCGGTGACGGCGCGGCGCATGACGCTGGAGTACATGAAGTATCTGGCCGTGATGGTTCGGGTCACGCTGGACCGCATCACCGGCGAGGGCGCGGACGCGGACGCGCCCGCCGAGGCCCCGGAGGCGGCGGCGTCTTGACCACCCTGCGGTCGCTTCTGTTCGTCGCCTGGCTGTATCTGTCGATGGCGATCTTCGCGGTGGGCCTGTCGCCCGCGCTGATCCTGCCGCACCGCTATGCCATGGGGGTGATCCGGGCCTGGGCGCGGTTCGTGCTGTTCGGCCTGCGCTGGATCGCGGGCGTCCGGGTCGAGTTCCGGGGACTGGAGCACCGGCCCGTCGGCCCGGCCTTCGTCGCCGCCAAGCATCAGGGCATGCTGGACGTGATCGTGCCCTTCCTGATGCTGGACGACCCCTGCATCGTGATGAAGAAGGAACTGGCGATCCTGCCCTTCTTCGGCTGGTTCGCGCTGAAGACGAAGATGATCGTGGTCGACCGCGAGGCGGCGGCCAAGGCGCTGAAGGACATGGTGCGTCAGGCGCGCGAGCGTCTGGGCGAGGGACGCCAGATCGTCATCTTTCCCGAGGGCACCCGCGCCGAGGTGGGGGCGGTTCCCGACTATAAGCCGGGCGTGGCCGCCATCTACCGCGACCTGGCCATGCCCTGCACCCCGATGGCGACCAATGCGGGGATGTACTGGCCGGCCCACGGGTTTCGACGGAACCCCGGCGTGGCGGTGTATGAGTTCCTGCCACCCATTCCGGCGGAGCTGAAGCGCGGGCCTTTCATGGCCGAGCTGGAAAGCCGCATCGAAACCGCCTCGACGCGGCTTCTGGCCCCGCCTCAGGCCTGAGCGCGGCGGAAGCGGCTGGGGCTCACGCCCGTCGCGGCGCGAAACGCCCGGGCGAACCGGCTGGGGCTTTCATACCCCACGGCGGCGGCGACGTCGGTGATCGACTGGGCGTGATCTTCCAGCAGCTTCTGGGTGACGGTCAGCCGGCGCAGCCGAATCCATTCGCCGGGCGGCGCGCCCATGGAGGCCTTGAAGGCCCGGGCGAAATGAAACGCCGACAGCCCGGCGACGTCGGCCAGCTCCGGCAGACGCAGCGGCGCCGCCAGTTGCTTCTCGATGTGCTCGCGCACCCGACCCAGCTGGTTGGGCGTCAAGCCGCCGACCCGGGCTCCCGCCGTGCGCGTCTGCGACATGCGAATGAGGCTGAGGACCAGGGTCGTGATGGCGCTGCGGTTGAGCTCCTCGTCCTCCGGACGGGCCGAGGCGGCCAGTTGCTCGACCAGGCCGGTGATCATGGGATCGACCAGAACGCGTCCGTGCATGGGGGCGAGCGGGCACCCGTCCGACACATGGCCGATGCGGGCCAGGAGCCGCCCCCGCAGGGTCAGCCGAAGCACGTCCTGCGCCGCGTGGGCCGCGAGCGTCGAGCGCGCCCCGGCCGGGATCAGGATGAAATAGTCCGGGGCCACGCAGGGCTTCAGCCGCGCGGGATCAGGCCGATCCATCGACCGTTCGCGGGCGACCAAGTTGATGCGGACGGCCAGCACCAAGGCGTCGGTCGCCTCGATCTCGACCGGGCCTGTCGGGCGATGCAGGCGGCACAGCTGCGACGCATCGTCCAATCCCGCAATATCCAGACGAGTCCACGCAGCATCGGGCGCGCAGGATTTCGCGTCCTGCGAGAGGGTCCCGCGCCCGACCGACGGGCCCTTTCCGGAGATCGATGATGCGTCCATCCCTGCTCGCCCTCGCCGCCCTGGCCCTCGTGTCGGCCGCCGCGACCGCCCCGGCCTACAGCGCCACAACCCAGAACAGCACGGCCCCGGCCGCGCTCGCAAGAGCCGAGGTCTCGGACACCGTGTTCATCTACGTCGACTACGTCACGGGACTGGACAATGTGATCAACACCATCCCGCGCGCCCAGTTCAGGAACAACATCACCGCCTGGGCCAAATTCAACCCCTTGTTCCGTGTGCCAACAGTCTTGCTGGGCGAGGAGAACGACTACTACGGCACCTTCCTGCCGGAGATCACCGAGCACGTCACCCACGACATCCACCGGTTCAACCGGCGCCAGATTTCGGGCTACACACCGGAGGTCGCGGCCTACCTGGCCTCGACGGGCCGCAAGACAGTGGTGATCGGGGGCATCTCGATCGACAACTGCACCCTGCACACGACGCTGGACCTGCTGCGAAACGGCTACAAGGTCTACGTCATCACCGACGTCTCGGGCTCAAACAGCCCGATGGCCGAGGCCGATGCGATCCAGCGCATGCGCGATGCTGGCGCGGTGACGACCGGCTGGCTGTCGATCCTGACCGAGCTCGGCCAGGACTTCGCCAGTCCCCAGTATGGCCAGGGCATGATGAACATCATCCAGACCCACTGGCCGGCGTCCACCATCGGCGTGACAAGCGACAGCACGCCCGACGGCCACGGCCTGCAACTGCCGGCCGGATACTGACGAAGCGGCGGCGCGGTCCCGGCGGGGGTCGCGCCGTCAGCTCGCGGCGAACTCGCTCAGCGCGTCGATGACGGCGCGGTTCTGGTCCTCGGTGCCGACCGTGATGCGCAGGCCGTCGTGGATGCCGTAGCCGCCAACCTGGCGCACGATGATGCCTTTCGAGTTCAGATACTCGTTGGCGGCGGCGGCGCTGCGCTTCTCATCCGGGAACAGCACCAGGATGAAGTTGCCCGCCGACGGCAGGACGGTGAACCCGAAGCCGCGGATGGCCTGGGTCAGGCGCGGCCGCCAGGTCTGGACCAGCTCGCGCGAGGCCTTCTGGTGGGCCTCGTCGGCCAGGGCGGCGGTGGCCGCCTCGATGCCGGGCACCGAGACGTTGAAGGGCAGGCGGATGCGGTCGACGGCCTCGGCGACATGCAGGGGCGCATAGCCAAAGCCGATGCGCAGGCCCCCCAGGCCGTGGATCTTGGAGAAGGTGCGGGTGACGACGACGTTGGTCGCCTCGCGCGCCAGCGGCAGCGCCGTCTCCCAGCCCGGCTCGGTGACGTATTCGGCGTAGGCCTCGTCGATCACCAGCAGAACGCTGGAGGGCAGGCCTTCGTGCAGGCGGTGGACCTCGTCTGCGGTGTTCCAGCTGCCCGTCGGGTTGGACGGGTTGGACAGGTAGACGATGCGGGTGCGGTCATCGACCTGTTCCAGCAGGGCGTCGACCTCGGCCTTGTAGTTCGGCTCGGGCGCCAGCTTCTCGCTCGCCTCGCAGCCGCGCGCGGAGATGCGGTAGGCGAGGAAGCCGTACTGGCCCGTAACGATGTTGTCGCCCGCCGTCAGATAGGTCTGGTTCAGGAGCGCGAAGACCTCGTCGGAGCCATTGCCGAAGATCAGCCGCTCGGGCTCCAGGCCGTGGTGCTCGGCGACGGCGGCGCGCAGCTTGGACGCCCGACCGTCCGGATACAGATGGATGGCGCGGATCGCCGCCTCATAGGCCGCGCGCGCTTTCTCGCCGGGTCCGAGCGCGTTCTCGTTGGACGACAGCTTCATAGGCTCGGCGACGCCGGCGATGGAGGACTTGCCGCCGACGTAGGGGGCGATGTCGAGGATGCCGGGCTTCGGCTGGGGGGCGACCTGGGTCATTGGGGCTTTCTCAGTAGACGGGCGCTGATCCGATCACACCGGACAGCGCGCCGGGCGCCTGATGCAGCCGCCCGTCCTCGGGCTGCACATAGCCCGCGATGGCGTAGAGCTTCAACCCGCCCGCAGAGGTCAGCAGGGTGGCCGCGAGACCGGAGGCCGAGAGGTCTGCGCGGATGCGGGCGTCGGGCAGCGCGCTGTCGGTGACCCAGAAGGTCCGGTCGTCGCCCGTGGGGCCGGAGGGCTCGCAGGCGATCAGCAGGGCTCGAGGTACGCCTGCGCGGTCGTCGGGCAGGGCTTCGATCACGCGCAGGTCGGGCCGAGCCAGAAGCCGACCCCACCACGGCCGGTCGCCCAGGTCGATGAGAGCGAAGACGGATGGATCGACCCGACCCAGCGCCGTCTCGGCGTCGGCCACTGGCGTGGCCGCGCCCCAGCGGTCAGCGGCCAGCACGGCCGACAGCGGCCCCGACGCCACGAACCGACGGCCGCCCGCCACCTCCATCCGCCCATACACGGTGCGAAGAAATTGGGCCTGAAGCGGATCGGCGTCGCGCAGGGCCTCGCGGAGCGCGAGCGCCCGGGCGTCGGCGCGGCTGTGCGGCCCCGCGGCGATGCGGGCGGCGAGCGCCTCGATCAGGGTGCGATCCAGCGCCAGCCGCTCGGCGTCGAGCTCGGGCTCCTCCAGCATCAGAACAGCTTGGGCGCGGGGGCGAGGGCGAAGGGGCCGAGGAAGGTGCGACCGTCGCGGAACACGATGGCGATATCGACGTCTTCGCCGCCCTCGACCGTGCTGGCCGCCGCGGCGCCCGCCGCCCCCGCGCGATCCACCGCCCCGTCGCGCGATCCTGCCAACCCCGCGATGGCGGCCATGGGGCGTTGGGCGTTCAGCGACAGCGTGCCCTCCAGGCGCCCATCCGGTCGGGCCGACAGGACGTCGCTGGCCAGCGTCGCCCGGCTCTCGCCCGCCGAGACCTCGCCCCGCACGTTGGTGAAGCGCCCGCCCGCGCGCGTCCAGGCCGAGAACACGCCAGCGGCGTCTGCGCCTTGCAGGCGGTCGGCGTCCTCGACGACCGTCTCGATCTGAAGCGTCAGCTTGCCGCTTCTGGCCATGCCCTCGACAGGCCCGCCGAGGCGCCCCTCCGCGTCGATGAGGCGGAACAGCACGTCGACGCTGCTCTCCACGCCTGGCGTTCCAGCCGGAGCGAGGTGTGGGCGCAGATAGGCCTCGATCCGCTCCGCCTGCGAGATCGGAAAGACCTCGGCGTCGCGGTGGGCGGTGAAACGGACATCCGCCAGTTCGACCGCGACATTGGGCCAGCGCTGGGTCAGGCCGCTGACGCTGGCGCGGATCACCCGCCCGCCGATGGCCACATCGCCCTTGCCCGCCCGCGTCAGGACCAGGCCGTCAGCCGCGACCAGGACCCATTTGTCCGGGTTCCAGGCGTTGGCCTCTGCCGCCAGATCGGGCGCGGCGAGCGCATGGCCGGACGGGGCGGTGACGCGCACGTTCTCGGCGCCGACCCGCACCCGGAACGGCCAGCCGGAGGTGGTCATGCCGGAATAGGCCACATCCCATCCAGAGGCACGCAGGCCCTCGATCCGCTGATCCAGCCGCTCGCGCACCTGCCCGGCCAGAACGAACCACCACACCGACCAGGCGATCAGCGCGATCAGGAACAGTCCAATGGGCGCGAACAGGCCAGAGCGGTTGTGGCGGGGTGAAGCGGCGTCGGTCATGGCCGCTCGTTACAGCAAGCGCGTGGCGAAATCAGCGCCTAGCGGCGCGTCATGGCGACGGTGAAGGTCTCCCGGCCTTGGGGTTGGACAGGAACGCCCGGGTCAACTCCACCGCCTCGACCAGCCCCATGCGCTGAACCTCCGCCCCCGGAGGCAGAGCCGCGAACAGTCGGGTCGGACACGCCGCGTCCAGCATGACGAAGACGCCCCGGTCGTCGGCGCGGCGGATCAGGCGGCCAAACGCCTGGGCGACCTTGGCGCGGGCGAGCGCGTCGTCGTAGCCGCGGCCCTTGTCCGACAGGCCGCCGAACTTCTCGCGCCGCGCCTTGTGCAGCAGATCCGGGCGCGGCCACGGCACGCGGTCGAAGGCGAGCAGGCGCAAGCTGCGGCCGGGCACGTCGACGCCGTCGCGCACCGCGTCGGTGCCGAGCAGGCAGCTGTCCTGTTCGGCCCGGAAGATGTCGACGAGCGCGCCCACCTCCAGCGGATCGACGTGCTGGGCGTAGAGGGGGATGCCGGCCCTCGCCAGATCGGGCCCCAGCCGTTCGTAGACCGCCTTCAGACGGCGGATGGCGGTGAAGAGGCCCAAGCCCCCGCCGCCGGCGGCGAGGAACAGCTCGCGCATGGCCGCCGCCGTCTGGCGGGGGTCGTCCTTGGCCACGTCTTGGACGACGATGACGCGGCTGTTGGCGGCATAGTCGAAGGGGCTCTCGACCTTCAGGGTGCGAGCGGGCTCGATCAGGCGGGCGGCGCCGGTGCGCATCCGGGCCATGCCGAACAGGTCGCCGCCGGACGCCTCGGCGACCGGATCGGACAGGGTGGCCGAGGTCACCAGCAGGCCGTGGCTGGGCAGGACGACGGCGGCCTCCAGCGGCACGGTCGGGTCGATCCAGTGACGGCGCAGGGCCACGTCGTGGATGCGCCCAAACGCCGTCTCGACCGACAACCAGTCGACGAAGTCGGGGTCGGGCTCTGAGCCCCCTTCCTCCAGCGCCGCCAGCATGGAGCGCCAGCCCGGCAGCGTCATGCGGGCGCGGCGGTCCAGTCCGCGCAGTGCGCCCTCGATGCGCGCGCGGGCGGCGCCGTCCAACTCCGACGCCTCGTCGTCGAGGATGTCTTCCAGATGCCGGGCCAGCGCCAGCAGCGGCGCCTCGACGGCGGCCAGCGCCTGGGCGGCGCCGCGCGCGGTCTCCAGCAGGGGCTCGGTCGCCGGGCGGACGGCGCATTCCGTGCCGAACTCCGAACTGGCCGACGATGCGGCCTCCGACGTGCGCGCCCGAATCTGCTCCAGCGCGGCCATCAGGAATTGTTCGATCGGGCCGACGGGGTTCACCTCGCCCGACGGCGGGGCGATGCGGCCGGAGATCCCTTCTCCGGGCAAGGCGGCGGCGGCGCGGATGGCGTCGTTCAGGGCCTTCCGGGCGTGCTCGTTGTCGGCGCACAGGTCGCCCAGCCTCTGCTCCAACCCGCGTCCGCGACGGCCGCGCCCCTCCGGCCCCCTGATCCAGCGGCGCAGCTCGGCCGCCTCTTGACCCGACAGGCAGGCGGAGAAGGCGCTGTCAGCCGCGTCGAACAGGTGGTGCCCCTCGTCGAAGACGACGCGCTTCAGGGCCGCGGTCTCATTGTCCTGCTTCAGGCCGCGAGCGGTGCGGGCGCCGTCGAAGGCGGCCTGGGTCATGACCAGCGCATGGTTGGCCACCACCAGATCGGCCCGGCGGCTGGCGCGGATGGTCTTCTCGACGAAGCAGGTTCGATAGTGGGAGCAGGCCGCGTGGACGCATTCGCCGCGCCGATCGACCAGATTGCCCGCGCTGGCCTGGGCGCTGGGTCCCACCGCGAACAGCCCGGGCAGCCAGCCGGAGAAGTCGCCGCCGGTCATGTCGCCGTCACGCGAATGCATCGCCCACCGCGCCGTCAGGCCCAGGCCGATCAGGTCGCCGTTCCCCAACTGGGCCGCCTGCACCATGTCCTGAAGGTTCAACAGGCAGAGGTAGTTCTCGCGGCCCTTGCGGACCACGGCCTTGCGTTTGCGCTCGGCCGGGTCGGGCCACAGGGCGGAGATTTCGCGGTCGATCTGGCGTTGCAGCGCGCGGGTATAGGTCGAAACCCAGGCGGCCCCCTGATTGCGCTCGGCCCAGAGCGACGCGGGGGCGAGATAGCCCAGCGTCTTGCCCGTGCCGGTCCCGGCCTCGGCCAGCAGCATGCGCGGGCGGCCCTCCTCGTCGCGGGGGGAGAAGGCGAAAGCCGCCTCGGCCGCATAATCGGACTGGGTCGGCCGGGCCTCGTCGAGCCCCGACTGCTGCAGCAGCTTTTCCAACCGGATGCGGGCGGATTCCGAGTCGACCGGGGCGGACCCAGCCTCCCCGCGCGGGGCCTCGTCCTCCCACTCCGGCAGGCGCGCCCAGACGTCGAGCCCCGAGCCGCGATACTGCCGGTCCCGCAACGGTTGGGTTTGCAGCGCGCCCGAGACCCGCCACGCCCAGGCCCAGCCGGCGCGCCCCAGCGTCTCGGCCAGGGTGAAGGCGTCCTCGCGGCGCGGATAGGCGGGATCGGCGAGTTCGCGCAGCAGGGTCGCGGCGGCGTCGCACAGCGCGGCGGCCTGGGCCTCGGCTCCCTTGGGCTCGCTCATGCCGAGCGCCAGCGCCAGGCCGCTGGGCGACGGCGCGCAAAAGGTCGCCGGTCGCACGAAGGCCCAGAGCTCGAGCACATCCAGCAGGTCCGACGATCGCGGCGGCGGCGACAGGCCGAGCCGCCGCGCGGTCAGGCTCGCGTGGGCGACCATGACGGGGCCGCCGGTGAAGACCCCTTCCGCTGCGCCGCGCCCGATCTTCCTCGCGCCGTCGACGTCACAAACCGCGCCCGCGCCCGGCGGCACGGCGAGCGCCGGCGGCAGGTCGAGCCAGGGCTCGGCGCCGGTCAGGCGGTGGGCGGCGATGACGGGTTCGTCGGACATGGCCGAACGATAGCGGGTGCGAAGAGGAACCGGAACGGGAACATTGGATTGACCCAACCCCGAGCGTCTGTTATGGCCATGAACTATAGCCATGCTAGGAGATCGCCATGAGCTGGAGCGTCGCCAAGGCGAAGGACAATCTGTCCGAGGTGATCCGTCGGTCGAAGACAGAGGGGCCTCAGGAAATCTCCTCGCACGGTGAGGCCACCGCTGTCGTCGTCTCCGCAGAGGACTTTCAGCGGCTGAAGGACCCTCGCGCCTCCCGCGACTTCAAGGACTGGCTTCTGAACGGTCCTTCGCTGGAAGGCGTCGATCTTGAGCGCGATCGACGACCGGCGCGCGAGATCGATCCCTTCTGATGTATCTGCTGGATACCAACGCGATCAGCGAGCCCAAGCGCGCGCGGCCCGATGCGAACGTGGTCCGTTGGCTGTCCGATCAACTGCTGTCGGACCTGCACCTCAGCGTGATCACCGTGGGTGAGCTGCGGCGCGGCATTGTGCGTTTGGAGCCGGGTCGCAGGCGCGACGATCTCGACTTCTGGCTCGAGGAGATGATCTTCCGCTACGACCAGCGCATCCTGCCGGTCGATCTGGCGGTCACCGAGCGATGGGCGTCGCTGGCCGAGGCCAATCGGGCCGCCGGTCGCGCCTCCGAGATGACGGACGAACTGATCGCCGCGACGGCGCATGTGCACGGCCTGACCGTCGTCACTCGTAACGTCCGCCACTTCGAGCACAGCGGATGCCGTGTGCTCTCGCCGTGGAGCGAATGACGACCCTTCCTCCCCTCTTCGCCGACTGGTTCGCCCGGCGCGGTTGGTCGCCGCGTCGGCATCAGCTGGAGATGATCGCGGCGGCGCAGGCCGGGTCGCACGCCCTGCTGGTCGCGCCGACGGGGGGCGGCAAGACGCTGGCGGGGTTCCTGCCCAGCCTGATCGACCTCGCCGAGCGCGGGCCGAGGCCGGAGTTCGGGCCGGGCAGCGGAATCCATACGCTGTATGTCTCGCCGCTGAAGGCGCTGACGACCGACGTCGAGCGCAACCTGATGACGCCCATCCGCGAGATCGGGCTAAACATCCATGTCGAGAGCCGCACCGGCGACACCAAACAGTCCAAGAAGCAGCGTCAGAGGGACAATCCACCCGACATCCTGCTGACCACCCCCGAGCAGCTGGCCCTGTTCTGCGCCTGGGGCGGGGCGCGGGCGTACTTCGCAGACCTGAAATGCATCGTGCTGGACGAGGTCCACGCCATCTGGTCGGGCAAGCGGGGCGACTTGCTGAACCTGGCGCTGGGGCGGCTGCAGAGCTTTTCGCCGGGGCTGCGGCGGGTCGCGCTGTCGGCGACGATCGACGATCCGAACCTGATCGCGGAGTGGCTGGCACCGGGTGGCCGCTCCGAGGATGTCGCGATGGTCAGGGGCGACCCCGGCGCGGCGCCCGAGATCGACGTCCTGGTCAGCGAAGGTCGCGTGCCGTGGGCCGGGCATACCGGTCAGCACGCGATCCCCGAGGTCTACGCCGCCATCCAGCGTGCCCAGCTTGCGCTGATCTTCGTCAACACGCGCTGGCAGTCCGAGTTCGTGTTCCAGCAGCTGTGGGCCATCAACGACGACAACCTGCCCATCGGCCTGCACCACGGCTCGCTCGCCGCCGAGCAACGCCGCAAGGTCGAGGCCGCCATGGCGCGGGGGGATCTGCGCGCCGTGGTCTGCACCTCGACGCTGGACCTCGGCATCGACTGGGGCGATGTCGATCTGGTCATCCAGATGGCCGCGCCGAAAGGCTCCTCACGTCTGGTGCAGCGCATCGGCCGCGCCAACCACCGGCTGGACGAACCCAGTCGCGCCCTGATGGTCCCCGCCAGCCGGTTCGAGCTGCTGGAATGCCAGGCGGCGCGCGAGGCCGTGGCCGACAACGCCTTCGACTGGGAGCCGCGCCACACCGGCACACTCGATACGCTCGCCCAGCACGTCATGGGCGTGGCCTGCTCCGAGCCTTTCGACATGGCTGATCTGTATGCGGAGATCGCTGGCTCCTCACCCTATCGCGCCCTGACCTGGGAGGCGTTCGAGGAGGTCGTCGATTTCGTCGCGACCGGGGGATACGCGCTGCGGACCTACGACCGCTTCGCCCGGATCGTCCGGAACGCCGACGGCAAGTGGACCGTCCGGAATCAGCAGATCGCCCAGCGCCACCGGATGAACGTCGGGGCCATCGTGGCGGCCGGGACGCTGAACGTCCGCGTCGCCTCGCGTCGGGGCGGGGCCTCCAAGCAGCTGATCGGCGGCCGCAAGGTCGGCGAGGCCGAGGAGTGGTACTTCGAACAGCTGAGCCCCGGCGACACCTTCGTCTTCGCCGGTCAGGTCTGGGCGTTCCAGGGCATCAGCGGCATGGACGCCCTGGTGACCCACGCCACCGGCAAGGACCCCAAGATCCCGTCGTGGGGCGGGGCGCAGTTTCCGCTGGGAACGTCATTGGCGGTCCGCGTCCGGCGCATGATCCAGGACCGAGATCACTGGCGCGTCCTGCCGCCCGACGTGCAGGAGTGGCTGGAGCTGCAGGAGCAGCGCAGCCTCATTCCCGACGCCGACAGCCTGCTCGTCGAGACCTTTCCGCGCGGCAGCCGCCACTTCCTGATCGCCTATCCGTTCGAGGGCCGGATCGCTCACTCGACGCTTTGCATGCTGCTGACCCGCCGTCTGGACCGGCTGGGCGTCGGGCCGCTCGGCTTCGTGGTCACCGACTATTCGCTCGCCATCTGGTCGATTCGGCCGATGGACGCCCTGGACTGGGACGCCCTGTTCCAGCCCGACATGCTGGGCGACGATCTCGAAGCCTGGCTGGAGGAGAGCTTTATGATGAAGCGCACCTTCCGCAATTGCGCCCTCGTTTCCGGCTTGATCGAGCGTCGACAGCCGGGCGCCGAGAAGACCGGCCGCCAGGTGACCTTTTCGACCGACCTGATCTACGACGTGCTCCGCCGCCACCAGCCCGATCATCTGCTGCTCCGCACCGCCCGCGCCGACGCCGCGTCCGGGCTTTTGGACGTGGCCCGGCTGGGTCAGCTGCTGACGCGCATCGTCGGCCGGATCCGCCACGCCCCCCTGGAGCGGGCCTCGCCGTTCAGCGTGCCGGTGCTGGTCATGATCGGACGCGAGCGCGTCGGCGGCGACGCGGCCGACATGATCCTGGAGGCCTCGGCCCAGGACCTGATCGACGAGGTCATGGAAGACGCCCCGCCCGAGCTGCAGGGGGCGGCGTGAACGCGGCGCTGCGCGAGACCCTGACCCCTGCCCGCCGCGCCTGCGGCTCCCTGTCCGTGCGAGTCATGGGAGAGGTCTGCGTGCTGCGCTGCTCCGGTGCCCTGTGGTTGCCCGTCCACGGCACGCTGGTGGCCGGCGACCTGCATCTGGAGAAGGGCTCGGCCTATGCGGCGCGGGGCCAGATGCTGCCGCCCTACGACAGCCGCGCCACGCTCGACCGGCTGGAGGCCGAGCTCGCGGAGCTGAAGCCTGACCGCGTCGTGCTGTTGGGCGACAGCTTCCATGACAGTCGCTCGATCGGGCGAATGGCCCCCGACGACCGCGCTCGACTGGACCGTCTCGCAGAAGACCGCGACTGGATATGGCTTGAGGGCAATCACGACCGGGATGCCCTTGGCGCGGAGCGGGTGAACGCCGCAGCCTTCGCTGCCGGGGATTTCGAGCGGCTTGTCGGCCTGCCCGGGCGGGTCGTCCCGGAGCTTTCCGTGGGGGCGCTCTATCTTACGCACGAGCCGGAAACCCAGGCTCGGCCGGGCGAGGTGGCCGGGCATCTGCACCCCTGCGCCCGCGTGGTCGCCCACGCCCGCATGGTGAGGCGCGCCTGCTTCGTGACGGACGGACGGCGGCTCATCCTGCCGGCATTCGGAGCCTTCACCGGAGGGCTGAATGTGCTCGATCCAGCAGTCGCGGGGCTGTTCGCCGAGCGGCCCATGGTTGCGGCGCTGGGGCGTGACAGGGTGCATGCCCTGGGCTGGGACAGCCTGGTCTGAAATCAGGCTGAAGGGGCCGCCGCCTTAAATCTCTGTCATGTTTCGCCAGCTACCTTGTGACACCAGATACCTTGCGATAGGTGTTGGCTTGTCAAGGAGGTGATCGGCATGCCCGAAACCATAGAAATCCAGCTGAAGAAGGGGGTGCTGACGCTGTGCGTCCTCGCATTGCTCGCCCGCAACGACAGCTACGCCTACGAGATCGCCAGCCGGCTGTCCGACGCCATCGACATGGGCGAGGGCACGATCTACCCGCTGATGCGCCGCATGCAGTCCGACGGTCTGGTCGAGACCTATCTGGTCGAGTCCAGCTCGGGTCCCTCTCGCAAATACTACCGCCTCAGCGAGGCCGGTCGCCAGGCGCTCGCCGCCCAGTCAGCCGAATGGACCCACTTCGCCCGCGCCGTCGACGCCATCGTGACGCCGACCGCCGAGGCCCAGACTCAAGCTCAGGGGGAGCCCGCATGACCCGCCAGGAATTCCTTCGTCGGCTGCGCGCCGGCCTCGTCGGCCTGCCGACGACGACCGCCGCCGAGATCGCGGCGGACTACGAGACCCACTTCGACGACGGCATCGCCGCCGGCCGGTCCGAGGCCGAGGTCGCGGCCGCGCTCGGCGATCCCGACCGCCTGGCCCGCGAGCTGCGCGCCGAGGCCGGGGCCCAGCGCTGGCATCAGGAGAAGAACCCGTCCGCCGCCGCCGCCGCCGTCTTCGCGGTGCTGGGGCTGGGGGCCATCGACATCCTGATCCTGCTGCCCATCCTGATGGGCGTGATCGGGACCATCTTCGGCTTCTTCATCGCCGCCATCGCCCTGTTCTTCTCGGGTGGTGCGGTCATGGTCGCCGGACCCTTCGCGGCGCCTCCGGGCGGGCCCTTGGCGGCTATCCTGTTCGGCCTGGGCCTCATGGCGGCGGCGACCGTGATCGGGGCTCTCCTGGCCATCGTCAGCATCTGGCTGGTCAACGGTCTCGTCTGGTTCGCCCGCCTGCACTACCGGCTGCTGAAGCCGGCGCTCGAAAACTCCAACAACAGCACGACCTCGGGAGCCGTCGCATGATCCGCACCCTCTTCATCATCGCAGGCGCCGCCCTGGTCCTGTCCATCGCCACCATCGGCGGGGCCGCCGCGCTCGGCAGCCGCGATCTCGCCGCCAACGGCTGGTCCTGGACGTTCACCGAGGACGAATGGGGCAACGGCCGCATCCAGCGCGCCGGCAAGGCCGAAGACCTGGGCCCCGACGTCACCCGCTCGGTCGCCTTCGAGGGCGGCGAGCGTCTGGAGCTCGACCTGTCGGCCGACGTGACCTACGTCCAGGGCGACGAAACCACCGTCGTCATCACCGGCCCGGAAACGGTCATCGAGCGCATCCGCGTCCAGGGCTCGCGCCTCTGGATGGAGGACGGTCCCGAGCGCGTCACCCTGCGCTGGAATGGCCACGGTCTGGACGGCTACTCGGATTCCGAGCGCATCCGGATCACCGTGACGGCGCCGTCGGTGACGACGTTCGACCTCGAAGGCTCCTCGGACCTGAAGATCCGCGACTACGACCAGGACGCCCTGTCCATCGACGTCTCGGGCTCGGGCGAGATCGAGGCCGACGGCCGGGCGCGGACGCTGGAACTGGACATCTCCGGCTCGGGCGAGGTCGACCTGTCCCGGCTGGAGCTGACCGACGCCAATGTGGCGATCGCCGGCTCGGGCGAGACGTCCCTGCGTCCCACGGGCCGCGCCGACATCACCATCTCGGGTTCTGGCGACGTGGAGCTGCTGCAGCGCCCGACGACGTTGAACCAGAACGTCAATGGCTCGGGCGACATCGACGTTCGGGGATAAGCCCGGCGCATATCGAAGGGAGGGTGAAGACAACCGCGCTTCCCCTCCCTATCTTTTTGCCATGACCGTCCACATCCCTCCGCCGCCGCTGCTCGAAACTTCGGGCGTCGACCCCGACGAAGCCCTCTCCATCCTCCAGACCGCGCTGTCCGGAGCCGACGACGGCGAGCTGTTCCTGGAACGCTCCGAACTAGAATCCCTCGTCTTCGACGACGGTCGGCTGAAGTCCGCCGCCTATGACGCCACCGAGGGTTTCGGCCTGCGCGTCGTCGCCGGGGAGACCGCCGGCTACGCCCACGCCAACGAGATCAGCGCCGCTGCGCTGCGCCGCGCCGCCGACGCCGCCGCTCTGGCCAAGACCGGCCATGCGGGAGTCACGGCGGAAGGGCCGCGCTCGACCAACCAACGGCTCTATGAGCCCGTCGATCCGCTGGCTTCGCCGGCGTTCTCGGACAAGATCGCCCTGCTGCAGGAGATCGACGCCTGGGCGCGGGCCCGCGATCCGCGCGTGGTGCAGGTGTCGGCGACCCTGGTCGGCGAGCGCCGCGCCGTCGAGATCCTGCGCGCCGACGCCCTGACCGTCCGCGATGTGCGCCCTCTGGTTCGCCTCAACATCTCCGTCACCGTCGAGAAGGACGGCCGCCGCGAGAGCGCCTCAACGGGCGCGGGCGGCCGCGCGGGCTTCGAGACCTGGATTCAGCCCGCCCGCTGGCAGGCCCAGGTGGACGAGGCGATCCGCCAGGCCGTGGTCAATCTCGACGCCGTCGACTGTCCCGCCGGAGAGATGGACGTGGTGCTGGCGGCCGGCTGGCCCGGCGTCCTCCTGCACGAGGCCATCGGCCACGGCTTCGAGGGCGACTTCCATCGCAAGGGCTCCTCGGTCTTCACCGGCATGATGGGCAAGCGCGTCGCCGCGCCCGGCGTCACCGTGGTCGACGACGGCTCCATCGCCGGGCGGCGCGGATCGCTGACGGTGGACGACGAGGGCACGCCCACCTCGCGCACCGTCCTGATCGAGGACGGCATCATGGTCGGCCTGATGCACGATCGCCTCAGCGCGCGCCAGATGGGCGTCTCGGCGACCGGCAACGGACGGCGCCAGTCCTTCGCGCACATGCCCATGCCGCGCATGACCAACACCTTCATGGAGAACGGCGACGCCTCGCGCGCCGACATGATCGCCTCGACCAAGCGGGGGCTCTATGCCGCCAACTTCGGCGGCGGCCAGGTCGACATCGCCAACGGCAAGTTCGTCTTCCAGTGCACCGAGGCCTATCTGATCGAGGACGGCAAGGTCACCGCGCCTGTGCGCGGCGCCACCCTGATCGGCGACGGGGCGACGGCGCTCACCAAGATCGAGATGGTCGGAAACGACTTCGAATTCGACCCCGGCGTCGGGGTCTGCGGCAAGGCCGGTCAGGGCGTGCCGGTCGGCATCGGCCAGCCGTCGCTGAAGATGGGCGGGCTGACGGTCGGCGGGACGGCGGTCTAGCGGATCACTCCGCCCGCCACTCCGGCCCGACGATGTCGAAGCCGTCGGCCTCCAGACCGTCGAGCACCCCGCCCGGCTCGGCGAGCAGCCGCAGCGGCGCGACTGCCAGGGTGACGCCGGGCGTCTCTACGGCCTGCGACAGGGCCGTCAGCCACTGGCCGCGGAGCTGGGGCCCGATCTCCGGATCGCCCCATGGCCAGCACTGGCCCAGCGCGATGTCGAGCGGATTGGCCAAGACCTCCGGCACCCGACGGGCGCGCCAGCCGTCCGCGCGCTCCGCAAAGTTGCCCGGCCCGGCCTCCGCGGCCGTCACGGCAGCGCCGATGCAGGGGCGATAGACCTCGGGCGGCTGGGTGATCAGGTTGTCGACGATCTCGTCGCCGCGGACGAAGCCGACAAACCGGCCCTCGATCCGCGCCCGGCGGGCGGCGTCACGGACGGCGTCCTCCGCGTCGCGGCCGCTGCGCCGCTCGAACCCGGCATGGTCGCTCATCAGGTCGATGCCCAGGAGGAAGAAGCTGCGGGTGCGCCAGTCGTCGCCCCGTTCATCGGCCATGACGGCTTCCAGCCGCGCCTGAACGGCGGGGTCGAGATAGTCCGCACTGGTCTTGCCCTCCGGCAGCTGCGTCACCGTCCGGCCTCGCCAGATCAGCCGGAAGATGTCGCTGACAGAGACGCGGCCAACCGGCGGGTAGAGCACGCGATCGGCCCGCGCCGTCGCCTCCTCGAGACCGGCCGGGCTCCATTCGAGGTCCCTCGGCACGCCCCGGATGTTGCCGACGAGGATCAGGGAGCGGTCGCCTTTCGACACCTCCCAGACCGGCACATCGCTGCGCCGGGCGATGACGATGATGTCCTCGACGCGGTCGGCCTCCAGCTCCTGCGCCATGACCGGCGTGGCGGCGAGAAGGGCAAGAGATGCGAGAAGGACACGCAGCATGGGACGCCTCGATCGGGGAACGGCCGAAAGTGTCAGGCTCCGTGTGGCCGAAGCGTGGCCTTATCCATCAGCGCGGCGCGCGACGGCCCAGCAGCACCGGCACCGTGATGGCCAGCAGCGCCAGATTGGTCAGCGCCAGACCGGCATCCAGCTGGATCGCGTGAATCGCCATCATCGCCGTCTCCAGCACGATTAGACCGGCGGCCGAGACGAGCAGCGGCCAGCGGCCGAGTTTCCACGACGCCAGCGGCGCGATCAGGCCGAGCGCCAGCACGATCTCGACGATGCCGAGGCCGCGCACCAGGCTTTCGCTGACGTAGGCGGGCCAGGTCATCAGGGCGACCAGATTGTCCATCGGCTCGCTGATCTTGGCGTAGCCAGCGGCGAGGAAGAACATCGCCGCCCAGCCCTGGAGGGTCCAGAGCGCGAGGTTGCGATACTCGGCGCGCAGACGCAGCTGGGCGGGGCTGAGCGCAGGACGGGACTGGGGCGACAGGGTGGTCGACATGGCAACGATCGTGAGTGCGGCCGGGGAGGGCCTTTGTTTTTGTAACAGTCGCTAGATCAGATCGAGCGACCGTCGTTTCAAGAGGTATGGCAGAGTTTCGCCACGATGTCATCAGCCGTAGACATCAATTGATGACATCAGTGGATGACTTCGTGTTTCGCGGCCGCGTCCGGCCGTCAGCGGCGCTCTGAAGCAGCTACGGGGCTGAAGCGTGGCGGTATGCATACGATCTCGTAATCCGGGCGTGTGGACGTCGATGGAGAGACGCGCGACGACCGAAGAAAACGACAGGTCAGGCGTGAGCCTGTCGCAAGACCTCTATCCGCGCCAGCTTGGCCTCAAACAGGCTCCAGTCGTCGTCCTTGTCGATCCCGGCCCAGATCGCCTCGACCTCGTCGATCAGGAGGTCCTCGGGCGAGCCCGAGAAGACGGGGTGTTCCAGCCGTTCGGGGCGGTCGGGTTCGTGCTCAAAAAGGGCGAAGCGGAAGGCGTCGAAGGCCTCCCCCTGATAGAGCTTGCCGCGCGGGCCGGCCAGCGCGCGGGCCGAAGAGGAGAAGCCCGTGAACCAGTCGTGGAACAGGGGCTCCCAGCCCAACGCCTCGCCGCCTTCGCGGAGCAGGGCCAGAGCGGTGTCGAGCAGGCGCTGGTCGGCGGCCTCGCCCAGGCTCTTCACACCCAGGCGGTCCAGGAAGGCGGCGCGCAGTTCGGCGATGTAGGCGGGGCCGAAGCCGTTCAGCGCCTGGGTCAAAGGTTCGGCGTCGGCCACCAGCTTCAGGCAGCCGGCCAGCTGGGTCAGGTTCCAGAACACGGCCTCGGGCTGGCGGGCGAACGCGTAGAGGCCGGAGTGGTCGAAATAGGCGGCCGTGAAACCGGGGTCGTAGAACGGCAGAAAGCGCCAGGGGCCGTAGTCGAAGCTCTCGCCCGTGACGTTCAGATTGTCGGTGTTCAGCACCCCGTGGACGAAGCCCGCCGCGATCCAGCGGGCGGTCAGGCGGGCCGATGCCGCGACGATGGCCCAGAGCAGGCCCGGCGCGTCTCCGGCGGCCACGGTCGGGTGGTAGAGGGCGCGGACATGCTCGACCAGGGTCTCGATCTGGTCGGCGCGGCCGAAGAAGGCGGCGCGCTGGAAGGTGCCGAAGCGGATGTGGCTGTGCTGGAGCCGGACCAGGACGGCGGAGCGCGTCGGGCTGGGCTCGTCGCCGCGCTCCAGCGCCTCGCCGGTCTCGATCAGGGTGAGGGCGCGACTGGTCGGGACGCCGCGCGCCTCGAGCAGGGCCGCGGCCAACACTTCGCGTACCCCGCCCTTGAGCGTCAGCCGGCCGTCGCCCGCGCGCGACCAGGGCGTCTGGCCAGAACCCTTCGTGCCTAGATCCAGCAGCCGTCCCGAGGCGTCTCGCATCTGCGCCGCAAGGAACCCCCGCCCGTCGCCGAGGTCGGGATTGTAGGTCCGGAACTGGTGGCCGTGATAGCGCATGGCGATCGGGCCGGGCTGGCAGGGCAGGGGCTCGAAGCGGCCGAAATGGGCGATCCATTCGTCGCCGTTCAGGTCGGCGAGGCCTACGTCGGCGGCGGCGCGATCGTTGCGGAACCGCAGTCGGTGCTCCGGGAAGACGGCGGACCGGACCGCGTCGCCGAACTCGGGGCCCAGGTCAAAGAAGGCAGGCTCTGGGTGGTAGGCGGCGCTGACGGGCATCCGCGGCAGATGCGGGCTCGGGCCGGAATAAGCAACCGCAACGGCGGCCGACGGTTGAACCGCCGACCTGAATGGCTATTGTCACAGGCAGAGATCAGGCAGGGCCAAGCCCTGTCAGGCCGGCGCCACGTACAGTCTGGCGAACCCGGTCCCGGTGCCCGTCGATAACCGGGTGCCACGACGTAGACCCCCACCGACAAGGAGGCCCGCCGTGGCGCGCAGACTGACGCTCGATTTTCTCAAGACCGAAGCCGCCTCGGGCGCCTTTCTGGGCCTGGCGGCGATCGCCGCCCTTGTGGTGGCCAACTCGCCGCTGTCAGACGCCTATTTCTACTGGCTGAAGAACGAGCACCTGTTTCAGGCCGGGCCGCTCAGTCTGACCCTGTCGGTCTCGGAGTGGATCAAGGAAGGCCTGATGGCCATCTTCTTCCTCGTCGTCGGCCTGGAGATCAAATACGAGATCCGGCGCGGGGAGCTGAGCGACCCGAAGAAGCTGGCCACGCCGGTGATCGCGGCATTGGGCGGCATGCTGGCTCCGGCGGGGGTCTATCTTCTGTTCAGCGAGACGATGGGCGGGCCCCAGGCGGGGTGGCCGATCCCGCTGGCCACCGATATCGCCTTCGCGCTGGCCGTCTTCGCCCTGGTGGGGCGGGGCCTGCCGTCGTCGCTGCGAGTCTTCCTGCTGACGCTGGCCATCGTCGACGATCTGGGGGCGATCGCCCTGATCGCGGTCCTGTTCAGCTCTGGCGTGGACTGGCAGCCGCTGGCCTGGGCCGGGGGGCTGCTGGCGGTCCTCGCTGTCGCGTCGCGTCGGCGGATCGCCGCGCCGCTGTGGGTCATGGCCTTCGCGGTGGTCTGGTGGCTGAGCGTCCAGGCGGGGCTGTCGACCTCACTGGCTGCCGTGGCGTTCGCGGCAGTCGTGCCGGTATCGCCCCGCGCCGACGACGGAGAGAGCCCGCTCAAGGAGGCCATGCACGACCTGCACCCCTATGTGGCCTATCTGATCCTGCCGCTGTTTGCCTTCGCCAAGGCGGGCGTGTCGTTCGCGGGACTGTCGATGGACCAGCTGTTTGCGCCGCTGGTGCTCGGCATCGCGGCGGGATTGTTCCTGGGCAAGCAGATCGGCGTCTTCGGCGCGGCCTGGCTGACATCGCGGCTTCGCTTGGGTGCCAAGCCGAGCCAGGCGACCTGGCTTCAGGTCTATGGCGTCAGCCTGCTGTGCGGCGTGGGGTTCACAATGAGCCTGTTCATCGGCGCGCTCGCCTTCCCCGGTCCTATCGACTCCCCGGCCCAGGTGGAGGTCAAGCTAGGCGTCATCCTGGGCTCTGTGCTGTCGGCGACGCTCGGGGCTGTTGTCCTGTCGATCGCGGCGGGCCGCAGACGGGCCAGCAAGGCGGTCCCGAGCGCGAATACTGTCGCCTGACCGGCGAATATTGACCTTGCGTCAATGGTCTTTGTCGCTTTTGCGTCACACAAGGTGCCGTGGCGGGGCTGAAACATGGCGTGAACGGCAGCGGCTTCTTGTCGCCCGCCCCGGCTTGGACTACGCCAATCCTTCGAGAATCCGTCGCTCCGCAAGAAGGGCGCGGGTCTGGGAATCAGGAAACGCCGCGACCCGCCCCGGAAGGGCAGGTCCGGCCATGAGCCGGGAGCCGTCCATGCGTCTTGTCAATCTTCTTCGCACCACCGCTTCGGCCGGTGCGGTCGCCGCCGTCGCCTTCGGCTTCGGTGGGGCCGCCCAGGCCCAGGACGGCGATCAGGCCGCCACCGTCGACGACATCATCGTCACCGCCCAGAAGCGCGAGCAGAGCCTTCAGGACGTGCCGATCGTGGTCACCAGCCTGTCGTCCGAGGCGCTGGAAGACGCCGGCGTGCGCGACATCAAGGACCTGCAGATCCTGACGCCCGGCCTGACCGTCACCTCGACCTCGACCGAAGCCTCGACCACCGCCCGCATTCGCGGCGTCGGCACCGTCGGCGACAACCCCGGCCTGGAGAGCTCGGTGGGCGTGGTGATCGACGGCGTCTATCGCTCGCGCAACTCGGTCGGCTTCGGCGACCTGGGCGAACTGGAACGCATCGAGGTCTTGAAGGGCCCGCAGGGCACCCTGTTCGGCAAGAACACCTCGGCCGGCGTCATCAACATTCTGACCGCCCGCCCGGAGTTCGAGCCCGAGTTCAACGGCGAGGTCACGCTCGGCAACTACACCCACTACGGCGTGGCCGCCTCTGTCACCGGGCCGATCAGCGACACCCTGGCCTTCCGCCTGTACGGCGCGACCCGAGGCCGCGAAGGCTTCTATGACGTCGACACCGGCGACGGCCCGCGCACCGAGACCGACGACAACAACCAGAACTTCTACACCGTGCGCGGCCAGCTGCTGTGGCTGCCGTCGGACAACGCCTCGTTCCGGTTCATTGCAGACTATTCGCAGCGCGACGAATACTGCTGCACGGGCGTGAACGTGCGCGTCGGCTCGACCTATCCCTTCGTCGACCTGTTGTCGAACGGCACGGGCCAGCGTCCGCCCGCGGCGGGCTTCGGCGAGCTGCCCTTCTCGCGGACGGCCTTCGCCAACCGCTCGACCGACCAGTCGATCACCGACATGGGCCTGTCGCTGGAAGGCAACATCGACCTGTCGGCCTTCGGCGGCTCGACCCTGACCACCATCACCTCGTGGCGCGACTGGGAGACCGTCAACGGCCAGGACGCCGACTTCTCGGGCGCCGACGTGGCCTATCGTCTGCCGGACGGCGATTTCGGCTCGGCCATCGACAGCATCACCCAGGAAGTGCGTCTGGCCGGGGCTACGGATCGCCTTGACTGGCTGGTCGGCGTGTTCGCTACGCGCGAGAACGTCGACCGCAACGACAGCTTCTACCTCGGTGCCGACTATGCCCCGCTGCTGTCGCTGGCCCTGACCGCCAGCCTGAATGCATCTGTTCCGTCCTTCCAGATCAGCCCGACCAGCATCGGCTGCTTCACACGCACGGCCCAAACGGCGGCGGGCCTGCAGCAGTGCCTGGCCAGCGGCGGCACCGGCAACCTGCCGGTCGGCCCCGGCGGCGCGCTGGTCAACGTGCCGACCGCCGTGGGCAGCGGACCAGCCTTCACCGTCGGCCAGTCGCTGGAAGACCGCTACTCACAGCGGTCGGACTCCTTCGCCATCTTCACCAACAACACCTTCAGCGTCACCGATCAGTTCGACATCACCGTGGGCCTGCGCTGGACTTGGGACGAGAAGGAACTGACCGGCACCCAGCAGAACGTCGGCACGTCCTCGGCGACCTGCGGGGCGGGCCTGGCCAATTTCCCCGCAATCACGGCGGGCCTGGGCGGCGGCGCCTCGGGCCAGGCAGCGGCCGGCGGCATCGTCGCCCGTCTATGCCTGCCTTGGACCAACCCCTTCTTCGCCAACCGCGCGGTGTCGGAAACCGTCGACGACACCAACTTCTCGGGCACGGTCAAGGCGTCCTACCGCCTGAACGACTCGGTGCTGGTCTATGGTTCCTATGCCCGGGGCTACAAGGCTTTCGGGTTCAACCAGGACCGCGTCCAGGGCACGGTTCCGCCGACGCCGAACGCCTCGCTGTTCTTCCCGTCGGAGGAGGTCGACAGCTATGAGCTCGGCATCAAGACCACGCTGTTCAACCGCACCATGCTGCTGAACGCGACCTACTTCGACCAGACCTTCACCGACTTCCAGCTCAACACCTTCCTCGGCACGGCCTTCGTGGTCGAATCGATCCCTGAGCTGACGTCGCGCGGCGTCGATGCCGACTTCCTGTGGTTCACCCCGATCGAGGGGCTGAGCCTCTCGGGCGGCATCACCTACACCGACGCCCAGTACAGCCGCTTTACGGCCGCCCAGTTGGTCAACCCCGGAAGCTTCCCGCAGCTGTCGCTGCTGCCGGGTGCGCGCCCCTCGTTCGCGCCGGAATGGTCCTATGTCGGGTCGATCAACTTCGACCGTCCGATCGGCAACGGCCTGGAGCTCGGCTTCAGTCTGTCGGGCAAGTACCAGACCGAGTACAACACCGGCTCCGACCTGCTGCCCTTCAAGGCCCAGGACGGCTTCGGCGTGCTGAACGGCCGCGTATCGATCGGCGCCGAGGATGACCGCTGGACCCTGGAAGCCTGGGCCCAGAACCTGACGGACGAGGAATACGTCCAGGTCGCCTACAACGCCTTCCTGCAGGGCAACGCCTTCCCCAACACCACGACCCCGCAGGCCAACGGCACCTTCTACAACCCGGCGACCGACAGCCAGACGATCAACGCCTTCCTGGGCGCCCCGCGCACCTACGGCCTGACGCTGCGCGTCCGCTACTAGGACCAGGCCGCCGTCGAAACGAGGAACCGGCCGGGGGCGACCCCGGCCGGTTTTCGTTTGGCGGCTCGATTGACACAGGGGTCGAAGCACCCGCCCTTGCGAGCATCAGTAAGCGTATCGGAGGGCGCATGGCCCGACTTCATCGCGTGCTCTATGCGAGCACCGCCACGGGCACGACCGACAGCCTTCTCGGCGTGGCCACCATCCTGGGCGAATCCCAGCGCAACAACGCCCAGCGCGACCTGACCGGCGCTCTGGCGGCGCACCGCGGGCGCTTCATCCAGGTTATCGAAGGCCCCAAGGACGCGATCGACGGACTGCTGGAGCGTCTGGAGCGCGATCCCCGCCATCGGGACATCCGGGTGCTGGAAAGGGCGTCGGTCGAGCGCCGCAGCTTCGAAGACTGGTCGATGGCCAGCGCCAAGGTCACGCCGGCCGTCGCGCCGCTGCTGGACCGGGTGATCGATGGGCTGGACGCCTGCCCCCAGGAGACCATCGAGGCGCTTCGGGCCGCGGCCGCCTGAGCCGTCTCGCGCATGCCCGGTCCGGGTGTTAGGAGCGGGCGAACGAAAGGCCCGACCATGCACCTCGCCCGCTTTCCCCGCGTCCGCCTCGCGCACCTGCCGACGCCGCTGGAGCCCTTGCCCCGGCTATCGGAGACGCTGGGGGTCGATCTCTGGATCAAGCGCGACGACTGCACGGGCCTGGCGGGCGGGGGCAACAAGACGCGCAAGCTTGAGTTCCTGCTGGGCGAGGCCTTCGAACAGGACGCCGACACCCTGGTGACCCAGGGCGCGGTCCAGTCCAATCACGTCCGCCAGACTGCGGCGGCCGCCTCCGCTCGTGGCCTGAAGTGCGAGGTGATCCTGGAGGAGCGCACGGGGTCCAGGGCCGTCGACTACACCCGAAACGGCAACGTCCTGCTGGACCGGCTGTTCGGGGCGGGCGTGCGTTCCGTTCCGGGCGGTTCGGACATGCCTGCGGAGCTGGAAAAGACAGCGGCCGAGGTGCGGGCCCGCGGCGGACGGCCTTATGTCATCCCGGGCGGCGGCTCCAACCCGGTCGGCGCTCTGGGCTATGTCGACTGCGCGCGCGAGATCGTAGTGCAGGCCGACGAGCTGGATCTGAAGGTCGACCGGATCGTCACGGCGACGGGCAGCGCGGGCACCCACGCGGGGCTGGTCGCCGGGCTGGCGGTGATGGGGGCGGACATTCCGGTGCTCGGCATCGGCGTGCGGGCGCCCAAGGAGAAGCAGGAGGCCAACGTCCTGAAGCTGGCCGAGGAAACGGCGGCGCTGCTCGGCCGGCCGGGCTGCGTGACGGCGGACATGGTGGTCGCCGACTGCGACTATGTGGGGGCGGGCTATGGCCTGATCGACCAGGGGGTGGCCGACGCCCTGATGTTGGCGGCGCGGACGGACGGCATCGTGCTGGACCCCGTCTATTCTGCCAAGGCGATGAAAGGCCTGATCGCGCTCGCCAAGACTGGGCGGTTTGAGGGCGAGCGGGTTGTGTTCCTGCACACCGGCGGGGCGCAGGGCATCTTCGGCTATCAGGGCGAACTGGAGCCGATGTTCGCATGACGAAGGTGCTGGGCGTGCTCGGCGGCATGGGGCCGGCGGCGACGGTGGCGTTCCTGGCGCGGGTGCAAACCCTGACCCCGGCTCAGGGCGACGCCGACCACATCCGGGTGGTCATGGACATGAACCCCCAGGTCCCGGACCGGAACACCCGGCCGGGCGAGGCCGAAGCCGAACTGGCGGCCATGGCGACGCGGTTGAAGGCGGCGGGGGCCGAAGTCCTGGCCATGCCGTGCAACACCGCTCACGCCCAGAAGGCGGGGATTATGGCCGCGGGCCTGCCTTTCATTGACATGATCGCCGAGACGGTGGCCGCGGCGAAGGCCCATGACGCCGGGGCCATCGGCATCCTGGCCACGCCGGGTGGGGAGGCGCTCTATCGCGCCGCGCTCGGAGCGGAAGGCTTGCGGGCGGTCGTGCTCGGCGGCGAGGACCGCGACGCCTTCATGGCCTGCATCTATGCGGTGAAGCGGGGCGACGTCCGGCCAGAAAGACGGGCGGAAATGCGGCGGCTGGCCGAAACGCTGAACGCAGCGGGCGCGGATGCGGTCATTGCGGGGTGTACGGAGGTTCCCCTGCTGCTCGACGCGTCCGATGTCCCTGTTCCCCTTGTCGATTCCGCCGAGGTTCTGGCGCGGGCCTGCGTCGAGGTCTGCCGGGCCTGACGTGACAGACCGTTCCTGTCCGGAACAGCTGTGTTCGAACGGTCTTGTGCTCGCCGTCAAACGGTAAAGCGGCCGACACGTCCCCCTCAAGAACTCGCGATACCGGTGTCCTCCTGAACCCTGGGGGAGGCTGCCATGACCGAACTGAAACGCGCCGGAACGCACGACGACGGCGACGTCTGCGTCAACTTCTCGTCCAATCCGCACATCGACGACATCATCTCGGCGCGCAACTCGCGGCGTCAGGTGCTGGGCGGCATGGTCGCGGTGGCCGGCCTGTTCGGTCTGTCGGCCTGTGACAGCGACGATGGTGGCCAGACGCAGTCGAACGCCTCGGTTTCGGCGGGTGCCGCGGCTACGACGAGCACCGGCAAGAACGTGACCCTGATGGGCACGGCGACCAACGCCACGGGCGTGCTGTGGACACAGGTCTCGGGGCCGACCGTGGTCCTGACCAACGCCAACTCCAACAACGCCAGCTTCATCGCCCCGGCCGTGTCGGCTCCGACCCAGCTGGTCTTCGCATTCAATGCTCCGGGTTCGAACAACACGGTCGCCACCGCCAACACGACGGTGACAGTCAATCCGGCGACGCTCGGCTTCGCGGCCCTGCCTAAACTGTTGAACGATGTGGTGACCGTGCCGGAAGGCTATTCGATCAGCGTCCTCTATGCCCTGGGCGATCCGATCGCCCCGGGCGTGCCGGCCTTTGGCAATCAGGGCAATGACACCAACTTCGCTCAGCGCGCCGGCGACCACCACGACGGCATGTATTATTTCGGCCTGAACGCCGCCGGCACGGGCCGCGACGACACGTCGAACACGCGCGGCATCCTCTGCATCAACCACGAGAACGTCACCGAGCAGTATCTGCACGCGGGCGGGACCCTGACCGTCGTCAACGGCGCCCGCACCGTCCAGGCCGAGGTCGATCGCGAGATCGAGGCCCACGGCGTGGGCATCATCGAGGTGGCGCGGGCCTCGACCGGGACATGGGCCTACAACCAGGCCTCGACCTTCAACCGCCGCATCACGCCCAACACGCCGATGCAGTTGAACGGCCCCGTGCGGGGCGACGCCAAGGTCCGCACCCTGTTCTCTCCCACCGGCGTCGCCGGCCGCGGCACGGTCAACAACTGCGCCAACGGCTATGCAGCCTGGGGCACCTACCTGACGTGCGAGGAGAACTGGGCCGGGTATTTCAACCGGGCGGCGGGCGATAACGCCTTGCGTCCGGCCAAGGAAGGCCAGGCGTTCGCCCGCTACGGCGTGGCCGGCGGGCCGGTCGCCGGATTGAACTGGGGCACCTTCGTTTCGTCCGATCCGGCCGAGACCAAGTACCGCAAGTGGAACGCCTCGGTCCTGGCGGGTGACGCTACGGGCGATTTCCGCAATGAACCCAACCAGTACGGCTGGATCGTCGAGATCGACCCCTATGACCCCGCCTCGACGCCGCGCAAGCGCACGGCGCTCGGCCGCATGGCGCACGAAGGCGCCTGGCCGGCGAACTTCGTCGCCGGTCGTCCGCCGGTCTATTACATGGGCGACGACTCGCGCGGCGAGTACTTCTTCAAGTTCGTCTCGGCGACCAACTGGGATCCGGCGGATGCTCAGCGCGCGGATCGCCTCGCTGTCGGCGACAAGTATCTGGACAACGGCACCCTCTATGTCGCGCGCTTCGATGCGACGGGCCAGGGCGCGTGGCTGCCGCTGGTGTTCGGCCAGAACGGTCTGAATGCGTCAAACGCCCTCTACAGCTTCGACAACCAGGCCGACGTCCTGATCCACGCCCGTCTGGCGGCCGACGCGGTCGGCGGCACCAAGATGGACCGTCCGGAGTGGGCGGGCGTCAACCCGGTCAACGGCGAGGTCTATCTGACCCTGACCAACGGCAACGCCACGTCGCGGCCTCTGAACGGCACCGACGCGGCCAACCCGCGCCACTACAACGACCCCCGCACGACGGGCGCGGCCCAACGCGGCAACCCGAACGGCCACATCATCCGTCTGCGCGAGACAGGCGATAACGCCACGGCCCTGACCTTCCAGTGGGACATCTATCTGTTCGGCGCCGGGTCGGACCTGGACCCGGCCAATATCAACCTGTCGGGGCTGGACGCGACCAACGACTTCGCCAGCCCGGACGGTCTGTGGTTCTCTCGCCCGTCCAACCCGTCGGGCCAGATCAACCCGCTGCTGTGGATCCAGACCGATGACGGGTCGTTCACGGACCAGACCAACAACCAGATGCTGCTGGCCCTGCCGGGCCGTGTTGGCGACGGCGGCGCGCGCGCCATCACCAACACCGACGCGAGCGGCGCGACCCGCCAGCAGGCGACCATCGTCGGCCGAGCGCCCGGCCTGAACCTGAAGCGCTTCCTGGTCGGTCCCCGGAACGCCGAGATCACCGGCATCGACTCCACCCCGGATGGCCGCACGATCTTCGTCAACATCCAGCACCCCGGCGAGGGCGGCCCCACGGCGAACCCCTCGTCGAACTGGCCGACCAGCCAGTCGGGTCCGGGCAACAACGCCCGTCCGCGTTCGGCGACCATCGTGATCACCAAGAACGACGGCGGCGTGGTCGGTCTCTAAGACGACCCCAGACGATTTGAAGGGGAGGGGCGCGTCGGCCACGGCGCGCCCTTTCTCTTGCCCCGCCTGCGCGACCCCGCCATTCAGGGTCCGTGCAAAGACAAAGCCTCATCATCGATTGCGACCCGGGCGTGGATGACGCCGTGGGACTGCTCCTCGCCTTCGCCTCGCCGGAACTGGACTTGCTGGCGGTGACCACGGTGGCGGGCAATGTCTCGCTGGAGCGCACGACCCGCAACGCCCGCATCCTGCGCCAGATCGCAGGGCGGGAGGACGTGCCTGTCTTCGCCGGGGCGGAGCGGCCGTTGCGGCGCGATCCTGCCGACGCTGGAGACTTTCACGGGGCCGAGGGACTGGGCGGGCTGGAGACGTTCGAGCCGGATGCACCCGCCGCGCCCGAAGTGGCGGCTCACGCGATCGTCGAGGCGGTGATGTCGCGCCCGGCCGGGTCGGTCGCGCTGGCCGTCATGGGCCCGATGACCAATCTGGCGCTGGCGCTGCGGGCCGAGCCTGCCTTGGCCGAACGGCTGGGGCCGGTCGTAATCATGGGCGGGGCGCGGTCTGAGGGCGGCAACATCACGGCCTCGGCGGAATACAACATCTGGGCCGATCCGGACGCGGCGGCCCAGGTGTTCGCCAGCGACTGCCGCATCACCGTGCTGGGTCTGGACGCGACCCATCAGGTTCGGGCGACGGCGGATCGGATCGCGGCCATCCAGGCCTTGCCCGGCTTCTGCGCGCGGACGGCGGCGGCGCTGCTGCGGTTCTCGCAGGACGTCGAGCGCCGGATCGTCGGCTGGGACTGGGCGCCGCTGCACGACCCCTGCACCATCGCCTGGCTGCTGAAACCCGAACTGTTCCGGGCCGTGCCGTGCCGGATCGAGGTCGAGACCGAAAGCGATCTGACCCGCGGCCATACCGCGGTGGAGTTGCGGGTCGATGCGGCCAGCGCCCGGCATCACTGGGTGGCCGAGGCCGATGCCCAAGGGGTTTTCGACCTGATTGCCGAGCGGTTGGAGCGGTTGCCATGACGCGGCTGACGGTCATCGGCTCGATCAACCTGGACCTCGTTGCCACGGCGCCGCGTCTGCCCCTCGCGGGCGAGACCGTGACGGGGGCCGCGCTCGCGCGTCATCCCGGCGGCAAGGGCGCCAATCAGGCGCTGGCGGCAGCGCGGCTGGGGGGCGAGGTCGCCCTGATCGGGCAGATCGGCGATGATGCGATGGCGGACGAGGCTCTGGCTCTGCTGAGGGCCGGCGGCGTCGATTTGTCGGGCGTCGCGGTCGATCCGACCGCTCCGACAGGCGTGGCGCTGATTGCGGTCGATCCGTCGGGCGAGAACCAGATTGTGGTGGCGGCCGGGGCGAACCACGGCATGACGCTCGACCAGCTTCCGGCAAGGGTCGAGGGACCGCTGATCGTTCAGCTCGAGCTGCCGATCCCCACGGTCGAGGCGGCGGTGGGTCGGGCTGCGGGCTTCGTCTGCGCCAACCTGGCCCCCGCCCAGCCGGTGTCGGAGGCCCTGGTGCGGCGCGCGGACCTGATCGTGGTCAATGAGGGCGAGGCCGCATTCTACGGCGATGCCCTGCACGCGGGCGGCGGCCGGGTCGTGGTGACCCAAGGCGCGCGGGGCGCGGAAATGTATCAGCGCGGCCTCAGGCTGGCAGCGGCGACGCCGCCCGCCGTGACGGCCATCGATGCCACCGGGGCCGGCGACGCCTTCGTCGGGGCAATCACGGTGGCGCTGATCGAAGGCATGGACGCTGAGGCGGCGCTCTCGTTCGCCTGCGCCGCCGGAGCCCTGGCGGCCACGCGGGCGGGGGCGCAGCCGTCGCTGCCGGGCCGCGATGATGTCGAGCGCATCCTGGCGGCAGGCGAGCCAAGGCTTGGCGAACACGGTTGACGCGGCCTAGGGTCGGAGGCCGTCGGGGGGACGGTGCCATCTTGAGAGCGCCATGCGCCGTCGTACCCGTCTCGTCGTACCTGCCTTGGCCTTGGCCGTGCTTACGCTGATGAGCGCGTGCCAGCCCGGCGCTCCTGAAGAGGAGGCTTCGGCCGCAGGCGATGGCCTGGTGTTCGATGACGCGGTTCCGGCGGACTACGACTGGGCCTTCACCGTGCACGGGGGTTCGGGCGACCTGCAGTTCGGCGACGGGGACTGGGCCGAGGGCGAGCACCTGTTCGCCCTGTCCTGCCTGCCGCGCTCGCGTCAGCTCGAGATGACCTGGCCGGGAGGGGGCGAGGCCGTGCTGACCGCAGGCACGGCCACCGGGACCTTCGAGCATGCCAGCCGGGCGCCGACGGAGCACCCTGTCTTCGCCGCCCTGAAGACCTCGGGCGTGATCGCAGTCGGAAGAGGCGGCAGCGATTTGCGCCTCGCAGCCGAGCGTGAAGGGCGCGCCGCCCTGGCCGACTTCTTCGCCTACTGCGATGACGGCCGCGAACCCCGGCCGCCGGAGCCCGTCCGCGAGCCTCCCACCGAGCCGGAGGAGGCGAACACGTCGGCAGCCGAAACCTCCTCGGAGGCCCAGCCGGAGCCCGAGTCCACCGCGCCGCCCGCCGCCCAGCCGCAGGCCGAAGCCGCCAAGGACGATGCCGCCCCTGTCGCCGCGGATCCCGCCTAGACGGTCACGATCAGCCGGACGACGGGCCTGGTTTGGGCGATCCTCAAGAGCCGCTGAGCGGTCTCAGCCCGGCGCGCCGAGATAGTCGCGCTTGCCCAGAGGAACCCCGGCCTGACGTAGCAGGGCATAGGCCGTGGTCAGGTGGAAGTAGACGTTGGGCAGGGCGAAGCCGGTGACATAGGGCCGACCCTCGAACGCCATCTGGCCGCCGGGGAAGGTCAGGATCACCTCGCGCGCTTCCTGGCCGTCGATGGCGTCGCGAGGGACCGAACCGATGTAGGCCAGGGTCTCGGCGATGCGGCCCTTCAGATCGGCGATGCTGACTTCGCTGTCGTCGTGCACCGGGGCGGCGACGCCAGACAGGCGTGAGACGCACAGCTTGGCGCCGTCGCAGGCGATCTGCACCTGCTTGCGCAGCGGGTGCATGTCCGGCGCGAGGCGGTTGTCCAGCCAGGCCTCGGCGTCCTGACCGGTCGCGGCGGCATGGGCGACGGCCTTGTCGAGGACGCCGTCGAGAGCGCGCAGGCCCCGGGTCAAGGCGGGCACGCTGAGATCGTAGAGTTCGGTGGCCATTGGGGTCTCCTTCTGGCGTCACCTTAGCCGGGCGGGGCCGCGAGGGAAGCGGTCGTCAGAAGGTGACGACCAGCCGCACGACCTCACCGGCATGCAGCCGGTCGAAGCCCGTGTTGATGTCGTCCAGCGCGATCGTGCCACTCATCAGCCGGTCGACCGGCAGGCGGCCCTGGCGATACAGGGCGACGTAGCGGGGAATGTCGCGGCTGGGCACGCAGGTGCCGATGTAGGAGCCCTTCAGCGTCCGCTCCTCGCCGACCAGGGAGACCACGTTGACCGGGAGCGCCGCGTCCGGTGGCGGCAGGCCGGCGGTGACGGTCAGGCCGCCGCGCCGGGTCATCTTCCAGGCGGCTTCCAAGGCACGCACTGACCCGGCCATTTCGATCGCGACATCGACCCCGCCGTTCGTCAGGGCGCGGACCTGATCGACCGCGTCCGGATCGGCGGCGTTGACGGTGTGGACGGGGCCGAGCGTGCGGGCGAGCGCCAGCTTGTCCTCCGACAGATCGACGGCGACCACGGGCGAGGCTCCGCAGGCCAGAGCGCCGAGCACGCTGGCGAGGCCGACGCCCCCGAGACCCACCACGACCACGCTCTGGCCCGCGCGGACCCCGGCCGTGTTCACGACGGCGCCCACGCCGGTCAGCACCGCGCACCCGAACAGGGCGGCCTCCTCGAAGCTCAGAGCCGGGTCGATCTTTACGAGGGACCGGCGCGACACCACCGCCCGCTCGGCGAAGGCGGAGCAGCCGAGGTGGTGGTTCAGGGGCTCGCCCTCGCGGAAGATGCGGCGGCGGCCGGACAAGAGCTCGCCCCGGCCGTTGGCCGCCGCGCCGGGTTCGCACAGCGCCGGTCGGCCCTCGGCACAGGGCGCGCAATGACCGCACGACGGCATGAAGACCATGGCGACATGATCCCCGACGGCGAGGTCGTTGACGCCGTCTCCCAGCGCCTCGACGACGCCCGCCGCCTCATGGCCCAGCGCCATCGGCAGGGGGCGGGGCCGGTCGCCGTTGATGACGCTGAGGTCGGAGTGGCACAGGCCCGCGGCCTTGATGGCGACCAGCACTTCGCCGAGGCCGGGCGGGTCCAGGGTGACGGTCTCGAGGCTCAGCGGGCGGCTGTCGGCATAGGGCCGGGCGGCTCCGGACTGGCGCAAAACGGCGGCGCGGGCGGTGATCGGCGACATGGCGGGCCTCTGTTTGCGCACTAACGCGCAGCGCGCGGCGCTTCGCGGCTTGAGCGCGGATGCTCGCTTGATTGGATAGGCGCTTGACGTCGCGGAGGCCAAGCCCGAGCGTCGGGTCAGGCGCGCATCAGACTCGCCGAGGAAACCCACGAAGCCGCGCTCAAGCTGCTAGGGACCGCGTCCCGAGCGTTAGCGCCCAAGAAGGACCGTCATGGCCGGAACCATCGAACGCACGCACCGCAACGACTACCGCCGCTTCCAGGCCATCTCGACGCGCTGGATGGACAATGATGTCTACGGCCACGTGAACAACGTGGTCTATTATTCCTTCTTCGACACGGCGGTGAACCGGCTGCTGGTCGTGTCGGGGCAGCTGGACATCCACCACGGCAAGGTCATCGGCCTGGTCGCCGAGACGGGGTGCCGATACTTTTCGCCGACGGCATTCCCTGACGAGATCGAGGCGGGCGTGCGTGTGGCGCACGTCGGCACGTCGTCGGTCCGATACGAGATCGGCCTGTTCAAGAAAAACGAGGATGAGGCGGCAGCGGTGGGCTTCTTCGTCCACGTCTATGTGGATCGGGAGACAAACCGGCCGGTGCCCTTGTCGGACGGGATGCGGGGCTTCCTGGCCAGCCTGGCGACCTAATGACCTTTTCCCTCCCCCTTGGGGGGAGGGCAGGTCGCGAAGCGACCGGGTGGGGCGGCAAGGCTGAACACACGCGATGGCAGAGATTGGGTCGCCGGGCCGCCCCCACCCGGTCTCCGCTCCGCTTCGACCCCCCTCCCCGTGCCGTGGAGGGACAAAGACCGTCAATCGTCCATATAGCCCAGCAGTGCCAATGCGCCGACGCCCGTCAGGACGCCCAGCGCGAAGGCGGCGACGATGGAGCCGGTAGCGACGGCGGTGGAGACCGTGACGGGCCGGGCCTCGTACCATTCGACGATGTCGGCCTCGCCCTCGTCGGCGGCGTCTTCGTAGGTGTCGGCGGTGCTCATCGCGGGGCTCCTGTCGGGGTCTGAGTTTCAACCCGCGTCAAGCGCGGCGGTTCCGGCGGCTCCGTCGTGACAGGGCAGCGACCATCGGCTAGATGCGGCCGATCCCGACTGATCGCGCTCAAGCAGCGAGCGACCGCGTCGCGAGCGTTAGCGCCCTTACGAGACAAACATGGCCGGCCATTCCAAGTTCAAGAACATCATGCACAAGAAGGGCCGCGCCGACGCGGCCCGGTCCAAGCTGTTCTCCAAGCTGTCGCGCGACATCACCGTGGCGGCCAAGTCCGGCCTGCCCGACCCGGCCATGAACCCGCGCCTGCGCCTGGCGGTGAACAATGCCAAGGCCGAGAGCCTGCCCAAGGACGTGATCCAGCGCGCCATCAACAAGGCCTCGTCCGGCGACGTCGATACGATGGAGGAGATCCGCTACGAGGGGCGCGGCCCCGGCGGCGTCGGCATCATCGTCGAGGCCCTGACCGACAACCGGAACCGGGCGGGATCGAACGTGCGCGCCGCCTTCACCAAGAACGGCGGCGCCCTGGGCGAGATGAACTCGGTGGCCTTCATGTGGGACCGTGTCGGCCGCATCATCTATCCGGCCGAGGCGGGCACCGAGGACGCCGTCATGGAGGCCGCCATCGAAGCCGGCGCCCAGGACGTCGAGAGCGACCTGGTCAAGCCGGACATCTACGAGGACGCGCCGGGCCACACCATCTGGACCGCCTTCGAGGACCTGAACGAGGTGGCCGAGGCCATGTCCAAGGTCCTGGGCGATCCCAAGTCCACCGCCATCGTCTGGAAGCCCCAGTCGACCGTGCCGGTCACCGGCGAGACGGTGGGCACCCTGATGAAGCTGCTGGACGCGCTGGACGCCGAGGACGACGTGCAGAACGTCTATTCCAACGAGGACATCTCCGACGAGGACCTGGCAAAGTACGCGGGGTAGGGGATGGATCAGCCGGACGCCGGAGCCAAGCCAGAGACGGCGCGTCGGGCATCGCGTGGGGGTCTGTTTGTCACCGTCGCGGCCTGGGCGATCGCACTCCTTCTGATCGGCGGGCTGTCCTGGGCGGTCGCGCAACGGCTGGGAGAAGCGGGTGCCGCCCTCAAGGACGCCATCCAGCGATCGCGAACCCAGACCTCGGTCGTCTATGAGGCGAACGTCATCGCCCCGCCCGTCACGGCCGACGCGGCCATACCCGACAGCGGGGCCTTCGAGGACAATGAGGGGCGCACGGTGGTCCCGCCGCGGTGGATCGAAGTTCCCAGCCCGGACTATCCCGTCTCGCGCGACGGCGAGATGGTTCCCGGCACGGTGGTCCTGAGTTGTCGTGTGACGACGACGGGCCTGCTGGAAACCTGTCAGGTGGCGAGTGAAGACCCGATAGGTCGAGGCTTTCGCGAGGCGGCGCTGGAGGCCGTAGCGCGAGCCCGGTTGTCGCCTCGGACGGTCGACGGGGTCGCCGAGGCCGGACAGGTTCGCTTCGCCATGCGCTTCACCCCCGAGCCGCGCCTGGCGGGCTGATTGCGACGGTCATTGTTCGCTAACCCTGTTTGCGGCATGACTGGAACGGATGGCGAACGCAGCGACTCGAATTCTCGGTCTCGATCCCGGCCTCAGACGCACCGGCTGGGGCGTGGTGGTCAACGAGGGGTCGCGGCTGGCCTGGGTCGCGCACGGGGTGGTGACGCCACCCAACACCCTGTCCCTGTCCGAGCGGCTGCTGTGGCTGCTGGACAAGGTCGGGGAGGTCTGCGCCGCCCATGCCTGTGACGAGGCGGCCATCGAGGAGGTGTTCGTCAACGTCAACCCGGCCTCGACGCTGAAGCTGGGCCAGGCGCGGGCGGCGGTGATGCTGGCCCCCGCGCGAGCGGGGCTGTCGGTTGCGGAGTATTCGCCCAACCTGATCAAGAAGGCCGTGGTCGGGGCCGGCCACGCCGACAAGACCCAGATCGCCTTCATGGTGAAGCGGCTCCTGCCCACCTGCGGCGAGGTGAAAGCCGACGCCGCCGACGCCCTGGCCGTGGCCATCACCCATGCGCAGTTACGCAAGCGCGCCCTGCTGGCGGTGGCGTCGTGATCGGCCGTCTGCGCGGCGTGCTGGCCGAGGTCGAGGAGGGCCATTGCCTGATCGACTGCGCGGGCGTGGGCTATGTCGTCAGCTGCGGCGCGCGGACTTTGCAGCGCTTGCCGGCGCCCGGCGACGAGGCGACGCTGCATGTCGAACAGAGCTGGTCGGCCGAGAACGGCCCCCGGCTGTATGGCTTCCTGACGCGGGATGAGCGGAGGGCGTTCACGACGCTGCTGGGCATCCAGGGCGTGGGGCCCAAGGCGGCCCTGTCGGTGCTGGACGTGCTGCCGCCGGGCGAGCTGGCCTCGGCCGTGGCGAGGGAGGACAAGGCGGCCGTCGGGCGGGCGAACGGCGTGGGGCCGAAGCTCGCCTTGCGCATCGTGACGGAGCTGAAGGGCAAGCCGCTGGGGGATGTGTCGTTCACCCCGTCCGCGCCAGGCGTGCACGTCGAGGCCACAGCGCCCGCGCCGAGCGTCACGGGCGAGGCGGTGTCGGCCCTGCTGGGTCTCGGCGTGGCCGAGGTCAACGCGCGCCGGGCGGTGGATCAGGCGCTGATCCGGCTGGGTGAGGACGCCGATCTGTCGGCCGTGATCCGCGCCGCATTGCAGGAGCTGGGGCGATGAGGGCGCTGCGGTTTCCTTCTCCCCTTGCGGGAGAAGGTGGCAGCCGAAGGCTGACGGATGAGGGGTACGAGGATGCGGACAAGTCGTTTGGTCTTGCCCCCAGCCTGAGAACCGAGTTTCACCCCTCATCCGGCCCTGCGGGCCACCTTCTCCCGCAAGGGGAGAAGGGAGGTTTTGCATGACGGATGATCGCCTGATTTCTCCACAGCCCGCCGACGGTGAGGCCTACGACCGGGCGCTCCGGCCCCAGACCCTGTCGGACTTCGTCGGCCAGGAGCAGGCCAAGGGCAATCTGAAGGTCTTCATCGAGGCGGCGCGCGGGCGCGGCGAGGCGATGGACCACGTCTTGCTGTTCGGCCCGCCGGGGCTCGGCAAGACCACGCTGGCCCAGATCGTATCGCGCGAACTCGGGGTGGGTTTCCGGGCGACGTCGGGTCCGATCCTGGCCAAGGCCGGCGACCTCGCGGCCATCCTGACCAATCTGGAACCGCGCGACGTCCTGTTCATCGACGAGATCCACCGGCTGGCCCCGACGGTCGAGGAGATCCTCTATCCGGCAATGGAGGACCATGTGCTGGACCTCATCATCGGTGAGGGGCCCTCGGCGCGGTCGGTGCGGATCGATCTCGCGCCCTTCACGCTCGTGGGGGCGACGACGCGGGCGGGCTTGCTCGCTACGCCGCTGAGGGACCGGTTCGGCATTCCGCTGAGGCTGGAGTTCTACACGCCCGACGAACTGGTCCGCGTCATCACCGGGGCGGCGCGCAAGATGGGCGCGCCGATCGACGACGACGGCGCGCGCGAGATCGCCAGCCGGTCGCGAGGCACCCCGCGTGTGGCCGGGCGTCTGCTCCGCCGCGTGCGCGATTTCGCCGGGGCCGAAGGCGCGCCGGTGATCGACAAACTCGTCGCCGCCCGCGCGCTGAGCCGGCTGGAGATCGACGAGGCGGGTCTGGACGCCAACGACCGCCGCTTCCTCAAGGCCCTGATCGAGAACTATGGCGGCGGCCCCGTCGGCATGGACACCCTCGCCGCCGCCATCGCCGAGGCCCGCGACGCCGTCGAGGACGTGATCGAGCCCTACCTGCTGCAGCAGGGCTTCATCCAGCGCACGCCGCGCGGGCGCATGGCCTGCGCGCGGGCCTATGCGCATCTGGGGCTGGCGGAGCCGCCGAAGCCCACGAGCCCGCAGGCGGGGTTGTTCGATCCGTCCTAGGGCGCCGGCGTGGGAACGAAGCGGAAGTTCAGGGCCTGTATGGTCGCGGGCTCGGTCGGGGCCATCAACACCCGGCCGTTGACCCGGCCGTTGTCGCAGGACCAGTCGAAGAAGCCCGCGAGCGCGCCATTGGGTGCGATGGCGCTGGAGGTGTCGCAGGCGCCGGTGTCGGCCTTCAGCGCGCCGAGCACCGTGCGCCAGTTCTCGACCGAGCGGTCCATCAGGAAGTTCATCGCGAGACGCTCTTGGGCGACCGCCACGTCGCCTGCCGCGAAGATCGCCTGCGTCGCCGCATAGCCTGCTGCCAGGTCGTCGCTGAGCGGGATCGTGCGGACCGGCGCGACGCCCGCGCGCACCAGCAGGGCGGCGGCCTCCATAAGGGGGGCGGACGGACCGGCGTAGGTGCGGTTGGAGAAGGCGAACAGGCCCAAGCCCCGATCCGGCAGGACCATCATGTAGGAGCCATAGCCGGGATAGCCCCCGCCGTGGGCCAGATAGGTTCCGATCTCGCAGTCCGTGGCGACCTGCAGCCCCATGTCGTAGGCGCCGGCGCCCGGGCAAGGCTGGCCGTCCGGGCCGGTGCGCAGGCGCGGCGAGACGAAGTTCGATCCGCTGGCCATCTCGCGCACGGTCGAGCGGCGGACCGGGCCGGTCTCGGGCCCGTCCCGCGCCGGCCAGGCCGAGGCGAGGAAGGCGACCCACTTCGCATAGTCCGGCGCGTTCGTCTGGACCCCGCCCATGGCCCCAAAGGCGCCGTCGCGCATGTCCGGCTCGGGCGCCCAGGCCTCGTTCTCCCAGCGGTAGCCGAGCGCGCGCTGGTCCAGATCGGAGGCGAAGACGTCGTAACCGGTCGACGTCATGCCGAGCGGGCGCATGATCTCCTCGGTGATGTAGGTCTGGTAGGGGCGGCCGGACACGTTGCTGATAATCCGGCCAAGCAGGGCGTAGCCGTAGTTGGAGTATTCGAAGGCCGTCACGGGTGCCCGGGTGAAGGGCGGGCCGTCCTCGAGCAGGGCAGTGAACTCGGCCTCGGTCAGCACCTGCTGGCGGTCGCCCCACGGGTCGTCCGTGACCAGGCCGCCCACGTGGTTCAGCAGGTCGCGGACCCGGATGCGTGGGGAATCCGTCGTGGGATAGATCCAGTCCGCCACCTCCGGCACATAGGTCTCGGCCGGGGCGTCCAGCGACAACCGGCCCTCGTCGCGCAGCTTCAGGATCGCCAGGGCCGTGAAGGCCTTGGACATGGAAGCGATGCGGAAAAGGGTGTCGGTCTCGACCGGGGCGGGGTCTTCCAGCCGACGCTGGCCCGCCATGCGCAGGTGGATGATCGCCCCGTCCTTGACCACGCCGTAGATCAGGCCGGGTGCGTGCGCCTGGGCCTGCCAGCGGTCGAAGCCCGCGTCGATCAGAGGGATGGCCTCGGCGAGGCTGGTCGGGCGGAGCGCGGGCGCGGCGGCGGGCGGCGTCTGCGGCGCCTGGGCCAGGGCGGGAGCTCCGGCCGCGAGCGCGAGGACGAGGGCGGCGGAGAGCAGGCGGCGGTTCATGGCGTTTCCCTCTGAGCGGCCCACGGCTATCCTGAAGCCCCGGCCGCCCGCCAGTTAAGCTTTTGTCAGGGCGGCGGCCAAGCGAGGCCCGATGAGCGACACCCCCACCTCCGGCCGGTTCGAAGCGCGCGACCACCTGCTGCCCGTGCGCGTCTATTACGAGGACACCGACTTCACCGGGGTGGTCTATCACGCCAACTATGTCCGCTATTTCGAGCGCGGTCGGTCGGACTTCCTGCGCGCCATCGGCATCGGCCACGCCCAGTTGCTGGAGGACGCCGCCCCGATGGCGTTCGTGCTGGCGGAGATGCGGCTGACCTTCCTCAAGCCCGCGCGCATCGACGACGCCCTGACCGTACGGACGCGCTACGACGCGGTGAAGGGTCCGAGGCTGCTGATCTCCCAGGTCATCGAGCGGGACGGCGAGGCGCTGTGCCGGGCCGATGTGACCGCCGTCTGCATCCATCTGGATGGGCGTCCGCGCCGTCCGACGAAGGCGCTGGTGGAGGCTGTGACCCCGTGGTTGCTCGGCGCAGCCTGAGTCTTTCGCGCCACAGACCGGCGGTCGTCAGATTTCGGCAGGCCCCGGTAAGGACATCCCGGCCCGATCTGCCATAGAACAGCCATGCGCGGTCGCTCGATAGGCCGGGCCTAGACCGTGGGACGACCGAATGACCGCCGAAGCCGCCGACGCCAGCCTGTTGAATCCCGTCCACCTGTTCATGGCCGCCGACTGGGTCGTGAAATCGGTGATGGTCGGCCTCGCCATCGCCTCGGTGTGGTCCTGGACGGTCATCATCGACAAGGCCTTCCGCTTCGCCGCCCTGAACCGCCAGGCCGACACCTTCGAAAAGTCGATCGCGTCCGGCCGCTCGCTCGAGGAGGTCGCGGCCCAGGCCGGGCCGGAGCCCAGCCACGCCCTGCCGCGCATGCTGCAGATCGCCCTGTCGGACTGGCGCGAGACGCGGTCCAAGGGCCCGCTGACCGACACGCAAGGCAATCTGCTGATCACCCGTATCGACCGGGCGCTGGACAGCCTTATCGCGCGTGAGGGTCAGAGGGTGGAGGAAGGGCTCGGCGTCCTGTCGGTCGTCGCCACAGCCTCGCCGTTCGTGGGCCTGTTCGGGACGGTGTGGGGGATCATGAACGCCTTCGGCCGTATCGCGGCGGCCGGAAACACCAATCTGACGACGGTGGCGCCGGCCATTGCCGAGGCCCTGTTCGCGACGGCCATCGGTCTGGCGGCGGCTATCCCGGCCTACATCGCCTACAACAAGTTCTCGATCGACGCGGGCAAGTTCAGCGGCCGGCTGGAGAGCTTCGCCGACGACCTGCAGGCGGCCGTGGCGCGGCGTCTGGGCGGCGGCTCGGCCCCGGTCGCACCGCCGCCCCCGCCCCCGTCCGATCTCGGCTCCCGTCGGAGCATCTGACATGGCGCTAGGTGGAGGCGCGGGCGGGGGAGGCCATGTCCGGGGGCGACGCCGGCCGCGCAAACGCCCCCTGTCCGAAATCAACGTCACGCCCCTGGTGGACGTGATGCTGGTGCTCTTGATCATCTTCATGATCTCGGCGCCGTTGCTGACGGTCGGCGTGCCGGTCGAACTACCCAAGACCGAGGCCAGCGCGGTCGAGACCGAGCAGCCGCCGGTGACCGTCTCCATCGATCGGGACGGGGCCATCTTCGTCCAGCGTGACGAGACAGCCTTCGACGCCCTGATCGAGCGGGTCAGCGATGCGGCCGGCGAGACCGAGCGGGACGAGCTGTCGGTGTTCGTCCGCGCGGACGGGCGCGCGCCCTATCAGGCGGTGGCGCGGGTGATGGCGCGGCTTTCGGCCTCGGGCTTCACCAAGATCAACCTGATCACCGACACGGCGGCCGAGGAATAGAGAGTGGCGACGCGGGCTCCATCGCCGGCGATTCTGGGGGCGCTGCTGCTGCACGCGGGCGTGGCGGCGATGTTCTTCGTGCGCTGGCCCGAGAGCGAGGACATCGTGCCGATGGTGAACTCCGTGCCGGTGTCGATCGTCTCGTCGGAGGTCATCGAGGCCGCGCCCGCGGACAATCCGTCCGAGGAACTCGTCACCGAAGACGCCGCCACCGCGCCGGTCGAAAGCCCGCCGGAACCGGCGCCGCCGGAGCCCACGCCGCCCGCTCCGGCGCCGACGCCACCGCCGCCCCGGCCCGCGCCGACGCCGCGCCCGACCCCGCCTCGAGAGACCCGGCCGGCTCCCACGCCGCCCCGCCCGACACCGCCTCGCACCGAGACCCGGCCCAACCCGCCCCGGACCGAGACGCGGCCCGCGCCCTCGCGCTCGGACGCGCCGCCGCTCGATCTGGACGCCCTGGCCGGTCCCCGCCGCCCCGCGCCGACGCCGGGGCCGCGCGCACCGACAGGCCAGCAGGGCCGGGGTCAGGCCCCACAGGCGGTCGGTCCGGAAGTGACCGGCGCAATTCTCCAGCAGGCTTCCAGGAACTGGACGGTTCTCTGCGACATCCCAGGCGGCGCGGACATGCGCATCACCATGGATGTGACGATCGGGCCGGATGGCCGGATTACACGCGGACCGACCCTCGTCTCCCCGCGCTCGGACGCGGCTTGGAGAGCTCAGGCCGACGGAGCGATCAGGGCCATGCGCCAGAGCTCGCCCTTCGATGTCCCTCGGGGATTCCCTGGCGGCGACTTCCGACCGACATTCGTCACATCGCGTATGTGCCGGGATCGTTGAACGAGCGGGCAGCGGTGCGAAAAGGCTCAAGGCAAAGCCAGTCGGACTGGTCGCGTTTGGCTCTGGCTAAAGGTGGTCGTCGCCAGCGTCGCCATGCCCCCTCCCGCAAGTCGGCCAGGTTCGGACATGACCGCCTGCCTGGGCTGACGATGCCTGACAACCGTGCCCGGCAGGACTTGCCGTCCCGAATCTCGCCCCAATCGCCGCCAAGCTGGCGTTTGTCACACGGGCCGGGGATAAGGTCCGACGACCTCTCGCCTCGCCCCCTTCGGAGACAACGATGCGTCTGAACCTGCTGCTCACCACCGTCGCCGCGATGGGCATCGCCGCCGCGTCCCTAGTGCAGGCCCAGACAGCGACGCAATCCCTGAACGGCGGCCCCTCGCGCCAGCAGGCGCAGCAGCAGCCGGCCCAGGACGGCGGCCCCATCGAGGTCGAGATCGATCAGGGCGTGCTGCGGCCGTTCCAGATCGCGGTCGCGCCCTTTAGCGGCCAGAACGGCGCCTCCATCGCAGAGGTGGTGTCGGGCGACCTGCGGCGCTCGGGCTTCTTCGAGCCGATCAACCCGGCCAGCTTCATCGAAACCGGCCTGACGCTGGCCAATGCGCCGAACTTTCCGCAGTGGACCCAGATCGGTGCGCAGGCCGTGCTGTATGGCTCGGTGACGCCGCGCGCGGATGGTCGGAATGACTTTGGCTTCCGGCTGTACGACCCGTACCGCCAGTGCCAGTTGGTCAGCTACAACTTCACCGCCACGCCTGAGCAATGGCGGCGCATCGGCCACAAGATCGCCGACGTCGTCTATGAGCGCATGACGGGCGAGAGCGCCTTCTTCGACACCCGCATCGTCTTCGTGGCCGAGAGTGGCACGGGGCTCAACCGCCTCAGCCGCCTTGCGATCGTGGATCAGGACGGCGGTAATCCGAACTTCCTGACCGATGGATCGGAGATCATCCTGACGCCGCGGTTCTCGTCCAATCCGGACGAGATCATCTACATGGCGCTGGGCGAGGACTACAGCCGCATCTACCTCTACAACCTGACCACGGGCCGCCGTGAGAATCTGGGCGAGTTCGACGGCCAGCCGCTGGCCCCGCGCTATTCGCCGGACGGGACCAAGGTGGCCTTCTCGATCATTCGGGGCGGCAACACCGACGTCTATGTCATGGACCTGCAGACGCGCAGGCTATCACGCCTGACCACGGATCCCGGCATCGACACCTCGCCCTCGTTCAATCCGGACGGGACGCGGATCGTCTTCAACTCCGACCGGTCGGGGACACCTCGGCTCTATGTGATGAATGCCGACGGCTCGGGCCAGCGGCCGATCTCAAGGGGCGGCGGCAGCTACACCGCCCCAGCCTGGAGCCCGCGCGGCGACCTGATCGCCTTCACCCGCTCCGGCGGCGGCCAGTTCGGCATCGGCGTCATGGCCCCGGATGGCTCGGGCGAGCGGATGATCTCGCGCAGCTACTTCGAGGAAGGCCCGTCCTGGGCCCCCAACGGCCGCTACCTGATGTTCTCGCGTCAGACACGCGGGGGCGACACCAACCTGTGGATGGTCGACCTGTCGGGGCGAGTGGTCGCCCAGTCGGGATATCAGGGTCGAGGCAGCGATCCGGCCTGGTCGCCCCTGTTGTCCGAGACCCCTGCAAACCTTGGCCGCGGCGGACCCGACAGCTGCGACACCTGACTGATTTCCGGGGCGGGGCCCCCGGATACTCACATCCGCGTCATCGCCCCGGTTGACGCCTTGAGATGAAGCCCGGCGCGTTAAGCTTGACCGCCGGAGACGACAGAGGAGACGAGCCCATGATGACCGCATCCCGCATCGCCAAGGTCGCCCTGATCGGCGTCGCCGTGGCCGCCATGGCCGCCTGCGCCCCGCGCCGCCCGGTGGAGGGCGCGACCGGTCCCGGCGGCGCCGACCAGGGCGTGAACATACCCGCCTATCCCGGTCCGGGAACGGGCGCCATCGAAGGGGGCGGCATCGGCTCGGGCGCGCCGGGGTCGGAGAACGACTTCGTCGTCAACGTCGGCGATCGCATCTACTTCGATCTGGACAGCTACCAGATCAGCCCCGAGGCCTATCCGCGACTGGACGCCCAGGCGGCCTGGCTTCAGCGCTATCCGCAGGTCACGGTCCGCATCGAGGGCAACGCCGATGAGCGCGGGACGCGCGAGTACAATCTAGCGCTGGGCGCCCGGCGGGCGGAATCGATCCGCAACTATCTGATCGAGCGCGGCGTCTCGGCGGGCCGGATCGACACCATCAGCTTCGGCAAGGAGCGCCCGATCGCCCAAGGCTCCACGGAGGAGGCCTGGGCCCGCAACCGCAACGGCCGGACGGCGATCGCTTCGGGCGCGCAGTAGCGCCCGGGCGGCTTGCCCCCTGTTGTGCGCCGCGTCACAGTGCCCGTGACGCGGCCAGGGGGCGGGTATGGTGGACATCGACGCAGCGGGCGGAGCCGCGACAGGCGGGTTGATTGCGGCCGCCGTCGAGAAGCCGACGGGTCAGGCCGGCGACCATCACGCCAACTGCACCGACTGCGGCGAGCCGGTCTCGGGCAAGTTCTGCTCCAACTGCGGCCAGCCGACCCATGTGCACCGCAGCCTGCTGCATCTGTTCGAGGAGGTGCTGCACGGCGTGCTGCATTTCGACGCCCGCATCTGGCGGACCCTGCCGCTGCTGCTGCTCAATCCCGGGCGGCTGACGCGCGAGTGGATCCAGGGCAGGCGCACCCGCTACGTCTCGCCGCTGGCGATCTTCCTGTTCACCGTCTTCCTGATGTTCTTCCTGCTGAGCTTCGGCGGCGGCAGCCCGGTCGAGGTCGCCTCGCTGGAAGAGCGCATCGAGACCGCGCGCGAGGCGGTCACCGAAGCCGACGCCGCGGTGGCCGAGGCTGAGCGGAACCTGGCCGCCGGGGAGCCGGGCGCCGAGGGCGTGCTGGCGGGCATGCGCACCGCCGCGGAGGCGACCCGCGGCCAGCTGACCCGCCTGGAGGAGGCCCGCACGGCCGGCCCAAGATCCGACGGCTTTGAACCTGGAAGCTGGCAGGCCGGAATGGCCGACGCCGTGCGCGACGGCAACGTCACCATCGGCGTCGGCGACAAGAAGTTCCAGGAGAAGATCCTGCACAAGCTCGCGAACCCCGAGTTCGCCTTCTACAAGGTGCAGCAGACGCTCTATAAGTTTGCCTTCCTGCTGGTGCCGCTGTCGATCCCGTTCGTGTGGCTGATGTTCGCCTGGAAGCGGGGCTTTACCTGGTACGATCACGGCGTGTTCGTCCTCTATTCCCTGACCTTCATGGCCATCTTTACCATGGGGCTATCACTGATCGACCGGATCGCCGGAACGGAAGAGAACTGGTGGCAGATCACCGTGGGCGCGATCGGCGGCATCCTGACCTTCGCCGTGCCGGTCCACATGTTCGCGCAGTTGAAGGGGACCTATTCGCTGGGTTGGTTCTCGGCCCTGTGGCGTACGGTGGTGCTGCTGTTCTTCAGCCTGTTCGTCTTCACCCTGTTTCTGGTCGGGGTGATCCTGTTCGGCCTGGGCTTCTGACGCCTTGCGGCGGCCTCAAATCGGTGAAAGCTCTGCGCTCATGAAGACGAGCCCCAAGACCCTTCGCGCCCTGGCGCTTGCCGCCGTCGCCCTCGCCGTCGTCGGCGGGACGGTTGTGGCCCAGACCCAGCCCTTGCCGGCCATCCAGTGGGATGTGCGCCGCCTCGACAACCTGGACCGCAACGTCCGGCGGCTGGAGCGCGCCCTCATCCAGAGGAACAATCAGGGTGACCCCGTTCTGGTGGAATCCGATCCGGAGCTGATCGCCTTGCAGGGCCGCGTCGCCATCATGGATCAGCGCCTGCGCGACATGGAACAGACGGTCCAGCGCGTGAACGGCGACCTGGAGCGTTTGACCTTCCAGCTCGACGAATCCGGCGGCGACAACACCGCGCTCCGCACGCGGCTGGCCGACGCCGAGGAACGGATCGCCGCGCTGGAGGCCGCCAGGGAAGCCGCCGAAGCCGCCGCGCGCGAGGCGGCAGAGTTCGCCGCCCGGTCGCCGACGGGCGACGCCGTGACCGATCTGGCCGCCGCCCGTGCCCTGCTGGCCAGCGATCCGGCGCGCGGCCGGGCGGCTCTGGAACTGGTCGCCTCGACCTGGGCCGACACGCCGTCGGGGCGAGAGGCGACGTGGCGCATCGGCGACATCATCCGCGCCGAGGGCGATCAGGCCGGCGCGGTGCAGCAATATGCCCAGGCGCTGCAGGGTTGGCCGACGGAAGCCTGGGCCGGAGAGGTCACGCTGAAGCTGGCGCGCGGGCTGGAGGCCACCAACCGCGACGCGCAGGCCTGCGCGGCGCTGGGTGAATACCAGAGGCGTTATGCGGCCACCTCCACGCCGGCGCTGCGCGACATCGCGGCCCGCACGCGCACCCAGGCCGGCTGCCGCTGACCGGGGGCGGCCCCGGCGCCGGACTGGAACGCCGCGTCGCCGCCGTGGTCGACGCGCGGCTGGAGCGGGATGCGGCCCGTCCGGTGGCCGTGGCGCTGTCAGGGGGCGGAGACTCTGTCGCGCTGCTCCACATCGCCGCCACGTGGGCGAAACGGGCCGGGCGCCGTCTGCTGGCCATCACGGTCGATCACGGGCTGAACCCGGACAGCGCCGACTGGAACCGCTTCTGCGAGATCCAAGCGCGTCGAGTGGGCGCGGACTGGACCCCGCGGCGCTGGGAGGGAGAGAAGCCTGCGAGCGGCCTGCCCGCCGCCGCGCGCCGCGCGAGGCACGCGCTGATCGCCGACGCCGCGCGGGAGGCCGGGGCGCGGGTCGTCCTGTTCGGACACACCGCCGACGATGCGGACGAGGGCGACTGGATGCGTGAGCGCGGCTCGACGCTGGGGCGGTTGCGGGAATGGTCGCCGAGCCCGGCGTGGCCGGAAGGGCGGGGGCTGATGCTGCTGCGGCCGATGCTGGGGGAGCGGCGGGAGGTTTTGCGGGAGCTGCTACGGGAGACGGGAGCGGAGTGGGTGGAGGATCCGGCGAACGCACGGTTCGGTCGAGGGGCGGCCCGTCGTGCATTGACCGCTCTCCCAGAGGGAGAGGGCTTGAGGCTCGGAGAGCGCAGCGATCCGCAAGCCGAAAGGGTGAGGGGTTCCGCCCTCGGCGGCGGGCGCTCTAACCCCTCACCCTTTCGCGCGAAGTCCGATCGCCTCACGGCTCTCGGGCGCTCAAGCCCTCTCCCTCTGGGAGAGGGATTCAATGGCATCGACAATCTCGCCTCGACCCTCCTCTGCGCCGCGGGGCACGACCGGCCGCCCCGCGCCGCCCATCTCGATGCCTTGGCCAAGCGCATCGCTGCCGCCGAACCCTTCACCGCCACCCTCGCCGGCGCCCGCATCGAGGCGACCGCCGAGCGCCTCCTCGTCCTGCGCGAAGCCGGCGAGTTCCGCCGCCGTCCGCCCGCGCCCCTGCCCCTCGCGCCCGACCAGCCCACCGCCTGGGACGGCCGTTACGAGATCACCGCCGACGCGCCCGGCTGGTCCGTCGTCCCGGCGCTGGGCCGTCTCGCCGCTCTGTCGGACGCGGATCGCGCCGTCGTCTCCCTCTCCTCCGCAGCCGCGCGCGGCGCCTTGCCGGTCCTGATCCGGGACGGTGATCCGCGCCCGGTTCTTGCATGGCGTCGAGCCAGGGTCCTGGCGCTGGCGCCGCGCCGCCTGAAGCTCGCTTCGGGCGAAACGACGCAGGAAAAGGACCTGGCCGACGCCGTGCATGGCGAAACGCCGCCGCCTGACCTATTTTGAGTTCGACAGAGTGACATTGAGGCCGAGGTTCCGCTCGGCGACGAGGATTTCCAACCGATGAACCTTCGCAATCTGGCGATCTGGGGCGTGATCATCCTGGGGCTGCTCGCGGTCTATGCCGCGGTCAGCCAGAACGGCGGGACCCTGCCGGGTCAGCCCGCCGGCGCGACGGCGCAGGGCCGTCCCGCGACCATCACCTATTCCCGCCTGGTCCAGGCCGTCGAGGCGCGCGACATCAAGTCGGCCCAGGTGCGCGGCGACCAGGTGACCGGCGTGTTCCAGAACGACAACCGCTTCACCGCGACCACGCCTTATCCGAACGAGGACCTGGTCAACTCCATGCTGGCCTCGGGCGCCCAGGTCGACGTCAAGACGACGCGCCAGGCCTGGTGGCAGGGGCTGCTGGTCGGCCTGTTGCCCATCGCGCTGCTTATCGGCGTGTGGATCTTCTTCATGCGCCAGATGCAGGGCGGGGCGCGCGGGGCCATGGGCTTCGGCAAGTCCAAGGCCAAGCTGCTGACCGAGCACAAGGGTCGCAAGACCTTCGAGGACGTCGCCGGCGTCGACGAGGCCAAGGAAGAGCTGCAGGAGGTCGTCGACTTCCTGAAGGACCCCGGCAAGTTCCAGCGTCTGGGCGGCAAGATCCCCAAGGGCGCCCTGCTGGTCGGCCCTCCGGGCACCGGCAAGACTCTGCTGGCCCGCGCCGTGGCCGGCGAGGCGGGCGTGCCCTTCTTCTCCATCTCGGGCTCGGACTTCGTGGAGATGTTCGTGGGCGTCGGCGCCAGCCGCGTGCGCGACATGTTCGAACAGGCCAAAAAGAATGCCCCCTGCATCATCTTCATCGACGAGATCGACGCGGTCGGTCGTCACCGTGGCGCGGGCCTCGGCGGCGGCAACGACGAGCGCGAGCAGACGCTGAACCAGCTGCTGGTCGAGATGGACGGCTTCGAGGCGTCGGAGAACATCATCCTGATCGCGGCGACCAACCGTCCGGACGTTCTGGACCCGGCTCTGCTGCGTCCCGGCCGCTTCGACCGTCAGGTCGTGGTGCCCAACCCCGATGTCTCGGGCCGCGAGCGCATCCTGCGCGTCCACATGAAGGACGTGCCGCTGGCCGCTGATGTGAACGTCAAGACCATCGCGCGCGGCACGCCCGGCTTCTCGGGCGCCGATCTGGCCAATCTGGTCAACGAAGCGGCCCTGATGGCGGCGCGCAAGGACCGGCGCATGGTCACGCACCGCGACTTCGAGGACGCCAAGGACAAGGTCATGATGGGCTCGGAGCGGCGCTCCATGGCCATGAACGAGGAAGAGAAGCGCCTGACGGCCTATCACGAGGGCGGCCACGCCATCGTCGCGATGAACGTCAAAATGGCGGACCCGGTGCACAAGGCGACCATCGTCCCACGCGGACAGGCGCTGGGCATGGTGATGCAGCTGCCGGAAGGCGACCGCTACTCCATGAAGTACCAGCAGATGGTCGATCGCATCGCCATCATGGCCGGCGGCCGCGTGGCCGAGGAGCTGATCTTCGGCAAGGAGAACATCACCTCGGGCGCCAGCTCCGACATCCAGCAGGCGACCAAGCTGGCCAAGCGCATGGTGACCCAGTGGGGCTTCTCCGACGTGCTGGGCACCGTGGCCTATGGCGAGAACCAGGAAGAGGTGTTCTTGGGCCACTCGGTCGCGCGGACTCAGAACATCTCTGAGGAGACCGCCCGGATCATCGACGCCGAGGTCAAGCGGCTGGTCACCTCCGGCTGGGACGAGGCGCGCCGCATCCTGACCGAGAAGGCCGACGACCTCGAGAAGCTGGCCCAGGCGCTGCTGGAGTACGAGACCCTGTCGGGCGAGGAGATCAAGGACCTGTTGGAGAAGGGCGCGGCCCCGAACCGCGACGAGAACAACTTCCCCAACGCCGGTCCCTCGGTGTCGGTGCCGGTTACGCCGGTGTCGGAAGGCGTCTCTGTCGTGGCCCAGGACGAGCACCGCACGGTCCACTGACGATACGTAAAAGCCCGCCCGGTTCGCCGCGCGGGCTTTTCTCCATCAGACTAGTTTGCATTATAGACAAGTCTGCGCTAAGTGACCCTGCGTCCGAGGGATGAGGGAATTCGATGACCATGGCGGGGACGATTTCGAAGACGGCGATGCAGACATCGACCACGACAGAGATAAGCGACCGCCTGCACGGGCTGGACGCGCTGCGAGGCGGGGCGCTGCTGTTGGGGGTTCTGCTGCACGCCAGCTTGGCCTTCTTTCCGCAGCAGACCTGGATCGTCCACGACGAGAGCCGGTCGATCGGAGCGGCGGTGATCTTCTACGCCATCCACCTGTTCCGCATGACCGCCTTCTTCCTGATGGCCGGGCTGTTCGCCCACATGATGCTGGCGCGGAAAGGCTGGTGGAGTTTCGCCCGGGATCGGGCGAGCCGCATCGCCGGGCCTCTGGCGGCCTTCTGGACGCCGGTGATGGCCGGCATCATCACGGCGCTGGTGTGGAACGCCCATGTCCAGGGGTGGGTGACGCCCGGCGCCCCGCCGCCGCCCTCGCCGACCTATGACTGGACCAACTTTCCACTGACGCATCTGTGGTTCCTGTGGGTGCTGGTGATCTTCTACGCCGCCACCCTGATCCTGCGCGCGCCCTTCGCGATGCTGGACCGCGGCGGAGCCTGGGGCCGTGTCGTCGACCGGCTGACCGGCGCCCTCGTCGGCCCGTGGACCCCCGTGGTTCTGGCCGTGCCGCTGGCGCTCGCCTTCTGGCTGGATCCGACCTGGGTGGCCTTCTTCGCCGTGCCGACGCCGGACGAAGGGCTCGTCCCCAATGCCGCCGCCCTGACCGGCTTCGGCCTGGCGTTCGGGTTGGGCTTCCTGCTGGACCGCCGCCGCGACCTGCTGGACCGCATCGCCGCCTGGTCGCCGCTGCTGCTGGCGATGGCGGTCGGGATGGGCGTCGCCGGCTGGTACCTGGCCGGCGGGCCGAGTCTGGAGCCTATGGCCGAGCCCACTTTGGATAAGGCCGTCGCGGCCTGGTCGACCGCAGTCGCGGTCTACGCCTCGGCGCTCGCCGCCACGGGTCTGTTCCTGCGGTTCCTGTCGGGACGGAGCGCGATCCGGCGCTACCTCGCCGACGCCTCCTACTGGGTCTACATCGTCCACCTGCCGCTGGTCATGCTGGCCCAGGTCTGGGTGCAGGACTGGGCGGGGCCGTGGTGGGTGAAGCTGGCCGGGATCACGCTGGGCGTGCTGGCTTTGTCGCTCGCGACCTATGAACTGGCGGTGCGCCACACGCCGCTCGGGAAATGGCTGAACGGTCGCCGTGTCCCGTGGCGGAAGCCCCGGCCGCCCGCCGCCCAACCTCTCCCCGCCGAATAGCTTGCCAAGCGCGGCCGGCTCGTCCACCCCGGACGGGCCGGTCGCCCCAGCCCGAGTCGCGCCCCATGACCCAGACCCCACGCACCGCCGCCGAGGCCGACCTGGCCTTCATGCGCTCCATCGTCGAGGGCCGAACGACCGGCCGCTCGACCCTGACCATGGGCGTCGCCTATCTGGCGGGCGGGCTGCTGTATGGCCTGCAGTGCCTGTTCCACGTCGGTCAGGCGACGGGCGTGATCGCCTGGCCGGATCTGGCCAATCTGATCTTCGTCGCCTCGATCACCCTCGCCTTCCTGATCGTGCTGGCCTGGGCGGTGCGCGAGGACAGGAAGGCCGGGCCGTCCGCGCCTCTGGTGACTCGCACCCTGAACGCCGCCTTCAGCGGGGCGGGCATGGCGAACCTGGCGATCATCATCGTCTTCGGCGTCGGCTCGGCGCGGGATCAGGACTTCGCCGTCTGGCTTTACTACCCGGCCATGATCTTCGCGCTTCAGGCCGCGGCCTGGTACGTCGCCTGGCACCTGAAGAAGGCGCCGTGGATGCTGGCGACCTCGATTGGCGGCTGGCTGACGGCGGTGGGGCTGGGCGTGCTGGTGCGCGAGCCCGTGGCCTATCTGATGCTGTGCACGGCGGCGCTGTTCCTGCTGTTCGCGGGGCCGGGAGCCATCATGGTGCGCGACGCGCTGAAGTCCCGACAGGTCGGCGCCTGATCCATGGGGCTGGCCGATCTCGGCAGGATCGACGAGGTCATCCACGGCCGCATGCGGCTGGGGATCATGGTCTATCTGGCCGACGTCGAGACCGCCGACTTCACCGAGTTGAAGACCGTCCTGGAGGCGACGCAGGGCAACCTGTCTGTCCACCTGAAGAAGCTGGAGGAAGCCGGCTACGTCGCCATCGACAAGAGCTTTCGCGACAACAAGCCCTTGACCCGCATCACCCTGACGGGCGAGGGCCGTGCCGCGTTCGCCGCCTATCTGGAGGCGCTGGGACGCCTGATCGGAGACAAGGGGTGAGCGTTCGGCCGCGCGTCATGGGCATCGTCAATGTGACGCCCGACAGCTTTTCGGACGGCGGGCGGTTCGACAGCGCCGAGGCCGGGCTGGCGCACGCCATGAAGCTGATCGGCGACGGCGCCGACATCCTGGACATCGGCGGCGAAAGCACGCGGCCGGGGGCCGAGCCGGTGTCGGCCGAGGACGAGATCGCGCGGGTCGTTCCGGTGATCGAAGCCGTGCACGCCCGCTGGCATGGCCCGATCAGCGTCGACACCATGAAGCCCGAGGTGGCGCGCGCGGCGATCGCGGCCGGAGCCACGATCTGGAACGACGTGACCGCGCTGGGCTTCTCGCCCGACAGCCCGGCGGTGGCGGCCGAACTGGACTGCGAGCTCGTGCTGATGCACATGTTGGGCGAGCCACAGACCATGCAGATCGAGCCGCGCTATGATGACGTGGTGGCCGAGGTGATGGCGCAGCTGTCGGCCCGCGCCGAGGCGGCGATGGTTGCCGGGGTAGCGCGGGAGAAGATCACGATCGATCCCGGCATCGGCTTCGGCAAGACGGTGGAGCATAACTTGGCCCTGATCGCCGCGCTGGACCGGTTTGCCGAACTCGGCTTTCCGGTGCTGCTGGGGGCAAGCCGCAAGCGCATGATCCGCAACATCGACCCCTCCGCCGCCGAGGCCACGGACCGGCTGGGCGGTTCGATCGCCCTCGCTCTGGAAGGGGCGCGGCGTGGGGCGGCGGTCATCCGCGTGCACGACGTGCGCGAGACGGTGCAGGCCCTGAAGGTGCAGGCGGCGGTGGGCTGAACCGTTCGGCGTCAGGACGCGGCGACGCGAAGCCTGAGCGCGTCGCGGCGTTCGATGCGCGCCTGGCCCCGGCAGTCGAGAATGGCCGACTGACTGCCCAGCCATTGCACGCGCGCGCCCGGACAGTCGGGGGCGTCGGCGATCAGACCCGTGTAGAGCCAGCTGGGCGGGCGGCCGGGCCGGGGCACGAAGACATCTGAAAACACCGCGACGGCCGCGAGCGCAACGAGGCCGAGCGCCAGCAGCCGCAGCGGCGTGAACAGTCCGATGGTGCTCTGAAAGACGCCGTCGAAGGCTGCGGCAGGACCCTGTCGCACGACGTTGGTGGTCACCGCGATCGAGGCCGCGATCAGCAGGATGGCAAGCGCTGGACCGAGCACCATGAGCAGCGGGTTGAAGGCCCCCATCACTACATCGGTCGGTGACGCGACCGCGAAGTAATTCAGCCCCCAGGTCATGTAGAAGGCCGTGGCATGGGCGATGGCGCTGGCCAGAAAGGCGATGCCCGACGCAGTGCTCAGGCTCTCGACGACCCACAGCAGGGTGATCTTTCGTTTCGGCTCTGCTGGCTCGGGCATGAGGGCTCGCGCGGGACGCCGCGATCGAGCGGCAGGGTATTCAAGCGTGACGGTGCGGCCGCCGCAACCGCACCGCCGGCGAGGCCGCGCAGCTATCCCGGAATCGCCCTGACTGTGCGGATGGCGCCGCCGACCCATAGCAGAGCGAAGACCGTCGCCGTCATGACCCCATAGGCCACGAGCCCGCCGAACGCGCCTCCGGGCAGGGCGGCGAGCAGCAGGCTGTCGTTACCGCCGGGGATCAGGCTCGCGCCCACGGCCATGACCGTCCCTCCGCCGAGCGAGCGGATAAAGGCCACGGGGCGCGGCGGCCGAAGCACGAAGGATCGCCGCTTCATTCCCGACGCCACGGCGCCCGCGCACAGTAGGGCGAACATGAGCAGGCCAAGCGCGGTCGCCGACATGAACGGCATGCCCCCTTGCGGCGCGGCGACGCGGATGGCGTCGGCCAGCGTCCAGCCCGGTGCGGCGGCGAAGAGGAAGGCTCCCGCGACCCCGAGCACGGTCATGGCGCCCCGACCCGACCAGCGATCCGCCTCCGCGCGATCGCCGAGGCTCCGCAGGATCGCCCAGCCCAGCCAGACGGCGACGCAGAAGCCGATCAGGACCAGCATGGAGACCTCCGACGGATGTCCCAGCAGATTGGGGCGGCTTGGCGAGGCCTGGGCCCGAAAGGCGTCGGCGACGACGAACCCTAGGAACAGTCCGACGGGCAGGCCCAGGTAGCTGAAACGGCCGTCGCCAATCCGCGAGATGCTGCCCAGCAGACAGGCGCGGTTCAGCACCGCCCCGGTCCCCAGCAACACCGCCCCGGCGACGAGACCTCCTGTCACCGCGCGATCCGGGGTCAGGGCGACGACGCCAGACCAGGACAGCGGCAGCCAGACCAGCCCCGCCGTCGCCGCCGCCACTCCGAACCCGAGCAGCATCGTCGGCCGCCGGTCCTCCAGCACCTGGCGAGCCGCCAGGACGGCGCAGGTCGTGCCTTGATTGAGCGCATAGCCCATGACGAAGGCGCTCAGCGCCGCGAGGCCCGCCAGGCCCAGGTTCCAGATCATGCGCGGTCGATACTCCCCTACCGTCCGTTCGCCGGCGTCGGTCGAAAGGCTACGCGGACTTGCGGGCGGTCGCGAGACGCCGCATGGAGCCGCATGGCTCCCGCTTCGCCCTCCGCTCTCGGCCGCGTCCTGATCATCGCAGGATCCGACTCCGGCGGCGGCGCGGGCGTCCAGGCGGACATCAAGGCGGTGACCGCGATGGGGGGATATGCCGCCACCGCCATCACGGCGATCACGGTGCAGAACACCTTGGGCGTCCACGGCGTGCATCCCTTGCCGCTCGACCTGATCGAGGCCCAGGCGCGGGCGGTGCTGGACGACATCGGCGCCGATGCGATCAAGACCGGCATGCTGGGGTCGGTCGCCGTGGTGGAGCGGGTGGCGGCCATCCTGGACACGTCCGAGGCCCCCGCAGTCGTCGATCCGGTCATGGTGGCCAAGGGCGGCGCGGCCCTGCTGGACGCCGACGCGGTGGAGGCGGTCAGGTCGCTGATGGTCCCGCGCGCCGCGATCCTGACGCCGAATGCGCCCGAGGCCGAGGCCCTGACGGGCATGCCGGTGGCTGATCTCGACGGCCAGCGTCGCGGGGGCGAGGCGCTACTCCAGATGGGCGCTCGCGCCGTCCTGATGAAGGGCGGGCATGTCGACGGACCGACCGTTGTCGACCTCCTGCTGACCCCGTCTGGCGAGACGCTGCTGGAGGGGCCTCGCATCGAGACGACCTCGACCCACGGCACGGGCTGCACCTTGGCCAGTGCGGTCGCCGCGGGGCTGGCGCAGGGACGGCCGGTCGAGAGCGCTGTCGCCGAAGCCTGGGCCTATGTGTCGGAAGCGATCCGTCGAGCGCCGGGGCTGGGCCGCGGACACGGGCCGCTGGATCACGGATGGCCCCTGAGAGACCGGCGATGAGCGCGGCGCTGGAGGCCCGGCTGGTCGAGATCGTGCGCGCAGACGCCGACCTGATGCATGTGCTGACGATGGCGCGCTCGCTGAACCTGCCGGACTGGCGCATCTTTTCCGGGGCCGTCTACCAGACGGTCTGGAACGCGCTGGGCGATCACCCGGTGGGGTATGGGCGCAAGGACTATGACCTGGGCTACTTCGATCCAGAGACGTCATGGGACGCCGAGGACGTCGTCATCCGCCGCGCCGCCGCCGCCTTCGAGGAGCCATTCCGGAGCCAGGTCGAGGTGCGCAATCAGGCGCGGGTGCACCTGTGGTTCACGGACCGCTTCGGCGAAGACTATGAGCCTCTGACCTGCACGGACGAGGCCTTGGGCCGGTTCGTCGCTCCGGCGTTCGCGGTCGGCATCCGGCTAGAGTGCGACGATCGGATATCGGTCGCCGCGCCGTTCGGCCTGGAGGACGTGTTCGACCGTGTGATCCGGCCCAATCCGAACCGGCCCCGTGCGCGGGGCTGGGACCGGGCGGTCGGCAGCGCCGTCGCCCGCTGGCCGGAGGTGCGGGTCATCGAGTCAGCCTAGGCTGGTTCCGCTGCGTGCGCCTGGGCCAGGGCGGCGAATAGTTCGTCGCGCGAATAGGGTTTGCGCAGCAGGGGCCAGGCGGCCCCTGCCAGGTCCGCGTCCACGTCCTCGCCCGCGTAGCCGGAGGCCAGCAGAATGCGCATGGACGGATACAGCTCGGCCGCGCGACGAGCGAGGTCGAGGCCCGTCATGCCGCCCGGCATGACCACATCGGTCATCATGATGTCGAAGGCCTGTTCCTGAAGCCGTTGGAGCGCCTCGGGACCGTTCTCCGCCGTTGTGACCTCCAGGCCGTTGGCGGTCAGCAGGTCGACCGCTATGGCGGCCACAGCGGGATCGTCCTCGACCAGCAGCAGGCGTCCAGTGACGGCGTCTGCATCGGTCCGGGCGGGCTCGGTGACTGTCTCCGCCTCGACCCCGGGTGGCAGGAAGATCTCGACCGTCGTGCCCTCGCTAGGCGCGGAGGTCAGCCGCACGCCGCCGCCGCTCTGCCGGGCGAAACCATAGACCTGGCTGAGGCCCAGCCCCGTGCCCTTGCCGACCGCCTTGGTGGTGAAGAAGGGCTCGAAGACCCGCCGCCGCGTCTCCTCGTCCATGCCGATGCCCGTATCGGTCACGCTGACGCAGACGTAGTCGCCCGCTGCCAGTTCAGGGATCTCGCCCTCGACCACGCGACAGTGTCGGGTCTCGACCCGGATCGAGGCTGCTGCGCCGTCTCCTTCGGCGACGGCGTCGCGCGCATTGACGATAAGATTCAGCAATGCCGCCTCGAACTGGCCGGGGTCGACGACCACCCGAGCACCGCCGCGCTTCAGTTTCAGGTGATACTCGACGGCCTCGCCGACGGCGCGTCTCATCAGGGGGTCGCTCTGGCGGACCAGGGCGTTCAGGTCGACCGGCTCGGGCCGCAGGGTCTGGCGCCGCGAGAAGGCCAACAGCTGGTGCGTCAGCCGCTCTCCGCGCCGGGCCGCCGCCAGCGCCGCCTCGCCCATCTTCTGGCGCCGGTTCGCGTCGTCGGGCGAACGCAGGATCATGTCCAGCGCGCCGATGACGACCGTCAGCAGGTTGTTGAAATCGTGCGCCACCCCGCCGGTCAGGCGGCCGACCGCCTCCATGCGCTGGGCATGCATCAGGTCGGCCTCGGCCTTGGCCTTTTCCGCCAGGGCTTCTCCCACGCGCTCTTCCAGAAGCTCGTTGATGCGCTTCAGGTCCTGCTCGGCGCGCTTGGCGTCGGTGATGTCCAGGTTGACGCCGATATAGCCCTGGAACTTCCCGGCCGCATCGAAGCGGGGAACGCCCTGGCAGCGCAGCCAGCGTTCGCCCAGATGCGGGTGAGTGACGCGGACCAGACCATCGTAGGGCTCACGCCGGTCGAAGGCACCGCGGTAGTCCGCCTCGAAGGCGGCATGGTCGTCCGCTGACATCATGCCGGTCCAGCCGCCTTCCAGCGGTCGGTCCGCGACCAGGAAGAAGGTGCGGTAGGCCCGGTTGGCGAACATCACCTTGCCTGTCTCGTCGCCCATCCAGATCGGCACCGGGGCGCTGTCGGCCACGGTGCGGAACCGGGCTTCGGACTCGGCCAGTCGCCGCTCGGCCTGCACCCGCGCCGTGTCGTCGCGGAGCGTCAGCACGGCCCCGATCGTGCGTCCGTCGGCGGTGCTTACCGGCCGGGTGTTGCCCACCGCGATGACCTCGGTTCCGTCCGGGCGGCGGATGCGCCAGCGGGCGTCGGTGATGGTCTCGCCATAGCGGACAGTGCGAGCCAGCGGCAGGTCCTCGGGCGGATAGGGTCGGCCGTCCTCGGTGAACAGGTGATACGCGTTCGCGTAACCGGCGGGCGTGACCCCAAGTTCGGCCACGCCATGGTGTCGACGCGCGGCTTCGTTGACGAAGACGATCGCGCCCTCGGGATCCGTGACGATCACGCCTTCGGCCAGCTGGCTCAGGATGGCGTCGCGTTCGGCCATGGCGGTGGCCAGGCGCTCATTGCTCTCGCGGATATCGGTGACGTCGAAAGCTACCCCGACGAAGCCCAGCACCTGGCCGCCCGCCCCAAGCCTCGGTCGCGAGAAGGATTTCAGCCAGCGATAGGCGCCGTCTTGACGCCGATAACGCGCTTCCATCGAGAACGGCTCGCCGGTCGCCTCGCCAGCCAGGGACTCCGTGATGATCCGCTCGTGGTCGTCAGGGTGGATGACGTCGCGCCAGTTGGCCAGACGCGCCTCTTCGTAGGTCCCGCCATTGTAGTCGACATAGGCCTGGTTGACGAAAGCGCGGGTGCGATCCTGGGCGGTGACCCAGATCAGGACGGGCGCTGTGTCGGCGATGTCGCGGAAGCGGGCCTCGCTTTCGCGCAGCTCGGCCTCGGCGCGGGCGCGCTCGACCTCGGACCAGGTCCGGTCCGCCACGTCGGAGATCAGAGCGACGTCTTCCGACGACCAGACGCGCGGCCTCGCGTTGTGGACATACAGGAAAGCCCGCATCTCGCCGGCGCGGAACAGGGGCGCGGCGACGAAGGACTGGATCTGGGACGCCGCCAGCGATTTGGCCGCGCTGGCGCTGCGCGCGTCTCCAGCGACGTCGTCGACCGCGACGGTCAGGCCCAGGAACAGTTCGGCCATGACGCCTTCGCCCAGATCCGGCACGCGGATGCGGCCGGCGATGCTGGGCACGCCCTCGGTCCAGTCCGGCATCAGCACGATCGTCTGGCGATCCTCAGAGAACTCGCCATAGCCCACGCGAGAGGCACCGAGCATCCGGCCGAGCACGCTCTGGACATGGTCCATGATGGCCGAGGGGTCCTCCAGCTCGCGCACCCCGTCGCTCAGCTCCAGGAGGAAACGTTGGCGGCGTTCCTGGGTGGCGAGCGCATCGAGAGCCACGCGGGTCTCGGTCACGTCGAACGACAGTCCGACATAGCCGAGGAACCGACCCTCGCCGTCGAAACGAGGGTTCACCGACACGCGCATCCAGCGCCAGACGCCATCGTGCCTTAGGAACCGGCATTCGAAGCTGTAAGGGGATGTGGTGGCCCGCGCTTCGGCCTGGATGGCGTTGACCCGGGCGATGTCGTCCGGATGGACCGACTGCTTCCAGACCTGTCCGAGGAAGGTCTCGCCGGACTGGCCGTAGAAGGCCTCGAGAGCCCGGTTGACGAACTCGACGTTGCCGTCCGCGTCGGTCAACCAGACCGGGGAGGGGGCCGTATCGGCCATCAGCCGGAAGCGGGCCTCGCTTTCGCGCAGGGCGACCTCGGCGACCTTGGCCTCGGTGACGTCGGTGTGAACTCCGACCCATTCGAGGATCCGCCCGTCCTGGTCCAGCGTCGGGACGGCGCGGATGGCATAGGTGCGGTATTCGCCCGAAGCCGTGCGCACCCGGTGCTGGAAATCGAAGGTCCGCCGCTCCGCCACTGCCGCGTTCCAGGCGTCGACAGTGGGCTGGGCGTCGTCGGGGTGGACGGCGTCGGACCAGCCATAGCCCTGATACTGCGACCGTGACTGGCCCGTCAGCGCCGCCCAGCCGGGCTGGTCACCGTCCATCCGGCCCTCTGCCGTATTGGTCCAGAGGATGCCCCGGACGGCGTCGACGGCGGTCCGGAACCGTTTCTCGCTCCTCAGCAGGGCCTCGTCGGAACCGCCCAGCGCGGCGATAGTCTCGTCCAGTCGACGGACGGTCTTTCGCAGGGAGGCCGCGACCAGGGTCAGGAACAGCCCGACGATCAGGAAGTTGACGGTCGCGATCCGGCCCATCGGATTGCCGATGCCGACCCCGGTCGCACCAGGTCCGGCGACGATCCACCCGCCCAGCAGGCAGGCGAGCGTGGCTGCAATCCCGGCCGTCCGTCCCCCCGTCAGGGCCGCGAGCGCAACAGCGGGCAACAGGATGATGAAGCCGGTGACCTGGCCGTAGAAGGCCTGTCCCGCCCAGCGCACGAACAGAGCAGCGGCGGCGAACCCCAGACCGATCAGGACGCTATGCCACCACGGGCCGGCCAGGCTGCGCGCCAGGCGGGCCAGGACGGCCTCGGGCGTCCACGCCCCGGTCCGGCCGTCCTTAGTCGCCAAGACTTCCCCCGTCACAAGCGCGCGCGATGAACGGCAACGCTTTCGCTCCGTGTGCGTTCCCTACGCCTCGATACCCCGACTTGGGGGGTTTGCGCATCCCGTTGGCCACACCCACCTAGGTCTCATCCGTGACCAAGGAGCGACCCATGACCGCAGCGACCATCAACACCGGACTGACCAAGGCCGAGCGCGTCGACGTGGCCCGCGAACTGACCAAGGTCCTGGCTGACAGCTTCGCCGTCTACATGAAGACCCACGGCTATCACTGGAACGTGCGTGGGCCTGAGTTCTTCACCCTGCACACCCTGCTGGAACAGCAGTACCGCGACATGTGGGAGGCGCTGGACGAGATCGCCGAACGCATCCGGGCGCTGGGCGAGTTCGCGCCCCAGGGCTATGCCACCTTCGCCAACCTGTCCTCGATCAAGGACGGCGATCCGGACAACGACGCCACGGCCATGCTGAAGGAGCTGATGAAGGACCACGAGACCGTCATCGCCACCTGTCGCGCCGCGATCGAGTCGGCCGATGAAGACGGCGACGACGTGACCGTCGACCTGCTGACCCAGCGTCTGGGAGCGCACGAGAAGTTCGCCTGGATGCTGCGCTCCACCCTCGGCGGCCGCTGAGACGTGACGCAGGGGTAAGGCTCTGTCAGAAAGCCGCCGTGAATCCCTGTTAGGCGGCAGGAATTGTCGGCGGTTGTCGCCACAACGCGCGAGCCTGAATGCTTCCTGATCCCGCCAGTGTTATCGCCCAAGTTGGCCGCGCCGTGCGCGGACATCGGCTGCTCGCGGCCGCTCCGGCGGTTCTGGCGGCCTTCGGGGTGGCGGTGGCGGCCAGCTCGGCGGCGCGTCCGGACTTCGCACGCACAGCGGAAGCCATCGCGCGCCTGACGCGGGGCGACTGGACGCAGGTCGGGCTTCTGGCCGTGTCTTCACGCATGGACGCCGCCCAGATCGCGCTCGCGGCCCGCTTCGATCCCAACGATCCGCAGCCCACCCCGCTGGGCCTGACGCCGGGATGGGAGAGCCTGACCCTGGCGGGCAAGCCGGGCTTCGAGCTTGGGGCTTCGGGCCGCGACGCCCAGCGCCTGAACGCCGCCATGCCGGCCGCGATCGGCGCGCTGCGACCCGCGCGGCCCTTCGCCTTCACGCCCGCCAGCGAGGCGGACCGGGCGCGCGCCCTGCGCTGCCTGACACAAGGCATCTATTACGAAGCGGCGCTGGAGAGCACCAAGGGCCAGGAAGCCGTCGCCCAGGTCATCCTGAACCGCGTGCGCGACCCCAACTATCCCAACACCGTCTGCGGCGTGGTGTTCGAGGGTGCTGAGCGAGTGACCGGCTGTCAGTTCAGCTTCACGTGCGACGGCTCGCTGGCGCAGCAGCCCGTGGCCTGGGCCTGGAACCGGGCCCGCGTGGTGGCCGAGCGTGCGCTCGCCGGGCACGTGGCGACCGAGGTCGGCACCGCGACCCACTATCACGCCGACTACGTCCACCCCTGGTGGTCGCCGACGCTGGCCAAGATCACCCAGATCGGGGCCCACATCTTCTACCGTTGGAAAGGCCTGGCCGGAGAGACCGCCGCCTTCCAGCAACGCTATTCCGGCAACGAGCCCGTCATCGACGAGGGCCGTTTCGCCCGGCCCCGCCTGCGCTCGCCGGAGCTGCAACTGGCATCCGACGTCGGTGGCAGTGACGCCGAGGTGCTGGCCGACGGCGGCATGAACCTTCGTACCGTCGAGATCGACGGCCGCACCCGCGTCGTCGGCGTGGCCAGCCTTGGGGGGCGTCGCCCCCCAACGGCCGACCAGATCGCCGAAATCAACGCCCGCCTCGCCGCGTTCGAAGCCCCGGCTCCGGCGCAGCCGGCTGCTTCCCCGCCGCCCGGCGTGGTGACCATGGACGTCGAAGAGGTGGGACGTCCCGCCTCCTGATCCGCGCGGCGACGTGCAACCAGTCTCAAGCTGAAGCATTCAGTCACGGTCGGGCCGCGGCCTCGCTTGGAGCCCTTCGTGCCTGCCGCCAGCCTTGCGCCCCATGAAGACGAGAGACTGAAGGCGCTCCGGGCCTACGGAATCCTCGACACCGGCCCTGAACAAGCGTTTGAGGACATTGTCTCGCTTCTCGCCGAGGCATTCGAAGCTCCCATCGCTCTTGTGAACCTGATCGAGTCCGACCGGGCGTGGTTCAAGGCGTCTGTGGGCACTTCGGGCATGACCGGCAGTTCGCGCGAAGTCTCCTTCTGCGCCCATTCTATCGCCAGTGGCCGGGACCAACTGGTGGTGCCCGACGCCACGACTGATGCTCGGTTCGCTGACAATCCGCTCGTCACGGGCGAGCCGCAACTGCGGTTCTACGCCGGTCATGTACTGCGCACCCCCGAGGGTCATGCGCTGGGCGCGCTGTGCGTGCACGACATCAAGGCCCGCCCGGACGGCATCACGCCTCTACAGTCCCGAATGCTGGAAGTGCTGGCTGGCCAGGTCATGGCCCAGTTCGAGCTGCGCCGCGCCGTCAAGGAGCGCGAGGAGGGCGTCAAGGCTCTGGCCGAAAGCGAGTCCAAGTTCCGAGCCATCGCCGATTCCATGCCGCAGATGGTGTGGTCGACCCTGCCGGACGGCTTCCACGACTACTACAATGCCCGCTGGTACGAGTTCACGGGCGTCCCGCCGGGTTCCACGGATGGCGAGGGCTGGAACGGCATGTTCCATCCCGAGGATCAGGAGCGGGCCTGGGCGCGCTGGCAGCATTCGCTCCAGACCGGCGAGCTTTACGAGATCGAGTACCGCCTGCGCCGTCACGACGGCGTCTATCGCTGGACGCTGGGCCGGGCGCAGCCGATCCGTGACGAACACGGAAGCATCACACGCTGGTTCGGCACCTGCACCGACATCGACGATCTCAAGCGCATGGAGCAGGGCAAGGAACTGCTGAGCCAGGAGCTGTCCCACCGCATCAAGAACATCTTCGCGGTGGTCTCAGCTCTGATCGCCCTTTCGGCACGCGAGCACCCCGAGGCCAGGGCCTTCGCCTCGGCGGTGCGTAACCGGATCAACGCCCTGGCCCGCGCTCACGAGTTCGTGCGGCCGCACTCCGAGGTGTCAAAGCCCACGGTGGGGGACACGACGCTACACACCTTCCTGGGCGCCCTGTTTCGTGCCTATGCCGACGGCGACGGTCGCCCGCGCGTGCGGATCGAGGGCGAAGACGCCACTTTCGACGATCAGGCCGCGACCTCCGTGGCCCTGCTCTTTCACGAGTTGGCGACCAATGCTGCCAAATACGGAGCCCTGTCCGCTCCTGGCGGCCACGTCCTGTTGCGGACCCGCAAGGCCGGTGATCGTTTCGTGCTGACCTGGACCGAGGTCGGTGGGCCGGAAGTCTCGGAAATTCCGGCGCGGACGGGCTTCGGGACCTCTCTGGCGACCCTGTCGGTCGAGGGACAACTGGGCGGACGGCTGGAACGCCAGTGGCTGCCCGGGGGTTTGGTGGTCGAGGCCGATCTGCCCGCGACCGCGCTGTCGCGCCGCAGGGCAGCGCTCAAGTCGACATGAAACGAAACGGCTCAGGTTGCGTTCGCAATCGTACAGAGACCAGCCGAAACGGTAACATCAGAAGGCCATGACTGCGCGTATCCTGATCATCGAGGACGAGGCCCTTGTGGCCATGGAACTCCGCTTCGTGCTGGAGGACCTGGGCCATGAGGTGGTCGGAACCGCGGCTGACGCTCGGTCAGCGCGCGCTCTGGCGGCCGAAACCGAGGTCGATCTGGCGCTGGTCGACATCCACCTTTCGGACGGGGCAACCGGCATCGAGCTGGGCCGTGAGCTGGGTCAGGTCAGTGGCATCACCATCCTGTTCATGACGGCGAACCCCGGCATGGTGCGCGACGGTGTGGCGGGCACCATCGGCGTGCTGACGAAGCCGACCGATGAACGCGCGGTTCAAAAGGCCGTGGACTACGCCCTGCGTCGTCGCAAGGGCGTGCCCGTCGACTACGCCCCGCCGGAGCTCCAGCTGTTCGGCTGAGGCCTACCAGACCCCGATCTTTTCAGCCTCGCGGTGGCTGATGGGGTGGTGCGCCCGGGCGTGATCTTCCTCAGCCAGCAGCCGTGACACCTCCAGCGCGGCCATGCAGCCCATGCCCGCCGCCGTCACCGCCTGGCGATAGACGTCGTCGGTGACGTCACCGGCGGCGTAGACGCCTTCGATGCTGGTCTGGGTCGTGCCGGGCTTGACCACCAGATAGCCGCCTGCCTTGGTCTCCAGCTGGCCCCGGAACAGGTCCGACGACGGCGCATGGCCGATGGCGATGAAGACGCCGTCGCAGGAGCGTTCGTGCAGGGCGCCTGTCTTCACATCCTTCAGCCGCACCCCGGTGACGTTGGACGCCACGCCGTCGGTCTGGCCCAGGATCTCGTCGACCTGGTGGTTCCAGACCACCTCGATCTTGGGATTGGCGAACACCCGGTCCTGCAGGATCTTCTCGGCCCGAAACTCGTCCTTGCGGTGCACCACCGTGACCTTGGACGCGAAGTTGGTCAGGAACAGCGCCTCTTCGACCGCCGTGTTGCCGCCGCCCACCACCACGACCTCCTTGCCGCGATAGAAGAAGCCGTCGCAGGTCGCGCAGGCCGAGACGCCGAAGCCCTGATACTTCGCCTCGCTCTCCAGCCCCAGCCACTTGGCCTGGGCGCCCGTCGAGATGACGACGGTCTCGGCCAGCAACTCCGCCCCCGAATCCAGCTTCAGATGAAAGGGCCGCTTGGACAGATCGGCGGACACGACGATGTCCTCGATGACCTCGGTGCCGACGTGCAGCGCCTGGGCCTTCATCTGCTCCATCAGCCAGGGACCCTGGATGGTCTCGGCGAAGCCGGGATAGTTCTCCACGTCGGTGGTGATGGTCAGCTGGCCGCCGGGCTGGATGCCGGCGATGACGATGGGGTTCAGGCTGGCGCGCGCGGCATAGATGGCGGCGGTCCAGCCGGCGGGACCGGAACCGATGATGGCGACGCGGGTGGTGCGGGGGCTGCTCATGATCTCTATCTAGGCGCTGATTCCCGAGGATGCGATGCTGGGTTCGTCATCGGGATGTCAGGAGATACAGAGATCATGGCGGGACGCAGCTATATCGGCGTAGGCCTCGCGCTGGGCGTGGCCATTGGCGCAGGACTGGGCGTGGCGCTGGGCAATCTGGCGATCGGCATCGGGGTCGGCATTGCCGTCGGCCTTGCGATCGGGGCGTCGCTGGACACGGGTCAGAAGAAGAAGCGAGACGGTCGGGACGGGGGCGACGGTTCGCCCGTTCTCTTCATGGGCGATGGCGGCGGGCGCAGCGGAAAGGACGCCCACGGCGACAGCGATGGCGGCTCGGACGGCGGAGGGGGCGATGGTGGCGGGGGTGGCGGCGGGGACTAACCCCGCTTCATCGCCTCCAGTACGGCCCGCGCCGCTCGCTCTGTTTCGGCCAGCGGTTCATAGGTCCAGGTCTCCAGCCGTCCGTCGAACGGTCGCGCGGCGCCGCGCGCGGCAAGGTCGGCGTGCAGCCGGGCGAACTTGCCCGCAGAGCCTCGCCGAACCATCGGCAGCACATGCACCGGCTTGCCCGTCGAGGCGGCCTCGGCGGCCATGTTGGCGCTGTCCTCGGTCACCAGGATATGGTCTGCGGAGTGCAGATAGGCGAACAGCGGGTTCGGCCCTGTCCCGTCCCAGACCTGCCCCGGCAGCCTCGACAGGCGATCGGCCATGACGGCTTGCGCCTCCACTGGCGTGCGACGGGAAAACGTGGCCAGCACCGATCCGCCCGCGCCCTCCACCGCCCCCGCGATACGGTCGGCCAGATCGGCGGCGTGCTCCTGGGTCAGGTCGAACGCCTTGGACCGCCCGCCGATCAGCACGGCGACGCGGGGCCGAGGCAGGGGCTTGATCACGGCGGCGAAGGCGGGCGCGGCCTCGGCCAGCCGCTCGGGCGTGATGCGGTGCGGCGATCCGGTGATGGAGACCACGTTGGCTCCGGTCAGCCCATCGTGTTCGGGCGCAACGACAAGATCGAAGCGCGAGGAATCAAGACGCGGGTCCTGCACCTGTACCACGACCGTGCGACCGCCACTGTGCTTTCGGGCCCGCAAGGACAAGGGCAGGCTGGCCCGTCCCGCCGCGATCCACAGCTCCGGCCACGGCTCGCCATCGGCAGGGCAGGGCACGTCCGAAACCGGGTCCAGCATGGCCGGCGTCTTCAGGTCGGCCGGCAGCCAGTCGAACACGGGCCGCCACCGCACGCGGCGCAGGTCAATCGATGCGGGGGCCAACCGAGCGACGGCTTCGGCCAGGCCCAGCGCCTGGTTCTCGATGCCCGCCCGGCCGTCGGTGACGACGCGGATGGTGAGGGGGCTGGCCCCTACTTCCACTCGACCTTGAGGATTTCGTAGGCCTTGACGCCGCCGGGGGTGTTCACCTCGACCACGTCGCCCACTTCCTTGCCGATCATGGCCCGCGCGATCGGCGAGGCGATGGAGATCTTGCCCGATTTCACGTCGGCCTCGTGTTCGCCCACGATCTGGTAGCGGCCCTCTTCCTCGGTGTCCTCGTCGACCACGGTGACGGTGGCCCCGAACTTGACCTGGTCGCCGGACAGCTTCGAGACGTCGATGACCTGGGCGCGGCTGATCTTGTCCTCGATCTCGGCGATCTGGCCCTCGATCCAGCCCTGACGCTCCTTGGCGGCGTGATACTCCGCGTTCTCGGACAGGTCGCCGTGCTCGCGCGCCTCGGAAATGGCGGCGATGACGCTGGGGCGCTCGACGGACTTCAATTGCTTCAGCTGAGCGTCGAGGGCGCTATAGCCCTCGGACGTCATGGGCACTTTTTCCATGTGACGTGGGTTTTCTTGTTATGCCGCCCGGGTATCCGGAAGGGACTGAAAAGAGAGACGTACGGGAGGAACACTCGGTCGCTGGGCGTACGCGACAGGCCGAAGATGCTAGGGCGCCCGGCCCTCAAACTCAAGACCGGGGTTTTCCACGCCGCCTCGGGGCGCCGTCATCGCACGCCCGGTTGACGTCCGTGAGACACTGCGGTCGCCGTCCGACGACGCAGCAGGGCGTTCCTCGCCACACGATAGGCGATCCATCCGACGAGCGCCGCCGCCAGCACGGCCGAGACCAGGGACACGAGAGCGACGCCCGCCGCCATGAAGGCGATCATCAGCAGGACAGCGGCGGCCAGGGCGGCGGAGATGTGAACCATTCGAAGACGCATGGGCCCCTGAACGCGCCGGCACCGACGGGGTTCACGGCTCCGCTGGGTCAGGCGTAGGCGTAGGGACCGCCCCGTTCCAGAGCGCGCTGATAGGCCGGTCGGGCGTGAATGGTCTGAAGAAACGCCTTCAGCCGGGGCTTGTCCGGGCCATAGGGCACGCGGCTGGCCGCGGCCTCCAGCGGAAAGCTCATCATGATGTCGGCGGCGCTGAACCGGTCGCCGGCGAACCAGGCCGACTTGCCGAGCTCGGCCTCCCAATAGGTCGTGTGGCTGGCGATCTGCGGGTCGATGAAGCTGGATTGCACCTTGCCCGACACCGCGCGCACGATCGGCCGGATCAGCCCCGGCGTCCGCTTCGGCAGGGATGAGAAGATCAGCTTGAGCAGCAGCGGCGTCATCGCCGATCCCTCGGCGTAATGCAGCCAGTAGGTGAAGCGTCGGCCGTCCGCCGTCCCCGGCTGGGGCCGCAAGCCATGCCCCGCTCGCGTCTCCAGCAGATATTCGACGATCGCCCCGGTCTCGGCGACCAGCACATCCCCGTCCTGGATCACCGGCGACTTGCCCAGCGGATGGATGGCCCGCAGTTCCGGAGGCGCCAGCTGGGTCTGGGCGTCGCGCTCATAGCGCTTGACCTCGTACGCGACGCCCATCTCCTCCAGCAGCCAAAGCACGCGCTGGGAGCGGGAGTTGTTGAGGTGATGGACGATGATCATGGCGCGGCCTCCGAGCGACGGAGCGTAACCTTACAGGCGTTGACGCCGGGGAGGGCAAGATCGGATTGAGATGGACGATAGCATGCGCTATCGTCTGCGCATGGCTCAGTTGCTCGTCCGCAATGTCCGAGAAGAGACCGTCGACGCCCTGAAAGCGCGCGCGGCCGTGAACCAACGCAGCGTCGAGGCGGAGCATCGCGCTCTGCTCGAAGAGGTTCTGGAAGCGGAGCGCCTGGCGAAGGTCAAACGCTTCCTCGCCCAGATCGAGGCGATCCACGAACAACAGGCCGGTCGGGCTTTCACGCCGTCCGAAGTCGTCGTCCGTGAAATGCGCGACGAGCAGTGATCGTCGTCGACACATCCGTCGCATTGAAATGGGTCCTGCGTGCGCCGGGAACGGACCTGGCCAAGCGGGCCCTCGCGCTCCCTCTGATCGCACCCGACTTCTGGCGGGTCGAGGCGGCGAACGGCATTCGCCGGGCCGTGGCGATGAAGCAGGCGACTGAGGAGGAAGGCCGACACTATCTCGCCGTGATGGACGCGGCCCCGGTCGATGACGCCGCGACGGCTCCACTTCTCCGGGGCGGCTTCGAGTTGGCGATGACCTTGCGTCATTCGATCCAGGACTGCCTGTTCCTGGCTCTGGCGATCGAGCGCGACTGTCGGCTCCTGACCGCCGACGATACCTTCACGGCTCTCGTCCGAGACCGCTCCAACCTGTCTGATCGGGTCGTCCCCCTATCTGAGTACTTCCAGTGACCGCCGAACCTCGCCTGACCTCGCTCGCCCACGGCGGCGGATGCGGCTGTAAGCTGTCGCCTCAGGTGCTGCGCGACATCCTGTCGGCCATGCCCCAGGCGGCGACCTTCGCCGACCTCATGGTCGGGACCGAGACCTCTGACGACGCCGCGGTCTGGCGGCTGAACGAACAGCAGGCGCTCGTGGCCACCACGGACTTCTTCATGCCGGTGGTCGATGATCCCTTCGACTTCGGACGGATCGCCGCCACCAATGCCCTCTCCGATGTCTACGCAATGGGCGGGCGGCCGATCCTGGCGCTGGCGCTGGTCGGCATGCCGGTCAACGTCCTGTCGGCCGAGACCATCGGCCAGATTCTCGCGGGCGGGGCCTCGGTCTGCGCCGAAGCGGGCGTCCCCGTCGCGGGCGGCCATTCCATCGACAGCGTCGAGCCGATCTATGGCCTGGTGGCGCTCGGCCTCGTCCACCCCGACCGCGTCCGGACCAATCGCGCCGCGCGGGTCGGCGACGTCCTCATCCTGACCAAGGCGCTCGGCGTCGGGGTCATGAGCGCGGCCTACAAGCAAGGGCGGCTGGACGATCAGGGCTACGCCGCCATGATCGCCTCGACCACCCAACTGAACCGCATCGGCGCGGACCTGGCCGAGATCGATGCCGTCCACGCCCTGACCGATGTCACCGGCTTCGGCCTGCTCGGTCATGCGCTGGAGATGGCGCGCGGGTCGGGGCTCGCCGTCGAGATCGACTCGACATCCGCGCCACTGTTGCCCGGTGTCGAGGCCCTCGTCCGCGAGGGCGTGCGCACCGGGGCCTCGGCCCGCAACTGGGCCAGCTATGGCGAGGCGGTCGACCTGCCCGCCGACCTGCCCGACTGGCGGCGGGACCTCCTGACTGACCCCCAGACCTCCGGCGGCCTTTTGGTCAGCGTCGCGGCGGATGCGGCCGAGGCGGTGCTGGCCCGCATCCGCGCCGCCGGGTTTCACACCGCCGCCATCGTCGGCCGGGTGGTCGATGGCGCTGGGGTCCGGGTCGCTTGATCCGCCGCACCGACGACCTGTCGCTCCAGGCGCGCGCCCGGTTCGACGCCATCATCGATGTCCGGAGCCCGTCGGAGTTCGCCCACGACCACATCCCCGGCGCGATCAACCTGCCGGTCCTGGACGACGCGGAGCGCGCCGAGGTCGGCACGATCTATGTCCAGCGATCCAAGTTCCTCGCCCGCCGCACTGGCGCCGCCAAAGTGGCCCGCAACATCGCCGCCCATCTGGACGCGGCGCTCGCCGACCGCGACGGCTCGTTCCGGCCGCTGGTCCACTGCTGGCGCGGCGGCCAGAGGTCGGGGGCCATGGCGGCGGTCATGGATCAGATCGGCTGGCCCGTGACGGTTCTGGACGGCGGCTATCGTACCTGGCGGCGACGCGTGCAGACCGCTTTCTATGGCGCGGGCGACGATCTGACCGTCATCCTGCTCGACGGCGGCACTGGCTCGGGCAAGACCGAGGTGCTGGCCCGCCTCGCCGACCGGGGCGTCCAGACGCTGGACCTCGAAGGCCTGGCCCGGCATCGCGGCTCGCTTTTCGGGGCCTGGCGGGGACGACCTCAGCCGACCCAGGCCCTGTTCGAGAGCGGTCTGTTCGCCGTCCTGGAAGCCCTCGATGCGGCCCGTCCGGTCGTGGTGGAGGCCGAGTCCAGCCGCATCGGCGCGCGCACCGTCCCCCCCGCGCTCTGGAGGGCCATGGGCCGGGCCAACGTCATTGAACTCTCCGCGCCCGTCACCGCTCGCGCCGCCTTTTCGGCCCGCGCCTATGCCGACATCGGGGCTGATCCGGACGCGGTCGAAGCCGTGCTGGGTCGCCTGCCGCCCCATCATTCCCGGGACACGATCTCCGCCTGGAAGGCTCTGGCGCGGTCGGGCGAGACCGAGACGCTGGCCGCGTCCCTCATCGCCGAGCACTACGACCCCGCCTATCGTCGGCAGTCGGCCCGGCGCGAACGCCCGCTCCTGGGGCGGATCGAGATGTCCGCGGTGACCCCGGCCGATCTGGATCAGGCCGCGGAGTCGGTTCGGGCCCTTATCGGCGCATGAACGACAGGATCCGGTCGGCCGCGACGGCCGCGCCGTCTTCCCGGATCGCCGCATCTCCGATCCGACGACTGGTCTCGACCATCGCCCTGTCGCGAAGGATCGCGCCCAAGATCCCGGCCAGGCGTCCGGCCCGGTAACGGTCGCGCCGGAGGGTCCGACCGCAGCCCAGCCGAGCGACGCGCGCGCCATTGTCGAACTGGTCGCCCAGATGCGGCACGACCAGCTGGGGTCGCCCCGCTCTCAGCGCCTGCTGGGTCGTGCCCACGCCGCCCTGGTGCACGACGGCGGCGGCGCGGGGAAACAGCGTCGAGAACGGCGCATAGGGCACGGCGATCACATCGGGTCCGTCCGCCACGCTCGTGTCGCCCTCAGGCCCCACCAGCAGGACCGCCCGGCGGCGCAACAGCTGGGCGGCCTTCAGGCTCTCGGCATAGAAGTCGTCGGCGATGTGCACGGCCGCGCTGCCCAGGGTGAAGACCAGCGGCGGGTCGCCCTGGGCCAGAAAGGCGTCCAGGGCCGGTGGCGTCACGGCGGGTCCCCCCGCTTCGCTGTCGTAGGCGGCATACCCCGTGACGACGAAGCCCGGCGGCGCATCGGGCTGGGCGGGGCCGAGCAGGGGGGAGTAAAGGCCGAGCGCCAGGTCAGCGCGGGCGGCTCCGTCGAACAGGAAGTTGGCCCGCGTCGGCTGCAGGCCCAGCCGCGCCCGTACGAGGTTGATCGACCGGCTCCAGTGGGCGGTGGAGGCCCGGGCGAGGGCCAGCGTCGCCCGGTTCAGCCCCAGCTTCAGTCCGCCCGTCGCCGGGCTCAGCCAGGGTGTCTTCGACAGGAAGGGCGGGTCGTAGGCGGAGAAGATCACCGTGGGCTGAAGCGCGACGCAGACGTAGGGGATTTGGGTCAGCTCGGCCGCCATGGCCGCGCCCGCCGCGAAGGTCGCCCCCACCACGACGTCTGCCCCTTTCGCCGCCGTGACCACGTCATGCGTCGACGACTCCAGATAGGGCAGGACGATCGTCTCGAACAGGAAGCGGTCAGACCGGGCGACCGCGCGGGTGATCCGGGCCAGATCCATGCCCAGGTCGGCCTCCAGCTGGGCCATGCCGGGTCTGACCTCGTGAAACCCCAGACCTTCGGCCTCGACCTTGGCCTGGTACTCGGTGGAGGTGGCGATCTCCGCCGTCGCGCCCCGCGCCTGCAACGCCAGACCGAGGGCCAGGAAGGGATGCAGGTCGCCCAGCGATCCGGCTGTGCAGAGAAGGACGCGGGGAGACATCGACGCGACAATCGCCCTGTTCTCGCGACGGGGGCAAGGCTAGCGTTGCGCCCATGACCCGATCGCGCACCGCCGCCCTGTTCACCTCGCTCAGCCTTTGGGTGCTGCTCGCGCTCGCGGGCGGTCTCGCGGCCGGGGCAGGGGCGCAGGCTTACGGCATTCCCGGGGGAACCGGCGCCGTCGGTCTGATCGATGCCCTGGGTCAGCTGTGGCTAAATGCCCTGCGCATGACCATCATCCCCCTGGTCTTCAGCCTGCTGGTGACCGGCATCGCCTCCATCGCCGACGCGGCCGCGACCGGGCGACTGGCGCTCAAGGCCGTCGGCGTCTTCGCCGTCCTGCTGATCGGGGCCACCATCTATGCCTTCGCCGCCTCCATCGGCCTGCACGAGATCTGGCCGATCGCCGAGGGCGCCGCCCGCGCCCTGATCGCCGGCACGCCCGAGGGCGCCGCCGCCGAGGTGGCCGCCAACATCGGCGGGGGCGGCATCGGCGCCTTCCTGACCAGCCTGGCCCCGGCCAATCCGATCCGCGCGGCGGCCGACGACGCCATCCTGGCCATCGTGGTGTTCGCCATTGCCTTCGGATTCGCCACCACCCAGCTGGAGGCCCGCCTGCGCCAGCCCGTCGCCGTCTTTTTCGAGGGCGTGGCCCAGACCATGATCGTCATCGTCCAGTGGGTTCTGGCCGTCGCCCCCTTCGGCGTCTTCGCCCTGGCCTTCGGCGTGGGTCTGCGCGCCGGCATCGGGGCGGCGGGCGTGCTCGGCCACTACATCGCGCTCGTCTGCCTGGCCCTCATCGGCCTGATCCTGCTCACCTATGTCGTCGCCGTGATCTGGGGGCGGATCAGCCTGGCCCGCTTCGCCCGGGGCGCCGCGCCGGCCCAGGTCGTCGCCTTTTCGACCCAGTCCTCGCTGGCCTGCCTGCCGGTGATGGTCGAGCGCTCGGTCAGCCACCTCGGCGTCTCCACCGCCACGGCGGGTCTGGTGCTGCCCTTGGCCGTGGCGGTGTTCCGCATCACCTCCACCGTCGCCAACCTGGCGGTGGTCATCTACGTCGCCCGGCTGACAGGAACCGAGATCTCGTTCGCGACCATGCTGGCCGGAGGCCTCGCCGCCCTGGCCATCAGCGTCGGCACCGTCGGCCTGCCGGGCCAGGTCAGCTTCTTCGCCTCCATCGCCCCCATCTGCCTGGCCATGGGCGTGCCGATCGAGGTCCTGCCGCTGCTGCTGGCGGTCGAGGTCGTGCCCGACATCTTCCGCACCATCGGCAACGTCACCGCCGACATGGCCGCGGCGCGGATCGTCGAGGGGCGCGACGCGGCCGCTGATCCGGAAGCCGCCGCCGGAATCTAGGCCGCGCCCAGCACGTTCAGGGGCAACACCAGGCTGCGTCGCCCGTTGGCGTCCGGCGGGGGCAGGGCGCCTGCCCGGATGTTCACCTGCAGCGACGGCAGGATCAGCTGTGGCGCGCCCAGGGTGGCGTCGCGCGCCTGCCGCATCGCCACGAAGGCGTCCTCGCTCACGCCGCCGCCGATGTGGACGTTGGCCGCCTTCTGCTCGCCCACCGTGGTCTCGAAGCGAAAGTCGATGCGACCCCGCGGCAGATAATCGTGGCCCACGAACATCCGCGTCGTGTCGGGCAGGCCCAGCAGCCGCTGGATGGAGCGATAGAGGGTGCGCGCATCCCCGCCCGGAAAGTCCGTCCGCGCCGTGCCGTAGTCGGGCATGAACAGGGTGTCGCCGACGAACACCGCGTCCCCGATCCGGTAGCTGACGCAGGCGGGCGTATGGCCCGGCGTGTGTATCACCTCGACCGTCAGCTCGCCCAAGGTAAACGTGTCGCCATCCGCGTACAGCCGGTCGAAGGCCGCGCCGTCCGGCGTCACGTCGTCGGCGTGGAACATCGGCGCGAAGGTCGACTGCACATGGGCGATGTCCCGACCGATGCCGATGGGCGCGCCTCGCGTCTCGCGCAGGTGGTGGGCGGCGGTCAGGTGGTCGGCGTGGGCATGGGTCTCCAGCACCATCGCCAGGGTCAGCTCCTGATCCTTCAGCGCCGCCATCACCGTGTCGATGGAGCGGGTCGAGGTGCGCGCCGCCGCCGGATCATAGTCCAGCACAGGGTCGATGATCGCCGCCTGCCGGGTCGCCGGATCGCTGACCAGATAGGTGATCGTATGCGTCGCCGGGTCGAAGAATCCCTGGACGACGGGGCTTTGGGCATCGGGAGAGAGGGTCATGTCTAGGCTCCGTGTGACGCCAATATATTAGCTATTGCTTATTTAGCAAGTCCGCATATATTGCCCGCCATGATCGATATCCAAGCCATCGGAGTGGACCGTTTCGAAGCCGCTGCCGGAGAGGCGGCCGGGCTCATGCGCGCCCTGTCCAATGAAAAACGCCTGATGATCCTGTGCCAGCTCGGCGGGACCGAACTGTCGGTGGGACAGCTCCTGCCGCTGGTCGGCCTGTCCCAGTCGGCCCTGTCCCAGCACCTCGCCCGCCTGCGCGAGGATGCGCTCGTCGCCACCCGGCGCGAGGGCACGACCATCTTCTACCGCATCGCCGACCCGGCGGTGCTGAAGGTCATCGCCGTCCTGGCGGAGATCTACTGCCCCCCTATCCCTCTCCAGAAGGCCTGAACTCCATGAGCGTCCTGACCCCTCTCAAGCCCGCCGCCGTCGCCGCCCGCCTGAAGGCCGGCAAGGCGGTCCTCCTCGATATCTGCGAGCCGGATGAGTTCGCCCGCGAACACATCGTCGGCGCGATCCACACGCCCCTGTCGGCATTCGACCAGGCCCCGGCCACCCTGCCGGACGGGCGCGAGGTCATCTACACCTGCCGCACCGGCAACAGGACGGGCATGAACTGCGTCCGCCTTGCGGCCCGCGCGCCGGGCGAGGCCTTTGTGCTCGAAGGCGGGCTGGATGCGTGGAAGTCGGCCGGTCTGGCCACGCGCACGAACCGCTCCCGGCCCATCGAGCTGATGCGCCAGGTCCAGATGACGGCCGGCGGCCTGATCCTTCTGGGCGCGGCGCTCGGCCTTCTGGTTCACCCCGGCTTCTGGGGGCTGTCGGCCTTCGTGGGCGCGGGCCTGTTCTTCGCCGGGGCGACCGGCTTCTGCGGCATGGCGCGCCTCTTGGCCATCATGCCGTGGAACCGCGCCGCCTATGGCTCCCCGGCCAGGGCCGCGTGACGCCATGACCACCGATCTCCTGCCCCTGATGCTGGCGGCCTTCAGTGGAGGCGTCGTCGCCCTGCTGCTGACCCTGTTCGGGGGCGGGGGGTCGGTGCTGGCCGTGCCGCTGCTGCTCTACGTGGTGGGCGTGGCGGACCCCCACGTCGCCATCGGCGTCTCGGCGGCGGGCGTGGCGCTGAACGCCCTCACGGCCCTGGCCGGTCATGCGCGCGCGGGCCGGGTTCGCTGGCCCTGCGCCACCCTGTTCGCCGTCACCGGCGCGGCGGGCGCCTGGGCCGGATCGTCCCTGGCCAAGATGATCGACGGGCATCAGCTGCTGCTGATCTTCGCCCTGGCGATGGCGGCCGTCGGCCTGTCCATGCTGCGCCCGCGCGTCGCCGTTGTCCGGCCCGAGCCGACGCTCAGCCTCGCCATGGCCCCACGCGTCGGCTTGGCGGGCGCGGGCGTGGGATCCGCCGCCGGCTTCTTCGGCATCGGCGGCGGCTTTCTGATCGTGCCGGGCCTGATGGCGTCCACGGGCATGAGCCTGGCGACCGCCCAGGCCACATCCCTGCTCAGCGTCGCGGCCTTCGGGGCCACGACAGCCGGCAACTACGCCCTGTCCGGCTGGGTCGACATCGGCCTCGTCGCCGCCATGACGGCAGGCGGCGTCGTCGGCACGGTCGCCGGCCTGCCGCTGGCCCGCCGCCTCGGCGCCAACGCCGCGCTCGGCCGCACCCTGTTCGCGGGGCTGATCCTGGTGGTCGCGGCCTATGTCGCGGTTCGAGCCGTGATGGCGCTTTGAGCCTGGCGGTTCATCAGGGTGCCGGAAAGCGGACTCGGAGGGAGTCGGTTTGGGGTGGAAAGCGGACGTTACTCCCGCTCAAATGCTCGTGCGTCAAAGACCGTTTCTGCCGCGAGTGTCGGAGCAAAGCGAGTGTCCAGACATGTGATGTGCGAGAATAAGTCTTGACCGACTGGATCGTGTCCCATGCCGACGAGGGTGAACCGGACGCCCTTCTGGTCTGGCTGTTCGATAAGCGTCGCGCAGAAGCAGCACTGGTAGTTCAGCATACCTAATCCGGTGAGAGACCAGCCGCTCGTAGCTGGTGGAGGCCGTCGAAGCCGTCAGGGGCAGGATCAGGTGCCCACCATTTCGCTCCGCCAGCGATCCACCGGAGCCGCAGGGCATGATGGCTTATGACGGCATCGTCGTAGCCGAACTGCGTCCCGCAAGAGGGGCAGATTTCCTGATACCACTTGTTCTGCCCGTCCTCGAGCGGCGGTAGCTTCTCGTCGTGGAAGCCGCAGACCGGGCACGTGAAGCCAAGTTTCATGAGGCGATCTTCGGCCAAGCAACCAGTGTCCGCAACCGGTGGGAACCGGTCGCCGAGTGTTGAGCTGCGCAAGCTCGTGCTCGTTCGAGAGAGTCGCCGGCCATCATCTTATCAACGAGACCAAGATCACCGCATAATGAATAATCACATATCCAATCATCGAGAGAATGGCCAGCGCGAATATCAATACAATCGATCTCGTTATGTTGAGCTCTCGCCATATAGACGGTATAAGACCCGACGATATGGATAATATGAAGAACGCAATAAAGCCAACGCCTTCATGAAACACATCAAACACTATCTCGACCGTTAATATTGCTAGCAGGCCGATTAGGAAAGCGAAGATTATTCGCTTCATGGTTTCGAGCAGGAAAGGTTGGTCGCTCATCGCGAAGATACCTTTACGGGCTGGAGCCTCGTGTTCAAGGGCATGTGGGGTTTGAGGAAGCGATCCATCCGCTATCGTCCCCTGGTGGCCTAAGGTCTGCCCTGGGTCGGAAGCGGGCGCTGAAGCTGCCGCCGAAAGCAGACCTCGTGGGCGCGACCGCGCAACGGACCTGATGAACAGCCGCTAGGGGTGGGAAGCAGACATCAACTCGGCCGACCTCCAAAGCCTGATGCGGATCCCGCTTTAGCCTGAGCACGGCCCGATCAACGAAGGGACCCCGTGGGGCTGAAGACCAGCTCACAGTCTGACCACTTGAGCTCCGTCGGATTTCCATCAGCCTGCAGGCTGATGCTCAAGGCACGTCTGCCAGAGTAGGTGGAGCGCAGGGTCGCAGGGCAAAACGCCGTACCGGGATATTACGCAAGTTAAACGATCCAGTTTTCCAAGCCAGGGCCAGATTTTGTTACCCAAACTAGGTTGGAGATCGCGAACGCCCTGCTATCTTCGCTCCCGTCATTAGAGGGGGGGGGCATGCGTAGCGGGGTTCTTTTCGGCGCGATGGTGATTTTCGGAGCGGTGGCGATGGCGACTCCTGCCGCTGCCCAAGCCGACCCCTGTACCGAGCTAGGTCAGTATATAGACCCCAATGGCGATGACCTCTGGACTGCACCTCCGAGCAACGCAGCGGCCCTCGACGCGGCCAATCGCTGTATCGCGGCCCGAGGTGGCACAGCCAACCTATATGGAATTCGGGCCTATATTCACCGCCTGATGGGAAACTATTCTCTCGCAGACGCTGATGCGACGCGTCGCATAGAGATAGACAAATCCGGTAACGCCTATCGGAACCGCGCCATTATCCGACAGACCGCCGGCCAACACGAGCAGGCAGTTGCAGATTTCCGCGAGAGTCTCCGTCGTGGCTTTAATCGACCGGCGTGGGTTCACAGAGAGCTAGCCGCGTCACTTCGACAACTGGATCGCTTTTCGGAGGCCTTGGCTGCGGTCGACACCTCCGTGGCTCTCGATCCGACCTACGACGAGGCTTTGTACGAGCGCGGTCTGATCTTTTTCGAGCAAGAGCGTTGGGACGAGGCCATTGGTGCCTTCACGCGATACATCGCGCTGAACGGGTCGAACGCCCAAGCCTACGTCTACCGGTCGACTTCCTTTATTCGCCTTGAACGTTGGAACGATGCCCTCGCAGACGCGGAGCGAGCGATCCAGATCAATCCTCGAAGTGCCAATGGCTTCAACAATCGAGGCTATGCTCTTCACAATCTTGGGCGGTACGGCGAGTCCATCGCCGCTTTCCGCCGGTCGACCCAGCTTGAACCTGAGAACTCTTCGGCTTGGGACAATCTCTGTTCATATCTGACGGACGCGAATGATCCGGCCGGCGCGTTAGTGGCCTGTGACAGGCGTGAAAGTCTGCCGGGTGTCACGGGCGAAGATCGGGCGCGCGTCTCTAGCTTTCGGGGTCTCGCTCACGAAGCTCTGGGCGAAACACCCAATGCGATAAGAGCTTTCCGCGCGGCCCTGTCCAATCCCGACGCTCACGCAGTGACTCGTGCGCGTGCTGAGGCCGGACTATTGCGGCTTGGGTTTCGCAACTGACCTCACAATCAGTCGGCGTTGAGCCGAACATTCGTGGCACAAAGCGAAGTTCCCAGTGGCTGCCAAGCCCCTGACCCCATGCGCTTGCTCTGCTGCCCACACGTCGCAAATGGGGTCGAAAGCGGGCGCTGAAGCTGCCGCCGAAAGCAGACCTCGTGGGCGCGACCGCGCAACGGACCTGACGAACAGCCGCTAGGGGTGGTTAGCGGACCTGCATAGCCCGTCGGACCCGCCAATGACGCACACAGGAAAAAGGGGCCAGGCAATGCCGCCGGGCCCCTTTCCCTTGGAGTCTCCGCCTGTCCTAGACGAAGCTGGTGGCGTCGAGGTTGGCCAACGTGCCGCCCTGAACGAAGAAGGCTCCGGTCGCGGCCACTCCGGCTACGTCCGTCGCGGTGAACACCCAGGCCCCGGAGCCGTCGGACATCGCCACAACGAAGACGGTGAGGGTGTTGCCCGCGTCCGCGAAGGCCCCGTTGGCGGCCGTCAGGGCAGCAGCGAAGTCCGCTTGCGTTCCCTCGGCATAGTTGACCGCCGCCAGGGTTCCAGAGGTTACCGAGGCGATGTCGAACAGGTCGCCGGCGGTGAAGTCGATAACTCGGTCCGCACCCGCCAGCGTCCCGTCGGTGTCGCCTAGACCGATGACGAACAGGTCGTTGCCGGCCCCACCCGAGAGGGTGTCGCCGCCCGCGCCACCCACGACGGTGTCTGCGCCGTCGCCGCCTGACAGGTTGTCGTCGCCGGCGCCGCCCAGAATGGAGTCATCGCCAACACTGCCTGAGATGGAGTCAGCCCCGTCGCCGCCACTGATGGTGTCGTTGCCGGAACCCGAGGAAATGGCGTCGGCACCCGCGCCGGCGTCGATAGAGTCGTTGCCCGAGCCGGTCGTGATGCTGTCGGCGCCGTCACCCGCGATGATGGTGTTGTTGCCTTCGCCGCCCTGGATCAGATCGGCGTCGTCACCCGCAGCGATGGAGTCGTTTCCGTCTCCGCCCGACAAGACGTTGGCGCCGTTGCCAGCGAGAATTGTGTCGTTACCCGCCTCGCCGGTGATGGTGTCAGCCCCGGTGCCGCCGATGATGCTGTCATCACCGTTGCCGCCCGAGACGGTGTTGGAACCGTCGTTGGCCGAGATGGTGTCGTTTCCGTCACCTCCAGAAATCGTGTCGGCACCGATACCGGCGAGGATACTGTCGTTTCCGGCCCCGCCCGCGAGGTTGTTGGCCCCCGCGCCGGCGTTGATGGTGTCTTCGCCGTCACCACCCGAGACCACGTCGTTGCCCGAGCCAGACGTGATGGTGTCGTTGCCGGCTCCACCCGTCAGGGTGTTGTTGCCGCTCGCGCCGTCGATCGTGTCGTTGCCGTCACCGCCGTCGATCACATCGTTGCCGGTGCCCGCAATGAGCGTGTCCTGACCGTCGCCGCCATTGACGACGTTGTTGCCGTCGTTGGCGTCGATGTCGTCATTACCGGCGTCACCGCCGATGGTGTCGTTGCCATCGCCGCCGCCGATGGTGT
>NZ_JNIX01000014.1 GCF_000701445.1 Brevundimonas bacteroides DSM 4726
ACACCATCGGCGGCGGCGATGGCAACGACACCATCGGCGGTGACGCCGGTAATGACGACATCGACGCCAACGACGGCAACAACGTCGTCAATGGCGGCGACGGTCAGGACACGCTCATTGCGGGCACCGGCAACGATGTGATCGACGGCGGTGACGGCAACGACACGATCGACGGCGCGAGCGGCAACAACACCCTGACGGGTGGAGCCGGCAACGACACCATCACGTCCAGCTCGGGCAACGACGTGGTCTCGGGTGGTGACGGCGAAGACACCATCAACGCCGGCGCGGGGGCCAACAACCTCGCGGGCGGGGCCGGAAACGACAGCATCCTCGCCGGTATCGGTGCCGACACCATCTCCGGCGGTGACGGCAACGACACCATCTCGGCCAACGACGGCGCCAACACCGTCTCGGGCGGCAACGGTGATGACAGCATCATAGGCGGCGCGGACGCGGACACCATCAACGCCGACGCGGGCAACGACACCGTCCTGGCGGGCAACGGGAACAACGTCGTGTCGGGCGGCGATGGCAACGACTCGATCGCTGGCGGTGGCGGCGACGAACTGATCCAGGGCGGTGAGGGCAACAACACCATCGACGCGGGTTTCGGCGCCGACACCGTCACTGCCGGCTCAGGCAACGACTCAATCAATGCCAGCTTCGGCGATGACGCCGTCTCATCAGGCGGCGGCGACGACACCATCCTCGGCAATGTGGGCGCCGACTCCATCTCAGCCGGTGACGGCAACGACGTCGTCAATGGCGGCGACGACGCCGACAACATCTCGGGCGGCGTGGGCGCCGACAGTCTCCTCGGCGGCGCAGGCGCCGACAACATCTCCGGCGGCGACGGTGCGGACACCATCGTTGGCGGCACCGGTGCCGACACCATCTCGGGCGGATCAGGCAACGACCTGTTCGTGATCGGCCTCGGCGACACGGACGGTACGCTTGCAGGAGCCGACCGCTACCTCGACTTCAGCGCAGGCGACCTGTTCGACATCGCCTCGGTGACGACTGGCACGCTCGCGGCGGTCAACTACGCTGAGACGACGCAGGCCGACTTCGCCTCGGCGCTGACGGCGGCCAACGGCGCCTTCGCGGACGCGGGCAACACCCTCACGGTCTTCGTGGTAGCGATGTCCGACGGCTCTGGAGTCTGGGTATTCACTGCGACCGATGTAGCCGGTGTGGCCGCGACCGGAGCCTTCTTCGTCCAAGGCGCGACGCTCGCCGGCCTGGACGTCGCGAACTTCGTCTGAGCGGAGCGGGGCTCCGGCCCCGCTGACGGCGCGCGGCGGGTCGTGCTAGCAAGGCCGGATGACCGCCCGTCCCGACCTCGACCGCTACATCGCCGGCTGGCGCGGACCCCTGCTGGCCGCGCTGGTCGCCCTGCTGGCGGGACTGCCGTCCATGCTGCTGTTGCCGCCGCTGGACCGGGACGAGAGCCGCTACGCCCAGGCGACCAGCCAAATGCTGGAGAGCGGCGACTATGTCGACATCCGCTTCCAGGACGATCCGCGCTGGAAGAAGCCCGTCGGCATCTACTGGATGCAGGCGGTCGCGGTCGGCCTGACGTCCGACGTCGCGGATCGCGAGATCGCGCCCTACCGCATTCCGTCCCTGCTGGGGGCCATGCTGGCGGCCTGGGCGGCGGCGTGGCTGGGCTCGGCCCTGTTCGGCGCGCGGGCGGGGTTCCTGGGCGGAGCATTGCTGGGGGCGACCTTCCTGCTGTCGTCGGAGGCCGGCATCGCCAAGACCGACGCCATGCTGTGCGGAGCCGTGACGCTGGCGATGGCGGGGCTGGGTCGGCTCTACATGGCGTCGCGGGCGGGCGCCCTGATCAAGGGCGATCCGGCGCATCGGCCGTGGAAGCTGATGATCTGGCTGGGGCTGGGCCTGTCCATCCTGGTCAAGGGGCCGATCGGCCTGCTGGTGGTCGTGCCGGCCGTGCTGATGCTCAGCCTGTGGGACCGGCGGTTCGCCTGGCTGAAGCGGCTGGGCTGGGGCTGGGGCCTGCCGCTGCTGGCCTTGATCGTGGGGCCCTGGGCCATCGCCATCACCATCGCCACCGACGGCGGCTTCTGGCGCGAGGCCATCGGCGGCGACCTGGCCCCCAAGATCGCGGGAGCCCAGGAAAGCCACGGCGGCCTGCCGGGCATGTATCTGCTGCTCAGCCCGCTCCTGCTGTTTCCCGCCACCCTGATGCTGCCGGCCGCCCTGTCGACGGGCTGGAGCCGACGCGCCGAGCCGGCGATCCGCTTTCTGGTGTGCTGGCTGGTTCCGGCCTGGCTGGTGTTCGAGATCGCGCCGACCAAGCTGTGGCACTACACCCTGCCGACGTTCGCGGCGATCACCCTGCTGATGGCCGCGGCCCTGACCCAGCCCATCGGGCGGGTTTCGCGGTGGTCTGGCGCCGCCCTCGCGGTCCTCGCCGCCGTGGTGATCAGCGGCATCACCGTCTATGGCCTGACGGCGTTCGGCACCTCCACGGCCCAGACCTGGGCAACGATCACGGTCGTCTGCGCGGCCATGGCGGCGCTGATCGGCGGGTTCCTGCTGGTCAATCGCGCAGCGGTCACCGGGGTCCTTATCGCGCTCGTTTTCGGCGTGATCGCCCACGCGGGACTGGCGGGCACCATCCGCCAGCTGCGGCCGCTGGCCATCGCGCCCCGGCTGGAGAAGGCTTTGGAGCAAAACGGCCTCCACCCGCGCCAGGGCCTGACGCCAGGTCCCGTCGCCATCACCACCTTCCATGAACCCAGCTTCGTCTTCTTGACCGGCCGCGACACCCAGCTGACCGACGCCGCAGGCGCCGCCCGAGCCCTCGCCGAAGGCCGCCCCGTCATCGTCGAGGACCGCGACGCCGAGGCCTTCCGCGCCGCGGCGGTCGAGACGGGCGTGCCGGGCACGGCGGTGGCCGTGGTGACCGGCCACAACTACTCCTCCGGCGACGATGTGCGGCTGACCCTCTACGCCCCGCCCGAGACGCGCGCCGCGCGGGAGGCCGCCGCGAATCCGGACATCGAGGACGGTCGATGAGCCGCTCCATCCAGATCGTCGAGGTGGGTCCCCGCGACGGTCTGCAGAACGAAAAGGTCCTCCTCGACCCCGCCGTCCGGGCCGAGCTGGTGCTGCGTCTGGAAGCGGCGGGCGCGCGCCGGATCGAGGCCGTCAGCTTCGTCCATCCGAAACTCGTGCCCCAGATGGCCGGGGCGGAGGAGGTCATGGCCGCCCTGCCGCCTGCCGAAGGCCGCAGTCGGATCGGCCTGGTCCTGAACGGCAAGGGCTACGACCGGGCGCTGGGCACCGGCGTGGACGAGGTCAACGTCTCCCTGTCGGTCACCGACGGCTTCGGCCTTAAGAACCAGGGCCTGGCGACCAAGGACCAGATCGCCATGCTGGAGGCCATCGTCGCCGGACGCGCCAACTCGGCGGGCAGCGATGCGCCCGTGCCGACGCTGTCGGCCACTCTGTCCTGCGTCTGGGGCTGCCCCTTCGACGGGGAAGTGTCGGTCGATCAGGTCACGGCGGTCGTGCGGGAGCTTTCCCGGCTCGGCGTGAAGGAAGTCGGCCTCGCCGACACCATCGGCGTCGGCGACCCCTGGAGCGTGACGCAAAAGATCGAGGCCGCCCGCGCCGCCGCGCCCGATGCGGTGCTGCGCCTGCACTTCCACGATACGAGGAACACCGGCGTCGCCAACGTCTATACGGCGGTTCAGGCCGGGGTCGATGTGCTGGACGCCTCGGTCGGCGGCATCGGCGGCTGCCCGTTCGCGCCGGGGGCCACGGGCAATGTCGCGACCGAGGACCTGGTCTACATGCTGGAGCGCGCGGGATACCCCACCGGCTACGACCTCGACGCCCTGATCGAGACCGCCCGCTGGATCGGCGAGCGCATCGGCCGGCCGACGCCCAGCGCGCTCAGCCGTGCCGGCGGCTGGCCGCGTTGACCTGAACGGCCGTCAGCGGTCGCCTAGAAGATCATCGAGCCGCTCTCCGAAATGGGTGGAGACGCTCTCGGCCAGTATGTCAGGCGTGATCCGACCCGAACCCGCGGTGACCTCCCGCGCCCAGTCGTGGACGGCCCGAGCGCCGTGTCGCGCTTCCAGTTCCTCGAAGACCTCCAGTGAGGCGGCGTAGCGGGCGAGCATGTTGGACTCGTCGCCGATCAGGTCGGCGCTCGTGAAACTGAATGGGCCGCTCGGCATGTACGAGGGGTCCGCTTGCATGCGGGCGCGGTCTTCCGCCGAGACCTGCCGCATGATGGCCTCCGGACGCGGCCGGACGGATCCCCACTGCGCGAGGTTCGCGGGCACCGTCGATCGGGCCAGGTCTCCGGACAGACGGTCTCGATCCGTCCGCGCGGCCGCCGGGTCCAGCTGCTCCGTGATGGCGAGGCCGACCCACGTCGCGTGGCCCTCGCTGACCCACCGGGGCGGGATCGCCCCCGATCGCTTCTGGAAGTCGTGAACCTGCTCATGCGGCATGGTGACGACGACCATCCGCCTGGACATGTCGGGAAAGCCGCCGTCCGCCCCGATCAGGATGGGCCACCGCTCCTTGTCATCGGGTCCGCGCGGCGGAATGTAGTCGGCGTCCTGGGTGAAGACGACCGAGAACCACTCCGCGTCCCTGCGCGGGTCGCCCAGAGCCGCCGTCAGCAGGTCCAGCTGTCGCCCCAGACAGGCGGCGCGGCTCCAGGCCGCACGCTCGGACCCCTCGTCGAAGAACACCCTCATGAAATGCCCGGTCGCCTCGACGGTGACCCTGAGCGACGGCAGATCGTCCGCGCCGGGGGCCTCCGGCACGATCGATATGCCGGCCGCCTGCGGCCGCTCGCCGAGTGGCGCGCTGCACGACGGCTCCTGGCGGGCGAGCGCGGGCGAGGCCAGCGTCGCCGCCGCGAACAGGACAAGCAGGCGGCTTCGGTTTCGCGACATCGGGCATCTCCTGGAGGCTGTCGGACCGAAGCATCCGCTTGTTTCACGTCTGTTTCCAGGCCGGAAACACAGACGTCTCGCCTTGTCCCGGCGATCCCGCTAGAAGTCGCCGCTCGCGTTAAGCTCTGGCGGTCCTGACACCCGATGCGCATCGTTCTGGCCACCGACGCCTGGGAGCCCCAGGTCAACGGCGTCGTCCGCACCCTGACCCGCACGGTCGCGGAATGCCGCGCCATGGGCCATGAGGTCGAGGTCATCGAACCCAGCCAGTTCAAGACCATCCCGGCCCCGACCTATCCCGAGATCAAGCTGGCGCTGGGGGCCGAGGAAGAGATCCGCGAGCGTCTGCGCGCGCTGGAGCCCGAGGCGGTCCACATCGCCACCGAAGGGCCCATCGGCATCGCCACCCGGCGCATCTGCGTGGAGTGGAAGCTGCCCTTCACGACCAGCTATCACACGAAATTCCCTGAATATATCTCCGCCCGCTTCCCCGTGCCGGTGCAGGTCGGCTACGCCTACATGAAGTGGTTCCACAAACCGTCGGGCCGGCTGATGGTCGCCACGCCGACACTCAAGCGCGAGCTGGAAGAACACGGCTTCAAGAACATCTCGCCGTGGTCGCGCGGCGTCGACACCGAACTGTTCCGGCCGGACCTGGAGCCGATCTACGCCGAGATCGGCGGAGGCGACTGGCCGCGCCCCTTCTGGCTGAACGTCGGCCGGGTGGCGGTCGAAAAGAACATCGAGGCCTTCCTTGAGCTGGACCTGCCCGGCACCAAGATCGTGGTGGGCGACGGTCCGGCGCGCGCTGACCTGGAAGCGCGTTATCCCAAGGCCAAGTTCCTGGGCGCGAAGTTTGGCGACGAACTGGCGCGCTGCTTCAAGGATGCCGACGTCTTCGTCTTCCCCAGCTGGACCGACACCTTCGGCCTGGTGATCCTGGAGGCCATGGCCACAGGGACGCCGGTCGCCGCCTATCCGGCGCATGGCCCCATCGACCTGATCCCGGGATCGAACGCCGGCGCCATCGACGACGACCTGAAGACCGCCTGCATGAAGGCGCTGGAATGCGACCGGGCCGCCACCCGCGCCTACGCAGAGACCTTCAGCTGGCGCGCCTCGGCCGAGCAGTTCGTGGCGAACCTCGAACCCTATCCGGAGCCCCAGCGCGGGCGGTTCTGGCGGCGTCTGCGCCGGATCACCCGGCTGCGGCGGCGGGCGGCGGCCTAGGCATGCCCACGCGGGTGCTGAACTGGCTGAGGCGGCTGGAGCGCCGACCCTACGGCGAGAGCAACCCGACCAACCGGGAGCGCTTCACCCGCGTATTCGAGACACGACGCTGGGCGACAGGCGAGTCCGTCTCCGGCCCCGGCTCGGACCACGGTTCCGGCTCGGTCGACCATGCGAGCCGACTGCTTCACCGGTTCATTCCCGAGCTCGGCATTCGCTCCCTGGCCGACATCCCCTGCGGCGACTTCCACTGGATGGGCGAGGTCCTGTTGCAGCATCCCGACCTGGACTATGTGGGCTACGACATCGTCGAGCCCCTGATCGCGCGGAACTGGCGGATGCATCCGGGACGTTCGTTCGTGGTTCTGGACATCGTCACCGAGGTCCCCCCGCCCGCCGACCTCATCCTGTGCAAGGACCTGGTCAACCACCTCTATGAGAAGGACGTGCGGGCGGCGCTGCGCAACATGGTCGCCTCGGGCTCGACCTGGCTGCTCATCACCTCCAACGCCGGCTACGAGAACCTAGAGCTCGAGATGCTGGCGCCCGGCGCGTCACGTGAGCTCGACCTCACGGCCCCGCCCTACGACCTGCCGCCGCCGGTCTATGGCGACCACTATCTGTCGCTGTGGCGACTGGAAGACGTGGGCCGGGCGCTCGATCGCGCGCGTCGCTGAAGCCTGCCTGGCCTTGCGTCAGCCGCCGGTCGGTCCGGTCGAGAAGTCGAACTGTTCCGGCGGGCGGCGCTGGCCGTTGCCGAGCGTCCAGGTCAGGCCGATGTAGAAGGCCGTCAGGTTGATGTCCTGGTTGAACTCCTCGCGGAAGGCCGGGGTCTCGAAGACGCTGTCGTTGTTGAAGGTGCCCAGCACGTCGCGGCCGGTGAAGTTGAACGACAGATTGTCCGTCAGCTTCCGGCGATAGCCGATGTTCAGCATGCCGCCGGCCTCGCGGGTGCCCTGGGCCAGCAGCTGCTCGCCCTGCCAGAAGCCCGAGATCTGGACGAAGTCGTTCGGCGTCGCCTGCCAGCTCAAGTTCAGTCTGCCACTGGCGAAGGTGCCTTCACGATTTCCGCCACCGGGGACGCCGGTCGAATCGATCTCTTGGCGGAAGACGTTGACCGCGCCGCTGTAGCGCAGGGTCGAGGTCAGGGGTCCGCTGGCGGTGAACTCCACGCCCGTGTCGCGGCGCGAGCCGAGGTTCTCGGGCCGGGTCAGGAGCACGCCGCCGCCGATGTCCCGCGCCACCTCGGTGAAGGCGCCGTCGGTGTCGCGCAGGTATGCCGTGGCCATGTAGAAGGTCGGGCCCGCGCGCATCTGCCACATGACCTCGAAGGCGTCGGTCTCCTGGGGCTCCAGGTCCGGATTGCCGGAACGCAGGTTGAGCGGGTCCTGAAAGGCGACGAAGGGGTTCAGCTGGGCCGGCTGGGGCCGGGCGATGCGGCGTGAATAGCTGGCGCGCAGCGTCTGGGTGTCCGACAGCTTGTACTGCAGATGAGCGGTCGGATAGGCCTTGAAGTAGTCCTGAGACGCGCGAAGACCACCGGTCAGGTCGGTGATCTCGATGTCGGCCTGTTCCAGACGCAGACCCAGCTGGGCCGAGAACTGCTCGGTCAGAGGCCGTTCCCAGGTGGCGTACCAGGCATGCACGGTCTGCTCGGCCTCAAAACGGTTGGAGAAACCGGGAACAACAACGAGACCGCCTTGCGAAGGTCCGCGCGAGAGGACGAAGTCCTGTTCGGGCCGCTGGATGTTGAGCTCATAGCCCAACCGCAGCTGGCCACCCTCGGCAAAGGGGCGGACATAGGCGCTGGTCAGGCCGATGGTGGTCTGATCCGTATCCTGCTCGGTCAGCTCATAGAGATCGGGCGAAACGGGCAGGCTGAAGCGCGAAACCGTCAGGCCCCCGGTCTCGTTCCCGTTCTCGTCGTAACGCAGCTCGTTGGACCACTCGTGGCCCGCGTCGTCGAAGCGGTGCAGCAGGCGGGCAGTCGCGCCCCAGTTCTTGAACTCGAAATCGACGTCGCCGTCGCGGCGATAGCTGTTCGTCAGGGCTCCGGCAGCATTGCGGGTCTGGAACAGGCCGACCACGTCGCCTTCGCCCTCGAAGGCAGCGCCGCGCAGTTCGCCCGTCAGGCTGGTGCGGTCGGTCAGGCGGTATTCGGCGGTGGCGCGGGCGAAGGCGCCCGACTGGTCGTTTTCGACAGTCTGGTCCGTCGTCGTGGTCGAGATCAGGGCGCCGGTGGTCGGGTTGAACTGTTCGCGGATGCGTTCGAAATCGACGCTGACCGGATCGGCGCGATAGCTGATGTCGCCGGACAGGGTGAGACGGTCTTCCTGCAGCGAGCCCGAGGCGCCCGCGTTCCAGCGGCCGTCGTCACCAACGTTGACGCGGATCGAACCGGTGGTCTGGCGGCCGGGGCGCGGCGCGGTCGGCTTGGTGATCAGGTTGATGACACCGCCGGAGCCCTCGGGGCTGTAGGCGGCGGACGGATTGGTCATGACCTCGATGCGGGCGTACTGGTCGGCCGGCAGCTGCAGCAGGGCTTGGCCCCGGTTCTGGCCCGACAGGATGCCCGACGGGCGGCCGTCCACCAGAATTGTGACGTTGGAGTCGCCGCGCAGGGAGACGTTACCCTCGGGGTCGACGTCGACAGACGGCACGTTCCTGAGCGCATCGGCGAGGCTGCCCGTCGTGGCCTGAAGGTCATTGGCCAGGCTGTAGCTGATGGAATCGATGGAGGTGCGGGTCTCCTGGCGGCTGCCGGTGACGACGACGTCGGTCACGGCGTCGGTTGGCTCCTCCTCCTGCGCGGGCGGCGTCTGCTGGGCCGGGGCGGGCGTCTGGGTCGGGGCCGTCTGGGCCATCGCCGGAGCGCCGATAGCGGCCGTGGCGGCGCCCGCCAGCAGAATGGTCTTCAGTCGGATCATGGATCAGCCCCCGTGGCGCACCTCCGCGCCGTTATCGCGGGCGCATATCAAGCTTCCTTGACCTGCCCTAGTTACTTCGTTGTCATGATTTTCGATGCGATTTCATGACGTTACGTTCGTGCAATGAAGGTGTCGAAAAGACGGCGCCGCGAGACGGTGGCTGGCGTTGGAACCGGAGCGCCGGTAGCGTCCATGCCTGATCGACCGGAGCCCGCCGATGACCCACCGCCTGCCTGCCCTGACCCGCCGCTCGGCCCTGTTCGCCTCGGCGGGGGCCGCCGCCCTGCCGTCGGCCGCGTGGAGCCAGACGGCGGGCGCGGCGAACGACAACGCAGGTATCGCCGAGGCCGTCGACGCCTATGTGCGCCAGTGCATGGCGGCCTGGCCGGACCAGCCGGCGCTGGGCATCGCGGTGGTCAAGGACGGGCAGCCGATCCTGACCCGCGGCTATGGCGTGAAGCGGCAGGGCGCGACGGACCCGGCCGACGAACACACCCTGTTCGCCATCGCGTCCAACACCAAGAACGTCACTGCGGCGGCGCTGGCCATGCTGGTCGACGAGGGCAAGGTCAAGTGGGACGAGCCCGTGCGGACCTATCTGCCCGGCTTCAACCTGTCCGATCCCGTCATCGGCGAGCGGATCACGGTGCGCGATACGCTGAGCCACCGGGCGGGGTTCGGCCTGGGCGCGGGCGACCTTCTGTTCTGGCCAAACTCGGACCGGACGCGCGCCGAGATCATGGCGGCGGTGCCGCATGTGCCGATCGAGGACGGGTTCCGGGCCAACTACCACTACTGCAACCTGATGTTCGTGGTGGCGGGCGAGGTGATCGCGGCGGTCAGCGGCATGCCGTGGGAGACCTTCGTCCAGACGCGCATCCTGGACAGGGTCGGCATGACCGAGACCGTGCCCTTCACCAGCATGGCCGACCCGGCGAAGTCGGCCCTGCCGCATGGGCGGATCGGGCCGCCGCTGCGCTATCAGGGGGCGATGACCCTGCTCAGCGACAGCATTGCCGGCATCTGGAATTGGGACGCGGCCGGCGCAGCGGGCGGCTTCTGTTCGACGCCGGCGGACTGGGCCAAATGGATCCAGGTGCGGCTGGCGATGGGGGCGCTGCCGGACGGGACGCGGTTGTTCTCGGAGGCGCGCGCCAATGAGATGTGGCGGCCCAACGTCATCGTCGGATCGTCGCCGGGGCCGACGGCGGAGCTGCCCGGCCGGGCCATCGCCACGACCTATGCCATGGGGTGGTCAGTCCAGGACTATCGCGGCGAGCGGCTGATCAGCCACGGCGGCGGGTCGCCGGGCGGCATCTCGGCGACGGTGCTGCTGCCGGGGCGCAACGCCGGCTTCGCGGTCTTCTCCAACGCCGAGGAGAGCCTGCTGCTGCGCGCGTTGCGCAGCGGCATCGCCGACATCGTCATGAGCAAGACCGGCTTCGACTGGATCGCGGATTCCAGGCGCATCGAGACGGAGGGCAACGCCCGCTCCATCGCCGCCGCCGCCGAGATCGACGCCAAGCAGGCGGCGGGGGCTCCGCCGTCGCTTCCGCTGTCGGCCTATGCCGGGACGTGGCGCGACCCCTGGTACGGCGACATCGTGATCGAGCCGCGCGCCGTTCAGCTGTGGCTGAAGTTCAGCCGCACCCCGGCTTTGCAGGGACCGCTGGAGCCCTATGACGGCGAGACGATGCGGACGCGCTTCCCCGACACGCGCGAGGAGGACGCCTTCATCACTTTCGAACTGGAGAACGGCCGCCCCGTGCGGGCGACCATGAAGGGCGTCAGCCCCGACATCGACTTCAGCTATGACTATCAGGATCTGCGGCTGACGCGGGTCTGAGGGCCTTCGGGAACCCTGAAGCCTGAACGACGCTTCATCGGGCCGCCGGAATATGGTCAGGGTCGGGTCATGACCGTGCCGCGACGCCCCGCCATGTTCGGCACGATCACGAACGATTCCCATACGGGAAAAGGAATGACATGACGCTGTCCCGCAGAGATCTCGGCTTCGGCATCGCCGCCATCGCGGCGGTCGCCGCCATGCCCGCTTCGGCCCAGTCCGGCCTGTCGGAGGCGGACCGCGCGGTGTTGAACCAGGCTCAGGCCTATCTGCAGAACCTGACGGCCGCTCAAGGCGCCTTCGTCGAGACCGGCGCGGGCGGGCAGCGGCGCGAGGGACGCTTCTATCTGCAGCGGCCCGGGCGCATGCGGTTCGAATACACCACGCCCGCCGGGCTGCTGGTGGTCGCGGACGGATCGAACGTGAAGCGCTGGGATCCGCGTCTGGAGGTCTTCCGCCAGGTGCCGCTCAGCCAGACGCCGCTGTCGACTTTCCTGGCGCGGAACGTCCGGCTGGATCAGGGCGTGACCATCGAACGGGTGACGCGGATGCAGTCCGGCGCCTTCGCCATCACGGCGCGCGACGCCCGACGCCCGCGCGACGGCCAGGTGATCCTGGCCTTCGCGGGCAACCCCCTGCGGCTGCAGGAGTGGACCATCACGGACGCGCAAGGCGCGCGGACGCGGACCCAGCTGACGACATTGCAGCCGACCTCGGGCCTCGCGGCCAGCCTGTTCCGACTGACCGACCCTACGCGGCGGCCTGGACGGAATTGACAGATTCATGATCCGTTGACCGTGTTCAGATGAGCACAGGCAAGTGCACACGCGTCGGATTTGACTCTTTTCTGGAGCCGTGACACTTTGAACACAGGGCGGCGATCCCGCCCTGGCGCCTTCGGACCTCATCCCCTCCCGATGGCGGCGAGAGAGACACCCTCCAGCCCCTGGCGTCCGCGTCGGGGGCTTTTTTCGTTCCGGAACGGTCCCGGCTGCGAAAGCCCTTGGAAAGCCGGTCGGGGCGCGCTAAGTCTGCATCGTCTCCCACCCAACCGCACCTTCTCGATCCGCTCAAGGATCGGCGACGCGCGGGCCGGGGCGTGCGTGAGGGTCCGAGGTTTCGGGCGGACCACGCCGGGCGACGACGGTCTTCCGATCACATCGCCAGTGGGGATCCGACCCCAGCGACCACGAGCGGCGACCGGACCAGGAACAGCGGCCTTCTCCCCACGCCAGACGCCTTGGGGACGCCGACCAACACGGACGTTCGATGAGAGATTTCAAGGGCATGAAGCGCCAGCGCGGCCGCAACCGGAAACCGGGCGGCGGCAATGCGAACGCGGCCAATCCGAACCGTTCGTGGGACTCCCAGGGGCCCGAGAACATCAAGGTTCGGGGCAACGCCCAGACCGTCTACGAACGCTATCAGCAGCTGGCGCGGGACGCGGCCTCGTCGGGCGACCGGGTTCTGGCCGAGAACTATCTGCAGCACGCCGAGCACTATTTCCGGGTGCTGAGGGCGCTGCAGCCGCAGCGTCCGGTGTCGGAGATCGCGGCGCGCGAGCTGTCCAACCAGGGCTTCGACATCGACTTCGAAGACGAGACCGGAGCCCAGGCCGCCGCCTTCCTGGCCGCCGCCCAGCAGCAGGCGGAGCGCGAGGCGCGCCAGCAGGCCGAGGCCGAGCAGCGCGAGAACCGCGAGCCGCGCGAACCCCGCGAGTGGCGCGACCGCGACCAGAACCGGGATCAGAACCGCGAATGGCAGCCGCGCGAGCCCCGTGAGGGAGAACCGCGCGCCGACGGCGAAGGCCGTCCCGAAGGCGGTCGTCGCGAAACCCGCCGCGAACGCTGGGAGCGCCGCCGCGAGGAGCGCAACCGCCGCTTCCAGGCCGAGGGCGGCGTCGGCGAGGCGCCGGAGGATCACAGCAGGACGGAGCATGCGGACGAGGCGTTCGACGATGCGTCGGCGACGGCCCAGGCGCCAGCCGAGACGGTCGAGATCGAGGCGCAGTCGACCGAGGAGCGTCCGGTGCGCCGAACCCGCGCAGCGCGCAGGGAGGAGCCCACCAGCGACGACGCGGGAACCCTGCCCGGCTTCCTGACCCGTTCGGCGGCCCCGGGGCCGGCCACGACGGATGGCGAAATCCCAGCTCCGAAGAAGCGCGCGTCCCGGGCCCGCAAGGTCGAGCCCGCCGAAGAATAGTTTTCAGGCGCGCGAGGGACGTCCGCCGTTCGTCTCGATGCCGCCTTGGTGCGTTGACACGTCCTCGCGCGGCTTGACCCGTGACGCGGCGTGGGGCTCCCTTCAAGCCATGCGTATCCTGATTTCGGCGCTCGCCGCCCTGACCGTCGCGGCTTGCGCCAGCACGCCGCCACCCCCTCCGCCCCCGCCGCCCGGCACGGGAGCACAGGCCGTGCTGAGGGACTGGCGCGGCATCGTCACGGCGACGGACCGGGATCGATATGCCCGGCGCGACGCGGCTTGGCGCCTCGCGCTGGAGCAGGCGCGGCGGCAGACGGGGTCGGGCGACCTGGACAGCGTCGGCGACCTGATCGATCCGGGTGCGGTGCGGGGCGGAGTGACGCCGCCGGTCGGGGATTACCGCTGTCGGACGGTCAAGCTGGGCTCGCAGGGCGGGGAGGCCGGGCTCGGTTATGTCGTCTATGGCTGGTTCGCCTGCCGCATTGAGCAGACGCCCCGGGGGCTGAAGTTCTCGAAACTGACGGGGTCACAGCGGCCGAGCGGCCTGCTGTTTCCCGAGACCGACCGGCAGATGGTGATGCTGGGGTCGATGGCCCTGTCGACCGAGCCGCCGGCGAACTCCTATGGCCAGCGGCCGGACCGCGACCTGATCGCGGTGTTGGAGCGGATCGGGCCGGAGCGATGGCGGCTGGTGCTGCCGTGGCCGCAGTATGAATCCAACCTCGACCTGATCGAACTGGTCCCCGCTTGAGCCCGATCCAAGACATCGCCGTCGTCGGCGCGGGGCCGACGGGGCTGGCGCTGGCCCTTTTGCTGAAGCGGCAGGGTCGCCACGTCGTCGTGCATGAACGCTTCGCCGAAGCGAGGCCGATCGGGGCGGGATTCATGCTCCAGCCGACGGGGCTGCATGTGCTGGACCGGCTGGGGCTGACGGCCGAGATCGCGGCCCTGGGTCAACCGTTGAACCACATCTTCGGACGTGAGGCGCGGCGCGGGCGGGTGGTGCTGGACGTCAAGTATTCGGACCTGAAGTCGCCGCGTCCGGACGGGCTGAACGCGCTGGGCGTGCATCGGGCGGCGATCTTCCATGTGTTGCATGACGCCTGCCTCGCACAGGGGGTCGAGTTCGTCACGGATCGCGAGATCAGCGCGGCGTCGGACGGGCGGATCGTGGATGCGAAGGGAACGGCGAGCGCGGCGTTCGATCTGGTCGTGGATGCGTCGGGCGCGCGATCGCCGATCGCGCGCGACCTGCTGAAGCGGCAGGGCGGCAAGCGGACCGAGCTGGCCTGGGGGGCGGTCTGGGGGACGGTGCCTTGGCCCGGCGATCCGTTCGATCAGGGGGCGCTGGAGCAGGTTTATCGTGGGGCGTCGAAGATGATCGGGGTCCTGCCCTGCGGCGCGCGGCCGGGGTCGCCGGATCGGATCGCGACCTTTTTCTGGAGCCTGAAGCCCGACGACCATTCGGCCTGGGTCGAGGCGGGGATGGAGCGGTGGAAGGCCGAGGTGCTGAGCCTGTGGCCGCAGGTCGGGCCGGTTCTGGACGCCATTCCAGACGCCGAGGCCCTGACGCTGGCGCGCTATGGTCATCACACCCTGCCCCTGCCGGCGGCGGACCGGCTGGCGGTGGTGGGGGACGCGGCCCATTCGACCAGCCCGCAACTGGGCCAGGGCGTAAACATGGGCCTGCTGGACGCCCTGACGCTGGCCGATGCGCTGGAGACCCATGCCGAGCTGGACGAGGCCCTGATGGCCTATGCCCGCATCCGGCGCTGGCATATCCGGCTGTATCAGGCGCTGAGCTGGGGCTTCACGCCCTTCTATCAGGCGGACGGGAAGATTCTGCCGTGGGTGAGGGACCATGTGCTGGGCAAGGTCGCGCGGTTGCCGTTCGCGGCGCGGATGCTGGCGGCGACGGTGTCGGGGGTGCTCCTCGATCCGAGGCGCTAGGCCTCACACCATCGGCGGCGGGCCGGCGAGCACGTCGCGCTTGCCGGCGTGGTTGGCGGGCGAGACGACGCCTTCCTGTTCCATGCGCTCGATCAGGGAGGCGGCGCGGTTGTAGCCGATCTGAAGGCGGCGCTGGACGTAGCTGGTGGAGGCCTTGCGGTCGCGGGTGACCACGGCCACGGCGCGGTCGTACAGGTCGTCGCCCGAGCCGCCGCCGCCATCCTCGTCGAAGGCGGTGTCGCCGTCTCCGTCCGGATCGTCGGTGATCAGGTCGAGATAGTCGGGCTCGGCCTGAGACCTCAGATGTTTGCAGACCTCCTCGACCTCGCCGTCGGTCACGAACGGGCCGTGCAGGCGGGTGATGCGGCCGCCGCCGGCCATGTACAGCATGTCGCCCTGGCCCAGCAGCTGCTCACCGCCCTGCTCGCCCAGGATGGTGCGGCTGTCGATCTTGGAGGTGACCTGGAAGCTGATCCGGGTCGGGAAGTTGGCCTTGATGGTGCCAGTGATGACGTCGACCGACGGTCGCTGGGTGGCCATAATCAGGTGGATGCCGGCGGCGCGCGCCATCTGGGCCAGGCGCTGGACAGCGCCCTCCACGTCCTTGCCGGCGACCAGCATCAGGTCGGCCATCTCGTCCATGACCACGACCAGATAGGGCATGGGCTCCGGGCGGATCTTCTCGCTTTCGAAGACCGGGCGGCCTTGCTCGTCGAAGCCGGTCTGGACCGTGCGTTCGAAATGCTCGCCCCGTCCTTGCGCCTCGCGGGCGCGCTCGTTGTAGCTGGCGACGTTGCGCACCCCCAGCTTGGACATGCGTCGGTAGCGGTCCTCCATCTCGCGCACGGTCCATTTCAGGGCGACGACGGCCTTCTTGGGATCGGTGACCACGGGGGCCAGAAGGTGCGGGATGCCGTCATAGACCGACAACTCCAGCATCTTGGGGTCGATCATGATGAAGCGGCACTCGGCGGGCGAGAGCCTGTACAGGATCGACAGGATCATGGCGTTGACGCCGACCGACTTGCCCGAGCCGGTGGTGCCCGCGATCAGAAGGTGCGGCATGCGGGCCAGGTCGGCGACATAGGGCTCGCCGCCGATGGTCTCGCCGAGCGCGAGCGGGAGCAGGTGGGCGGGCTTGCCGTATTCCGAGCTGGCCAGCAGGTCGCGCAGATAGACGGTCTCGCGCTTGAGGTTCGGCAGCTCGATGCCGATGGCGTTGCGGTTCGGCACGACCGAGATGCGGCAGGCGCGGGCCGACATGGAGCGGGCGATGTCGTCCGACAGGGCCACGACGCGGCCGTGCTTCACGCCGGGCGCGGGGACCAGTTCGTACAGGGTGACGACCGGGCCGGGGCGGATCTGGTCGATCACACCCTTGACTCCGAACTCGGCCAGCACGCCCTCCAGCATCTTGGCGTTCTGTTTCAGCGCGGTTTCGTCAACCGTTGATGTGCGGGCCTGAGGCTTGGACAGCATGGCCAGGGGCGGCAGGTCGAAGTCGCCCTCGGGTCGGGCGAAGTCGAAGGCGGCCTGGGCGTCGTCGACGGCCCTTTTCGAGGCCTTCGACGGCTTGGGCGCGGCGACGCGTGGTTCGGGCGCGGCGCGGGCCGACGGCGGGGCGGGCGGGGACGTCGGTTCGTCCCAAGGCAGAGGGGCGTTGTCGCCCTCATCGTCGGGCAGTTCGAGGCGGGCGGGGCGGCGCGGCGCGGCGGCTTTCTGCTGGGTCGCGATCTCAGGCTCGAGTACCGGGCGGCGGCGGGTCGGGGTCGGCGCGGCGGGAGCGGGCGCGCGGCGCAGTCCGCCCAGCCAAGCTGCGGCGTCGCCGAAGTCGGAGGCCCGCAGTCCGACGGCGTAGCCTGAAGTCCACAGGCCGAAGACGAGAAAAATCAGGCCGCCGACGATCTTTCCGCCGGGAATGTCGAGGCTGCGGAACAGGCCGATGACCGCGTCGCCCCAGAGACCGCCGAGGCCCGAGGCCAGAGGCCAGACTGCAGGTGCCGCCAGCGCCGACAGGGCGCCGGCCAGCGACAGGACACCGGCGGTTGCGGCGAGCGCCTTCAGTGGCGTCGGCTTCAGCCGCTGCTGAATCGCGTCGCCGATGGCGGCGGCGAGACCGAAGGCGACGATCAGGGCAGCGGCGGGCCAGGCAGCCAGGCCGATCGACTGCATGAACAGGTCGGCGAACAGGGCCCCGTTCGCGCCCAGCCAGTTGGTCGGGGCGGCCGAGGAGGCGGCGTTCAGGCTGGGGTCCGCCGGGTTCCACGAGACGAGCGCGATGACGAGGAGCGTCGCAAGCAAGGCCTGCAGCACGCCCCGGAACCGCACCACGAAGGGCGCGTCCCACAGGATGAGAGCGCTTTCCCAGGCGCGCTGACCGATGGCGAGGGCGGCGGACATTCACGGCTCCGGACGAAAGGGACCGCAGTCTCGGCTGGACAGGGTTAAGGGGCTGTTTACCCCGCCGATCGACGCGACGAACGGGACCCGGAAACGCGCCGTTCATGGCTAACGGGCCGTTAGGGTTTCTTAACCGCCGCGCCTCATTCTGATGTCGAAAGCGCCGTCCGGAATCCTTCCGGCGGCCAGAGCGTTCGACGTCGTCCATGTTCGCCAAGCGCCAGTCCGCCCTCGCCGCCGCCGCCGGCAGCCCTCCGCCCTCGCGGATGCCCAAGCTCGATCCCAAGGCCGTGCTGGCCTTCCTCAAGCGCCCACCGGTGGCCGTCGGCGCCGCCGGACTGCTGCTCCTGTCCGCCGCCGCCCTGTTCCTGACCGTGCTCGGCGATCCGCGCGCCGGCACGCCGTCCGCCCGCGTGGCCCTGAAGCGCGAAGCCGCGCCGGCGCCCGCTGCTCCGACGGGCCTCGAAGCCTTCTCCATGGGCGGGTTCGCCGCCTGGCAGGGCCTGTCCGATCCTGCGCTGCTCGGCGGCAGCGGCGCGGCCGGAGGCGAGGCGCTGATCACCCTGCCGGACGGCGCGACCGTCGCGGGCGGCTCTGCCGTCGCCGCGCCGATCATCCCGGCCCAGCCCCTGACGCCAGCCCCGATCGCGGGTCTCAGCCAACCCGGCCCCAACGGACCGCTGCCGGTCATCGCCACCGACGGGCGCGTGCCCGCCCAGGCCTATGCCCGGCCCTTCACGCCGAACGGCCGCCCGCGCGTGGCCCTGATCGTCGGCGGCCTCGGCCTGAACGCCGTCACGACCCGCGCCGCCATCGAACGCCTGCCGCCTGAAGTGACCCTGTCCTTCGTACCCTACGCCGAAGACCTCCAGGGCTGGATCGACCTTGCCCGCCGTCAGGGCCATGAGGTCCTGATCGAGATCCCGATGGAGCCGACCGGCTATCCCAACAACGATCCCGGTCCCCAGACCCTGCTGGCCAACGCCACGCCCGACGACATCAATGCCCGGATGGCCTGGCTTCTGGGTCGCGCCACCGGCTATTTCGGCGTGACCAACTATCTGGGCGACCGCTTCGTCACCTCGGACGCGGGCATGAGCGCCTTCCTCGGCATCCTGCGCCAGCGGGGTCTGGCCTTCTTCGACGACGGCGTCGCGCGTCGCCGCCCTGGGGCCTGGTCGCGGGCGTCGGCCGACACCATTGTCGATCAGACCCAGACGCCCGCCGCCATCATCGGCCAACTGAACGCCCTTGAGGCCGCCGCCAAGACGCGCGGCGCGGCGCTGGGAACGGGCTTCGCTTATCCCGTTACGGTCGAGGCCGCCGCCCGCTGGACCGCCGGTCTGGAGGCGCGCGGCGTGCAGCTGGCCCCAGCGTCGGCCATGGCGGCGCGGCCAGGCAGATAGGGAGTAGAGAAGAGGGATTAGAGCGTTCTTCCGGAAGCCGCCCGGGTCGCTGTTGCCCCTCCAATCCCTAATCCCTAATCCCTGGCTTCAATGTCCGACCATCCCAACCATCGCCCCAACGTCGGCGTCGTCCTGTTCAATGCCGCAGGCCTGGTCTGGTATGGTCGGCGCGCAGGCATGACGGACGGCCACGCCTGGCAGTTTCCGCAAGGCGGCGTCGATCCCGGCGAGGACCTTGAGGCCGCCGCCCGCCGCGAGCTGGAGGAGGAGACCGGCGTCGTCTCCGCCGCGCTGCTCGGTCGCACCGACGGCTGGATCGTCTACGACTTCCCCGAGGCCCTGAAGGCCCAGCACCGCCGCGACGGGCGCAAGCCCTGGGACGGCCAGAAGCAGGTCTGGTTCGCCTTCTGCTTCACCGGCGACGACAGCGAGATCGCGCTCGATCGCCACGCCGAGATCGAGTTCGACGCCTGGCGCTGGGGCGATCTGGCCGAAGCACCGGACCTGATCGTGCCGTTCAAGCGCGACGCCTACGAGCAGGTGGTCGCGGCCTTCGCGCGGTTCGCCGGTCCGTCAGCCGGTGCGGCAACCTGAGGGCTTGAAGACGCGCACGGTCGAAGCGGGAAAACGGGCCAGCAGCCCGGCCGGCCGTACCGGCCTGACGGTGAAGCCGCCGCCGCAGTTGGGGCAACACCCCTGCAGCGGCCCTTCCACGCACGCGACGCAGAAGGTGCACTCGAAGGTGCAGATGCGGGCGTCAGGGCTCTCTGGTGGGAGGACCAGATCGCAGCATTCGCAGTTCGGACGGAGCTCGAGCACGCTGGCAGACTAATGGGCCGCTGATGCCGGAGCCAGCCGCATCAGCACCAGACCGGCCACGATCAGCGCCGCAGCCCCGACCCGCATCGGGTGCACACCCTCGTTCAGCCAGATCACGCCGACGATGAAAGCGCCCACCGCCCCGATCCCGGTCCAGACGGTGTAGGCCGTGCCGAGCGGCAGGCTCTTCATGGCGAGCGACAGCAGGGCGAAACTGACGCCCATGGTGCCGAGCGTGACCAGGCTGGGGACCAGCTTGGTGAACCCGGCCGACTGCTTCATGGAAAACGCCCAGACCACTTCCAGCAGCCCGGCGAGGATCAAGTAAAACCAGGCCACGGTCGGCCCTCCTTGCAAAGGGCCGGGCCGTCCCGGACTTGGCCCCGACCGCCCTCATTCAGAGGCACCGGGGGCGAGGACGTGGCCTCGTCTTGCAGGCGGTCATCTAGGGCCGGGCGCCCCTGGGTTCAAGCGCCTCGCGGCCCGAACAGGATCACGGCGGCCCCGACCAGGCATAGGGCCGAGCCGATCAAGTCCCAACGATCCGGCGCACGCTGCTCGACCAGCCACAGCCACATCAGCGACGCGGCGATGTAGACGCCGCCATAGGCCGCATAGGCGCGCCCGGCCGCCTCGGCCTCAACCCGTGTCAACAGCCAGGCGAACAGCATCAGACAGGCGACGCCGGGCAGGGCCCACCACGCCGATCGGTCGAGCCTCAGCCAGACCCAGAGGGCGAAGCAGCCGGCGATCTCGGCAGCTGCGGCCAGGACGTAGATCAGGGCAGTCGCGGCGTATCCGCCGATGCCCGCCCCCGGGCCCATATCAGGCCGTCGCGACCTCGGTCGCTTCCTCAGCGAGGATGGTAAGGCCTGCGGGCGTGACGTCGGCGAAGCCGCCCTTGACGGTGAAGGTCCGGCGCGACGATCCGTTGATGACGGTCACCTGTCCCTCGCGCAGCGCCGTCATGAAGGGCGCGTGGTCGGCCAGGACGCCGAAGTCACCTTCGACGCCTGGCGCATCGACCTGGTCCACGAGGCCCGAGAAGACCTCGCGTTCAGGCGCGACGAGCGAGAAGTTCAGCTTTCCGGCCATCAGGCGTCCGCCGCCATCTTCTCGGCCTTCTCGACGGCCTCTTCGATGGTGCCGACCATGTAAAAGGCGGCTTCCGGCAGATGGTCGTATTCGCCGGCCACGATGCCCTTGAAACTGCGGATCGTGTCGGCCAGTTCGACGAACTTGCCCGGCGAGTTGGTGAACTGCTCGGCCACGAAGAAGGGCTGGGACAGGAAGCGCTGGATCTTGCGGGCGCGCGAGACAATCAGCTTGTCCTCTTCGGACAGCTCATCCATGCCCAGGATGGCGATGATGTCCTTCAGGGCCTTGTACTGCTGCAGCACTTCCTGGACCGAACGGGCCACGCGGTAGTGCTCCTCGCCGATGACCAGCGGGTCCATGATCCGGCTGGTCGAGTCCAGCGGGTCCACGGCCGGGAAGATGGCCTGGGCGGCGATGTCGCGGCTCAGCACGGTCGTGGCGTCCAGGTGGGCGAAGGAGGCGGCCGGGGCCGGGTCGGTCAGGTCGTCGGCGGGCACGTAGATGGCCTGGACCGAGGTGATCGAGCCCTTGTTGGTCGAGGTGATCCGCTCCTGCAGATTGCCCATCTCGGTCGCCAGGGTCGGCTGATAGCCCACCGCCGACGGGATGCGGCCCAGCAGCGCCGACACTTCCGAACCCGCCTGGGTGAAGCGGAAGATGTTGTCGACGAACAGCAGCACGTCCTTGCCTTCCTCGTCGCGGAAGTACTCGGCCTGGGCCAGGCCCGTCAGGGCGACGCGGGCGCGGGCGCCCGGCGGCTCGTTCATCTGGCCATAGACCAGGGCGCACTTGGAGCCCTCGGTCGAGCCGCCGTTCTTGGACGGGTCCACGTTGACGTTGGACTCGATCATCTCGTGATAGAGGTCGTTGCCTTCGCGGGTGCGCTCGCCCACGCCGGCCAGGACGGAGTAGCCGCCATAGGCCTTGGCGATGTTGTTGATGAGTTCCTGCATCGTCACGGTCTTGCCGACGCCGGCGCCGCCGAACAGGCCGATCTTGCCGCCCTTGGTGTAGGGGCACATCAGGTCGATGACCTTGATGCCGGTGACCAGGATTTCCGACGAGGTCGATTGCTCCTCGAAGCTGGGGGCCTCGCGGTGGATCGGACGGTACATGGTGGTCTGGATCGGACCGGCTTCGTCGATCGGGTCGCCGACCACGTTCATGATGCGGCCCAGGACACCGGGGCCGACCGGGGTCAGGATGGAGGTGCCCGTGTCGGTCACGGGCTGGCCGCGGGTCAGGCCCTCGGTCGTGTCCATGGCGATGGTGCGGACCATGTTCTCACCCAAGTGCTGGGCGACTTCCAGCACCAGGCGGAAGGGTTCGCCCGTCTTCTGGTCAACGTTCTGGGTTTCCAGCGCGTTGAGGATGGCCGGCAGGTGTCCGGTGAACTCGACGTCCACGACGGCGCCGATGACCTGGGCGATCTTGCCGGTGGCGACGGCCGAGACCGGCGCGGCCGACTTCGGCGCGGCGGCGGCCCCAGAAACGTTCTTGGGCGCCTTGGCCGCGGCGGGCTTCCTGGCGGCGGGCTTCTTGGGGGCGACGGTGTCGGTCATCGGCGGGGTCCGTTTCGTAAGGTCTGTCAGGATCGGAGGATCAGAGCGCTTCCGCGCCGGCGATGATCTCGATCAGTTCGGTGGTGATCTGGGCCTGGCGCTTGCGGTTGTATTGCAGCGTCAGGGCGGAGATGAGGTCGCCCGCGTTGCGCGTGGCGTTGTCCATGGCGCCCATCTGGGCCCCGAAGAAGCTGGCCTGGTTCTCGAGCAGGACGGCCAGGATCTGGGTCTTGATGTTGCGCGGCAGCAGGGTCTCGAGGATTTCCTCTTCCGAGGGCTCGTACTCATAGACCGCGCCGTTCAGGTCGACCGGCGGGGCGTCCCCGTCGACCACGGCGGGCACCAGCTGCTTGGGCGTCGGCACCTGGGAGATGACCGACTGGAAGCGGCTGTAGAACAGGGTCACGACGTCGGCGTTGCCGGCCTCGAACTCCTGGGCGATCAGGTCGGCGATCGGTTCGGCGGTCGCCATGCCGATGACCTTGTGGTCGGACAGCTCGAAGGTGCGGATCAGCTTGTCGCCGTACAGCCGGGTCAGGCCGTCGCGGACCTTGCGGCCCACGGCGATGATCCGGACGTCCTTGCCGTTGGCGATCAGGGTGTTGATCCGCTCGCGCGCGGCCCGGATGACGTTGGAGTTGAAGCCGCCGGCCAGGCCCTTGTCGCCGGTGGCGACGACCACGAGGTGCTTCTTGTCCGAGCCCGTCCCGGCCAGCAGCCGGGGCGCGTTGTCGCCCGAGACCCCCGCCGCCAGGTTGGCGATGACGGCGGCCATCTTCTTGGCATAGGGGCGCGCGCTCTCGGCCTGGTCCTGGGCGCGCTTCAGCTTGGCCGCGGCGACCATGTTCAGGGCCTTCGTGATCTTCTGCGTGGACTTCACGCTTCCGATCCGATTGCGCATTTCCTTGAGGCTGGCCATCGGGCGCTACTCTTTCAGCTGTCCGGGGGTCAGGCGAAGGTCTTGGCGAAGGCTTCGATGGCGGCCTTCAGCTCGGCTTCCAGCTCCTTGGACAGGGCCTTGGTCGACTTGATCGCGTCCAGGATCGGCTGGTGCGCCGAGTGCATCCGGGCCAGCAGCTCGCTCTCGAAGCGGCCGATGTCGGAGACCGCGATGCCGTCCAGATAGCCGCGCGTGCCGGCATAGATCGACACCACCTGCTCTTCGACCGTCAGCGGCGAGTACTGGGGCTGCTTCAGCAGTTCCGTCAGGCGCGCGCCGCGGGCCAGCAGCTTCTGGGTCGAGACGTCTAGGTCCGAGCCGAACTTGGCGAAGGCGGCCATTTCCCGGTACTGGGCCAGCTCGCCCTTGATCGAACCGGCGACCTGCTTCATCGCCTTGATCTGGGCCGAAGAACCCACGCGCGACACCGAGATGCCGACGTTCACGGCCGGGCGAATGCCCTGATAGAACAGGTCCGATTCCAGGAAGATCTGGCCGTCGGTGATCGAGATCACGTTCGTGGGGATATAGGCCGAGACGTCGTTGGCCTGGGTCTCGATCAGCGGGAGCGCCGTCATCGAGCCCGAGCCGTTGTCCTCGTTCAGCTTGGCCGAACGCTCCAGCAGGCGGCTGTGCAGATAGAAGACGTCGCCAGGATAGGCCTCGCGGCCCGGCGGACGGCGCAGCAGCAGCGACATCTGGCGATAGGCCACGGCCTGCTTGGACAAATCATCGTAAACGATGAGCGCGTGCATGCCGTTGTCGCGGAAGTACTCGCCCATGGCCGTGCCGGCGAACGGGGCCAGGAACTGCAGCGGGGCCGGTTCCGACGCCGTGGCGGCCACGACGATGGTGTATTCCAGGGCGCCGCGCTCCTCGAGCGTCTTGACGATCTGGGCCACGGTCGAACGCTTCTGACCGATGGCGACGTAGATGCAGTAGAGCTTGTCGCTCTCGGGCGCGCCTTCGACGTTGATCGACTTCTGGTTCAGGATGGTGTCGACGGCGACGGCGGTCTTGCCGACCTGACGGTCACCGATGATCAGCTCGCGCTGGCCGCGCCCGACGGGGATCAGGGTGTCGATGGCCTTCAGGCCGGTCTGCATCGGCTCGTGCACCGACTTGCGGGGGATGATGCCCGGGGCCTTGACGTCCACGCGGCGGCGCTCGGTGAACTGGATGGGGCCCTTGCCGTCGATCGGCTCGCCCAGCGGATTGACCACGCGACCCAGCAGGCCCTTGCCGACCGGCACGTCCACGATCTCGCCCAGACGACGGACCTCGTCACCCTCGGCGATGGCGGCGTCGGCGCCGAAGATCACCGCGCCGACGTTGTCGCGCTCCAGGTTCAGGGCCATGCCCTTCACCCCGGCCTTGGGGAAGGAGATCATCTCGCCGGCCTGGACGTTGTCCAGACCGTGGATGCGGGCGATGCCGTCGCCGACCGACAGCACCTGGCCGACGTCCGAGACGTCGGCTTCCACGCCGAAGTTGGCGATCTGCGACTTGAGGATGGCCGAGATTTCAGCGGCGCGGATGTCCATGGCGGGCTCTTCTTCTCTATCGTCTTCGTGTCGAGTGCGCCGAAGCGCGCTGCATTTTGGTGCTGAAGCGGGTCAAGCCCGCTTCAGGGCGAACTTCATCTGGTCGAGCTTGGTCTTCAGCGAGGCGTCGAACAACTTCGAGCCGACCTTGACCTTGAGGCCGCCCAGGATCGAGGGATCGACGCGGGCGGTCATCTCGGGGGCCTTGCCCAGCGCCTGCATCAGGGCCGAGCGGATGTGGGCGGCCTGGGCGGTCGTCAGCGGCACAGCCGAGACCACCTCGGCGGCGACGACGCCGGTGTGGGCCGAATACAGGCGCTCGAAGCCGGCGATCACGGCGGGCAGGTCCTTCGCCCGACCGTTCTGGGCCAGCAGGCCGAGGAAGTTCCGGGTCGTGGCGTCGAACCGGGCCTTGTCGGCGATGGCCACCAGGCCCTTGGTCTGATCCTCCGAGGCGATGACCGGCGAAGTCGCCAGACGGCGCAGGTCGGCGCTCTCGATCCAGGCGGCCTTCAGCGACTTCAGGTCCGCGCGCACGGGCTCCAGACGACCGGTCTCCAGCGCCAGGTCGAACAGCGCCTGGGCGTAGCGTCCACCGACTTCCGTCGTTCTGAAATCGTCAGCCAAGACCTGTCCGTCCGATATGCGGTTTCGTCAAACGACCGGCCGCATGCTTGCGCCGGTCAAAGGCTTGTAATGCTTAAGGAAAGCACGGAGGGGGCCGTCTCGCTGGAAACGCCCCTCGCTAAGCCGGGCGCCGGATAGCACCCTTTGTCCCACGGAGCAACCGAGGCAGGACCGCACAGGCGGGGCCTTGATCGGGACAGCCGGACATGGCCTTAAGGACGCCTCCCATCACAGGACGATCCCATGTTCGAAGGCCTCGCCCAGATCTTCACCGACCCCGCCGCCTGGGCGGCGCTCGCCACCCTGGTGGTTCTGGAGGTCGTCCTGGGGATCGACAATCTGATCTTCATCTCGATCCTGTCGAACAAACTGCCCGAGCATCAGCGGCAGCGCACGCGGCGGATCGGTATCGGCCTGGCGCTCATCATGCGGCTGGCGCTGCTCATGACCATCGGCTGGATCGTCGGCCTGACCGCGCCGGTGTTCGACCTGGGCATCGTCGGCCCGATGAACGAGCACGGGGAACCCGCTTTCGAGACCTCGTTCAGCTGGAAGGACCTGATCCTGATCGCGGGCGGCATGTTCCTGCTGTGGAAGGCGACCAAGGAGATCCACCACACCGTCGATCCCACGCCGTCCGACCACGACGTGCTCGACAAGAAGTCGGTGGCCATCAACAACGCCGGCGCGGCCATCGTCCAGATCATCCTGCTGGACCTGGTGTTCTCGATCGACTCCATCCTGACGGCCGTCGGCCTGACCGATCATGTGCCGATCATGGTCATCGCCGTTCTGACCGCCGTGACCGTCATGCTGCTGGCCGCCGATCCGCTGGCCAACTTCATCGAGAAGAACCCGACGGTGGTCATGCTGGCGCTGGGCTTCCTGCTGATGATCGGCATGGTGTTGATCGCCGACGGCTTTGGCGTCCATGTGCCCAAGGGATACATCTACGCAGCCATGGCGTTCTCGGCTCTCGTGGAAGGCCTGAACATGCTCAGTCGGAAAAGCGCGGCGAAGAAGGCGGCCCAGACACCGCCCACCGCCCACTGATGCGCCTGCCGGGCCTCGGCCTCGCGCTCGTCCTCGCCCTCGCCCTCGCGGCGGGGCCGGGCGCGACCCTCGCCCAGACGCCGGCCCCGGCGGCGGCCCAGACCGTCGCCCCGCCCGTCGCCCGGCCCCCGCGCCAGGGGTATGAGGTGGTCGCCGTCCACCCGCACGATCCGACGGCCTTCACCCAGGGGCTGGTGTTCCGGAACGGCGAGTTCCTCGAAAGCACCGGCCGCTATCCGTCGACGGTGCGTCGCGTGCGGCTCCAGGACGGCGAGGTTCTGGTCCGGCGCGAGCTCGACACCGACTTTTTCGGCGAGGGTCTGACGGTCCTCGGCGATCGCGCCTTTTCCCTGACCTGGCAGAACGGCAAGGGCTTCATCTGGAACCCGGATACGCTCGAGCCGCTCGGCGAGTTCGCCTACGCCGGAGAGGGTTGGGGGCTGACCCACGACGGGGCGCGGCTGATCCTGTCCGACGGCACTGCCCGGCTGCGCTTTCTTGATCCACAGACCTTCGTCGAGACGGGATCGGTCACCGTCAACTGGCAGGGGCGGCCGATCGGGCGACTGAACGAACTGGAGTTCATCGACGGCGAGGTCTGGGCCAACGTCTGGCAGACCGACGCCATCCTGCGCATTGACTCGGCGACCGGAAACATCCTGTCCGTCATCGACCTGTCAGGCCTGCTGGCGCCCGGCGACATTGTCGACCCCAACGACGAGGTCCTGAACGGCATCGCCTGGGACCCGACGACACGGCGCCTCTTCGTCACCGGCAAGAACTGGCCCAAGCTGTTCGAAATTCGGGTGACGCCAGCGGGCTGACCGCGCTCAAGCAGCGAGCGATAGCGCCACCTAGTTGGTCAGTATCTGTACCCGCGACCAGACCGAGCCCCTGTTGACCACCTCGATCCTGACTGGCCCGCCCCGCGGTCGCACCAGGGTGCAGACGGGGTAGTGATCGAGCGAGCTGTCGGAACAGAGCACCGCCCCCTCGCGCTCTCTGAGCACCAGGTCGATATTGGTGTCGCCATCGCCGATGGCGGCGACACGCAGCACTTCGTTGGGTCGCGCGTCCACCTCAAAGCCGAACGTCTCCCGCGCGCGCACCCGCCGCACGATGACGATTGGACCGGGCCCGAAGGCGGAAGCGCGGACCCCCTTCTCCCGGGTCCGCAGGCGCAGGATCTGCGCCCGAACCGCAGGATCGTCGCCCGCCATCCGTTCCGCTTCGTCGAGCAGGACGTCGGCGGTCAGGAAGGGTTCGTCGCCGCTCTGGGGTCGGGTGCGGACGTCATCCAGCATTCGCGCGGCCACGAGAAGCGCCTGCCCGTCCTCATTCGCTCGCGCCCACGCCGCGACCTCGGCAGCCGTCACCATCTGGGCGATGGCGGCGGCTTCCGTGTCCGGATCCGGTGGGGGCAATTGGGCCTGAGGTCCTGCGGGTGCGGCGGCGAGACTCAGGATCGCCAGCAGCAGGGCCGCGCTCGGGATCATCGGCCGGCCCGACACCGCCTGATCCCGACTCATAGACATTCAGCTTGCCCCCCCGACGGCCGCCGCGGCCACGCACCCCTAGCGGCGCTCGTCAGGGCGCGGACACTGACCGAAGATGACTGGCGCTTCAAGCGTTTGGCGACGATGAAGAAGGAACTCAGTTCACCGCCGCGGCGAGGATCCGATGATCCTCCGACGCCTGGACCAGGACGGCCGTGCGTTCGCCCGCGTGCGATACTGCGGGCAGTTCGAGCAGAATCGGATGGCCTCGCCATTCACCCAGGCGGGTCAGACGACGCACCACGTTGACGTGTCGAACCTGCTGGCCCCGGTTGTCACCGTTCTGGACCGTCACCGTCTGGGGCCCGGGCGTGAAGGTCACGGCCCAGACCTCGGCACCACCTGCAGGCGCCCGCCCCGAACCGATGCCGACGGCGTCGCCGCTCTCGCGGAACTCGACCTCCGGCGGGAAGACGCGCGCCTGAGCCTCCGCTTCCACAGCCGCCTCGATCGCCTCGCCCTCGGCACCCGACATCTGGCGACGGCCGTCGATCACTACCTGGGGCGTATAGACGTTCCGTAACCGCAGGGCCGCCTGATAGGCCCGCTGACGGGCCTCGAACTCGGGTCGGGCGAAGGTGTCCTCCCAGCCCAGATAATCCCAGTAATCGACAGCATAGGTGAGGGCGATGACGCCAGGCTCGTCCGCCATCGCCTCGATCCGGCGGTTTGCCTCGGGACACCCGGAGCAGCCCTGGGCGGTGAACAGCTCGACCACAACCGGCTCGACGGGCGCATCGCGGACGCTGGAGCGCGCGCCCACGGGCTGGGCCACGCTGGCGACCCCGCCAACAAGCGCGAGCACGCCAGCAGCCCCGATGATCCAGCCCCTCGTCTTCATGGCGGCGATTGGTAAACCCCCAAGGCGAGGAGCGCCGCTCATAAGTCCGTGAGAATCCCGCCTCAGTCCATCAGCTGCTGGGCCAGATAGGTGTAGTGCCGGGCCCAGCGGCGGGCGTTGGCCACCGGATCTGCGTCGTTGGAATGCCCGCCCGCCGTTTCCTCGTAATACAGGTGGTCGTGGCCCTGATCGGCCAGACGCGCGGCGAACTTGCGAGCATGGCCGGGATGCACGCGGTCGTCGCGTGTGTTGGTGGTGATGTAGACGCGCGGGTACTCTATCTCCGGGCTCAGCCGCTGATAGGCCGAGTAGCGGCTGATGAAGGCGGCGTCCTCGGGGATGCGCGGGTCGCCGTATTCGCCGATCCAGGACGCCCCGGCCGGCAGCTCCTGATAGCGCAGCATGTCGATCAGGGGGCTTTCGATCACCGCCGCGTTGAACAGCTCCGGATGCTGGGTGATGGACACCGACGTCAGGACCCCGCCGTTCGACCGCCCATAGATGCCCAGATGCCGCGGCGAGGTGATGCCTCGCGCCTGAAGGTCGCGCGCCACGGCCGCGAAGTCGTCGAACGCCAGCTGGCGGTTCTCGCGCAGCACCGACTGGTGCCAGGCCGGTCCGAACTCGCCGCCACCCCGGATGTTGGCCTGGACGAAGACGCCGCCGTTCTCCAGCCACAGCTTGCCCATCTCGGGCTTGTAGGCGGGCGGGAAGCTGACCTGGAACCCGCCATAGCCGAACAGGATGGTCGGGGCCGTCCCGTCCATCGCCAGGTCGCGCGGGCGAACGACGAAATAGGGAATCATGGTCCCGTCGCTGGACCGCGCCTCGAACTGCTCCACAACGTGGGTCGCGGGGTCGAACAGGTCCGGCGCGGCCTTCAGGGGCGTGATGGAGGCCGCGTTGACGTCGATCAGACCCAGGCTGGGCGGCGTCAGAAAGCCCTGCCGGCTTAGGAACAGCCGACCGCTGGAGCGGCTGGTATCGCCAAGACCGATCGCCAGGTTCTCTGGCACATCGACGGTGGTTTCCGGCCAGCCGAACTCGCCACGATTGCGGAACACGCTGATGCGTCCACGCACATTGTCGAGCACCGAGACCACCACTCGATCATCGAAGACGGCGACGTCCTCGACGGACTGGCGCGGTCCCGGGGCGAAGATGGTCGTGGCGGCGTTCGAGATGACCTGGCGCGGATTGTCGCCCAGTTCCTCAAGGCTGACGACCATCAGTGTCCCAGCCGCGCGGGGCTGGGTGTACCAGGTCCAGTCCTCCTCGACGGTGAACACCAGCCGACCGCCCATGACGCCATGCAAGCCGGCGCGAGCGGGCAGGTTCAGCTTTTGCGCGCCCGCGTCTGTGATCCACCACCGCTCGGCCCGGAAAGTGTCGAGAGGCCGATTGACGATCACGGCCTGAACCGCGCCCCGCCCGTCGCGGAACACAGAGGCGCTGACGCCGTAGCCGCCGTCGGACTGATCGCCGCGATAGACCTCGGTCCCCTGGGCCAGGGTCTGGCCGCGAGTCAGGGCCTTGACGATGAACGGATAACCGCTCTCGGTCAGGGTGCCCGGCCCGAAATCCGTGGCGACCAGCAGGGTATCGCGATCCAGCCAGCTGATGCGGTGCTTGCCCTCCGGCAGGGAGAAGCCGCCCTCGACGAAAGTCCTGGTCGTCGTGTCGAACTCGCGCACCACGACCGCGTCCTTGCCGCCGTCCGACAGGCTGATCAGGCAGCGCGTCTCGTCGGGCGGCAGGCAGCTCGCGCCCTTCCAGACCCAGTCGACGCCCTCGGCCCGGGCGAGCGCGCCGACGTCGATCAGTGTCTCCCACTGCGGCGCGTCGGTGCGGTAGCTGTCCAGCGTCGTGCGCCGCCACTGGCCCTTGGGGTTCTGCGCGTCCTGCCAGAAATTGCCGATGCCGTCGCCGAGGAAGCTAGGCGTGGGGATCCGCGCCGTCGAGGACAGCACCTCGAACGCCTCCGCCCGGAAGGTCTCGTAGCGCGGATCGCCGGTCAGGGCGGCCAGCGACCGCTCGTTGGACGCCCGCACGAAGGCCATCGCCTCGGCGCCTTCGACCTCTTCCAGCACGAGGTGGTCGTCTGCCGCGCGCACGCCCGCCGGCGACAGGTCGGACGGGAATTGGGGCATGGTGGCCAGGGGACGAGCGACCGTCTCGGGGTCGAGCATGGCCACTTCCATCGGTGCAGAAGCACAGGCCCCGAGCGCCAGCATCGAGGCGGAGAGCATCAGGATACGCATGCGGTTACTCCGTCAGTCCATCAGACGTCGGCTGAGGTAGGTGTACTCCAGCGCCAGCCGCCGGGCGCTTTCGCGCAGGTTGGCCGCCGCGCCGTGACCGCCGTCGGTGTTCTCGTAGAACAGAACGGGGTAGCCGAGCTCTTCCAGACGCGCGGCCGCCTTGCGAGCATGGCCCGGATGGACCCGATCGTCCTTGGTCGAGGTGTGGATGAAGACCTCCGGATAGGGCTGGCCGGCGCGCAGGTTCTGATAGGGCGAATAGGCCTGGATCCAGGCGCGTTCCTCGGGGATGTCCGGATTGCCGTACTCGGAGATCCAGCTCGCCCCGGCCAGCAGCCGGTGGTAGCGCAGCATGTCGAACAGCGGCACCTGGATGACCGCCGCGTTGATCAGGTCCGGCCGCTGGGTCAGCATCGCCCCCATGAACAGCCCGCCCTGCGAGCCGCCCATGATGCCCAGACGCGGCTGGCTGGTGATGCCGCGCGCGATGAGGTCCAGCGCCACGGCCTGGAAATCCTCATGCGCCCGCTGGCGGTTCTCCTGCAGCGCCGCCTCGTGCCAGCGCGGGCCGAATTCGCCCCCGCCCCGGGTGTTCGCCACGACATAGACGCCGCCGCGCTCCAGCCACAGCTTGCCGGTCGTGGCCGAATAGCCGGGCAGCTGCGACACCTCGAAGCCGCCGTAGCCGTAAAGCAGCGTCGGATTGGACCCGTCCAGGGCCAGGGTCTCGCGGTGGACGACGAAGTAGGGGACCATCGTGCCGTCGGCCGACCGGGCCTCGAACTGCTGGACCGTCAGGCCTTCGGCGTCGAACTTGGCCGGCAGGGCCTTGACCGGGGCCAGGTCGCCCGTCGCGGCGTCGGCGAGATACAGCGTCGAGGGCGTCAGATACCCCGCCGCCGAGACGAACACCTGATCGTCGCGGTCCGAGGCCGACCCCACGCCGACCGTGATGTTCTCGGGAAGGTCCAGCCGGCTGCGCGCCCATTCCCCCGATGGATTGGGGCGATAGACATAGATGCTTCCGCGCACGTTCTCGAACAGGGCCACCACCAGGCTGTTGCGCGTCGCGTTGATCCCCTCGACGGCCTCGCGCTCGCCGGGCCGGATGACGAGCTGCGCCCGCGCGCTCTGATCCGCCAGCCAGTCCGACAGGGTCCAGGCGATGACGTCGCCGGTGCGGAACGCCTGCCCCGACGGCGCGGTCCAGTCCTGTTTCAGAGACACCACAAGCTGGCCCTGGACCAGGGCGTTGATGTCCGCCTTCGCCGGAAGCTGGAGACGGGTCGTGGTCCCGTCGGCGTTCAACAGGTGCGTCTCGGACTCGAACAGGCTGAAGGCCCGATTGATGAGGACGGCCTGCACCACGCCGTCGGCGTCCCGCAGCGTCGAGGCGCCGACCAGGGTGTCGCTGGTCTCGCCGGTGAAGACCGTCTCGGCCTGGTCGATCGTCTGTCCCCGCCGCAGGCGCTTCACGGTCGTCGGATAGCCCGAGGTTGTCAGCGTCCCTTCACCGAAGTCGCGCGAGATCAGAAGCGTGTCCTGGTCGACCCAGGTCGCGCCGCCCTTGGATTCCGGCAGTTCGAAGCCGCCCTCGACGAAGGTCTTGGTGACGCTGTCGAACTCGCGGATCGTGACCGCGTCCTTGCCGCCGTCGGACAGGGAGATCAGACACAACCGCTCCTCCGGCGGCAGGCAGCTGGCCCCGCGATAGACCCAGTTCTTGCCCTCGGCGCGTGACAGGGCGTCGATGTCCAGCACCGTCTCCCATTCGGGTGCCTCGGTGCGGTAGCTGTCCAGCGTCGTGCGCCGCCACACGCCGCGAATGTTGGTTGCGTCCTGCCAGAAGTTCGAGATCAGACCGGAGTTCAGGAAGGCTGGCGCGGGTATACGGTCGCGCGACTCCAGGATGGCCAGGGCCTGATCATGCAGTTGCTGATAGCGCGGGTCGCCCTGAAGGGTGCCCAGGGACCGCCGGTTCTGTTCTTCGACCCAGGCCAGGGCCCGCTCGCCCTCGACCTCTTCCAGCCAGATGTAGGGATCGGACGCATCGGTCGTGGCGAAGGCGACGGTTTCGGCAGCAGATGCAGGAGCGGTCTGGGCCAGGGCGGCGCTCGTGAGGCTGGTGGTGGCGAGAAGCGCGGCGAGCGCGGCGGAACGGATCATCGACGATACCCTCATGTCTCGGACGGGAGCACCTTAAGGACTGTGACGCGGCTGTGAAGCCGTCCGCGGCGTCTCGCCGTCCGCGGCGTCTCGCCGTCAGCGGCCGCCCGCGCGGGTCCAGGCCTCGCGCGCGGCAAGCCAACGGGACGGCACCAGCCCCTTCAGACTCGCCTGGTTCAATCGCTTTAGCCCGGTCTCGGCGCCCTGCCGCCAGGCGGTCTCCGCCTCGATGGCAAGACCCGCCGCGACGTCCACCACGACCACCCGGGCAGGCAGGGCCAGCGCCCGGTCCAGCCGCACCTTCAGCCCGCCGCCCGAGGTGTCGGCGATGACGCAGGCGATCTCGATGCCGGGCGCGACGACGATCCCGCGCGCGTTCGCGGCGGCGCGGGGGGTGTGTCGTCGATCGGCGGGCTGGGATTTGAACACGAGAACTCAAACGCGGCGGGAGAGGGATGGTCCCTCAACCATGACCGGGTGTGGCCCAGTCCGGGCCGCGCGTCCAGCGATGCCGAAGAGGGCACGTCAGTGCTGGCTCTGCGGCAACCGCACGATCAGGCCGTCCAGCGCGTCCGTCACGCGGATCTGGCAGGACAGCCGCGAGTTCGGCTCGACCTCTTCGGCGAAGTCCAGCATCGACTCTTCCATGGCCGAAGCCTTGCCCGTCGTCTCGCGCCAGGCCTCGTCGACATAGACATGGCAGGTTGCGCAGGCACAGGCCCCGCCGCAGTCCGCGTCGATGCCCGGCACATTGTTGCGGATCGCGCCCTCCATGACCGACAGGCCGGGCTTGACCTCAACGACATGCTCGCGGCCGTCGTGCTCGATATAAGTTACCTTAGCCACGCTCAGGCCGCCTGCTTGCGGCGGCCCGGGGCGACCATCAGCTTCTTGGTCTCGGCGATCGCCTTGGCGGGGTTCAGGCCCTTCGGACACACCTGGGCGCAGTTCATGATGGTGTGGCAGCGATAGAGCTTGAACGGGTCCTCGAGGTCGTCGAGCCGCTCCTGGGTCTTGTCGTCGCGGCTGTCGGCGATCCAGCGATACGACTGCAGCAGCGCCGCCGGCCCCAGATACTCCGTCTGGTTCCACCAGTAGCTGGGGCACGACGTCGAGCAGCAGGCGCAGAGAATGCATTCGTACAGCCCGTCCAGCTTCTCGCGATCGGCGGGGCTCTGGCGACGCTCCTTCTCCGGGTCGGGCTCGTCGGACTGGAGGTAGGGCTTGATCGAGTCGTACTGGGCGTAGAACAGGCTCAGGTCCGTCACCAGGTCCTTGACCACCGGCTGGTGCGGCAGGGGGGCGATGGCGATGGTCGAGGACTGGCACTCCTCCCAGCCCTTGGTGCAGGCGAGCGTGTTCCGTCCGTCGATGTTCATCGAGCAGGAGCCGCAGATGCCCTCGCGGCACGAGCGGCGGAACGTCAGGGTCGGGTCGATCGTCGACTTGATGTGGATCAGGGCGTCCAGCAGCATCGGCCCGTGGTCGTCGGCCGAGACCTGATACTCGTCCCAGCGCGGGTCGGCGTCGACCTCCGGGTCGTAGCGATAGACGCGGTACGTCTTGACGTTCTTGGCCCCCTTCGGAGCCTTGTGGACCTTGCCCTTGGTCGGCTTGGAGCCACGGGGGAGGGAAAGCTGGACCATCGGTTCCTCAGTAAACCCGAGCCTTGGGTTTGATGTACTCGATGTCCTTCGACATCGTGTATTCGTGCACCGGGCGGTAGTCGATCTGGACGCCCTCGCCCGGCCGCTTCCAGGCCAGGGTGTGCTTCATCCACTCTTCGTCATTGCGGTCGGGGAAATCTTCCCGCGCATGCGCCCCACGGCTTTCCTTGCGGTTGGCCGCGCTCTCGATGGTGACCAGCGCCTGATCGATCAGGTTGTCGTATTCCAGCGTCTCGACCAGATCGGTGTTCCAGATCATGCCGCGGTCCGTCGTGCGGATGTCGGCGCCACGGTCGTGAATGGCGCGCAGCTTGGCGACGCCCTCATCCAGCGAGGCCCCGGTGCGGAAGACTGCCGCGTCGGACTGCATGGCGCGTTGCATTTCGCGACGCAGCTCGGCCGTCGGCGTGCCGCCCGACGCATTGCGGAACCGGTCCAGCCGGGCCAGATGCGCATCCGTCGCCGAGGCCGGCGCGTCCGGCACGCTGGATGCCTTGTCCACCGTCTCGCCGGCGCGCAGGCCCGCGGCGCGGCCGAACACGACCAGATCGGTCAGGGAGTTGGAGCCCAGGCGGTTGGCGCCATGCACACTGACGCAGGCCGCCTCGCCCACGGCCATCAGGCCCGGCACCACGCTGTCGGGGTTGCCGTCGCGCAGGGTCAGAACCTCGCCGTGATAGTTCGTCGGGATGCCGCCCATGTTGTAGTGGACGGTCGGGATGACCGGGATAGGCTCCTTGGTCACGTCCACGCCGGCGAAGATCTTGGCGCTCTCGGAAATGCCGGGCAGGCGCTCGTGCAACACCTTGGGATCGAGGTGATCCAGGTGCAGGTTGATATGGTCCTTGTTCGGACCGACGCCGCGGCCTTCGCGGATCTCCATGGTCATCGACCGACTGACCACGTCGCGCGACGCCAGGTCCTTGGCCGACGGGGCATAGCGTTCCATGAACCGCTCGCCCTCGGAGTTGGTCAGGTAGCCGCCCTCGCCGCGCGCGCCCTCGGTGATCAGGCAGCCCGCGCCATAGATGCCGGTGGGGTGGAACTGGACGAACTCCATGTCCTGCAGCGGCAGGCCGGCGCGCAGAACCATGGCGTTGCCGTCGCCCGTGCAGGTGTGGGCCGAAGTGGCCGAGAAGTAGGCCCGGCCGTATCCGCCCGTCGCCAGGATGACCATCTTGGCCCGGAAGCGGTGCAGCGTCCCGTCGTCCAGCTTCCACGCCGTGACGCCCGTGCAGGCCCCGTCCTGCATGATCAGATCGAGCGCGAAGTATTCGATGAAGAACTCGACCTCCCGCCGCACCGACTGGCCATACAGGGTGTGCAGGATGGCGTGGCCGGTGCGGTCCGCCGCCGCGCAGGTGCGCTGGACCGGGCCCTCGCCATAGTTCTTGGTCATGCCGCCGAAGGCGCGCTGGTAGATGCGGCCGTCTTCGGTCCGCGAAAAGGGCACGCCCCAGTGTTCCAGCTCATAGACGGCCTTGGGGGCCTCGCGGACCAGGTATTCGATGGCGTCCTGGTCTCCCAGCCAGTCCGACCCCTTGACGGTGTCGTACATGTGCCAGCGCCAATCGTCCTCGCCCATGTTGCCCAGCGACGCCGAGATGCCGCCTTGCGCCGCCACGGTGTGCGAGCGCGTCGGGAAGACCTTGGTCACGCAGGCGGTCTTCAGCCCCGCCTGGGCGCAGCCGAGCGCGGCGCGCAGGCCCGAGCCGCCGGCCCCCACCACGACGACGTCATACGCGTGATCGACGAATTGATACGAGGAAGCCATCAGAACGCGAGCCCGGCCGGCAGCGGCGCCGAGCCCAGCGCCAGCCGCGTGATGAAGAAGACACTGGCCGCCGCCAGCAGGAGACAGCCAAGGCCGATCAGGGCCGACAGCGCCCGGTTCGAACCCGGCGTGTGAATGTAGTCGTCGACGATGACCTTGGCGCCCATATTCATGTGCCAGATGGAAATCAGGATCGTGGCCGCCAACAGCGCCGCATTGACGCGGTTGGAGACCCAGTCGAGCACGCCCTCGTAGCCTGCTCCTGCGATGGAGAAGCCGCTCCACAGCGCCCACAGCGCCAGCGGGATCAGGATCAGCGAGGACAGCCGCTCGGCCGTCCATTCGCCTGCGCCGTGCCGCTCCGACACCTTGACGCCCTTCACGAAAGCCTTGGTCTGGCGGCTCACAGCGTCACCTTTCCGGTCGCGAACAGGATGGCCCAGAAGCCGACGGCGATCACCAGCGCGCCCCACAGGCTAAGCCAGGTCAGGCTGGTCGCCGCCTTGGGCGACAGGCTGGAGCCGGCGTCCCAGATCAGGTGCCGAACCCCTGCCGTCAGGTGATAGGCCGCAGCCAGAGTGATGCCGAACCAGATCAGCAGCCCGACCGGCGACCCCATCAGCCCGCTGAACGTCGCGTAGGCCTCGGGCCCGAACGCCGCCGCCGCCAGCCAGGCCACGAAGAAGACGGACCCCACCGACAGCGCCCCGGCGGCCATGCGGTTCAGGATCGAGCCGGTCATGGTGGCGTGGAACCGCCAGACCTGCAGATGGGGAGACAGGGGACGCGGGCGGCCGTTCGGCTGGATCACGAAGCGGCCAGTCTGGTCACCGGTCGGGTCGTTCGACGTATCGAGCGGCGCGCCGGGAGAGGCGTTCGACATGCGAATGGTTCTCAAAACCTTGGAGGATCAGCGAACAAGCTGATGCGGACAGGCTTTAGGGACCGTCGCGGGGGGGTGTCAACGAAGCGCGGCGCTGCGTCGCGGTCCCGGTAAAGCCTTGCGGGTGATCCGGTCGTCCGTCGCCGGACGACCGGACAGCGAGGGTTAGCCCTTCAGAACCTCCACCAGCGTCTTGCCCAGACGCGCCGGGGACGGCGAGACCTTGATGCCGGCGGCTTCCATGGCTGCGATCTTGGATTCCGCGTCGCCCTTGCCGCCCGAAACGACCGCGCCGGCGTGGCCCATGGTGCGGCCCTTGGGCGCCGTACGACCGGCAATGAAGCCCGCCATGGGCTTCTTGCGGCCCTTCTTCGCCTCGTCGATCAGGAACTGGGCGGCGTCCTCCTCGGCCCCGCCGCCGATCTCGCCGATCATGATGATGGATTCCGTGGCCGGATCGGCGAGGAACAGCTCCAGCACGTCGATGAACTCCGTGCCCTTGACCGGGTCACCGCCGATGCCGACAGCGGTCGTCTGGCCCAGGCCCTCGTTGGTGGTCTGGAACACCGCCTCATAGGTCAGGGTGCCCGAGCGCGAGACGATGCCGACATTGCCCTTCTTGAAGATGGAGCCCGGCATGATGCCGATCTTGCACTCTTCCGGGGTCAGGACGCCGGGGCAGTTGGGGCCCAGCAGGCGGCTGTTCGAGCGGTCCAGCCGCGCCCTGACCCGCACCATGTCCATCACCGGAATGCCCTCGGTGATGCAGGTGATGAAGGGGATTTCGGCCTCGATGGCCTCGATGATGGCGTCGGCGGCCCCCGCTGGCGGCACATAGATGACCGAGGCGTCGGCGCCGGTCGCGTCCCGCGCCTCGGCGACCGAGGCGTAGATCGGCAGGGTCTCTCCGTGGCTTCCGGTCCAGTTCGTGCCGCCCTTGGTCGGGTGAACGCCCGCGACCATCTGGGTGCCGTAGTAGGCCAGCGCCTGTTCGGTATGGAACCCGCCGGTCTTTCCGGTCAGGCCCTGGACGATGATCTTGGTGTCGCGATTGACGAGGATGGACATGGTTCAGCTCTGAATAAGTCGGTCAGCAGGACGGTCGGTGGCGGGCCCCAAAAGAGGCTCAGCCGACCGCCGCGACGATCTTCTGGGCGGCGTCGTCGAGGTCGTCGGCGGCCGTGATGGCCAGGCCGCTCTCGTTCAGGATCTTCTTGCCCAGCTCGACATTGGTGCCCTCCAGGCGAACGACCAGCGGCACCTTCAGGCCCACTTCCTTCACAGCCGCGACCACGCCCTCGGCGATCACGTCGCACTTCATGATGCCGCCGAAGATGTTGACCAGGATGCCCTGGACGGCCGGGTCGGCGGTGATGATCTTGAAAGCCGCCGCGACCTTTTCCTTGGAGGCGCCGCCGCCGACGTCGCAGAAGTTGGCCGGTTCCTTGCCGTACAGCTTGATGATGTCCATCGTTGCCATGGCCAGGCCCGCGCCGTTCACCATGCAGCCGATGTTGCCGTCGAGGGCGACGTAGGCGAGGTCCCATTCCGAGGCCTCGATCTCCTTGGCGTCCTCTTCCGTTTCGTCCCGCAGCGCCTTGATGTCCTCGTGGCGGAACAGGGCATTGCCGTCGAAGCTGACCTTGGCGTCAAGCACCCGCAGGCGGCCGTTGGTCATGACGATCAACGGATTGACCTCCAACAGGCTCATGTCGGTCTCGACGAAGGCCTTGTAGAGGATCGGGAATAGGGTCTTGCCGTCCTCGGCCGCCTCGCCCGACAGCTCATAGGCGGCGTTCAGAAGCTCGATGTCGGCCGGGGTCACGCCGGCTTCCGGGTCGATGGCGATGGTGTGGATCTTCTCGGGCGTGTCGTGGGCGACGGCCTCGATGTCCATGCCGCCCTCGGTCGAGACCACGAAGGCCACGCGACCGACCGAACGGTCCACCAGCAGCGAGCAGTAGAGTTCGCGCGCGATGTCGGCGCCGTCCTCGATGTAAAGGCGGTTGACTTGCTTGCCCGCGTCGCCGGTTTGCGCGGTCACCAGGGTGTTGCCCAGCATCTCCTTCGCATGGGCGACGACCTCCTCGATCGTCCGGGCCAGGCGCACGCCGCCCTTGGCGTCGGGGCCCAGTTCCTTGAACTTGCCCTTGCCCCGGCCGCCCGCGTGGATCTGGGACTTCACCACATAGAGCGGTCCGGGCAGTTGCCGCGCGGCGGCCTCGGCCTGGTCCACCGAAGTGATCGCGACGCCCTCGGCGACCGGCGCGCCAAAGCCCTTCAGGACCTGCTTGCCCTGGTATTCGTGGATGTTCATGGAGGACCGCCGGGAGCTTGGGAGGAGAAGTTGCCGCGCTTATAGGCGGCGCGCCTTCGCACGCGCAACCGGGCGGACGGGATTCCCGGCCCTCGTGGCAGATGCGTCCGATGACCCGCTATGGGCGGGCGGCCAGGACAGGCGGCTTCTGCATCATTCGCGCCCCGATCTGCATAGTCAGGCTAACCGAACTCACCGTTCGCAGCGGCGCTCGAATAGCCGAAATCGCTTCTGACTATTCCACCCAGTCGCGTTTCAGCGTCCGCGACGCCCCGATCAGCAGCAGGGCGGCGAGCACATAGAAGCCCATGCCGGTGTAGATGGCCCAGCGCAGGCTCTCATCCCCGAACCGCGGAGCCAGCAGGTCGCTCATCCAGCCGAAGTAATAGAAGCCGACCGCAATCCCGAGCAGGTTGTTGAACAGCAGGAAGATGGCCGAGGCCGTGGAGCGCATGGGGGCCGGCGCGATGTGCTGGATGGCGGCCGTGATCGGCCCCAGCCAGGCCAGGTTCAGGCCGGTCGGGATGATGAAGATCAGGAACGCCAGCGTCAGCTGCGCCGCCTGCGACCCGCCGCCAGGCAGGACGAGGCCGATGATCCAGGGCGAGTTCATCGCGGCGATGAACAGCGGCGCCGAAATCAGGAAGGCGATCGCCGGGGTCAGTGGATAGGCGCCCTTGCCACGCTTGGCCAGCTTGTCGGCGATCAGGCCACCGCCCCAGATGCCGAGGATGCCGCCGATCAGGGCGATACCGGAATAGTACCAGCTGGTCTGGGCCAGGGTCAGGTCGAAGCTGCGCATGAAGAACAGCGGCAACCAGCCGGCGACGCCGTAGCCGCACACCGACGACGACGCGGCGCCCAGGGCCAGCAGCCAGAAGCTCGGCTTGGGCAAGACCACCGAAGCCGTGGCTCGCGCGATCCAGAAGGAGACCCCGATCACGAGCGCCAGCAGCCCGCCAAAAGCGAGCACCAGCGCGTTGCCGATGGCCACGCCGCCAAAGTGGTTCAGGGCAGCGAGCGTCAGCGAGCCAACACCGAGGCCGAGCATGATCCCTGACGCGAGCCGGCCCACGCCGTCCGGGCCTTTGGGAGCAGCGGCCACCACCGCGGCGGTGACAGCGGCGGGCTCGGCAACCTTGGGCACATCCGTGCCGCCGCGCTTCGGGTCCCTGACCGTCAGGCGCAGGATGGGAGCGACCAGAAGGCCCAGCAAACCCACCACGATGAAGGCGGTGCGCCAGCCATAGCTGGCCGCCAGAAGGCCGCCGACCAGCGTCCCGGCCGCCGTGCCCAGCGGGATCCCAAAGGCGAAGCCTGCCAGCGCTCGGGCCCGCTGTTCCGGCGGGAAGTAGTCTGCGACCAACGAATAGGCGGGGGCGACGCCGCCGGCCTCGCCGACGCCGACGCCCATGCGGAACAGGAACAGTTGGGTGAAGTTCTGGGCCATGCCACACAGGGCGGTGAACCCCGACCAGACCGCGAGCGCGCCGGTCATGATCCATACGCGGCTGGCCCGGTCCGCCAGCGCCGCCAGCGGAATGGCGAGCGTAGAATAAACCGAGGCGAAGGCGATGCCGCCCAGCAGGCCGAACTGGCTGTCGGACAGATTGAACTCTTCCTTCAGCGGCCCAGCCAGGATGCCGATGATCTGCCGGTCCAGGAAATTCAGCATGTAGACGAGGATCAGGATCGCCAGGACGTAGAAGCGATAGCCGGGACGAACCGGGGCCTCAGCTGTCTGCGAAGATGCCGTTTCCGTCATGGGTTTCCTCGATCGTCGTCCTTGGCCTCTGACGGGCCGGTTCGACAGGACGGTAGCGGGTGCGCCGAGGTCCTGCCAAGAAAAAGGGCGGCGGCTCTCTCGAACCGCCGCCCCCTTGTCGCTCCAGCGTGATCAGTACCGGACGGTCAGCGACGCCGAGACCGTGCGCGGCGGGCCGTAGAAGGCCGAGATCGAGTTGTTGAAGGTCGCGCCCGCGAAGTTGTAGCCGCCGATGCGATACTCCTCGTCGGTCAGGTTCTTGCCGAACACGCCGATCTGATAATGGCCGCTCGGCGAGGTCCAAACCGCCGACAGATCGACCAGGGTGTAGGCGTCCTGATCCAGGATCGGATCCGGCGCGTCGAACAGGCTGAAGTCGCCGCGATACGCCAGCGACGGCGTGATCGCCAGCTCGCCGCCCGCCAGGTCGCCGGTCCAGGTCACGCCCCAGTAAGCCGTCCATTCCGGGGAGTTCTGCGGCGTGCGCGTGTTGGAGATGTCGACCGGCGTGCCCGTCACCAGGGTGATGAACTCGTCGAACTCATTCTTCAGATAGCCGACGGCGAAGTTGGACGTGAGGTTGTCGGTCAGGAAGGCCGTGCCCTCGAACTCGAAGCCGTAGATCGTGGCCTGACCGACGTTGTCGACGACCGAGGCGATGCCGGTAGCGGGCGGCGTGGCCACCTGCTGGGTCGTGATCTGCAGGTCCTCATAGTCCGAATAGAAGACGGCCGAAGCGAACGACAGACGGCGATCAAACGCCGTGCCCTTCAGGCCCAGCTCATAGGCCGTAACCGTCTCGGGGTCGTAGCCACTGACCGTCTGGGGCACGAGGGCCGCGTCACCACGCATATCCCAGCCGCCGGACTTGAAGCCCTGGCTGACCGAGGCATAGCCGGTCAGTTCCTCGGTGAAGTCATACGAGATACTGGCACGCGGCGTGAACTGCTCGAAGCTGTCCGAAGCCGTGTAGCTGGTGCGGGTGGCGAAGACCGGGCGAGCAGCGCCGCCTGTCAGGGGGGAGCGGGCAGCGCCCAGATAGAACAGGCGTTGCACACCGGCGTCCTTGTCATCGCGGGTATAGCGGCCGCCCAACGAGGCGTGCAGCCGGTCCGACAGGTCGAAGCTGACGTCGGCATAGGCCGAGAAGGACTCGGTGTTGACGTAACCCGCGGCAGCGATGGCCAGCCCGAGGTTGCCGGCGATGGTGTCAAACACACCCGAGCTCTCACCGTCGAGGTAGTAGAGGCCCGCGACGCCCGACCAACGCTCGCCCTCGAAGATCGCCTGGAGCTCCTGGGTGAACTGGTCGTCCGCATAGATGGCAGGGACGTCAAGGAAGGGCTGCGGCGTCTGGTCGAAGTCGATGACCGTGGCCGTGTCGCCGCTCCGCCAGGCCGAGATCGACTTCAGGGTCAGCATGTCGTTGACGACATACTCGGCCGTGATCGAGGTGCCCTGGGTGACGACTTCCTGATTGCCCTGGATGCCGGCGTTGGTGTCGTAGACATTGGCCGGAGGGGTGAAACCGCCGGTCGTGGAGTTGACCTCGCGGTGGCCGTGACGCGGGTTGGAGTCGTCCTCGACGCGGTCGAAGGCCAAGCGGACGAACAGGTTGTCGGTCGGCGTCCATTCCGCGCTGGCGCGATAGGCGGTGACGTTCTTGTCGTACTGGTCCTCGCCCGTGAACAGGTTGGTGCCGTAGCCGTCGCGATCGTACTTGGCGAAGGCACCGCCGATCGAGAATTGATCGGTGAAGGGCAGGTCAGCCGCGACGACGATGTCGCGTTGATTGAAGCTTCCCAAGGTGCCGCGCGCCATGAAGTTGGGTTCACTGCCCAGGCGACGGGTCACATACTTGATCGCTCCGCCGATGGTGTTGCGACCATAGAGCGTGCCCTGCGGCCCACGAAGGACCTCGATCCGCTCAACGTCAAAAATGTCCAGCACCGCGCCCTGCGGACGGGCGACGTAAACGTCGTCGATGTAGAGGCCGACGCCCGGCTCAAACCCCCACAGCGGATCCTGCTGGCCTATGCCGCGGATGAAGCTGATCAGGGTCGAGTTGGAGCCCCTCGCGACCTGAACGGTGGCGTTCGGCGTCTGTTGCTGAAGCGTGGTGATGTCGACCGCGCCCGTCTGTTCCAGCCGCTCCGACGACAGGGCCGAGACGGCGATCGGCACGTCCTTCAGCTGCTCGTCACGACGGCGCGCGGTGACGACGATCTCGTCCAGCGCGGTAGCCTGCTCCTCGCCCGGCGCGGCGTCCTGGGCCATCGCCATGGACGAGGCGGCGCTCCAGGCGGCCCCGGCCAGCAGTACGCTCTTCATGATCCTGTTCATGCAATACCCCTTCCGTGATGTGTTTCCAGCAGACGCTTTTATTCAGCGTTCAGTGATTTTCGCGGAACCTGACGGCGTTTGGCCCCGGTGTCAAACCGGATGGACAGCGCACGCCCTTGAGCGCGATGCGCTGTGGCGCCGTTGCACCGAGCTGTTTCGGAGGACTAGCTTCGCTCGATGACCAAGCTGGACACCCGCTCGCCCGAGCCCGCCGCCCCGACCCGGCGCGGACGACCGCCAAAGATCAAAGCCGAGGCCGCCGGGGACACGCGCGGATTGATCCTGGACGCTGCCGAGGACCTATTCTCCAAGCACGGCTTCTATGGCGTGACGATCCGCGAGGTGGCCCGCGAGGCGGGTGTGGATACGGCCCTCGTCCACTACTACTTCGGAGCCAAGCGCGGCCTGTTCGACGCGGTCTTCCTACGCCGCGCTGAGGTTTGGAATAACGAGCGGGTCGAGGCGATCAATCGCTACGCCTCGGCGAACGTGGGGGCCATGACGCTGGAGGGCCTGCTCCGGGCCTTTCTGGAGCCGCCGTTCCAGTGGTCGCTGAAGGGAGGGCCGGGCTGGAAACACTATTCGGCCCTGGTCGCCCAGACCAACGCCAACCCGACCTTCGGCGGCGAGACGATGGCCCGCTACTTCGATCCGGCGATCCGGCGGCTAATCGAGCTGGTGAAAGTTGTCCTTCCCGACGCACGGGAGGTGGACCTCTATTGGGCCTATCACAACCTGTCGGGTGCGCTGACCCTGACACTCGGCGAGACCGGGCGACTGGATCGGTTGTCTGGTGGACTGTGCCGTTCAGGCGACCTGGAAACGGCGTGTGACTATATGGTCCGCTTCGCTGCAGCGGGTTTCCGCGCCGTCTGCCCAACGTCGCCACCCTTGTGACAGTTAACGGCGCATGCGACGGTGGCGCCAACGATCAAGGGTGCACAGCGTCCGGCCATGGTTGCGAGCTCAGAGGAGGTTATTGCTGTTCTTTCTGGCTTGTCGGAGCTCGACAAGGCCATCCTCCGGTGCGCGGCAGTCGGGCTGACATCCAAGGAAATCTCGCCGCTGGTTGGTCGATCGCACCACACGATCGATGATCGACTGAAGACCACGGCGCGCCGGCTGGGCTCACGCGACAGGCATCACGCCGGGCGGATGCTGCTGCTTCATGAAAGCGGCCTTGACCCCCTCAATGGTTGGGTCCCCCAATCGCCGGTGATCGCCTTTGCGGCGAAATCGTCGATCGTCGTCTCCTCGCCGAGAGGGACGAATGACAACTCAATCTACCCCAGCCACAACATCGACATCGGCCCCGCAGGTGTGGAGACGTGTCTCGCCTCCGCTCAGTCCAGCATCCCCGCGTTTGCCTCGGCTCACCCCGGAACAGGTTCAAACGCTGGTGTTCGAACAACGGGAATTCGAGCGGCGGTTCCCGCCGTTGAGACGGCGCGACGACGACATACTGATAGTGAGTTGGTCCGAGATACAGCGGCAGTATCTGGACCTGTGCGCCCCTTGGGATCGCCCGGACCAGGCCATTATGGTCGAGGTGGCCCAACAGACCTCGGCTTACGAATCGGCGGAGAAGACGCTTCGAGCGCTGTTTGTTCTCAACAATATGCGGACGTCCATCGATACTCCAACGACCCGCCGCCGCACTGGGATCGCGAACATCACGCTCTGAAGGCGGTCAGACTGATGTCGCATCTGCTGGTCTCCAGCCTTGCGTGCGGCGCGCTGATCTTGCTTGTCATCACTTGTTTCGAAGCAGCGACCTGAACAGCCGTGATCCGGCAGTCCATGGTTCACGGCTGGAGCCGGTAGCCACCTGAGTCCGTCAACAACAGGCGGGCCAGCCCGGGTTCGGGCTCGACCTTCTGGCGCAGGCGGTAGATGTGGGTTTCCAGTGTGTGGGTGGTTACGCCCGCGTTGTAACCCCAGACTTCCGTCAACAATTCCTCGCGTGATACAGGTTTTGCGCCTGCGCGATAGAGATATTTGAGGATGCTCGTTTCCTTCTCCGTCAGCCGCACCTTCTTGCCCTTGGCATCCATTAGCACCTTGGCGGCGGGGCGGAATTCGTAGGGTCCAATCTGGAAAACGGCGTCCTCGGACTGCTCGTGGCTGCGCAGGTGGGCGCGGATGCGGGCGAGCAGCACGGCGAAGCGGAAGGGCTTGGTGACGTAGTCGTTGGCCCCGCTGTCCAGTCCCAGCACGGTGTCGGCGTCGGAATCCTGGGCCGTCAGCATGATGATCGGGGTGGACACACCATCCTTGCGCAGCAAACGACAAGCCTCGCGCCCGTCCATGTCGGGCAGGTCGACATCCAGCAGGATCAGGTCGGCGCGGATTTCGCGGCCGAGACGCACGCCCTCGGTAGCCGTCGCGGCTTGAACCGTTCGGAACTCCTCGTGCAGCGCAAGCTGCTCCGCGAGCGCCTCGCGCAGGTCGTCGTCGTCGTCGATGATCAGGAGAGTCTTGGCTGTGGGCATGGGCCTAACATGGCGAGGCTTGTCGTCTCCGCCAAGGCGAAGGTCGAAAGCGTTTTGGAATCAGGCGTTAGAGAATGCCAATGAAGGGTTTCGTTCCCCGAACAGCGCCGTCCCCAACCGCACATAGGTCGCGCCCAAGCGAATCGCGGCCTCATAGTCGCCGCTCATGCCCATCGACAGGACCGGCAGGCCGTTGCGGGCCGCGATCCGTGCCAGCAGAGCGAAATGCAGAATCGGCTCCTCGTCGGCAGGCGGAATGGCCATGAGGCCCTCGACGTTAAGCCCCGCCGCCCGCGCTGCGGCGATCAAGGCGTCGGCGTCGCGCGGGGCCACGCCCGCCTTCTGCGGCTCCTCGCCGGTGTTGACCTGGACCAACACACGGGGTCGACGGCCTGTCTTGTCCTGAGCGGCGGCGAGAGCCCCGACCAGCTTCTCGCGGTCCAGGGTCTCGATGACGTCGAACAGGGCGACGGCGTCCTCGGCCTTGTTGGACTGCAGCGGCCCGATCAGACGCAGCTCCAGATCGGGCAGGCTGAGGCGCCGGTCGGTCCAGCGCGCTTGAGCCTCCTGCACCCGGTTCTCACCGAAGACGCGCAGACCCGCGGCCAGCGCCGTATCGATGGCGTCCGGCGGCTGCGTCTTCGAGACGGCGGTCAGGGTGACGGAGCCCGGATCGCGCCCGACCGTACGGGCGGCGGCGTCCATGCGCATGCGAATGCCGGCCAGACGCGCGGACAGGCTCTGGCTGGACGGCGGCGCGGAAGCGGGGGATGAGGCGGCCATGGAGGATGCGTCGCGTTCGGAAGGGGCCCGCCTGTGGGCCGGAGCCCAGGCTCTAGCGCGCGCCCGGCTGGCTGTCAGGGGGGGCGAACCGTCGCGCGTGCCGCCGCTGCTGTTCCTGACCGATCCCGAGAGGACGCCCCGTCCCTGGGAGATCGCGGCGCGCATGCCGCCGGGCTCGGGCGTCATCCATCGCGGCTTCGGTCGGGCGGAGGCTTTGGAGGAGGCGCGGCGTCTGCGCGCCGTTACGCATGAGCGGGGCATGACGCTGCTGATCGGGCTGGACGCCGATCTGGCCGATGCGGCGCAGGCCGATGGGCTGCACTTGCCCGAACGCAGCCTGGGCGCCGCCTATGCCCTATCCGGGAAGCGGCCAGGTTGGCTTCTGACCGGGGCGGCGCATTCGGTGGAGGCGGCGCTGGCCGCGACAGACCTGCACGCCGTCCTGCTGTCTCCGATCTTCCCGGCGGGAGGAGCCTCGGCCGGAAAGCTCGCGCTGGGCCTGGACACCCTGAGTGCTGCTGCCGGCGGTCCGACGCCGGTCATCGCCCTCGGGGGCGTGACGACAGCAAACGTCGGGGCGTTGATCGAAACCGGCTGCGCCGGCGTGGCGTCGGTCGGCGGCGTCGTCGATGCCTTCGGTCGCTAGCGGCTCAAGGCAGGTCGCGCAGGAACTCGAAGATCTCGGACTTGGCTTCCGGTTCGTCCAGCATCGGCGCATGGCCCACGCCGGGAACCTCGACGTAGCGCATCGAAGGTGCCGCCTTTTGCATGCGGGCCGCGATCTCGGCGCTCAGGAGATCGGAGGTCTCACCCCGGATCAGAAGGGTCGGACGCTTCCTCGCCAACCGCCGGAAGTAGGGCCACAGGTTCGGGACCAGCGCCTTGGCCCCCGCCGCCTTGATCGGCACGGCGATATCCGGATCGTAGTCGAGGACAGGCGTCCCTTCCGTCCCTTCGCGGAACACGCGCCGGGCGAAGGCGTCCCAATCGGCGTCGGTGTAATGGGGAAAGGCCACGGCGTTGATCTCGCGGACATAGGCCGCCGCCGCCGCCCAGGTCGGCGTGTCTACCGGCTTGCCGGAATAGGCCGCGATGCGCGCCAGACCCGCCTTGTCCACCTCCGGCCCGATGTCGTTCAGGATGGCAGCGGCCACCACGCGGCTCCTCAGCGCCGTCACCGCCATGGTGATCAGCCCGCCCATGGAGGTGCCCAGGAACACGGCTCGCGCGATCCCCGCCGCGTCCAGCAGCTCCAGCACGTCCCGGGCGTAGACCGGCGGCTGATAGGTCATGGGATCGGTCGCCCGATCGGACTTGCCCCGCCCGCGCACATCGACCGCCAGGACACGGCGGCCGCTGCGGGCGATCAACCCGGCGATGTGCTCGAAATCGGCGGAGTTGCGCGTCAGCCCGTGGATGGCGACGACCGGCAGCCGCACTGGCCCGTCACCGCCGCCGTAGTCGCGCGCATACAGGCTGAGGCCGTCCGAGGAGGTCCAACGGCGTTCGGCATAGGGTTGCGGCTCTGACACGTCACGCTCCGTCATGGACGCCCCCGCATCCGCCGACAGACTATTTCATCGTCGGAAGAATTGCGATCAGGCGCCGATCAGGTCGCGCACGAAGGCGTCGAGATTTCCCGTCTCGAACAGGAAGCCCGGAATGCCCGCGCGTCGCGCCGCCTCCAGATCGCTCTGACGGTCGCCGATCAGGTAGGAACGCGACAGGTCGATTCCGTGATCGGCGGCTGCGCGAAGAATCATGCCGGGGTTGGGCTTCCGGTCCGGGTGGTCCGGGTGGCGGTATCGCTCGTCCTCGGCGTCTGCGTGGAACGGGCAGGCGTAGACGGCGCCGATCCGCGCCCCCTTGGCCGCCAGCCGCCGCACCAGCAGGTCATTGAAACGGTGCATCTGGTCTTCGCTGAACATCCCGCGCGCCACGCCCGACTGGTTGGTGACGATGACGACGAGGTAGCCCAGCGCGTTCAGCCGCCGCACGGCCTCCGGCGCGCCGGGGATCAGGACCAGGTGCTCCTCCAGATGCGGATAGCCGCTGTCCTCGATCAGGACGCCGTCGCGATCCAGAAAGACGGCAGGCGTGGTGGACTGGGCGGGCGACACGGGGAACTCCGGATGCGGGGTCGTCTGCATACGGTCGACCGTTGCAAGGCGCAACGCGATGTGAGCCCCTGCGGTTTGGCTTTGGCGGCCGCTTCGCGCTAGAGGCGACCCACCCCACGGACGGGCGCGGACAGCGCCGTCGCGACAGAGGCATTCCGCACATGAGCATCGCCTTCATCGACCTGCAGGCCCAGCGACGCCGCCTGAACGGCAGGATCGAAGCCGCCGTCATGGCCGCCGTCGAGAGCGGGGCCTACGTGATGGGGCCCCAGGTACGCGAGTTCGAAACCATGCTGGCCGAGTTTGGTCAGGCGAAGCACGCCCTGTCCTGCGCCAACGGCACCGAGGCCCTGGTCCTGCCGCTGATGGCCTGGGGCATCCGGCCGGGCGATGCGGTCTTCGTGCCCAGCTTCACCTTCTGCGCCACCGCCGAGGTCGTGCCGTGGCTCGGGGCGACGCCGGTCTTCGTCGACATCGACGACCGCACCTACAACATGGACCCCGCCCATCTGGAGGCCGCTATCGAGGCGACCATCGCCGAAGGACGGCTGAAGCCCAAGGTCGTGATTGCCGTCGACCTGTTCGGCCAGCCCGCCGACTATCCGGCCATCCGGGCCATCTGCGACAAGCACGGCCTGAAGCTGATCTCGGACTCGGCGCAGGGCTTCGGCTGCACCCTCGACGGATCTCACCCCCTGAAATGGGCCGACGTCACCACCGCCAGCTTCTTCCCGGCCAAGCCGCTGGGTTGCTACGGCGACGGCGGGGCGGTGCTGACGGACGACGACGATCTGGCTCAGGAGATCGACTCCTACCGTGTGCACGGCAAGGCGGTGGCCAAGGATCTGGCGGACCGCACCTTCGACCACGATCCCAAGTATCTGAACATGCGCGTCGGCATGAACAGCCGCCTCGACACCGTCCAGGCCGCTGTCCTGATCGAGAAGCTCAAGGTCTTCGATGAGGAGATCGAATGGCGCAACCGCATCGCGGCCCGCTACAATGAGATGCTCACCCCTCACGTCACGGCCGTGCCGTTCGTGCCTGCGGGCAATGTCTCTAACTGGGCCCAGTACACGATCGAACACGCAAACCGCGACGGCCTCGCCGCCCACCTGAAGGCCGAAGGCGTGCCGAGCGCCGTCTACTATCCGATCCCGTGCCACCTCCAGCCGGCCTACCAGCATCATCCGCGCGGGCCCGGCGGCCTGCCCGTGACCGAGGCGAAGAAGGAGGTTGTCATCAGCCTGCCGATGCACTCCGACCTCGACGAGGCGACTCAGGACCGGATCGTCGCCGCCGTCGCCTCGTTCAAGGGTTGATCCGATGAGCCCGCAATCGAACCCCCTCAAGGTCGGCGTGGCCGGCGTCGGCGTCATGGGCCGCAATCACGCCCGCGTGCTGGCCGACATCCGCGACTTCGATCTGACCGCCATCTTCGACATGGACGCCGTCACCGCCGAGGGCGTGGCCGAGGTCTATGAGGCGAAAGCCTACACCTCGGCCGCCGATTTCGTCGCCGCCGGGCTCGACGCCGCGGTGGTGTCGACGCCGAACCGCACCCATGCCGACCTGACCGTCGCCCTGCTCGAAAAGGGCGTCCACGTCCTGGTCGAGAAGCCCATCGCCGCGACCGTCGCCGACGCCCGGCGCATGATCGACGCCGCCGAGGCCAACGGCCGGGTGCTGATGGTCGGTCAGGTCGAGCGCTTCAATCCGGCGGTCGAGGCGGTCAAGCGCGCCATCGCCGGCGAGGACGTCATCTCCATCCAGATCACCCGCGTCGGCCCCTTCCCGCCGCGCATGGGCGAGGTCGGCGTGGTCATCGACCTGGCGGTGCATGACATCGACATCATCCGCCATCTGACCGATGCCGAGGTGGCGGAGGTCCAACCGCAGCTGGCCCGCACCCGCGCGGAGCGCGAGGATACGGCGCTTCTCCAGTTCCGCATGGAAAACGGGGTGATCGCCCACATCACCACCAACTGGGTCACGCCCTACAAGACCCGCACCCTCCAGGTCGCCACCCAGAACAAGTTCGTCGTCGCTGACCTCATGACCCGCCAGGTCACCGAATACTTCGGCCAGCAGCCGGACGGCAGCTATTCGACGCGCGGCGTCCACTCCTGGCCCAACGAGCCCCTGAAGAAGGAGCTGGAAGCCTTTGCCCACGCCATTCGCACCGGCGAGGCCCCGGCCGTGACCGGCGAGGATGGGCTGCGCAATCTGGAAGTCGCGCTGCGCTGCCTCGGCGAGGGCTGATCGTCAGTTCAGCCGCGTCGCCCCTGTGATCCGGCAAGCATACTCCGTTTCCGGCCGGCCCGTCGTCGCCCCTGTCGGGGTCAGGATGCCGCCGCGCTCGCGACAGTCGGCGGTGAGGCGGTCCAGGTCGGCGCGATAGCTATTGGGCGGCGCATCGGCGGACGGTGTGGCGCAGGCGGCCAGGGTCGTGAGGGCGGCAAGCGCCAGCGAGTTAAGGATCGATCGGGTCATCGGTTAGCTCCAGTGAAGGCCAAGCGTTCGCGCGCGCCTCAGGTTCACGTCCGAGCGGGAATCAGGGCGTCGTCGAGTTCGCGCGCCCTCTGAGCCGCCGGACGTCCCATGATGCGCCCGGCATAGGCCCTGAAGCTCTCGCGCTCGGGCAGGGTCTTGAACTGCAGGCCCCAGCCGATCTGGGACCCGACGTACACGTCCGCCGCGCTGAACCGCTCGCCGAGAATGTAGGGTCCGGTCTCGACCGCCGTCTCCAGCGCATCGACCATCTGTTCGTAGTTGCCGTAGCCGACCATGCCCTGGCGTTCGGGCGGCGCCTGCCAGCCCATCGACCGGGCAGTGACAGCCGAATCGACCGGACCGGCAGCGAAGAACATCCACCGCAAATAGGTCCCTCGCGCCGCATCGTCCAAGGCCGGAGCCAGACCGGCCTGAGGAAAAGCGTCGGCCAGGTAGGCGCAGATGGCCGCGCATTCCGTCACCGTCACGCCGCGATGGCGAATGGCGGGCACCTTGCCCATCGGATTGATGGCCAGATAGTCCGCGCCCTTCATCGTCGTGCCGTAGTCCATCACCTCGGTGCGATAGGGCTGTCCCAGCTCCTCCAGCATCCAGCGCACGATCCGGCCCCGCGACATGGGGTTGGTGTAGAAGACAATCTCTTCGGACATCGACGGGCCTCCTCGTTCGCGGCGGACGATGCGCTCGGGCGGTCCGGCCCGCAAGCGGCGCGCGACGCCTGTTCATTCACGTTTCGCGGATGGCCGACCGCCGCCGTTCACGAAATCCGCGCGGCCGTTTCCGCAAGTCCGATAGCGACGCCGCAGGGGCCAGACCAGGGTCGGGACATCGGAGGCCGGTCGCCGGTCGCCTTCGCGCAAATGGAGCTCTGAAATGATCCGCACTGCCGCCTTGATCGCCGCCCTCAGCCTGACCGCCGCGCCCGCGCTGGCGCAATCCGCAGGCACCCTGACCGTCACCTTCGAAACCGGCGCCGACACCGGCGCGGTGATGTTCGGCCTCTATGACGCCGCGACCTATGACGGCGGCCAGCCGATCCGGGGCGCGCGCCTAGACGTCGCCGCCGGACAGCGCACCGCCACCTTCGACGGCTTGGTCGCCGGTGAATACGCCATCAGGGCGTTTCACGACGTCAATGGCGACGGCCAGATGAACCGCAACCCCTTCGGCATGCCGACCGAGCCCTTCGCCTTCTCGAATAATGCGGTCGGCAACATGGGTCCGGCGAGCTGGGATCGAGCCCGGTTCGTGGTCGAAGGCGCGACCGTTCAGATGATCAGCATCCGCTAGGCCGACGAAAAGAGGGCATCGCCATGAAAGCCTCCCGCCGCCACTTCCTGATGAGCGCCGCCGCCCTGTCGGCCGTCGTCGCCACGCCCGAAACCGTCTGGGCCGCCATGGCCCAGGACGCCGCCGCGCCATGGGCTTTGGCCACCGCCGATCTGGAGGGCGATGTCGCGCCACGGGCCATGCGGCTGGTCCGGGGTCGGGCTCCCGCCGGTCTTTCGGGGACCTTGTTTCGCAACGGGCCGGGCAAGTTCCGTCGGCCGGGCGGATCGGCCACCCACTGGTTCGACGGCGACGGCCTGATGCGGTCGTTCCGGATCGAGGACGGTCAGGTCACGCTCGCCGCCCGCTTCGCCGACACGCCCAAGCGTCGCACGGAGACGGAGCTTGAAGCCGTGGTCACGCCCGGCTTCGGCACGGTCGGGGACGCTCGCGCCCGCATCGGCTCCAACGACGACGCCAACGCCGCCAACACCGCGGTCATGGTGACGGGCGACAAGGTCTGGGCCCTGTGGGAGGGTGGTTCGCCGCTGCAGATGGACGCCGCCACCCTGGCCACCGAGCGGTTCGTGACCCTGCGCGACGACCTGAAGGGCATGCCGTTCCAGGCCCATCCGCGCCGCGCCCCGGACGGCACGGTGTGGAACGTCGGGACCAACGCGGATCAGGCCGTGGTCTGGCATCTGAACGCCGACGGATCGCTGATCTCGGCGGGCCTCGTCCCATTGCCCCGCGCCAGCTACCTGCATGACTTCACGGCCACGGAGCGGTCGTTGATCTTCGTGCTCCAGCCCTGGGTCTTCGCCCAGCGCCGCATGCCGTTCTCGACGCAGTTCGCGTGGCGGCCCGAGCTTGGGACTCAGGTGCTGGTCGTCGACAAGGCCGATCTCACGCGGACACGACTGTTCGAGTTGCCGACGTTCAGCTTCTTCCACCTCGGCGACGGCTGGGAGGAGGCGGACGGCACGATCCGCTTCGACGTGGCGGCCAATCGCGACGCCTCCTTCGCCATCGAGGGCGCGCGCGTTCTGGTTGCCCAGACCGGGACCGTGCCCGGCGAGCCGAGTGTGCTGAAGCTGGTTACCCTGCACGCCGACGGCCAGGCGGAGATGACGTCGTCAGGGATCACCGCCGAGTTCCCCAAGGGCGATCCACGACGCCCCTGCTCGCGCCGTGATCTGACCGTCCATGTGCATGGCGAGCGCGGGGATCGGCCCCTGCCGAACGGTCTGGGGATCCAGAACTGGGCGACCGGCGTCAACCGGGCCTTCCTGTTCGACGACACCCAGATCATGGAGGAGGCGGTGTTCGTACCCAAGCCCGGCCGCTCGGACGAGAGCGATGCCTGGCTGGTCGCGCCCTCGATCAACCTGGCCGAAGGCGTGACGGAGTTGCACGTCTTCGATGTCGCGGCGGTTGAGGATGGACCGGTCGCGACCTGGCGGGCGGACGTTGCGCTCCCGGCCGGATTCCACGGCGCGTGGAAGGGCTGATGTTCAATACCAGCCGGCGTCGCGCAGGGCCCTGGCGTAGCGCCGGCTGACGGGCGCGGAAATCCCACCGTCCAGCGTGAGGGTGGCGCGGCCGTCACCCCGGGCCACGTCGCGCACAGCGCCCCGGGCGACCCACCAACTGCGATGGGTCTGCGCCCCCTCCAGGCCTTCGAGCTCATTCAGCGCGTCCGACATCCGCATCAGGATCAGGTCCGATCCCCGGTCGGTGTGGATCCGGAGATAGTGATCCTCGGCCTGGACGGCCCGGATCGCAGCCCCGCGCAGGCGAGGCGGCAGCCGTTCCGGAAAACGGGCCGGGGCCGCGCCGGCGACCGCCGCATGGGTCTGGACCGGCTGGGCCTTGCCGAGGAAGACGTTGATCGCGCTGACGCTGGCGGTGACGATGAAGACAGGCCCCAGCATCAGCGGCAGCGTAGCCAGCGGATAGACCTTGCCCTCAAACACCAACCCGGTCACGAACCAGACCAGGATCACCACTGGCCCTGTGACCGACGCGGTCAGAGCCGCGACCGCCAGCCATGGCCGCTCGTCCATGTCGATCCAGCGCCCGACCAGCCGCGAGCAGGCCTCGCCCCAGGCAGCTCCGACCAGCATCACCGGGACCCAGTAGGCGAGGCGCATCCATAGGGTGGTGTTCGACATTCCGAACGCCCCGGTCAGGGCCAGAACGACCCCGGCGGCCATCGCCACAGCCATGCCGCGCACAATCCGTGTGGAGGCCGGTCGCCGGACAGAGGAAGGTGACAGGGCGGTCATGACTGGACGGCGGATCTCGACTGGTGTTTCGGTGCTCGCGGGGCGATGCACGAAAGAGCGTTTCGATGAAACTGGCAATCGCGGCCGCGAGCCTGGGCCTGCTGACGGCGAACGGCGCGTCCGCCGCCGACCTGACCTTGACACTGCGCACCCAAGGCTCTGGCGGGACGATTGCGGTCGCCGTCTACGCCAATGCTGCAGATTTCCGCGCCAGCAGGAACCCCATCGCGACCCGCGTCGTGCCGGCACCGGGCGGGGCGACCTCGGTCACCATTCCGGACTTGGCACCCGGACGCTATGCGGTGGGCGCCTTTCACGACGCAGACCGAAATGGCGAGCTGACCCTCTGGCCCGTAGGCCTGCCGCGCGAGGCCTACGGCTTTTCCCGGAACGCCCGAGGCCGTTTCGGTCCTCCGGCCTTTGAGGCCGCCGCTTTCGACCTGCCCCCTGAAGGGACCCGCCAGGCGATCACCCTTCGCTAGGGCGGTTACAGACCCAACCGCCGCGCCCGGGCCGCGATCTCCAGCAGCAACCGCTCGGCGATCAGGTGCTCGGGCATGCCGGTGGTCTTGGTCATCAGGTCTGCAGTGTTGACGCTGTCCTGAAGCGCGTCGAGCCGGTCCAAGCTCCAGGCGCGGGCCTGACGGAGCATCTCCGCCTCCTGCTTCCAGAAGACACCGGCCGCTTTCGCCGCCTCCTTGGCGCCTGCGCCCGAGCCTTGCAGGACATTGATCCGGCGCAGCTTTCCAAGATGGATGGAAGCCGACCGCACAGCCATGACGGCGCTCTCGCCTTCGGCCAGGGCGCGTCGCAATCCCCCTTGAGCCGGTCCCGGCCGCCCGCCGAAGGCCTGGAGGGCGGCGTCGGACAGGGAGGCGTCGGCCTCGACACCCAGGTGAGCCTCCAGCTCCTCGACATCGATCGTGCGGCCAGAGCCAGGGCCGACATAGAGAGCCAGGCGCTCTATCTCCTGTCGCATCAGGCCCCGTTCCTTGGGCAGGCGGGCAACGAAGACGGCGAGGGCGTCCGACGTCAGGCCCACCTTGTCGGCAGCCAGCGCCTCGCGCGTCATGCGGGCGATGTCGCCGGCCTCGTCCTCATAGCAGGCGATGCCGACGGTGGCCTTGCCGGCCTCGGCGGCCTTGCGGAGCGCCGAGTCGCGGCCGAGCGGCCCGGCCTCGACCACCAGCATGGCGTCGGGGTTGTAGCCACCCTCGCCGTGGGTCTTCAGCGCGGCGGCCACGGCCTTGTCGACCGAAGCCTTCTCGGAACCCAGCCGCACGCGAACAAGTCGGCGCCCGCCGATCATGGACAAGGCCGTCAGGGCCTCCTCCAGCCGGGTCTCGTCGGCGTCGATGTCCGAGTCCGTCAGGACGGTGACGTTGAAGGGGTCGTTCAGGTCCGGCGTGATGGCCCTGCACAGGATCTCGGCGCGCTCGGCGACGCCGGACCGGTCCTTGCCGTGAATGACGGCGGCGCGGACGCCCGCGTCGGGCTTCGACAGGAAGCGATCGACCTCTGGCCGCTTCGCCAAAATCATGAGAGCGGCATCACTCCGAAAGCACCCGCAGCAGGTCGAGCCGGATCAGGCGGGCCAGTTCGGCGGCGGCGCGGTCCTCGCCGTCCTGCTGGGCGGCGATGGAGGCGTAGGGCTGGTCGGCCGAGGCGTAGGTCGTCGTCACGGTCTGGACGCCGGTGATCGGCACGCCGCCCGACGTCGGGGTCAGCGTCCAGGCCGCGCGGACGGTCAGCTCATAGCGGGTGGCGGTGTCGTCGATGCGGCGGCCCAGCGGTCGCCGGTTCTGCTCCACCGCCGTCTCCAGCCGATAAAGCGGCGCGGCCGACCGATCCCACGCCAGAGCGTCCTCCAGCTGCTCGCGCAGCCGATATCCCAGCCGGTCATCCTGCGTCGACACGGCGATGCGCCGGATCGGCGACCCCTGCGACGTCTCTGCATACATCGGCGTGAACCCGCACCCCGCCAGCAGCAGGGCGATGGACGTGAGGCCAACCGCGAGGGTCAGCGCCGGGGCGCGCCCGTCCCTCATGCGGCGACCAGGTTGATGATGCGGTCGGGCACGACGATGACCTTGCGGATGGATTGGCCGTTGGCTTCCAGATACGCCTTCACCGCCGGATTGGCGAGCGCCTCGGCCTCGACGGCGGTGGTGTCGGCGCCGCGCGGCATGGAGATCTCGGCGCGCCGCTTGCCGTTGATCTGGATGGGCAGGACGACCTCGTCGTCGGCCGCGAGCGCCGGATCGTAGGTCGGCCAGGGCGCGTCCAGCACCATGCCGATCTCGCCCAGACGCGCCCAGCATTCCTCGGCGAGGTGCGGGGTGAAGGGGGCGATGAGGCGGGCCAGCGCCGACAGGGCCTCGCGCTTGGCAGCGCCGCCCGCGCCTTCGTGATCGCGCACGGTGGCGACGAAGGCGTAGAGCTTGGCGATGGCGGAGTTGAAGCGGAAGCCCTCGACCCCGTCCGACACGGCCTTGATGGCCTTGTGAGTCTCGCGGATCAGCGCCGCGTCCTGATCGGTCGCGGGGCTGTCGGGATCGAAGCCGTCGAACAGGGCCCAGACGCGCTGGACAAAGCGGCTGGCGCCCTCGACGCCGCCGGGCGTCCACTGGACGTCGCGCTCGGGCGGGCTGTCGGACAGGACGAACAGGCGGCCGGCGTCGACGCCGTGGCTTTCCAGGATTTCGGCCGGGGCGACGACGTTCTTCTTGGACTTCGACATCTTCTCGATGTCGCCGATGACCAGGAGCTCGCCGGTCGAGCGCTGGCGAGCGCTGCGTTCGCCGCCCTCGTTGCTCAGTTCGACGTCCGTGGGCTCGACCCAGGCGCCGTCGGCCCGGCGGTAGGTCTCGTGAACCACCATCCCTTGGGTGAACAGGCCCGCGAACGGCTCCTTCACAGACAGCATGCCGGCGTCGGACAGAGCGCGGGTGATGAAGCGGGCGTACAGCAGGTGCAGCACCGCGTGCTCGACCCCGCCGATGTATTGATCCACCGCCAGCCAGCGGTCCGCGGCGGCTTTGCTGATCGGGTCGGCCACGGTCGGGTCGGCGAAGCGGGCGAAGTACCAGCTGGAATCGACGAAGGTGTCGAGCGTATCGGTCTCGCGCGTCGCGTCCGCGCCGCACGACGGGCACTTGACGTGCTTCCAGGTCGGGTGCCGATCCAGGGGATTGCCCGGCACATCGAAGGTGACGTCGTCTGGCAGAACGACGGGCAACTGATCGCCCGGAACCTCAACCACGCCGCACGATGGGCAGTGGATGACGGGGATGGGGCAGCCCCAGTAGCGCTGGCGGCTGACACCCCAGTCGCGCAGGCGATAGATGGTCGCGCCCTTGCCGTGGCCCGAGGCCTCCAGCCGGCGGATCGCCTCAGCCTTGGCCTCCTCGACGCTCAGGCCGTCCAGAAAACCGGAGTTGAAAATGCGGCCGGGGCCGACATAGGCCTCGGCGTCGATCTCGACGGTCTCGGCGCCGTCTGGGCGAACGACGGGGAGCACGGGCAGGCCGTACTTGCGTGCGAAGTCCAGGTCGCGCTGGTCGTGCCCGGGGCAGCCGAAGATGGCGCCCGAGCCATAGGTCGACAGCACGAAGTTGGCCGCCCAGACGGGCACGGTACGCTCGGGATCGAAGGGGTGGCGCACGCGCACGCCGAGATCCACGCCCAGCTTCTCAGCCTTTTCGATGTCGGCTTCCGACGTGCCGATCTGGGCGCAGGTCTTGATGAAGTCGGCCACGTCGGGCCGGTGCTCGGCGATGGCCCTGGTCAGGGGGTGGTCGGCGGACAGGGCCAGGAAGCTGGCCCCGAACAGGGTGTCGGGGCGGGTGGTGTAGACCTCGATCGGATCGTGGGCGTGGCTGGGTTCCCCGTCGCCCGATGCGGGCAAGAAATCCGGAGCCTCGGCGATGTCCCACCACAGGGTCGCGCCCCTGGACTTGCCGATCCAGTTCTCCTGCATCAGGCGAACCTTGTCAGGCCAGCGGTCGAGCGTGGACAGACCCTCGATCAGGTCATCGGCGTAGTCTGTGATGCGCAGGAACCACTGGTTCAGTTTGCGCTTCTCGACGAGGGCTCCCGAGCGCCAGCCGCGGCCGTCGATGACCTGTTCGTTGGCCAGCACGGTGTTGTCGACCGGGTCCCAGTTGACGACCCCGTCCTTGCGATAGACTAGGCCGCGCCGGTACAGCTCCAGGAACCAGGCCTGCTGCTTGCCGTAGTAGTCGGGATCGCAGGTGGCGAACTCGCGCGACCAGTCCAGCGACAGGCCTAGCAGCTTCAGCTGCTCGCGCATGTTGGCGATGTTGTCGTAGGTCCAGCCCTTGGGGTGGATGCCCCTTTCCATCGCCGCGTTCTCGGCCGGCATGCCGAAGGCGTCCCAGCCCATCGGGTGCAGCACATCGAACCCCTGGGCTCGCTTGTGACGCGCCACCACGTCGCCCATCACATAGTTGCGGGCGTGCCCCATATGGATGTTCCCCGACGGATAGGGAAACATTTCAAGGACATAGTACTTGGGCCGGCCGGTATCGCGGGTGACGAAGGCGTCGGCGGCCGCCCAGCGGGCCTGCTGGCGCGGTTCGGCGGTCTTGGGGTCGTAGCGGGTCGGAGAGGCGGACACGGGATTCCTTCAGGCGGCTCCTAGCGGAGAACCGAAGGAGGCGGTCTAGTTAGCGGTGTTCAGCCCGCGTTGGCGAGGTTCAGCTGGCGCGCGCGGGTCAGGATGGCGTTTTCCAGATCGGCTTCCGTCTGGGCGGCCACCGGAGCGGCGGTCCAGCCGCCCGAGGCGTCGCGGACTTCCTTCGTGACCGTGACGTTCAGCGCATCGGCGCGAAGACGGGTGTCGAGAATGAAGACGGTCGCCTTGAACCGCTCGTTCGGCGTCTGGGGATTGACGTACCAGTCGTAGTTCACGACCCCGCCCCACGGATCAGCCGTCAGCAGGGGCATGAAGCTGAGGGTGTCTAGCGTGGCGCGCCACAGATAGCCGTTCACGCCGATGCCGGTCTGAACGTCCGCGCGCTGGGCCTCGCGGCTCCCGCCGAACAGTCCGCCGCCGCAGCCGGCGAGCGCCAGGCCGGAAGTCATCAGGACCGCGGCCACAACGACCGTCTTGCCGCGAACGAAGCTCATTGAGGCACGTCTCCAACCGATATGAGGCGCATCCACGGGCCGGTCAGGGCGCGCGCGGCGAAGCGAGGCTCTATAACACGGTGAAAAGGGGCGATGACAAGGCAAAGACGGTTGCGTCGGCGCACGGTCGTTTCCCCTGACGGCCGAACGCCGTTCAGCCGCATTCCCGTGACGCTTGCGCCACAGCCCGAGAGCAAGAGTCGAAGGAACCTCGCCGTTTGTGGAGGTTTCATTGACCCGGCGGACAACCGATGTCTAATCGAAGCGTCCACAGGCGAAAACGCCGGTTTCGGACACGAGGAACCGGCCGAAAGCGTCGGCTCGAAGGGTAGGACATGCGGCTGTCGGTCGTCATCGCCGGGGTTGTCGGGCTCGCCGCCTTCGTCGGCGTGAGCCATGACGCGTCGGCGCAGAGCCGCTCGCGCGCGCCCGCCGTGACCCTGGCTGAGGCCTCCAACGCCCAGCGCGCCGCCCCGACACCCGCGCCTCGTCGCAGCCTGCGCTGGAACGAGAACGGCCGCTGGGGCCTGGACTTCAACCTGAACCAGCCCGTTGGTCGTGACGCCCAGTGGGGCGATGTGGAAGCTGGGGCCTATTACCGGCTGTCGCCGCGCCTGCGCGTTGGTGCCGCGGCGGGTCTGGCGTCCCCGGAGCAGGATCCGGCCCGCGCGCCCGAGACCGACCGCCGGGCCCAGCCCCGCGTCCGTCTGGAATCCATCTTCCGCTTCTGAGCCGTCTCAGGCGTCCGGGACGTTCGCGTCCAGCTCGCAAAGCCACGCGTTCGCCGTGCCGTCCGACGGCGCGCGCCAGTCGCCGCGCGGCGAAAGCGATCCACCCGTCACCACCTTGGGGCCGTTCGGCAGGGCGGAGCGCTTGAACTGGCTGGTCTGGAAGAACCGGATCAGGAACTTCCTCAGCCAGCTCTTGATGATCGGGAGGTCGTAAGCGACCCGGTCCGTCTCCGGATGATGCGCGGGCCAGCCGCCCCGGCTCGCGTCGCCCCAGGCCTGATGCGCCAGCCAGGCGACCTTGGACGGTGCCATCCCGTAGCGGGTGATATGGAACAGGAAGAAGTCGTTCAGGGCGTACGGACCGACGGTCCCTTCCGTGGACTGGAGTTCGCCGTCCGCGCCGGGCGGGACAAGCTCGGGAGAGATTTCAGTGTCCAGAATGGCGTTGAGCGTCGCCGCCGCGCCCGCCATCTCCGGCCGGGCCGCCACCCAGCGGATCAAGTGCCGGATGAGGGTCTTCGCCACCCCTGCGTTGACGTTGTAGTGGCTCATGTGGTCGCCGACGCCATAGGTCGCCCAGCCCAGGGCCAGCTCCGACAGGTCGCCGGTTCCGATTACGAAGGCCCGGTTTTGATTGGCCAGGCGGAATAGATAGTCCGTCCTCAGACCCGCCTGGACGTTTTCGAAGGTGATGTCGTGGACCGGCTTTCCGTCGGCGAACGCGTGGCCGATGTCTTTCAGCATTCGTTCCGCCGCCGGGCGGATGTCGATTTCGGCGCCGGTCACACCCAGCGCCGTCATCAGGGCCCAGGCGTTGGATTTCGTGCCCTCGGATGTAGCGAACCCCGGCATGGTGAAGCCCAGGATGTTCGTCCGGGGCAGGCCCAGCCTGTCAAAGGCGGCGCAGGCGACCAGCAGGGCCTGGGTCGAATCCAGCCCGCCGGAGACCCCGATGACGATCCGGTCGCTGTTCGTGGCCTTCATGCGCCGCATCAGGCCCTGGACCTGGATGTTGAAGGCCTCGAAGCAATCCTGATCCAGCCGAGCCGGATCATCCGGTACGAAGGGGAAACGGTCCAGCGGACGGATCAGGGACATCGCGGTCGCCGTTTCTCGCACCCGAAAATCCAGCCGAACGAAGCCCTCATCGTCCAGCTCGCGGCGGGCACAGTCGGCGAAGGTGCCGGTTCGCATCCGCTCTAGACCGATGCGATCGACGTCGACGTCGGCGATGGTCAGGTGGTTCTCTAGCGAGAACCGCTCGCCGGTGGCGAGCTTCGCGCCCAGCTCGTGGATCGTCGCCTGGCCGTCCCAGGCCAGGTCGGTGGTGGATTCGCCCCAGCCCGACGCGGCGAACACATAGGCCGCCATGGCCCGCGCCGACTGGCTGGCGCACAGCATGGCCCGTTCCTCGGCCTTACCGATGACGATGTTGGAGGCCGACAGGTTGCAGAGGATGCGCGCGCCGGCCAGCGCCTGTCGTGTCGAGGGCGGCAGCGGCGACCAGAAGTCCTCGCAGATCTCGAGCCCGACGACGAAACCCGGGTGGTCGTCGGCCTGGAACAGCAGCCGCGTGCCGATCCAGCTATCGGTCCCGGCGATCCGAAGCGTCTCGGCGCCGATGTCGTCGCCGGGCGAGAACCAGCGCTTCTCGTAATACTCCCGATAATTCGGCAGATAGGTCTTGGGCACGGCCCCGACGATATCGCCGCCGGCCAGCAAGACCGCGCAGTTCAGCAGGCGATCGCCATGCCGGATCGGGGCGCCGATCACGGCCGCCAGCCCGGCCTCGCCCGCGGCCTTGGCGAGCACCGGCAGCTGGGCCTCCACGGCCTCGAGCAGGGCCGACTGCAGGTGCAGATCGTCGATGGCGTAGGCCGACAGGCTCAGTTCGGGAAACACCAGCAGCTCGACCCCGGCCTCGCCCGCCTTGCGGATCAGGGCCAGATGCTCGCGCGCATTGGCCGCCGGATCGGCGACGTGGACCACCGGCGTGGCGGCGGCGACCCGCACGAAACCGTGGGTTCGGGGAGCGTGGAAGGGATGGGGCTCGGCCAAGGCGTGGTCCTGAGAGTTTTGCTCATATAGAGCCTAAGTCTGGCGTACGCCACGATAGACCGTGACCTGTCGCCCGGCGACCGCTAAAGCCGTCGCATGACCGACGCGCCCAAGAAGGGCTGGTTCCAGCGCCTCAGCGCGGGACTGGCCCGGTCCAGCCAGCAGATGACCGAGACGGTCGTCTCCGCCTTCGTCAAGGAGCCGCTGAGCGAAGAGGCGCTCGATCGGCTGGAAGAGCATCTGCTGGAAAGCGACCTCGGCCCGGCCGCGACGGACCGGATCGTCGAACGCTTCCGCCAGCTGCGCTTCGGCAAGGTCTCCGACGAGCGCGAGGTCAAGGAGGCGCTGGCCGAGGCCGTCGCCGCCGAGCTTCTGCCGCGCCAGGCGAGTTTCGATCCGCTGGGGCCCGAGGGCGTCGGCAGCGGGATCAAGCCGTTCGTGGTGCTGTTCGTCGGCGTCAACGGCTCGGGTAAGACCACGACGCTCGGCAAGATCGCCGCCGATCTGGCCCGACAGGGGGCCAAGGTGATGATCGTGGCCGGCGACACCTTCCGCGCCGCCGCCCGCGAGCAGCTGAAGGTCTGGGCCGACCGGGCCGGCGCCCACTTCGAGAGCCGCCGAGACGGCGCCGACGCGGCCGGCCTGGCGTTCGACGCCTATGCCAAGGCGAAGGCCGAGGGCTTTGACGTCGTCCTGATCGACACGGCCGGGCGGCTGCAAAACAAGACCGCCCTGATGGACGAGCTGTTGAAGATCGTGCGGGTGCTGAAGAAAGCCGATCCGGACGCTCCGCATGAGACCCTGTTGGTGCTGGACGCCACGGTGGGCCGCAATGCGCTGGCCCAGGAACAGATTTTCGGTCGTGCCGCGTTCGTCTCGGGCCTGGTCATGACCAAGCTGGATGGCACCGCGCGCGGCGGAGTGCTTGTGCCCGTCGCCCAGGCGTCGGACGCCCCAATCAAGCTGATCGGGGTGGGCGAAGGGATCGATGACCTGCAACCCTTCGACGCCCGGGCGTTTTCGCGATCGCTCGTCGGGCTGGAGGACTGATCGTGGCCGAACCCGAGACCGCCCCCCGAGAAGGCCCGTCGACCTGGATTCGCTCCGTGGTCGACTTCGGGGCCATCGCCGCCTTCGCCCTGGCGTTTCTGATCCTCCGTCTGCGTGGCCTGTCGGGCGACGAAGCGCTGGTGCAAGCGACGTGGGCCCTCGTGGCGGGTGCCGCCGTGGCCGTAGCGGTGGGGCTATTCGTCGAGAGACGTCTGGCGCTGATGCCGCTGCTGGTTGGCGGCTTCGCTCTGGTGTTCGGCGTGCTGACGCTCGTCTTCAACGACGATCTGTTCGTGAAGTTGAAGGTGACGGTGCTGAACGGGTCGCTCGCTGTCGCGCTTCTGGGCGGAGTTCTGCTGGGCAAGCAGCCGCTGAAGGCGCTGCTCGGAACGGTCATTCCGGTCAATGATCGAGCCTGGCGCATCCTGACGATCCGCTACGGCTTCTTCTTCCTGGCGGTCGCGCTCGTGAACGAAGCGGTCCGGTCGGAGGCGCTCGTGGCCTGGGCCGCGCCGAGGCTGGGGCTGACCGGCATCGATCCGGCCGACGTCTGGGTCAGCTTCCGGGGCGTGCTGTGGATCGCATCGTCCGTCTTCGGCCTGGCCCAAGTGCCTCTCATCATGAAGAACCTGGTCGGCGAGGGGCCGGTCGATCCCTCCGCGCCGGCTCGACCCGACACCGCGCCCTGAGTCCCGACGGAATCGTCTGTCGTCAAACCGTAAAGCGAGGCTGATAACCCTCCGCACACGGCAAAGGGGATGGCGTCGATGGTGAAGTCCGGAAAACAGGCGCGGCGTTCGGGAACGCTCGCCGAGTCTCCCAGCCACCTGATGCACCGGGCGCTGCAGCTGGCCCTCGACATCTACGCCGAGGAACTGGGTTCCGACGGCCCGACCCAGCGGCAGTTCGCGGTCATGGAGGCCGTGTCCGTCAAGGAAGGTCTGACCCAGACCGATCTGGTCAAGGCCACCGGCATCGACCGCTCGACGCTCGCCGATCTCGTCGCGCGCATGACGACCAAGGGCCTGCTGACGCGCGAACGTTCGACTCTGGACGCCCGAGCCAAGGCGGTGCGTCTTTCGGCGGAGGGTCAAGCCCTGCTCGACGCCGCCCGGCCCAAGGTTGAGGCGGCGGACCGTCGCATCATGGCCATGCTGCCCAAGGGAAAGCGCGACGGCTTCCTCGATCTGCTGTCGGAGCTCGCGTCCGCCGCCGACGCCGCGCCTGATCAGGCGAAGGCCGAGGCCAAGGCGCTGAAAAAGGCGCAGAAGGAAGCCAGAAAGGCCGAAAAGGCGGCGAAGAAGGCCGCCGAGCCCAAGAAGGCCCGCAAGGCCAAGAAGCCGAAGGTGGTCGAACCCGCCGCCTAGACGCGGATATCGAGCAGGGCACCGGGGCGGGGAAGACGGGGTGTCTCCTCCTGGGCACCGGCCCGAGCGGAAGCCGTCGCGGTCGCAGCCGCCGCGACGGGCGCGACCTCGGCGAGTGCGGCGCGGAAGAAGGCAGCCTGCGCGGCGCGCATCTGGGCCGACGGTCCCGTGGACGGGGGCTGGGCAATAGGCAGGTCAGGGCGGATCGCGCTCATGCCGACAGGGTTAACGATCCCCGTCGAAAAAGGGTTAACGCGCCGCGGCTTCGCGCTGGATCGCGAGCTCCTCGGGCGTGCGCGCCGTCGGCAGCGGGCGGGCCGGGGCGTCCAGCGCCGCGACCAGCCGATCGACGTCCGCCTGGGTCAGAAGCGGTCCCGACGCCTTGGCGACGATCCGGCCCATGGCGTCGACGGCGAAGGTCTCCGGCACCCCCGACACGCCGAGATCCAGACCCGCGCGGCCTTCCTGATCGACTAGCACCATTGTGAAGGGGTCGCCCAGCTCGTCGAGGAAGGCGCGCGTGGCGACGGGCTCGTCCTTGTAGGCGACGCCGACGACCGCGATGCCCCGGGCCTTCAACGCCATCAGCTGGGGATGCTCGATGCGGCACGGCGCACACCAGCTGGCGAACAGGTTGACCAGCATGGGGCGGCCGACCCCGGCGGTCTTAAGGTCAACGTTCTGGGGGCCGGCGACATCGCCCTGCAGGATCGGCAGGACGGTCTCGGGCACGGTCTGGCCGACGATGGCGTCGGGTCGATACTCGGGATCGCGCTGCAGCGACCATCCGATGAACAGCACCGCCAGCCCGGCCAGAACGAGCAGCGGGATGACCGTCAGCCAGCGGCTCATGCGGCGTCCTCGTCTTCCAGGCGCTTCAGTTCGGCCTTCCAGCGCCGGGCCGAGGCGACCGCGCGGGCGACGACGGCGCCCAGCACGATCGCGGTGACCGCCCAGGCCGGCCAGACGAAGGCGCCGTAGGGGCTCATGTCGAGATCGAGCATCAGGCCTCCAGCGCCCGGCGCGCGCGGATGCCCTGGACCCGGCGGCGCACGACTTCGGCCCGGATGGTGGTCAGCCAGATCGCTCCGAACAGGGCTCCGTAGGCCGCCATCATGGTCAGGAGCGGGGCGAGGAAGACCGGATCGAGGCTGGTTCCCCCGGCCCGCAGCAGGGACGCGGGCTGATGCAGCGTGTTCCACCAGTCCACCGAGAACTTCACGATCGGCAGGTTGATGAGGCCGACGAGGCCCAGCACGGCGGCGGCGCGCGCGGCCTTCTGCTCGTCATCGATCGACGAGCGCAGCGCCATGTAGCCGAGGTAGAAGAGGAACAGCACCAGCACGCTGGTCAGCCGCGCGTCCCAGACCCACCAGGTCCCCCACATCGGCTGACCCCACAGACCGCCCGTAATCAGGGCCAGCGCCGTGAACGCCGCGCCGGGCAGGGCGGCGGCGCGCGCGGCGGCGTCGGCCAGCGAGTGACGGAAGACCAAGGCGAAGAAGCTGGACACGCCCAGCGCGGCATAGGCCCCTAGGCCGAGCGAAGCGGCGGGCACATGCACGAACATGATCCGCACCGTGTCGCCCTGCTGATAGTCGCCGGGCGCGGTGAAGCTGAGCCAGGCGCCGATCGCGAGCAGCAGCGCCGCCAGCACCCAGAGCACCGGGGTCACGGGCGCAGTGAAGCGCATGAACCTGTCGGGATTGGCGAGGCCGAACATCGTCATGGCGCTCTACGCGGGGGCCATCGCGGGAGCAAGCGCCCGCGTGTCGCGGCGGAAAGCGCCAGACATGGAAACGGGGCCGGAACAGGCGTTCCGACCCCGCGTCTCGACATCGCCTCGAAGGGCGGTCGTGGACTATTCCGGCGTCTTCAGCTGGCCGGCGGATTCCTTGCCGGTGCGACGGTCCTTTTCGACCTCATACGAGATCGTCTGACCCTCGTTCAGGCCGTTCATGCCCGCGCCTTCAACGGCCGAGACGTGAACGAACACATCCTTGCCGCCGTCGCTCGGCTCGATGAAGCCATAGCCCTTGGTTGAGTTGTACCACTTGACAGTTCCGGTCGCCATTTCAGCTCTCCGTTCGAAGTTGGCCGCAGGCAAAACACCTGAAACCTGTCGGGTCTGAATGGGATCGGCCAGAAACTCGGTGCGTTCGCAGAGAGAAGGGGCGTTACGCAGAGAGATCGACGAGCGGCCTTATGGACCGTTTGTCCTTCAGGCACAAGCGTTTCTGGAATTCAGTCGTCGTCCCCGTCATCCGTGACAGAAGCAGGGGCGGGGTCGTCGCCCCGGGGCGCGACGTAGTTCTCGAGGCACAGCTTGCGCAGCGCGCCCGTCATGGAGGCTCCATAGAGCCGGTCCTTGACGCCTTCATAGCCCTCGGCCTGAAGCCGGACCTTGATGTCGCCGACGGTGCGGCAGGCCCCGCTGCGCGCCAGTTCATAGGCGCGTTCGATGGTCGTCGGACGAAAGTTGTTCATCGGCCTAGATAGGGTCGGACCCTTCGATTTGCGAGCCGCGGACGTCGGGCTGGCGATCGCGCCGGCGTCGGAGCCGGTCGGTCAGCGCCTCGGCATGGCGCAGGGTGAAGCTCAGGGCGGCGGGACTTCCCTGGCGCGGGCCCACGGTGTCGGCCATGACCGCGCCGCGTTCACCCAGAGGCCGAGGGTCCCCGGTGGTGGTGTCCTGGGCCGTCTGATGCTCGATCTCGGCGTTGAGTTCGGCCCCCATCAGGATCACCTGCACGGAAATCCAGGTCCACAGCAGAAAGGCCATGGCCGTCGCCAAGGGCCCGTAAGAATCCAACCGCACGAAGGTGGTCAGGAACCAGCTGAAGACGAAAGAAGTCAGCACGCTCAGGCTGGCGGCAACTACGGCCCCCGGCGTGAGCCAGCGCCAGCGCGCCCGCGCGCGGCACGGTCCGAAACGGTAGATGACGGCCAGAGCGCCGACGTAGAGGGCGAACAGCACCGGCCAGCGCAGAGGCGCGAGCGCGTTCCACTCTTCGGCCAGGCCAAACACGCCCAGAACTACTGGAACGCCGACGACCAGAGCCGCCGTGACCAGCACCGCAGCCAGCCCCGTCAGGGTGAAGGCGAAGCAGATCAGGTTGTAGCGGACGATGTTGCGCTTCTCGACCTCGTGATAGGCGACGTTCAGCCCGTAGAACAGCGTCTTGATCCCGTTGTTGGCGGTCCAAAGCGACAGGGCCAACGTCCAGACGAGCGTGAAGGTCAGCTGCCGCGTCGATCCAGCGGCCAGCCGCTCCATCTCTCCGCCCAGGAAAGCCGCGACGTTGGACGGCAGCACCGAATAGAGCAGCGCCAGCCGGCTCCAGGCGTCCTCCGGATCGGCGAACAGGCCGTAGATTGTGACGAAGGCCCCCAGCGTCGGAAACAACGACAGCAGGATGAAGAAGGTCACCCCGCCCGCGACGAACCCGACCCGGTCGCCGAAGTAGGACCCGCCGACCCGCCAGGCGATATCGGTCCAGCCCTTGTGCGGGATTTCATGCGGATGGCGGGCGATCCGGCCCCGCCCCGGTTCGCGCGCTTCGTGGTCCTCGGGCGTGGGCGGTTTCGGCGGCGAGGGCTCCGGCCGGGGGGCGCGCAGTTCCAGGCCGTAGCGGTGGCCCTGGGAGTAGACGAGGTGCGCCGCCCCGGCCCCAGCCGCGAGACCGGCGATCGCCGCACCGATGAATTTCCAGGGGCCGGAAAACCCGGATCGTCGCGTGGTGGGAGACATCGGCGTCTGAACGGCTCCGCTTGTCCGTCGTTCCGCACGCTTGCCTGAGAGGGTCCGGTCGGGCACGGAACGACGGTGACCGCCCTTGCCCGCATCGCCGCGCTGTACCGCCATCCGGTCAAGGGTCTGACGCCCGAGCCGCTGCATGCGGCGCGGCTGGAGGCCAGATCGGCCTTCCCCGGCGACCGGCTGTTCGCCGTCGAGGTCGGGCCGTCGGGGTTCGATCCCGAGGCTCCGGCGCACATTTCCAAGATGCGGTTCGCCGTTCTGGCGCGCATCCCGGCGCTCGCACGCGTCGTCAGCGGCTGGAGTGAAGCCAGCGGCGATCTAACGGTTCGCGCACCCGGCGCCGATCCCCTGACCGTGCCACTGGGTCAAGCCGATGGGGACCGGGCGCTCGAAGCCTGGCTCACGACTGTTCTGGGCGACGAAGCGAACGCGCCGCTGAAAGTGCTGGACGGTCGCGGTCACCGCTTCATGGATGACCCGAAAGGTGCCGTCTCGGTCCTGAACCTCGCCAGTCTGCGCGATCTGTCCGAGCGGATCGGCCGGCCGCTCGACCCCTTGCGGTTTCGCGCGAACGTCCATGTCGAAGGCTGGGACCCTTGGATCGAGAACGACGTGGCGGGTCGAAGCCTGAAACTCGGCCCGGCCACGCTGAAGGCCATCAAGCCGATCCGCCGCTGCGTGGCCGTCGATGTCGATCCTGGGACCGGCGAGCGCGACGCCGATCTGGTCGGCGACCTGATGCGTCTCTATGGCCATGCCTTCTGCGGTCTCTATCTGTCGGTCCAGACGTCCGGCGAGATCGCCGTGAACGACCCCGTCGAGTGGATTTGAATGAGCGACGCCCCCACCCTGCTGACCGCCTGGAAGTCGGCCCAGACCGCGCTGAAGGCGCAGAAGATCGACAGTCCCGCCATCGATGCGCGGCTGTTGCTGGAGGCCGCGACCGGCTGCACGCGGCTGGACATCCTGACCGACCCGTATCGCGCCGTGACCGCGGATCAGCAGGCCACGCTGGACGGCTATCTGGAGCGGCGGCTGCGGCGCGAGCCGGTGTCGCGCATCCTGGGCCGCAAGGGCTTCTGGAAGATCATACTGAACGTCACCCCCGACGTGCTCAGCCCGCGCCCGGACACCGAGGCCCTGATCGACGTGGCGCTGCTGGCCTTCGAGCCAGGGCAACATTTCCACGCCATCGACCTGGGGACCGGATCGGGCGCGATCCTGCTGGCGCTCCTGACCGAGCGCCCGGCGGCGCATGGCGTGGGCACCGACATCTCGTCCGAGGCCCTGGCGGTCGCGCGGGAGAACGCCGCCAATCTGGGGCTGGACGGCCGCGCCGCCTTCCTGCGGACCGAATGGGCGGCGGGGTTCGGCGATCGCAGCTTCGACCTGGTAGTGTCGAACCCGCCCTATATTCCGTCGGACGACATTCCCGGTCTCGATCCGGAGGTGCGGGACCACGATCCGGTGCTGGCGCTCGACGGCGGGCCGGACGGGCTGCAGGCGTATCGCGATCTGGCCCCTGAGATCATGCGCATCCTGAAACCCGGCGGTGTCTTCGCGGTCGAGATCGGCTGGGATCAGGGCCCGCAAGTGAAAGCTCTGTTCGAGGCCGCGGGCTTCGCCGACGTGAAGGTCGTCAAGGACCTGGGCGACCGTGACCGGGTCGTCACCAACGGCCCGGACCCTCGCACCACGCCGATCCGGCAGGGCTGAGCCGCGTGCGCGTCGCCACTTGGAACATCAACTCCGTCCGTCTGCGCATCGACCAGGTCGCCCGCTTCGTCGCGGAGAGCGGGAGCGACGTCCTTTGCCTGCAGGAGATCAAGTGTCTGGAGGACCAGTTCCCCCGGAACGCCTTCGCCGAGATGGGCCTGCCGCACCTGAAGATCGCGGGCCAAAAAGGCTGGCACGGCGTGGCCATCGCCAGCCGTTTCCCCATCGAGCCATCGCAGACCTTCGATGCCTGCAAGCTCGGCCACGCCCGGTGCGTCTCGGCGCGAATCGCCGGCGTGGACGTGCAGAACTTCTACATCCCGGCGGGCGGCGACGTGCCCGACCGGGCGCTGAACCCCAAGTTCGACCACAAGATGGATTTCTACGAGCGCCTGACCGAGACGGCCCGGGGGTTGGACCGCTCGCGGCCGCTTCTGATGTGCGGCGACTTCAATATCGCGCCCAGCGAGTACGACGTCTGGAACCACCGCTTCATGTCCAAGGTGGTCAGCCACACGCCCATCGAGGTGGAGACGCTGAACCGTCTCCAGGCGGCCGGCGGCTTTGTCGACGTGGTGCGCGAGGCTTTCCCCGAGCCGCAGAAGCTGGCCAGCTGGTGGAGCTATCGCGCCGTCGATTTCCGCAAGACCAACAGGGGGCTGCGGCTGGACCACATCTGGACCTCGCCGGGTCTGGCCCCGGCGGTGGTGGCCCAATCAGCGACGATCCATGAGCCCGTCCGGGCTTGGGAGCAGCCGTCGGACCACTGCCCCATCACGGTCGATCTGGACGTCTAACCGCGCTTGGACGCCTTGCGGAAGGCGGGCTTGGCCAAGGCGGTGTTTCGTGCGCTCACGGCTTTCTCGGGATGCTGGCCGGGCTTGAAGGCCGGCCCCCCGGACTGGGCGCCGGCCTTCTTGGCCGCGAGGACCCGTTTCAGAGCTTCGGCGGCGGTTTCGGGTGTGTCGGTCATGGCCGCAGGCTAGCACGCCCGCGCCGTCAGCCGCGCATCAATCGGCGACACAGGTCGTCCAGCTGCTCGAGGTTGGCGTAGGACAAGGTCAACTCGCCCTTCCCGCCCCTGTCGCTCAGCGTGACCTTCAGGCCGAGCGCATCCGCCAGATCCTGCTCCAGCGCCGCTGTGTCGGGAGAGGTCGTCGCCACTGTCTTTCCACGGGGCTTGGCCCCCACCTCCTGCGACTTGCGGGCCAGGGCTTCGGTCTGGCGGACGTTCAGGCCCTCCAGCATGATCTTCTCGGCCAGGACGTCCGGATCCTTGGCGGTCAGAAGCGCCCGCGCATGGCCCGCCGACAATATCCCCTCGCTGACCAGCTCCTTCACCCGCGGCGTCAGGTAGGTGAGGCGCAGCGTGTTGGCGACGTGGCTTCTCGACTTGCCGACGATGCCAGCCACGGCGTCCTGTGTCCGTCCAAAGCGTTCCATCAGCGAAGCGTAGGCCTGAGCCTCTTCCAGCGGGTTGAGGTCGGCGCGCTGGACGTTTTCGATGATGGCGACTTCCAGCACCTCCAGGTCGTCCATCTGGCGCACGATGATCGGCACTTCTGTGAGCCGAGCGGCTTGAGCGGCGCGCCAGCGGCGTTCCCCGGCGATGATCTGCCACACGCCGTCTTCGCCCGACTGGGTGCGGACGAGAATTGGCTGCAGAACGCCCTTGTCGCGGATCGACTGGGTCAGCTCCGACAGGTCTTCCGGCCGGAACACCTTCCTTGGCTGATCCGGGTTGGGCTTCAGGCTCTCGATCGGCGCGAGTTGCACACCGGCCGGAAGAGGCTGACCCGGCGCGATCGGCGCAGCTTCGGCGGCCGCATCGCCCAGAAGGGCCGACAGACCGCGACCCAGACCTCTTTGACGTTCAGACAAGTTGTTGTTTCCGTTCGTTTATCAGGCGGCAAGGCGGCGGCGCTCGCGCCCCACGACTTCCTTGGCCAGCCGCAGATAGGCTTGGCTGCCGGTGCATTTCAGGTCGTAGATCAGGACAGGCTTGCCAAAGGACGGGGCCTCGGAGACCCGGACGTTCCGGGGGATCACGGCCTCATAGACCTTGTCGCCGAAGTGGGCCCGGACGTCCGCCGCCACCTGCCCCGACAGGGCGTTGCGCCGATCGAACATCGTCAGGACGAGACCTTGGATTTCGAGGCTCGGATTCAACGATTGACGGACCATCTCGATGGTCTTCATCAACTGCGTCAACCCTTCGAGCGCGAAGAACTCGCATTGCAGCGGCACCAGGACCCCGTCCGCCGCCGCCATGGCGTTCAGCGTCAGCAGGTTCAAGGACGGGGGGCAGTCGATCAGGACATAGTCATACCGGGCGCTACCACCCTGCCCCTGCGCCGCCAACGCGTCGCGCAAGCGATAGGAGCGCCGGTCCGCTTGGCTCAGCTCGATCTCGACGCCCGACATGTCCGCGTCGGCGGGAATGATGTCCAGACCCGGCACGGCCGTCGGTACGGCCGCGTCATCCACGGACCTGCCGTCGACGATCACGTCGTAGATGGTGATACGGCGTGTTTCACGTGGAACACCCAAGCCGGTAGAGGCATTGCCTTGGGGGTCCATATCCACGATCAGCACCCGCTCGCCGATGGCGGCCAGCGCCGTGCCCAGGTTGATCGCGGTCGTGGTCTTGCCCACCCCGCCCTTCTGGTTGGAGACGGCGAGGACGCGGGCGGGACGGCTGGAACTAGCCACGGCGTTTCAGGCTCCGGACGGTGACGATGCGGCCGCGCGGATCGCTGCGCGAGACGGAGAGGTCGGCCTCCACTTGCCAGACCTTGGCGGCGTCCTGCAACTCGAGCTCGGCCTTCTCTCCCTTCAGAAACAGACCTTGTGCACCGCGCTGCAGATAGGGCTGTGCATAACCCAGCAGCTTCTCCATCGGCGCTACGGCGCGGGCGGTAACGACATCGACCTTGAGCGCCTGCTGCTCAGCCCTGCCCCAGATCACGGTGGCCGGAAGCGAGAGCGCGTCCACAACGCTTTGCAGGAACCGGCAACGTTTCTGGAGCGAGTCGATCAGCCAGACATGGCTGTCCGGCCGGTCCTTGAGCAGGATGGCGAGCACCACTCCGGGGAAACCTGCGCCCGCGCCGAGATCGGCCCACGTCCTCGCGCCGGGCGCGAGGTCCAGCAACTGAGCCGAATCCCAGGCGTGGCGATTCCAGAAGTCCGGCAGGCTGTCCGGCCCGACGAGGTTCATCACCGCATTGGCTTCGGTCAGGCGACCGAGGAAGCTTTCAAGCTCCACCATGCGCTCAGGGGCGGCTCCGGTCAGCCGCTGGAACTCTTCAGCCGTCATCAGGCCGCGACGGGTGAGCGCTTCACGTGGGCCAGCAGGGCCGTCAGCGCCCCCGGCGTCACGCCTTCGATCCGCGCCGCCTGCCCGAGCGTGCGGGGTCGCACGCGATCCAGCTTCTCGCGGACCTCGTTCGACAGACTGCCGATGGCGGCGTAGTCCAGATCGACGGGAAGGCTCAGCGTCTCCTCGCGCCGCAAGGCCTCGGCGTCGGCGGCCTGACGGTCCAGGTAGCCCGCATAGCCCGCGTCGATCTCGATCTGCTCACGGATGGTGGGCGACCAGTCGCGAACGATCGGGAAGGCCGTCTCGAATGCAGTCAGGTCCACGCCGGGATAGGCCAAAAGATCGCGCATCGACCGCCGCTGACCGTCCGGGTTGACCGTGATCCCCAGCGCCTGCGCTTCCTTGGGCGTAAAGCGCGTCTCGCGCGCCAGCGCCGTGGCAGCCGCGAGCGCCTCGGCCTTCGCCTTGAACGCCGCGCGGCGTTCCGAACCGACCACGCCCGCCTCGACACCCAGCGGGGTCAACCGTTGATCGGCGTTGTCGGCGCGGAGAGTCAATCGATACTCCGCCCGGCTGGTGAACATCCGGTAGGGCTCGGTCACACCGCGCGTGACCAGATCGTCGATCATCACGCCGATGTAGGCCTGGTCCCGCCCGAGCACGATTTCCGGCGACCCGCCTGCCGCCCGCGCGGCGTTCAGTCCGGCGATCAATCCTTGAGCGCCCGCTTCCTCATAGCCGGTCGTGCCGTTGATCTGACCGGCTAGATAAAGGCCCGGCCGACGCTTGACCTCCAGCGCGGGGGTCAGCTCGCGCGGATCGACATAGTCGTACTCGATGGCGTAGCCGAAGCGGAAAACCTCGACCGCCTCCAGCCCCGGCATGGTGCGCAGGAAGGTCATCTGCGTCTCGGGCGAAACCGAAGTCGAGATGCCGTTGGGATAGACCGTCGGATCGTCCAGCCCTTCGGGCTCCAGGAAGACCTGGTGCGAGGTCTTGTCGGCGAAGCGGACGACCTTGTCTTCGATGGAAGGACAGTAGCGGGGTCCTCGGCCAGTCAGCCGGCCCCCGTAGACGGCGCTTTCGCCGAGATTTTCGGCGATGATCCGGTGGGTCTCTTCCGTCGTCGCCGTGATGCCGCAGGCGATCTGGGGCACGGTGATCCGGTCGCTCAGGAAGCTGAAGGGAACAGGCGTCTCGTCCGCCTCCTGCATCTCCAGTCGGTCCCAAGCGATGGTGCGGCCGTCCAGACGAGCGGGCGTCCCGGTCTTGAGGCGGCCCATGGCCAGGCCCGCGCCGTAAAGATCGGCGGCGAGCCCGGTCGAAGGCGCCTCGCCATGACGGCCCGCGGGGATCCGCTCGTCGCCCCGGTGGATGACGCCGTTCAGGAAGGTGCCCGTCGTCAGGGCGACCGCGCCCGCGCGCAGCTCCACGCCCTCACCCGTCGTCACCCCGACGACACGGTCGCCTTCGAGGATCAGGACCTCGGCCGTTCCGGCCATGAGCGTCAGGTTCGGCGTCGCTGCGAGCTCGGCCTGCATGGCCTCGCGGTATAGTCGGCGGTCGATCTGGCTGCGGGGGCCTCGGACCGCCGCGCCCTTCGAGCGGTTGAGCATGCGGAACTGGATGCCCGATACATCGGCCAATCGGCCCATCAGGCCGTCCAGGGCGTCGATCTCCCGGACCAGATGGCCCTTGCCCAGACCGCCGATGGCCGGATTGCAGGACATCTCGCCGATGGTCTCGAGCTTCTGGGTCAGCAGCAGGGTGCGCGCGCCGAAGCGCGCCGAGGCGGCGGCGGCCTCGCATCCGGCGTGCCCGCCGCCGATCACGATGACGTCGAAGGAGGTCATGGGAGGCGGGACATAGTCGAGATGGCTCAGAAACGCCACCTCAGGCCGTGTTTGTGCGCTACCGCTCGCCTTGCAGACGCTCCTTGCCTTAGCGCCTGTGTTTCACGTGAAACAGCCAGCCGTCACTTGCCGATGCAGAAGGTGGCGAAGACCTCGCCCAGCACATCCTCGACTCCGATTTCGCCGGTGACCCGGGACAGGGCGTCGGCCGCCCGGCGAAGGTCGTCCCCCGCCAGCTCCGGCGCATCGATCAGGCGAACCCGCGCGGCGTCGACGGCCTCGGCCGCCTCTGACAGCCGTCGTCTGTGCCGCTCGCGCGTCACGGCGGGGAAGTCCGCGCCAGACAGGTCACGCGCCAGTCGCTCCGCCAGCACGTCATGCAGCGTCTCGATCCCCTGCCCGGTGACGGCGCTGACGGCGAAGCCCTCAGACGGCACGACGCCGCCCCCGAGGTCGGCCTTGGTCCAGACGATCAGGTCGTCAGCTCGAACATAGGCGGCCGCCGGACCGTCCGGATCGCCCGGCGCGCGGACCCGCAGACGCAGATCGGCCGCTTGGGCGCGCGCCCTCGCCCGGCGGACGCCTTCGGCTTCGACGGGATCGTTGCTGTCGCGTAGGCCCGCCGTGTCGGACAGGGTCACGGCGTATCCGCCGATGATCAGATCGGCGTCGAGCACGTCTCGCGTCGTGCCCGCGATCGGCGTGACGATGGCGGCCTCTCGCCGGACCAGGGCGTTGAACAGCGCCGACTTGCCGGCGTTGGTTTCTCCGATCAGGACGATCCGATAGCCTTCCCGAACGCGACGGCCGCGATCAGCGTCGGCCAAGGCGGCGCGCAGGTCCGACAGCAGCTTGTCCAGAACCGGCCCCGCAGAACGGGCGAGGTGGTCGGGGACGTCCTCATCGGGGAAGTCGATCTCCGCCTCGACCAGCGCCAGCGCCGTCAGCAGGTCCCGCCGAAAGCCGGCATAGGTTTGGGACAGAGCGCCGTCGAGTTGACCCAAAGCCTGGGCTGCCTGGGCGGCAGTTTCGGCATCGACGAGGTCGGCGACGGCTTCGGCCTGGGCGAGGTCCATCCGGCCGTTCTGGAAGGCGCGGCGTGTGAACTCCCCTGGCTCGGCGGGGGCGAGGCCCATATCCAGCAGCGCACTGGAAACAGCCTCCACGACGGCGCGACCACCGTGGAGATGCAGTTCGGCGGCGTCCTCGCCTGTGTAGCTGTGGGGCGCGACGAAGCGCAGGACCAGAGCCTGGTCCAGGATCGCACCTTCGTGGCTGAGCTTGCGCAGGCTCGCGAGGCGGGGCTTCAGGCCGCCCGCTCCTAGCGCCTCGAGGGCGCGTTCCGTGTCCGGGCCGGACAGGCGAATGATCGCGACGGCTCCGCGACCGGGCGGTGTAGCGAGGGCGAAGATGGTGGTCACGTCACGTCTCCTCCCTGTCGGCGGAGCCGATGGGGAGGTGGATGCGAGCGCTGGCGAGCAGACGGAGGGGTCCTGGCGGCGGCGAGAACCCCTCCGTCTCTCCGCTTCGCTCCGAGCCACCTCCCCCCGCTGCGCGCGGGGAGGAGACCCTGCGTCCTCACGGCTTCACCACCGCCTGCATCATCTGGCGGAACTGGTCCTGGGCCTGGAGGCCGAAGGCGGTCCAGGACTTCATCAGCTCCTCAGGCTGCATGGCCGTGATGTTGGCCTCCATGCGCGACTGCATCTCGGCGACCAGGCGCTCGTTCAGCGGGGTGACGTCCGGCAGACCCAGGAAGGCGCGGGCCTCCTCGGGCGTGCACTCGGCCTCGACCTTGAATTTCATCATGGCGCTCCAACCTCTCGGATCGACCTCATAGGCCGATCCGGCCCCAGAAAGGAACCCGCCATGCCCGACGCCACGATGCGCGCCGTCCGTCTCGACCGCGCCGGCGGACCGGAGGTTCTGGAGATCGCTACGGTCCCGGTCCCGGAGCCGGGTCCGGGCCAGGTTCGCATCCGGCATCACGCCATCGGCCTGAACTTCATCGACATCTATCAGAGGGACGGGCTGTACCCTCTGACTTATCCGACCGGTCTGGGGCTGGAGGCCGCGGGGGTCGTCGAGGCCGTGGGTGAAGGCGTGACCCGCTTCGCGGTCGGCGACCGCATCGCCTACGCCAACGGCCCACCCGGCGCCTATGCCGAGGCGCACGTCGTGCATCAGGACAGGGCCGTCCGCCTGCCTGGCGACATCGCCTTCGAGACAGCCGCCGCCGCGATGCTGAAAGGCATGACGGCCGAATACTTAGTCCAGCGGGTGTTTCACGTGAAACAGGGAGACGCCATCCTAGTCCACGCCGCCGCCGGCGGGGTTGGCCTGATCCTATGTCAGTGGGCGCAAAGCCTGGGAGCGACTGTCATCGGCACGGTTGGCTCGGAGGCAAAGGCGGAACTCGCGAGGTCGCATGGTTGTGACCACGTCATCCTGTACGACCGCGAGGATGTTGCCGCACAGGTCCGCGAGATCACGGCCGGCGAAGGCGTAGCCGTGGCCTATGATTCCGTCGGGGCGGCGACGCTGGAGGCATCGCTGAGCAGCCTGCATCGGCGCGGAATGTTCGTCACCTATGGCAACGCCTCCGGCCCTGTGCCGCCGCTGGAGCCGCTCCGACTGTCGCGAGGCGGCTCGCTGTTCATGACCCGACCAACCCTGTTCGACTATGTCGCTACGCCAGAGGAGCTCGATGCGTCGGCCCAGGCGTTGTTCGCCGTCATCCGCTCGGGCCAGGTCAAGATCGAGATCGGCCAGACCTTCGCGCTCGATCAGGTTCGACAGGCCCATGAGGCCCTGGCGGGACGCAAGACCGTCGGATCGACGCTGCTGGCGCCGTAACGCCCAGCCGGGCAGCCGGCCTCAGGTGTTCATCGACTGGAAGAAGTCTGAGTTGTTCTTGGACTGACGCAGCTTGTCGAGCAGGAACTCGATGGCGTCCTGCGGACCCATGGGGTTAAGGATGCGGCGGAGCACATAGGTCTTGGTCAGCTGGTCCTTCGGCGTGATCAGGTCCTCTTTCCGCGTGCCCGACTTCAGCACGTCGATGGCGGGGAAGATGCGCTTGTCGGCGACCTTGCGATCCAGGACGATCTCGGAGTTGCCCGTGCCCTTGAACTCTTCGAAGATCACCTCGTCCATGCGGCTGCCGGTGTCGATCAGGGCGGTGGCGATGATGGTCAGCGAACCGCCCTGTTCCACGTTGCGCGCCGCGCCGAAGAAGCGCTTGGGCCGCTGAAGGGCGTTGGCGTCCACGCCGCCGGTCAGGACCTTGCCCGACGACGGCACGGTCGCGTTGTAGGCGCGGCCCAGGCGGGTGATGGAGTCCAGCAGGATCACCACGTCCTTCTTGTGCTCGACCAGACGCTTGGCCTTCTCGATCACCATCTCGGCGACGGCGACGTGGCGGGTGGCGGGCTCGTCGAAGGTCGAGGCCACGACCTCGCCCTTCACCGTGCGCTGCATGTCGGTGACTTCCTCGGGGCGTTCGTCGATCAGCAGGACGATCAGGAAGACCTCGGGGTGGTTGGCCTCGATCGACTTGGCGATGTTCTGCAGCATCACCGTCTTGCCGACACGCGGCGGGGCCACGATCAGGCAGCGCTGGCCCTTGCCCAGCGGGGCGACGATGTCGATGACCCGGCCCGAGCGATCCTTCAACGTCGGGTCCTGGATTTCCATGTGCAGCCGCTCTTCGGGATAGAGCGGGGTCAGGTTGTCGAACAGGACCTTGGTCTTGACCGCTTCCGGGTCTTCCAGATTGATCGTGTCGACCTTCAGCAGGGCGAAGTAGCGCTCGCCCTCGCGCGGCGCGCGGACGGCCCCGTGGATGGTGTCGCCCGAGCGCAGGCCGAAGCGGCGGATCTGGGACGGCGACACGTAGATATCGTCCGGACCCGGAAGATAATTGGCGTCCGGGCTGCGCAGGAACCCGAAGCCGTCGGGCAGGATTTCCAGCACGCCGTCGGCGATGATCTCGACCTCTTCCTCAGCCAGGGCCTTGAGGATGGCGAACAGCAGATCCTGCTTGCGCAGGTTCGAGGCGTTCTCGACCTCCAGCTGCTCGGCGAAGGCGACCAGGTCGGCCGGGGTCTTGGCGTTCAGCTCCTCGAGCGTGATCCGGCCCGAGGGGACGACGGGATCGCCCTCTTCTTCCGCCTCGTCGCCCAGATCGGCGGCGGCGTCCGCATCGTTCATGCCGTCGGCCTCGCCGGTTTCGGGCAGCAGGGTTTCGGTCTCGGGGGCGGTCGGGTCGGTGTCGCGGACGTCGGTCATGGGAAGGCTCGGATGCGCGCCGCCGGACGTCCGGCGCGGGGCGACGGAGCGGGCGGGGCTGAAGGTGCTGGCCTTGCGGCCGGATGGGAGGGCGACGGGTCCGAAGGCGGCATCCCCCTCAGTGAAAGAGGGCCAGCGATCGGTCGACGCGGAGAGAAGGGCAGCGCACCGAAATGCGCCTCGGGGTCAGCGGAACCACGAACCGAGGGTTGGGGTCAAGCGTCGCGGCTCAGAAGGTCCATTCCAGGGTGACGGACAGGACCATCAGGACCGCGAGGACGAACGGCACCTCATTGGTCATGCGCCAGAACTTCGAGGTGCGGGTCGAGGTCCCGGCGAGGATGCGCTTGCGCTCCGCGACCAGGAAGCCGTGCCAGCCGAGCAGGAGGAAGACGCCGACCAGCTTCAGCCAGATCCACGGCTGGGTCAGCATTTCCGCGCCCCGCAGATGGATAAGCCACAGCCCGACGACAAGGGCCACGATCATGGCGGGGTTGAGGATGATCTTCAGCAGCCGGGCCTGCCACAGCCGCAGCTGCTCGCGCATGCCGTCGCGCACCGCGTCCGGTTTGTCGGCCTGTTCGGCGTCGTAGGCATAGAGCCGGGGCAGGAACAACAGACCCGCCATCCAGGCGATCACCGCCAGAATGTGCAGGCCGCGCGCCAGATTGTACCAGTCCATCCGCCCTCTCCTCAGGCCGCGCGGCGTTCCGCCTGGCACGGACAGGCCTTCCAGCGGCCCTGACAGCCCGGACCCGCCGGCGCCGTCCCGGCGCGATGCAGGCTCTCGGCGACCGCGCCGGCCAGACCGTCGATGAAGGGAGCCATGACGCTGACGGTCGGGGCGCGCAGATAGGGGTGGACCCCGGCTTCATGCGCGAGCTCGCCGTATTCGATGTCGAGCTCGACCAGGGTCTCGATGTGCTCGGAGACGAAGGCGATCGGGGTCACGACCACGCCGACGCCGTCGCGTCCGGCCTGAACGATCACGTCGGGTGTGGCGGGACCCAGCCATTTCAGCGGTCCGACCCGGCTCTGGTAGCACAACACCCAGTCGGTCAGCTCGGCGCGGGCGGCAACGGCGGCGACGGTGGCCTCCACCTGCTCCTGATAGGGATCGCCCTTGTCGCTCACCAGCTTCTCGGGAATGCCGTGGGCGGAGAACAGCACCCGCAGCGGCTTGCCGGAATGGGCGGCCTCGGCCTCGGACAGCTTGGCACGCACGGCCCGGGCCTGGGCCTCGATCCAGCCGTCGAGACGCGGGTAGCAGCAGATGGTGCGGATACGCCCGGAGCCGGCATAGGCCTCGCCCCAGGCTTTCAGCGACGACGCGGTCGTGGTCGTCGAGAACTGCGGATAGAGCGGCAGCAGCACCACCTCGTCCGGGCCCCAGACGGCGACGTCGGCCGCGGCCTCCTCGGTCAGGGGATGCCAGTAGCGCATGGCCATGAAGCTCTTGATCTCGTCGCCCGGGAGAAGCCGAGCCAGGGCCGCGTCGAGCGCATCCATCTGCTTCTGCGTCTCGGCCTTCAGCGGAGACCCGCCGTTGGCATCCATCTGGGCGTAGTTTTCCTGGGCGCTGGCTTCGCGTCGCGAGGAGATCAGCCGGGCGAGCGGCGTGCGCACGAAACCCGGCAATCCGATGATAGCCGGGTCGTTGAAGAGATTGAACAGGAAAGGCTGGACGGTCTGGGCGTCGTCCGGCCCGCCGAGATTGAACAGGACGACGGCGATGCGGCGACTGCCGCCTGGGCCTTGGGCTGGGCTCACTGGGCTCCGATCCGCTTCAACACCTGCTCGACGTGAGCGATCGGCACGTCCGGCAGGATGCCGTGGCCGAGGTTGAAGATCCATGGCCCAGAGCCCCAGGCCTCGACAAGCTCATCCACCCTGCGGTCCAGAGCCGCACCGCCGACGCGCAGCAGCAGCGGATCGAGCGCGCCCTGGATCGGCTTGATCGCCTGAACCTCACGGCCCTTGGCCAGCGAGCAGGCGGTATCGAGCGCCACGCCCTGAACATCGACCTCGCGGGCGTATCGGTCGGCATGCAGCGCCGAGCCCCGCGGGAAGCCGATCAGGGGCACGGTCACGCCGAGTTCGCGCAGGCGGGCGACCAAGGCCTGATGGGGCTTGAGCACAAGCCGTTCGAACAGGTCGTCCGGCAGACCCTCCGCCCAGCTCTCGAAGATCTTGAGGCAGTCGGCGCCGGCATCGGCCTGCATCTTCAGATAATGGGCCGTGGCCTCGACCAGCACGGCCAGAACCGCATCGACCTTCTCCGGCTCGGCATAGGCGTAGGAGCGGGCCGTGGCGCGCTCGCCCTTGCCGATCGTGTCATGACCACCGTCCAGCATGTAGGTGGCGACGGTCCAAGGCGCGCCGGCGAAGCCGATCAGGGCGCGATGCGGCTCCAGTTCGGCGCGGACGCGCGTCAGGCTTTCGCCGACCTCCGACAGGGCGCGACCGGCTCCTTCGGCCAGGCCCTGCATGTGCTCGACCGACGGCAGCTCGCCCAGACGCGGCCCCTCGCCGGTCTCGAACCAGACCTTCTGGCCGAGCGCCTGGGGGATCAGCAGGATGTCGGCAAAGACGATGGCGGCGTCGAAACCGAACCGCCGCATGGGCTGGAGCGTGGCCTCGGCCGCCATTTGCGGGTTCAGGCAGAAGGCGATGAAGTTCGGCGCCTTGGCCCGCAGCTCGCGGTACTCGGGCAGGTAACGTCCCGCCTGACGCATGAACCAGACCGGGGGGCGGTCCAGGGTCTCGCCCCGAAGGACACGGATCAGCGAAGGCGTGGTGCTCATGGATCGGCTTTACGGGGCGAACGCCGTCCTCTCAAGCCCACGCTCCTCCCCCTTCACCTGATCAAGATTTGAAAAGGAATAGAGGAAGTCAGCAGGAGGCGGGATGGCGGGGATGAATCGCCTGCTCGAGGGTCTCCTGGGAAGCTTCTCCTGCGCCCTTCTAGGACAAGACGACGGCTGTGTGACGGCCTGTCGAAAACGGGGACAAGTCTTAACGAGGCGTTAACGCACCGGCTCGCGGACGTCGTCCGGGCTGAGCGTTCGCTTGGGCGCCATTTACGTTTCGTTAAGGATTTCCCCAGCCAATCGAGTGCGGAACCGGGCGCCGGGGATGATCCGGGTCCGGAACAGCGACGCTGTCCGATTCCGTCCCGGCTCGCCTCGGCATCCTCGCGCGGCTATAGACATCGGCGCCCTGGCCTCAGCCGTCGGCGCCCCGGGTCGTCCACAGGATTCCTCGCCATTCGCACCGCCGCCGCCCTCCCTGTCCCCGGACGATCCGCATGAGCCCGGCGCGCCCAGCCGGCGCTTCGCGCCTGGCCACCTACTTCCATGTGCACCTGGTGTCGGACTCGACCGGCGAGACGCTGAACGCCATGGCCAAGGCGGTGACGGCCCGATTCGACGGCGTCATTCCCATCGAGCACATCTATGCCCTGGTCCGGTCGGACAAGCAGATGGAGCGCGTCCTGGCAGAGGTGGCGTCGGCGCCCGGCGTGGTCCTGCACACCATCGTTGATCGCGACCTGCGCGCACAGCTGGAGGAAGGCTGCCGCGCGTTGGACATGCCCCAGATCGGGGCGCTGGATCCGCTGGTCGGGGCCCTGTCGCGATATCTGGGGGCGGCGCTGTCGACGCGGGTCGGGGCCCAGCACACGCTCGATCACGACTACTTCAACCGTATCGGCGCTTTGGACTTCGCCATGGCCCACGACGACGGCCAAGGCACGGCCGAGCAACTGGAAGGCGCCGACGTCGTGTTGGTCGGTGTCAGCCGGACGTCCAAGACTCCGACCTGCATCTATCTGGCCCATCGCGGCGTCCGCGCCGCCAACGTGCCGCTGGTGCCGGGGCAGGAGGATGGCGAGCGGCTGGTGGGCCTGAAGAATCCTCTGATCGTCGGTCTGACTGTTTCTCCCGACCGGCTGGTGCAGATCCGGCGCAATCGCCTGGATGGGCTGAACGCCAACCATGCCTCCTCCTATGTCGAGCCCGACGCCGTGCGAGAGGAGACGATCAAGGCCCGTCGCGCCTTCGAACGGCGCGGTTGGCCCACCATCGACGTCACTCGGCGTTCGGTCGAGGAGACGGCGGCAGCCGTGCTGAACCTGCTCAACGAGCGGCGCAGCAGGCAGTTAGGGGGCAGCTGGTGAACGCGTCCCTGATCCTGGCCTCTCGCAGCGCGGCGCGCCGGGCGATGCTGGCGGGCGCGGGCGTTCCGTTCGAGGCCGAGGACGCCGGGGTGGATGAACCCGCGATCAAGGCCGCTTCCGGGTCGGACGACCCTGTGGCCCTTGCTGTAGAACTGGCCAGGGCGAAGGCCTTGGCTGTCTCCCAGAGGCGACCCGGCGCCTGGGTGTTGGGGTCGGACCAGACTCTGGCCTTCGATGGCGGCCTGATTTCCAAGGCTCCGAACCTCTACGCAGCGCGTGATCGTCTGAAGTTGATGCGTGGCCGCGAGCATCAGCTGCATTCCGGAGCTGCCCTGGCGAAGGACAGCGTGGTCGTTTGGTCCGGCGTCGATACCGTACGGATGCGGATGCGCGACTTCTCCGATGCCTTCCTGGACGCCTATCTGGCGGCCGAGGGTGAGCCGGTCCTGGCCTCGGTCGGAGCCTATCGGCTGGAGGGGATGGGCAGCCAGTTGTTCGACCGGGTCGAAGGCGACTACTTCACCGTGCTGGGCATGCCTTTGTGGTCCGTGCTGGCCGAGCTGCGTCGCGTCGGAGCGATCGCGACATGAGCCGGATCACGGGGGCTGCGCGGCTGGCGGGCATCGTCGGCAATCCGGTCGCCCACTCGCTCAGCCCCATCATCCACAACGCCTGGATCGAGGCGCTGGGGCTGGACGCGGTCTATGCGGCCTTCACGCCCCGTGACGCGCACGGATTTGCCGTTCTGGTCGAAGCCGGCCGGGCCGGTCTGCTGGCTGGCGTCAACGTCACCGCGCCTTTCAAGGAGCAGGCTTTCGCCTTGGCGGATACGGTCTCCGAGACCGCCCGCGTCAGCGGCTCGGCGAATATCCTGAGGTTCCGCGATGGCCGAGTCGAGGCCGACAGCGCCGACGGCGAGGGCCTGCTCTGGGCCCTGAAGGATCAGGCTCCGGAGCTGGATCTGAACGGCGCCCCAGTGGTCATGCTGGGTGCCGGAGGCGCGGCGCGGGCGGCCGTGGCGGCGCTGGCGGGCGCGGGTGCCCGAGTGCGCATCGTCAACCGCACGCGGGAAAGGGCCGAGGCCCTGGCCGCCGATATCGGGCTTGGTGTCGAGGCGGCGGACGGCAGCGGGGCGTTCGAGGGTGCCCGGCTGGTCGTCAATGCGCTGAGCGTGAAGCCGGAGATCGATCCGGCCGGGTTCGCTTCTGAGACGGTGGTCATGGACATGACCTATCGACCCCTCAAGACCGCGTTCTTGACGGCGGCGAAGGCGGCGGGCCTGATCACGGTCGATGGCCTGGCCATGCTGGTCGGCCAGGCGGCGCCGTCGTTCCGGACCCTGTTCGACGCCGAGCCGCCGGCCTTCGATCCTCGGCCGCTGTTGCTGGCGCATCTGGGAGAGGCGGAGTGATCCTGCTCGGCCTGACCGGCTCCATCGGCATGGGCAAGTCGACGACGACGACCATGTTCGCCGAGCACGGCGCGGTGGTCTGGAACGCCGATGACGCCGTCCACGCCCTCTATGCGCCGGGCGGAGCGGCGGTCGGGCCGGTGGGCGAGGCTTTCCCGGGCGTCGTGATCGACGGCGCCGTCGACCGGGCGCGACTGGCCGAGGCCCTCGGTCGGGACGAGACGGCGTTTCGGCGGTTGGAGACCATCGTCCACCCGCTCGTCGCCGCCGGTCGGGTCGCGAATCTCCAGGCGGCGCGGGCGGCAGGGGTGAAGCTGGCCGTGCTGGATATCCCCTTGTTGTTCGAGACCGGCGGCGACCGGGCCGTGGATGCGGTGGTCGTCGTCACGGCTGATGCGGAAACCCAGAGGCAGCGGGTCCTGGCCCGGCCCGGCATGACGGTCGAACGGTTCGAGGCCATCCTGACGCGCCAGACGCCGGACGCCGAAAAGCGGCGTCGAGCCGACTTCATCGTCGACACCTCGGCGGGGATGCACGCCGCGCGCGCCCAAGTCGCCGAAATCGTGGGGACGGTTCTGGCTCCGGCGTGGACGCCGCCGCGCCGGACTCTTTCGCCGCCGGACGAAGCACACCATTAAGGTGGCATGGCCCGCGAGATCGTCCTCGACACTGAAACCACCGGCTTCGACCCCAAGACCGGCGACCGCCTGATCGAGGTCGGCTGCATCGAGATCGAGGACCTGCTGCCGACCGGCCGGACCTTCCATCGCTTCGTCAATCCGGAACGGTCGATTCCCGAGGGCGCGATCAAGGTCCACGGCATCACCGACGACAAGGTGAAGGACGCGCCCAAGTTCAAGGATATCGTCGCCGATCTGATGGACTTCATCGGCGACGCCCCGGTGATCGCCCACAACGCCAACTTCGACCGCGCCTTCATCGATCACGAGTGTGGCCTGTGCGGTCATGCCCTGATCGATCAAAGCCGATGGATCGACACCCTCGCCCTGGCGCAGAAGCGCTTTCCGGGCATGGCGAATTCGCTGGACGCCCTGTGCAAGCGGTTCAAGGTTTCGCTGATCGAACGCACCCTGCACGGCGCCCTGATCGATGCCCGTCTGCTGGCCGAGGTCTATCTGGAGCTGAAGGGCGGCAAGGAGCGTCGACTCGATCTCTCCGCCCGGACGGCGGTCCAGGTGGCGACGAAGGACGTGTCAGGCGGTGGCTATGCGCCTCGTCCCCGGCCCGTCGGGCCGCGCCTGACCGAGGCGGAAGCCGCTGCGCACGCGGCCTTCCTGCTGGAGACGCTGAAGGACCGGTCGCTGTGGGCGGGTTACGGCGTCGAGGTCGAGCCCGCCGCCTGACGGATCAGGCCGCGCCGGCCTGCTGGGCCGCCTGCTGCATGCGCGCGGCGTAGATGCCGGCGAAGTCGATCGGGTCCAGCATGAAGGGCGGATAGAAGCCGCCGTCCGACGTGGCGCGGGCCACGATTTCGCGCGCATAGGGGAACAGGTAGCGCGGACATTCGATCAGAAGCATCGGCTCGATGTCCTGCTCCGACACGCCCTGAAGCTGGAAAAGGCCGCCGTAGAGCAGTTCCACGTGGAACACCGGCGTCGTCTCGGTCGAGGCCTTGATGGATAGTTTGACGTCGACCTCGAACAGGCCGTCCGGGCGACCGCCCGCGTTCAGCTCCACACCCATGTCGATCTGGGGCTTGCCTTCCAGACGCAGGGAGTCCGGCGCGCGCGGGTTCTCGAACGACAGGTCGCGCACATACTGGGCCAGAATGCGGAAGCCCGCGATCGGCTGCTGGGCGGGAGCGCCGGAGGCGTCGGTGGGCGAGACGTCGGTCATGGTGCGAACAGTCGGTTGGGCGTCGAAAAGGACGAAGGTGCGCGCGACTAGCACCGGGGACGCGATGTCGCAACGCTCGCCGGGGCGGTGAGGCCGGGTGCGGCCCGCCTTGCGCCCGCCTATATAGGCACCTAATCGTCCAACCGAGTTCGTCCGGGCGGCCGCTGAGCCGTCGGACGCCAACGTCAGGAAGTGACCGTGCCGGTAGAATTCTCGATCGTGATCTTCGCCGTGATCGCGGCCGTCGTGCTGTTCCAGCTCTACAATGTGCTGGGCAAGAAGGTCGGCCGCCAACCCGAGGACGGGTCCAAGGTGCCAGTTTTAGGCAAGGCACCCGCGACGCCCGAGCCTGTGGCGAAGATGCCTGCCGTCGACGCCGCGGCCCTCGCCGCCGCCGCGTCCCTGCGTGCCCGCGACCCCGGTTTCGACCCAGGCAAGTTCATCGAGGGCGCGCGTCAGGCCTATGAGACGATTGTGCGCGGCTACGCCACCGGCGACCGCGCTGCGTTGAAACCGCTGCTGACCCCGTCGGTGCTGGAATCCTTCGAGGCCGGTATCGCCGCCCGCGAAACCCGGGGCGAGACCGAGGAGGTCGAGTTCCTGCACGGCCCGCGCGCGGATCTGGAAATCGCCTCGGCCGAGGGCGACAAGGCCGTGGCCAAGGTGCGCTTCCTCGCCGAGCTGCGCTCGAAGATCTTCCCGGCCGGCGCGGACGCAACGGCCGAGCCGCGCATCGAGGAGCGCCGCACCGCCGAGCACTGGACCTTTGAACGGTCGCTGGGCGCCACCGACCCCAACTGGGTTCTCGCCCGCGTCGAGCCCGCTAACGCGTGAGTGCGGGCGGCCGCGCGGCCCGGATCGCCGGGCTGTGGCTTGGTGTTCTTGGGCTGCTTCTCGCAGGCTGCGCGACGCAAACGCCGAGCGTGCCAATGCGCGGCCCTATCGCCCCTATTCCGTCCGTCGCCCCGCCGTCCTCGCCTGCCACCGGGTTGCCAGGCCCATCCACCTTGGCTGGATGGGATGACGAGGACCATCTGGCAGCGTTCCTCGCCTATGTGCAGACCTGCGGCGTCGCGCGCGAAGCCGCCGCCGTTCGTCATTGCGAGCGCGGGCGGCTGATCCAGCAGACCTCGCGGCCGGTCACGCCGTCGATGGCCCGCGAATTCTTCGAAACCGGCTTCTCTGTCGTCCAGGCCGAAACCGCCGACGGGGGACCGGGCCTGCTGACCGCCTACTTCGCGCCGGAGTATGAGGCGCGTCGCGCGCCGGATGCGGTATTCGACGCGCCGGTCCTGCCCCGCCCAGAGGGCTGGACGCGCGGCTGGGTCGGTCCGGTACGCGCCGAGATCGAGGCCGGGCCGCCGCCCGCGCCGCCCCTGGCCTGGATGCGGGCGGAGGACCTGTTCTTTCTCCAGATCCAGGGGTCCGGCTATCTGACGTTCGAGGATGGTTCCAGGGCCCGCGCAGCCTATGCCGGGGACAATGGCCGCCCCTTTGTCGGTATCGCCCGGCCGATGGCGGAACGCGGCATCCTGCCCGCCAACGGCACCTCCGGCGAGGCCATTCGCTCCTGGCTGGCGGCGAACCGGGGGTCGGAGGCGCGCGCCATCACGGCGCTCAACCCGCGCTACATCTATTTCGCCCTCGATCCCGATGATGGCGGCGATCCTGCGGGAGCGGCCGGGGTGCCATTGCCGCCGAGGCGCGCCATCGCGGTCGATCCGGGCAGCTGGACCTATGGTGACCTGGTCTGGATATCTGCGGACAGCGGCAACCTGCGCGGGGCGCGGGGCAGCTATCGGGGGTTGGTCATGGCGCTGGACACGGGCTCGGCCATCCGGGGACCGGTGCGCGCGGACTTCTATGCGGGCCGGGGCGCGGCGGCGGGTGAAGAGGCTGGGGCCGTCCGGCATCCGCTCAGGATGTGGCGATTGATCCCACGCTGAGCGGAAGTCGTTGGTCCAGATCGCCGTTTGGCCCTAGATGACGGGCGGATCCGCCGCCGGACCATCAGTATCCATGACATATCCGCTCGAGCGCGTCGTCTATCGCAGCGACGCGGTCGCCCCGGCCGAAGGTCCAATCGACCTTTCGGCCATCTTCGCCACCTCGGTCCGCAACAACGCCAGGAGTCGCCTCACGGGTGCGCTCGCTCTTCATGACGGCGTCTTCGTGCAGGTGCTGGAAGGCGAGCCCGCTGCCCTCAGCGCCTTGATGGACATGATCACGGCCGACGACCGGCATCGAAACGTCCGCGTCCTGGCGCGCTGGCCGATCCAGTCTCAGCTGTTCCTGGGCTCGGCCATGGTCCAGACCGATACCCGGAGCCTGTCTCATTACGCCGCCAAGGTGGTGGTCCAGACCGGCTCGGGGGCCCAGGTGACGGGCGTTCTGGCCGAGCTGGCCAGCGCCCGCCTGACGTCGCTGATCTGAGACGGCTCAGCGCCGTCGCAGACCCCCAAGGACGCCGCGCAGGATTTCCCGCGTAAGAGTCGATCCGGCCGTGCGCAGAACCGACTTGGTCAGGGCTTCCATCGGCGTCTGGCGGTTGGAGCGGCGCGGCGCGCGCGGTTCGGCGGGCGCGCGTGAGCGGGTGGTCTCGCGCGGCGCAGCCGCTTTCTCCACCGCCTCGACCCGTTCTGTTTCGGCCTGGGTGCGGGCATGGCGGGCGGCGAGGATTTCCTCGGCGGATTCCCGGTCGACCATGGTGTCGTAGACGCCCTTGACCGGGCTGTTGGCCATGATGGCGGCGCGCTCGGGGTCGGTGGCGGGTCCCAGACGGCTGTCCGGCGGGCGGATCAGGGTGCGCTGGACCACCGTCGGCGCGCCCTTTTCGTCCAGCACCGACACCACAGCCTCGCCGGTGCCGAGCGCCTGGATGGCCTCAGTGGTGTCGAAGGCGGGGTTGGCGCGGAAGCTGTCGGACGCCGACTTCAGGCCGCGCTGTTCGGCGGGCGTATAGGCGCGCAGCGCGTGCTGGATGCGGTTGCCCAGCTGGGCCAGGACGCTGTCGGGGATGTCGGCCGGGTTCTGGGTGACGAAATAGACTCCGACGCCCTTGGAGCGGATCAGGCGCACGACCTGTTCGACCTTTTCCAGCAGCGCCTTTGGGGCGTCTCGGAACAGCAGGTGGGCCTCGTCGAAGAAGAAGACCAGGCGTGGCTTCTCCGGATCTCCGACCTCGGGCAGCTGTTCGAACAGCTCCGACAGCAGCCACAAGAGGAAGGCGGCATACAGGCGCGGAGAGCCCATCAGCCTGGTGGAATCCAGCACATTGACCTGGCCCCGGCCGTCGAGGCCGACGCGGATCATGTCCTCTAGCTTCAATGCGGGTTCGCCGAAGAAGGCCTTGCCGCCCTGCTGTTCGAGCTGGAGCAGGGAGCGCTGGATGGCCGCAACCGAGGCCGGGGCGACATTGCCGACCTCACGGCCGATCCGAGCGGCGTTTTCGGAGACATAGGTCAGGACCGAGCGGAGGTCGTCCAAATCCAGTAGCAGCAGACCTTCCTTGTCCGCGACGTGGAAGGCGACGGTCAGGACACCCTCCTGGACGTCGTTCAGGTCCAGCATCCGGGCCATCAGCAGAGGCCCGATCTCTGACACCGTCGTGCGAATCGGATGTCCCTTTTGTCCGTACAGGTCCCAGAAGACGGTGGGCGCGGCCTTGGGAACGAGCGTCAGGTTCATGCCGGCGGCGCGGGCCAGGAGCTTCTCGTTGGGGGCCCCCGGCTGGCTGATGCCCGAAAGGTCGCCCTTCACGTCGGCGCAGAACACCGGCACCCCGGCTTCGGAAAAGCCCTGCGCCATGATCTGCAGGGTGACCGTCTTGCCGGTTCCGGTCGCGCCCGCGACGATGCCGTGGCGGTTGGCCCGGTTCCACAGCAGGACTTCCGGCTTGTCCGATTGACCGAGAAACAGGCCTGGGGGCGCGTCGGGCATGGGTGCGGTCTCCGAAAGGTCTCGGCCCTGCTTAGCCGAGCGCCCAGCGCGCCGCCAGACGATCGCCGGTTGACCAGCCGCGCGGCCACCCCGACAGTCCGCTCATGAAGCCACCGATCGCCGTCCCGACCTCGACCGTCGCCCGCAACGCGCTCGTGACTCTCGCGGTCGTGGCCGTCGGCGCGGCGCTCTACTGGCTCAGGGACATCCTGACGCCCCTGGCCATGGCCATCTTCCTGATGATCATGATCGACGGTGTGAAGCGGCTGATCGAGCGCCACACCAACCTGCCTGACCACACAGCGGGCATCGCGGCCCTGTTGCTGGTCATCGCAATCTTCTTCGCCGTCATCGCCTTCATCGTGAACGGGGCTGCGGCCTTCTTCACCGACATGTCGGGCGTCTCCAGCGGCATCGGCCCCCGCATCGACGCCATCATCGCCGATGTTGCAGCCCTGTTCGGGATGGCGGCCGCGCCAACCGCAGCAGAACTGATCGCGGACATCGATCTGCGCGGTTATCTGACCGGTCTGGCGTTCCAGATGCAGGGTGTCGCGTCCGGATCCTTCTTTGTCATGGTCTACCTGGGGTTCCTTCTGGCGTCGCAGGCCGGGTTCCGGCGCAAGATCGTGGCCATGTTTCCCCACCGCGAACAGCGGTCCGAGGCGCTCGAGGTGTTCCAGCGCGTTCGGGGCGGGGTCGAGGGTTACCTGTGGGTCCAGGCGGTGACGGGCGTCATCATCTGCGCCGCGGCCTGGATCCTGATGCGGGTCGTCGGGCTCCAGCACGCAGAGTTCTGGACTTTCATCATCTTCGTGGTGGGCTTCATCCCGGTGCTGGGGGGCGCGGTCGCGGGGCTCGCCCCACCGCTTTTCGCCCTGGTCCAATTTCCGACCTATTGGCCGGCGCTGATCCTGCTGGTCGGGCTCCAGATCATCCTGTTCGTGGTCGGCAATCTGGTTCAGCCGCGCATGCAGGGCGACAACCAGAACGTCGATCCGGTCGCCGTGCTTCTGGCGCTGGCGCTATGGGGCAAGATGTGGGGCGTGGTCGGCATGTTCCTGTCGACGCCGCTGCTGGTCATGGCCATGGCGATCCTGGCGGAGTTTCAGGGGTCACGCTGGATCGCGGTTCTGCTTTCCGGAAACGGGCGGCCGTACGAGGACGAGGACCATCACGACCACGGCCCGCCGGCGAAGCGCCCGCCCCGCGTCAAACCGCCGCGCCCGGCGGCGTCCGAGCCCTGATCGGGGCGCCCTTGCATCGCCGCATTCGACCCCCATTTGGGCATCACACGCTGCGGCCCACCCCTCCCCTCCCAAGGCCGTGGCGGTATCGGTCGGTGCCACCCCCCTCCAGCACCGGCTTGACGAGAGGCCGTCGGACGCCCGTCCGGCGGCCTTTTCGTTTCTCGGGGCTCGCCGGGGCTTCCCGCCGGACGCGGGCGGGCCTATTGCCGGGGTCTGCGACCGGCGGCCGCATGAAGGCCGCGCTGAACGAGACCTGCCCATGTCCGGCGAAACCCGCTCTCCCGCTCCGATCTCCAGCGCGGAGGCCCTGAGAGCGGCCTTCGCCAGGGCCCGGGGCGGCGGAGGTCCGCTCGATGGACTGGAGCAGTCCTTCGTCGACCAGGCGTTTGAGGACTACGCCGAGGACGAGACGCCCGAGCTGTCGCCGGAAGACGTCGCTGGCCTGCTGGCCGACGCCTGGGGCTGGAGCGAGCGGCGCGCGCCGGGCGAGGCGCCTCTCATCAACATCCAACCGCTGAGCGTCGGTGGTCGTGAGACCCCCTACGACGTCCTGCGCATCGTCCAGGACGACCGTCCGTTCCTGGTCGACAGCGCCATGGGTGAATTGGCCGACGCGGGCGTGTCGGTGCGCGCCCTGTTCCATCCGGTTCTGGCCCTGTCGCGTCAGGCAGATGGGTCGCGTCGCGCGAACGGCGGAGACACGCGCGAATCCGTCATCGTCGTTGTGCTGGACCCCTTGCCCCAGGACCGCCGTGAGGCGCTGGCGGCTTCGCTGGCGGAGGCACTGTCGGACGTCCATCTGGCGGTCGCCGACTTCGGCAAGATGAGCGCACTGATGGAGCGGTCCGTCGCCCATCTGGAGGCGCGGCCGGGCGGCATCGACCCGGAGGTCGTGGCCGAGAACCTCGCCTTCCTGCGCTGGCTGAACGACGACCACTTCGTCTTCCTGGGCGCACGCGACTACGACTATCCGCGCACCGCCGACGGCGGCTATGCCCACGAAGCGCCGCTGGACCAGTCGGCCGAGGGCGTCGGCGTGCTGCGCGATCGCGAGCGCACGGTGCTGCGTCGGTCGTCCGAGCCCGCCGTCCTGACGGCCCAGATGAAGCGGCAGATGGACCTGTCCGAGCCGGTCACCGTGGCCAAGGCCAATCTGCGCAGCCGGGTGCACCGCCGCGCTTACATGGATTACGTCGGGGTCAAGCGGTACGGCGAGGACGGCCGCCCGTCGGGCGAGACCCGCTTCGTCGGCCTGTTCACCGCCGAGGCCTATGACCGCGCCGCCTCCCAGGTGCCGCTGATCCGCCGGAAGGTCGCCAATGCGCTCGCCCGCGCTGCCAAGGCTCCCGGCAGCCACAACGAGAAGCGGCTGAAGAACATCCTGGAGAACTATCCCCGGGACGAGCTCTTCCAGATCTCCGAGGACGAACTGCTGGAGACCGCGCTCGGCATCCTGCACCTCTACGACCGCCCGCGGATCAAGACCTTCACGCGCAAGGACCCGTTTGACCGGTTCGTCTCGGTCCTCGCCTTCATCCCGCGAGAGCGCTACGACGCCGGCGTCCGCGAGCGGATCGGCAAGATCCTGGCCCGCGCCTGGGGCGGGCGGCTGTCGGCTTGGTATCCGCAGTTGTCGGACGCGCCGCTCGTGCGCATCCACTACATCGTCGGTGTGACCCCGGGCGACCATCCGACGCCGGACGCCCGGGCGCTGGAAGCCGAGATCACCGAGGCCGGCCGCAGCTGGGTCGACCGGTTCGAAGGCGCACTGCGAGCGGCCGACATCGACGACGTGGAGATCGGCGCGCTCAGCTCGCGCTGGGCCGAGGCTTTCGGTCCGGGCTACCGAGCCCGCTACGATGCGGCCGAGGCCGTGGCCGATCTGCAGGAGTTCGACCGCCTGGGCGAAGGCGAGCCGGTGGCCGTGCGCGCCTTCCGCCATTCGTCGGACAGCCCGCTGCAGTTCCGCTTCAAGCTCTATCACCTGGGCGCGGCGGTGCCGTTGTCGGACGTGCTGCCAATCCTGGCCGACATGGGGCTGAAGACGCTGGAAGAGTTCGGCAACGCCGTGCATCCGACCGGCGGCGGCGAGATCCATGTCCATGAGTTCCTGCTGGAAGACCCACGCGGCGAGGCTCTGGCCTTCGGCGATGTGAAGGGTCCGTTCGAGGAGGCCTTCAAGGCCGTCTGGACCGGCCGCACCGAGAGCGACGGCTTCAACCGCCTGGTGCTGGAGCTGGGCGTCGGCTGGCGCGAGGCGGCGCTGATCCGCACCCTGGCCCGCTATCGGCAACAGACGGGGCTCGATCCTTCGCAGGCGGTGCAGGAAGAGGCGCTGCGGGACTACCCCGCCATTGCGCGCGCTCTGGTCTCGCTGTTCGCCTGCAAGTTCGACCCCGCCCACGGGGGCTCGGCCGACGACCGCGCCGGCCAGATCAGCGAGCTTCAGGCCAAGATCGACCGCCTGCTGATGGAGGTGAAGAGCCTCGACCACGACAGAGCGCTGCGACGGATCGCGGCCCTGATCGGGGCGGTCAAGCGGACCAACTACTTTCAGGTCGGTTCCGACGGGGCGCCCAAGCCGCACATCTCGATCAAGATCGCCTCGCGCGAGCTCGACGATCTGCCGTTGCCGAAGCCCTATCGCGAGATCTTCGTCTGGGCCCCGCACATCGAGGGCGTGCACCTGCGCTTCGGCCCCGTGGCGCGGGGTGGGCTGCGCTGGTCGGATCGCCGCGACGACTTCCGCACCGAGGTGCTGGGCCTGGTGAAGGCGCAGCAGGTCAAGAACGCCGTCATCGTGCCGGTCGGGTCCAAGGGCGGCTTCTTCCCCAAATACCTGTCGCGGATCGTCCGCGCCGGCGGCGACCGCGACGCCCAGCAGGCCGAGGCCGTCCGGGCCTACAAGACTTTCCTGTCGGGCCTTCTGGACATCACCGACAACATCGGCGCGGACGGCGGCGTGATCCGTCCGGCGAACGTCGTGCCGTTCGAGGGCGACGACCCCTATCTGGTCGTGGCGGCGGACAAGGGCACGGCGACCTTCTCGGACATCGCCAACGGCGTCTCGGCCGAGTACGGCTTCTGGCTGGACGACGCCTTCGCCTCGGGCGGCTCGGTCGGCTACGACCACAAGGCCATGGGCATCACGGCGCGCGGCGCCTGGGAGGCGGTCAAGCGCCACTTCCGCGAGATCGGCAAGGACATCCAGTCCGAGCCCTTCACGGTCGTCGGCGTCGGCGACATGTCGGGCGACGTGTTCGGCAACGGGCTCTTGCTGTCGAAGGCTTCGAAGCTGATCGCCGCCTTCGATCACCGCGACATCTTCATCGACCCCAATCCTGACCCGGCCCGGTCGTGGGAAGAGCGCAACCGCCTGTTCCAGCTGCCGCGCTCATCCTGGCAGGACTATGACAAGGCGCTGATCTCGGCGGGCGGCGGGGTCTTCTCGCGCGGGGCCAAGTCGATCGAGCTGACGCCCGAGATCAAGGCGGCGCTGGACATCGCCGAGGACAGCCTGGACCCCGTCAGCCTGATCCGCGCCATCCTGAAGGCCCCTGCCGAACTGCTCTACCTCGGCGGCATCGGCACCTATGTGAAGTCCGTCGCCGAGACCGACGCCCAGGTCGGCGACAAGGGCACCGACGCTCTGCGGATCAACGCCGACGAGCTCAGGGTCAAGGTGGTAGGCGAAGGCGCCAACCTCGGCTTCACCCAGGCGGGCCGGATCGCTTTCGCCGCGAGCGGCGGACGGATCAACACCGACGCCATCGACAACTCCGCCGGCGTCGACACCTCTGACCACGAGGTCAACATCAAGATCCTGGTCGGATCGGCCGTGACCAACGGCGTCCTGCCGCTCGAGGAGCGCGTGCCATTGCTCGCCTCCATGACGGACGAGGTGGCGGCCAAGGTCCTGGCCCACAACTACGATCAGACCCTGGCCCTGACGCTGCAGCAGGCGGAAGGCGTCGATGGTCTGGACGCCCAGCAGAGGTTCATGCAGGCGCTGACGGCGCGCGGGAAGCTGGATCGCAAGGTCGAGGGCCTGCCCAGCGACCAGCGCGTGCAGGAGATGAAGCAGGCGGGACAGGCACTGACGCGCCCCGAACTGGCCGTGCTGATGGCCTATTCCAAGCTGGAGCTGTCCGACGACATCGTCGCCTCTACGGCGCCGGAGGACCCCTTCTTCGAGGAGACCCTGGTCCGCTACTTCCCGCAGGCGCTGGGGCGCTTCGAGGGGCAGATGCGCGGGCACCGGCTGCGTCGCGAGATCATCGCGACCGTCCTGTCCAACGAGATCGTCAACATGGCGGGGCCGACCTTCCCCGACCGCCTGCGAGGTGCGTCGGGCTGCGACACTACCGCCTTGGTCATCGCGTTCGAGGCAGCGCGGCGGGTGTTCCGGCTGGACGAAGCCTGGGATGCGGTAAGCGCCCTGGACCTCAAGGTTCCGGCCGAGACCCAGACGGCGCTCTACAGCGAGATCTCGACGGTGCTTCGCCGCCAGACCTTCTGGCTGGCACGCCGCGCGGGTCGCTCCGGCGCGACGGTGGCAGGCCTGATCGAGGCCTACCGTCCGGCGGCCGACTCCCTGCGGGCTGCGGGCGGCGATGTCCTGTCTCGATTCGAACAGACGCGGCTGGCCGAGCGGCTGAAGCGCTTCGCTGACATGGGCGTGGGCGAGGAGCTGGCTCAGACCATTTCGATGCTGCGCCCGCTGGTAGCTACGGCCGACATCGGCGACCTCGCGCGAGAAGCCGGGTGGTCCGAGCCTCGCATGGCGCGGCTGTATCATCAGGTCGGGGCCGCCTTCGACTTCGATCGCCTGCGCGCGGCCGCTGGTGCCGTTCCTTCGGTCGATCACTTCGATCGTCTCGCGGTGCGCCGCCTGATCGAGGACTTGATGGGCGAGCAGGTCGCCCTGACGCGCGCCGTGGCCAAGGTCTCCGATCCGGCGGTAGGCGACAACGAAGCCAGCGCCGAAGCCGCCGTCGATGCGTGGATCGGCTCGCGGCAGGGTCTGGTCGAGGGTGTCCGCGCCTCGGTTGACGAGATCGAGGCTTCTGGCACCGGCTGGACCTTTGCCAAGTTGACCATCGCCAACGGTCAGATCCGGCAGGTCACGGGGACGCTCTGATGCCGAGGAAGTTCCTGGTCGTGGTCGACGACAGTCCCGAGTTCGAGGCGGCGCTGCGCTACGCCTCGCGTCGGGCGCGCTCGACCGGCGGCCGGGTGGCGCTGCTCCGGATCATCCCCGATCAGTCCGATGAGCACTGGGCGGGCGTGCGCGAGGAAATCGAACGTCAGCAGCGGGCGGAAGCCGAGGAGCTGCTGACACGGCTGGGCGAGGAGGCGGCGTCGCGATCCGGGACCAAGCCCGTTTTCCTGATCGAACAGGGCGATCCCCACTCCGCCATCCGCAAGGTCTGCGCCGACGATCCCGAGATCAAGATTCTGGTCCTGGCGGCAGGATCGGGAGCCCGAGGGCCAGGACCTCTGGTCAGCGCCGTGCTCAAAGGTTCGGGCTTCGGCGGGCGCAAGCTGCCGGTGACGATCGTTCCGGGCGAGCTGACCGACGCCGAGATCGAGGATCTGGCCTAGTCGGAGGCGCTAACGCTCGGCAAGCGGCGGCTCGGCCTGAGCGTCGGGTCTTGAAGGCGGCGGATCAGAGGCGCATCTCTGACCCATGTTCATCCAGACCGAACCCACGCCAAATCCGAACGTCCTGAAGTTCATCCCTGGACGCATCGTGTCGAGCACGCCGCGCGAGTTCCTGTCGATCGATCAGGCGTTGGCTTCACCCCTCGCCGAGGCCCTGTTCCAACTGGAGGAAGTGACCGGCGTCTTCTTCGGCGACGACTACGTCTCGGTGACCCGCGCCCCTCACGGCCGGGACTGGAGCGAGATCAAGCCCGAGGTCCTGGCGGCGGTGATGGACCACTTCACTTCCGGCGCGCCCTTGATCCGCGAAGGTGCGGAGAGCGAGACCGAGTCCGCCGAGGACTCCGAGATCGTGGCCGAGATCAAGTCGCTGCTGGACAGCCGCATCCGTCCGGCCGTGGCCCAGGACGGCGGCGACATCCTGTTCGACGCCTTCGACGAGGAAACGGGTGTCCTGTCCCTGCGGATGCGCGGCGCCTGCGCGGGCTGTCCATCGTCGGCGATGACGCTGAAGGCGGGCGTCGAGCAGATGATGCGCCACTATGTGCCCGAGGTGACGCGCGTCGAGCAGGTCATCTGACTCTTGCGCACCCTTGTCATCGACACGGCGCTCGGAGCGTGCACCGCCGCCGTGTGTGAGGGCGGCCAGGTCATGGGCCTGCGCAGCGAAGTGATGGCGCGCGGCCATTCCGAGAGGTTGGGCGGCTTCGTTCGTGACGCGGTTCATGACACTGGCGGCCTTGATGACGTGGACCGGATCGGCGTCACAATCGGGCCCGGCTCTTTCACGGGCCTGAGAGTTGGTTTGGCCTTTGCGCTGGGACTGGGTCAGGCGCTTGGCAGACCGGTGATCGGGGTTTCCAGCCTGCAGGCGCTGGCCTGGTCCTTGGGCGGGGGCCCGTCCGGACCCGTGGCAGTCGTCATCGATGCGCGACGCGGTGAGGTTTATCTTCAGACCTTCATGGATGGAGAGGCGATATGCGACGCCCGGGCCGTCAGCATCGAGGATGCCCGGATGGTTCTCAACAACGACAGCCGGCCCTGGCGCTGGGCCGGGAGCGGAGCGGGGCTTCTGGCACCGGAGGCCACCACAATCGTCACCGAGCCAACGGCCTCGGCACTGGCCAAGCTCACCGAGCGTCTGGACCCGGCGAGCCACCCGGCTCGGCCCCTCTATCTGCGCGCGCCCGACGCCACGCCTCCGACCAGGCTTCCGGGACAGGCACGCGCGTGACGACGGGGGGCCCGGGTTCAGAGTTGGCGCGAGGTCTGGCAGCCATTCACGCCGAGGCTTTCGACAGCCCCTGGACAGCGCGGACCTTCGCCGAACTTCTGGATCAGCCCGGCATCGCCCTCGAGGTCGAAGGGGATGGATTTATGCTCGTTCAGGTCGCCGCTGATGAAGCCGAGATCCTGACACTGGCGGTCCGACCGTCGGCGCGACGCACGGGCGTCGCGACGCGCCTCATCGAGAAGGCGGCCGCACGGATCGTTGCCGCTGGCGGGCGTCGACTGTTTCTGGAGGTGGCCGAGGACAACGCCGCCGGCCGGGCCCTCTATGCCCGTCTCGGTTTCGAGCCGGTCGGCCGCCGGCCCCGCTATTATGCCCGGCCAGACGGTCCCGCCGTCGACGCTCTGCTTCTGGCTCGCAATTTGTCCGCCCCGCTTCCCACCGCCTGATCCGGGGCTTATCTTCCCGCCCATGGACCGGATCGAGAAACTCTGCGCCGAGCGCGGCATGCGCATGACCGAACAGCGGCGGGTCATCGCCCGTGTGCTGTCCAGCGCCGAGGACCATCCCGACGTCGAGGAGCTGTACCGCCGCGCCTCGGGCATCGACCCGCACATCTCGATCGCTACGGTCTATCGCACCGTGCGCCTGTTCGAGGAGGCCGGGGTCGTCGAGAAACATGACTTCGGCGATGGCCGTTCGCGCTATGAAGAGGCCGGCGACGACCACCATGACCACCTCATCGATACCAAGACAGGGGAGGTCATCGAGTTCTTCGACGCCGAGATCGAGCGGCTGAAATCCGAGATCGCCGAGCGGCTGGGCTTCGAGCTGGTGGGACACAAGCTGGAGCTATACGGAAAACCCATTCCGGGGGCCGAGCCGTCGCGGCGCGAGGGCCTGATCTATACGCGCAACGTCGCCAGGGTCGCGCCCGAGAAGGTGTCCTGAGCCCCGTCGGGCACCGCCCGCCTTGCGGTCGCCGGGATCGGCGATCATAAGCCGCCCATGTCCGAGACCCTGACCCCGCCGCAGGCCGGGACGGTCGCGACGCCGGAGACCGCTCCCGGCGTCAAGCGACTGTTCATCAAGACCTACGGCTGCCAGATGAACGTGTATGACAGCGAGCGCATGGCCGATGTGCTGCGCCCGCTCGGTTATGCCCCGACCGACACGGCCGAGGGCGCGGATTTCGTCATCCTGAACACCTGCCACATCCGCGAGAAGGCGGCCGAGAAGGTCTATTCCGAGCTCGGCAAACTGCGCGAGATGAAGGAGAGCCGATCCGGCGCCATGACCATCGCGGTCGCCGGCTGCGTGGCCCAGGCCGAGGGCGAGGAGATCATGCGTCGCCAGCCGGCGGTCGATCTGGTGGTCGGCCCCCAGGCCTATCATCAGCTTCCCGAGCTGCTGACCCGCACGGCGCGCGCGCGCGGCGAGCGCATCGGGGCCGACTTCGCCGCCGACGAGAAGTTCGACAGCCTGCCCGAAGCGCGCGGCATCAATGGGCCGACCGCCTTCCTGACGGTGCAGGAAGGCTGCGACAAGTTCTGCAGCTTCTGCGTGGTGCCCTATACGCGGGGCGCCGAGTGGTCGCGTCCGGCCGAAGCCGTTCTGGCGGAGGCGGGCGGACTGGCGGCCCAGGGTGTGCGCGAGCTGACCCTGCTGGGCCAGAACGTCAACGCCTATGACGGCGCAGGGCCGGACGGCTCGGTCTGGACGCTGGCGCGCCTGGCGCGAGCGCTGGCCGAAATCGAAGGCATCGACCGTATCCGCTATACGACCAGCCACCCCAATGACATGGCCGACGACCTGATCGCGGCCCATGCCGAGCTGCCCCACCTTATGCCCTATCTGCACCTGCCGGTTCAGTCAGGCTCGGACCGCATCCTGCGGCTGATGAACAGGAAGCACGGGCGACAGAAGTACATCGACCTGATCGGACGGATCCGCGAGGCGCGGCCGGACATGGCGTTATCGGGGGACTTCATCGTCGGCTTCCCCGGCGAGACCGACCGGGATTTCGAGGACACCCTCGATCTGGTGCGGCAGGTGAACTACGCCTCGGCCTTCAGCTTCATGTATTCGCCGCGCCCCGGGACGCCCGCCGCCGGAATTGGGACGCAGGTGCCGGCCGACGTCTCGCTGACCCGGCTCCACGCGCTGCAGGTGCTGCTCCTGGAGCAGCAGGTCGCCTTCAACAAGGCCCAGGTCGGCAAGACCCTGGACGTGCTGTTCGAGAAGAAGGGCCGCCATGGGCGTCAGGCCATCGGCCGCTCGCCCTATTTGCAGTCCGTCCATGCCGAGGACGCGGATCATCTGATCGGACAGATCGTTCCCGTCGAGATCGTGAGCGGACAACAGAACAGTCTGACCGGACGGCTCCTTCAAGAGAAGGCGGCCTGAGTGGCGCGAGAATCCGAGTTCCTCGCCTTGGACGACCGCGCGCTGCGTGCTGTCATCGGGCCGAACAGCCGCCATGTCGCCCTGATCGAGGACGCCTTCAAGGTGCTGATCGAGGCTCCCGGCGGCGGGGTTTCGATCAACGGAGGAGCCCGCGACCGCGCAAACGCCAAGACGGTGATTGCGGCCCTGGTCGCCCGCGCCGACAAGGGCGCCGATGTCAATGAGGCCGACGTGCGCGCCGGCATCGCCGCGGCGCGAGGCGGCGGCAAGGGCGCGCCCAGTTCCGATCCCATGGCCCTGCCGATCGGCAAGCGCGGGGCGATCGTGCCCAAGACCAACGCCCAGGCGCGCTATCTGGAGACCCTGTCGCGCTGCGAGCTGACCTTCGGCGTCGGCCCGGCGGGCACCGGTAAGACCTTCCTGGCCGCCGCCTATGGCGCGTCGCTGCTGCGGCGCGGGCAGGTCGACCGGCTGGTCATCACGCGCCCGGCGGTCGAGGCGGGCGAGAAGCTGGGCTTCCTGCCGGGCGATCTCAACGAGAAGGTCGATCCCTATCTGGCGCCGATCTGGGAGGCTCTGAACGACATCCTGGGGGCCGAGGACGTCCAGCGCCGGCGCGACAAGGGCGAGATCGAGGCCGCGCCCATCGCCTTCATGCGCGGCCGCACGCTGAGCCACGCCTTCATCATCGTCGACGAGGCCCAGAACACCAGCCGACTGCAGATGAAGATGGTCCTGACCCGTCTGGGCGAAGGCGCGCGCATGGTGGTGACGGGCGACCCCAGCCAGATAGACCTTCTGAACCCGCGCGACAGCGGCTTGGCCCATGCGCTGCGGATCCTGAAGGACGTCCAGGGCGTCGGCGTGCTGGCCTTCGAGGCCGAGGACGTGGTGCGTCACGCCATGGTCGAGCGGATCGTGCGCGCCTACGACGCCGATGCGACGCGCAGTCGCCCAGCTCCCGATCTCGAGGACCCGTCCGAGCGATGATCGAGGTCGAGGTCGAGGACGCGGCGTGGTCGGCGTCGATCGCCGATGTCGAGGCCGTCGTGGCCCGTGCGGCCAAGGCGGCGCTGGGCGTCGCGACCGGCACGGTCACCGTCCTGCTGAGCGATGATGAGACGGTGCGCGACCTGAACGCCCGCTTTCGCGGAAAGGACAGGCCGACCAATGTCCTGTCCTTCCCCGCCGCCGCCATCCCCGGCGCGGATATCCAGCCCCTGGGCGACATCGTGCTCGGCTTTGGGGTCTGCGCCGACGAGGCGCGGGCGCAGGGCAGGAGCCTCTCGGATCACCTCTCTCACCTGACCGTCCATGGCGTGCTCCATCTGCTGGGCCGCGACCATGAGGACGATGTCGAGGCCGAGGCGATGGAGGCCGAGGAGCGCGAGATCCTGGCGACGCTCGGCGTGGCGGACCCCTATCTGGTGACGACGTGATGGCTGGAAAGGATGTCATCGGCTCGCTGCTGACCGGGCGCTGGAGCAGGATCGGGCTTGCGCTGGCCGCGGGGGTCCTCGCAGCCCTGGTGCATCCGCCGTTCGGCATTCTGCCGGGGCTGGTCGCCTATCCCCTGCTGATGCTGCTCGCGGAGCGTTCGACCACCGTGCGCGGGGCGTTCTGGGTCGGCTGGCTCGCGGGGTTCGGCTATTTTCTCGTCGGCTGCTGGTGGGTGGCCGAGGCCTTTCTGGTCAATCCGGCTCAGGCCTGGATGGCGCCCTTCGCCGCCAGCCTGCTGCCCGCCGGGATCGGCTTGTTCTGGGGCGCGGCGTCCGCGCTCTATCGCCGGTTCGCGCCGGCCAGTCTGGCGCGCGTGCTGGTGTTCGCGGCCTTCTTCGCCCTGCTGGAATGGCTGCGCGGTCATGTGCTGACCGGCTTTCCGTGGAATCCGGCGGGCGCAGGGTGGAGGGCGGGTTCAGCCGCGTCCCAGTTCGCTGCGATCGCGGGCGTCTATGGGCTCGGTCTTGTGACGGTCGCGGCGGCGGCGGCGTTCGGGCCTCTGCTGACGCCGGGCCCCAGAAAGGACCGGATCGGCGTCGCCGTGGCTGGGGCCACGGTTTTCCTGGCCCTGATCATCGGCGGAGCGATCCGGCTGGCCGGAGCCGAGGTGCGCGAGACCGCCACCCTGGTCCGCATCGTTCAGCCTGACGTGGACCAGGAGTCCAAATGGACGCCCGAGGCCTATCGCTCGATCGTCGAGCGCTATGTCAATCTGACCGCCCGGCCGGGTGAGGCCCTGCCGGACCTGGTGGTCTGGCCCGAGGGGGCGCTACCGGCCAGCTTCGACGACGTCTTCGCGCCCGGTTCGCCGGATGGCGCGGCCATCGCCCGGGCGCTGCGGCCGGGGCAGACTCTTCTGGCCGGATTCGCGCGGGGTGAACGCGGCGAGGACGGACGGGCGCGCTACTTCAACAGCCTGATCGCCCTGCATGACGAGGGCGGCGAGGGTCTGGGCGTCGCAGCCATCTATGACAAGCACCGGCTGGTGCCGTTTGGCGAATTCCTGCCGCTCGGCGCGCTCATGAGCGCCCTCGGCGTGCGCAGCCTCGTCCATATGCCGGCTGATTTCAGCGCCGGGCCGACGCCGGCTCCCATCAGCCTACCGAACGGGTCGAGGGTCCAGCCCCTGATCTGCTATGAGAGCCTGTATCCGGGCTTCACGCCGGCGGGGCGGGGCCGGCCGGAATGGATCGTCAATGTCTCGAATGACGCATGGTTCGGGGCGACCTCCGGACCGATCCAGCATCTGAACCTCGCCAGCTATCGCGCGATCGAGACGGGGCTGCCGGTGGTCCGAGCGACCCCGACGGGCGTCTCTGCCATGATCGATCCGTGGGGGCGGGTGATCGACGGCCAGCGACTGGACAGCGGCGAAAGCGGGGTGATCGACGCGCGGCTCCCGGAGGCGAAATCCCCGACGCTCTATGGCGGATTCGGCGATGTCCTCTTTGCGCTCCTGCTGCTCACTGGCCTGTCACCGCTCGCTCTGGCTCGCCCTGGAGGTCTCCGCTGAAGATCTTGAGACGGAGGCCACGATGGTCGCAAGTGCGGCGACATCGGCTTGCCCGTGGTCGGCGTACAAGGGGTCGATTCTCCGGTGTCAACGGGCGGAATCGCCATTTCCCAGAATTTGCATGACAGGCGCTGGCGGCGGGCGCATGGCGTCTTCCACAATACGAACTTTTCACAGCGGCGAACGAAATGGCGAGAGGCAAGGGAGCGGACGGCCCCCATCCGGTGGACCGGCACGTGGGGCGTCGGGTCTGCGAGAAACGGATCAGCCTGGGCTATAACCAGAGCGATCTTGGTCGGGCGCTCGGCCTGACCTTTCAACAAATCCAGAAGTACGAGAAGGGCACCAACCGGATATCGGCGTCCAAGCTCTGGGACATTGCTCGCTTCTTCAAGGTCGACGTGGCCTACTTCTTCCAGGGTCTGGGTGGCGCCCAGCCGGGCATGGCGGAGGACAGCGCTCCGGCCTTCGAGCACGACTTCCCGGCTACCCGGCACACGATCGAGATCGCCCGTCTGGCCCCCAGACTATCGGCTCGCCAGCAGAAACTGGCGCTCGATCTAATCCGCGAAATGGTGGAGCGGCCCGACGTCGACTAGCGTTCTCGCGTTGCCCGTCGTCGATCCTAGCCGTCTGAACGACGCTGTCCGAACGTCGGTGCAGCCGCCTTCTGTTCGGCCCAGTAGGCTTCGCCCTCGTCCGGCTTGAACATGGTGCGCGGCGTGCCGTCTCGATCCACAACGGCAAAAGTGTTGGTCGAGGCCTGATACAGCAGCACATCGCCATTAGGTCGCGTCGCCCGGTCGGTGCCCGACGGTGGCGACGTGGTGAAGGCCGTGATCTTGGCCAGGAAGTCCTCGGGCGATCTGGCGCCAAAGTCCGCTCCGTTGCGCTCGTAGAGACGCTGGATCTTTTCATCGACCGTCTCGCGCCGATTGGCGGTCAGCGGTGGCGCTACGTCGGCCGTCGCGGCAGCCTCTTCTCCGGTCCCTTCCGAAACCGTCGCCGACATCAGGGAGACCGACGTCGCCTGCGCCCGGTCGCGCGTCTCGACAGCCGAGTCTCCATTGCCGCAAGTCGTCAGGCCCAGCATTGCAGCCAGCGTCGTGCCCATCAACGTCGACTTCATTTCACCCTCCAACCATTCCGCGAACCAACGTTACGCACAACTCAGCTGTTCATGCAATGTTCTTTTTTCGCGTCTCGACCGGTCGGTCGACGGCGGCTAGATGAGGCTCATGTCCAGTCCCGCCCTGAACGGCCGAAAAATCCTGCTGATCGTGGGCGGCGGTATCGCGGCCTACAAGGCGCTGGAGCTTGTGCGTCTGCTCAGGAAGGCCGGTGCCGAGGTGCGCTCGATCCTGACTGAAGGCGGGGCGGCCTTCGTAACCCCCCTGTCGCTGGCGGCGCTCACAGGTCATCCTGTCAGGCAAGGCTTGTTCCTGCCCGACGACGAGACGACGATGGGCCATATCGAGCTGTCGCGTTGGGCCGATCTGGTGGTCGTGGCCCCGGCCACGGCGGGGCTGATCGCCAAGGCGGCGAACGGCCTGGCCGACGACCTCGCTTCCACGACATTGCTGGCGACGGACAAGCGGGTTCTGCTGGCCCCGGCGATGAACGTGCGGATGTGGACCCACCCGGCGGTGCAGGCGAACGTCGCGCGCCTGAAGGGCTTCCCTGGCCTGCACGGAATGGCGGTGGTCGGCCCCGACGACGGCGAGATGGCGTGCGGCGAGTTCGGGCCGGGGCGCATGGCCGAGCCGGCGGCGATCCTGGAGGCCATCAAGGCCGAACTCGCGGGACCGGCCGGGCGGCCGCTGGCGGGGCGAAAGGCCGTCGTCACGGCGGGGCCCACGTTCGAACCGATCGATCCGGTGCGGGGCCTGACCAATCGCTCCAGCGGCAAGCAGGGCTATGCCATCGCCGCCGCCCTGGCCGAGCGAGGCGCGGACGTGACCTTGGTGTCGGGGCCGACGGGCCTGCCCGCGCCGCTGGGGGTGACCCGCGTCGACGTCGAGACGGCCTTGCAGATGCAGGCGGCGACGGAAGCCGCGCTTCCCGCCGACATCGCCGTGCTATCCGCCGCCGTGGCCGACTGGCGGGTCGACACCATCGCCGGCGGAAAGATCAAGAAGGCGCCCGGCGGGCCTCCCGCCCTGGCCCTGATCGAGAACCCCGACATCCTCGCGGGAATCGCCAAGGCGGGGCCGAACCGGCCGACGCTGGTCGTCGGCTTCGCGGCCGAGACCACCGACCTGGAGGCCAACGCCCGGGCCAAGCTGTCGAGGAAGGGCTGCGACTGGATCGTCGGCAACGACGTCTCCGCCGATGTCTTCGGCGCGGACGGCAACACTGTGCTGCTGGTCACGAAGGACGCCGCCGAGCCCTGGCCGCGCCTGTCCAAGACCGAGGTCGCCGAGCGCCTGGCCGACCGGATCGCCGATCACTTCGCCCCCAGAGCCTGAGGACCGCCCTTGAGCACGCTCCGCATCCAGCGCTTGCCGCACGCCGAAGGCCTGGCGCTGCCGGCCTATGAGACCGCCGGATCGGCGGGGATGGACCTGCGGGCGGCGGTCGCTGACGATGCGCCGCTGACGCTGACACCCGGCGCACGGGCCTTGGTCCCGACCGGCTTCAAGATGGCGTTGGAGCCCGGGTGGGAGGCGCAGGTGCGGCCGCGCTCGGGGCTGGCGTTGAAGCACGGGATCACCTGCCTGAACACGCCGGGCACCATCGACAGCGACTATCGCGGCGAGGTCGGGGTGATCCTGGTCAACCTCGGTCAGGAGCCGTTCGTGATCCGGCGGGGCGAGCGCATCGCCCAGATGGTGATTGCGCCGGTGGCCAAGGTCTCGGTCTTCGTGGTCGAGACGCTGGACGAAACCGAGCGCGGGGCGGGCGGTTTCGGATCGACGGGGCGCTAAGCGGAGCCATTTCCGGCGACCGGCGTTAACCCTGCCGGCGGCCAAGCGGGGCCGTGGGACATCGAACCGGAGCGGCGCGTCATGGAAGACCTTCTCGCCCAGCTGGGCGATCTGTTGCAGGGCCTGCTGGCGCTGGCCGATAGCGGCTTCGACGGGGTCAACCAGGTCATGGGCCTGGTGATCGCCGCCGTGTTCGGCTTCTTCCTGATGGGGGCCTGGAGCGGCCTGTGGGGCGCGGCGCTGGGCGCCACCCTGGTCCAGACCCTGATCGAGGCCCTCCGACCGATGCTCGACGGCGGCGCCTTCCTGCTGCCCGATCTGACCGAGGGTGGGTTCTGGATCACGCGGCTGGCGCTGTTCCTCGGCTATGCGATCGTCATCGCCGTCTTCTTCTTCATCAAGACCCTGCTGACCGGCGGACTGGGTCGCAAGCGGGCCCACGCGCACTGACGGTTGGGAGGGGCGGCCGACGCCGCCCTTTTCTTTCGGCGCAAGCGGGTCTATAGGGCTCCCCACATCGTTAGACCGGCGTCCAACGGCGTCGTTCAAAGCGGCGGCCTGGATGGCCGACCGCTTTTTCTTTTGCCCGAAGCATCCCCTTGCGCGCCAAGACCGTCGAAGATCGCGAAATCCTGGAGCTGGTCGATCCCGTCGCGGAGTCGCTCGGCCTGGAGATCGTGCGCGTGCGGCTGATGGGCGGCACCCTGCGGCGTCGGCTCCAGATCATGGCTGAACGCCCGGCGGACAACGATATCTCGGTCGAGGAGTGCGCGCGCCTGAGCCGCGCCGTATCTGAGGTTATGGATGCGGCCGACCCGATCGCGGGGGAGTATCTACTGGAAGTGTCGTCGCCCGGCATCGACCGGCCCCTGACCCGGCTGAAGGACTTCGACATCTTCGAGGGGCTGGAGGCCCGGCTCGAGACCGATCGCATGATCGAGGGGCGCAAGCGCTTCAAGGGTCTGATCGCGGGGACCGAGAACGACAACATCGCCATCGACCTGGACGGCGAGGACGACACCGCGCTGATCCCCTTCGACTGGCTGGCGGACGCCAAGCTGGTCATGAACGATGCGCTCCTGAAGCGCGGCGCCGCGATACGGGCCGCGAGGGGCGAACCCGAAGACGACGGCCTTCCTTCGGGAAGCGCCGAAGCCAACACCAACATCAAGACCACTGAGGACGACGCCTGATGGCCGTGACCGGTATCTCCGCCAACCGTCTGGAGCTGCTCCAGATCGCCAATTCGGTTGCGCAGGAAAAGAACATCGACCGCGAGATCGTGATCGAGGCGCTGGAGGAGGCGATCCAGAAGGGCGCCAAGTCGCGCTACGGCGCCCACCACGACATCCGCGCCAAGATCGACCCGAAGACCGGCGAACTGGCCCTGACGCGCCACGTCACCATCGTCGAGGACGACTGGCAGCCCGAGGACGAGCTGGAAGAGTTCAACGACAGCGCCATGGTGCGGCTGCGCGACGCCCTGAAGCGCGATCCGGAGGCCGTGGTCGGCAAGGAATACGTCGAGGAACTGCCGCCGTTCGAGTTCGGCCGCGTCCAGACCCAGATGGCCCGCCAGGTCATCACCGGAAAGGTGCGTGAGGCCGAGCGCGCCAACCAGTACGAGGAGTTCAAGGACCGCGTCGGCGAGATCGTCAACGGCACCGTCAAGCGCGTCGAATACGGCAACACCATCGTCGATCTGGGCCGGGGCGAGGGCATCATGCGCCGCGACCAGTCGATCCCGCGCGAGGTGTTCAACATCGGCGACCGGATCCGCACCTACATCTACGACGTCCGGCCCGAGGCCAAGGGTCCGCAGGTCATGCTGAGCCGGGCCCACCCCGGCTTCATGGCCAAGCTGTTCGCCCAGGAAGTGCCCGAGGTCTATGACGGCGTGATCGAGATCCGCGCCGCCGCCCGCGACGCCGGCTCGCGCGCCAAGATGGCGGTCCTGTCGAACGACAGCTCGATCGACCCCGTCGGCGCCTGCGTCGGCATGCGCGGTTCGCGCGTCCAGGCCGTGGTCGCCGAACTGCAGGGCGAGAAGATCGACATCATCCAGTGGAACAACGATGAGCCCACCTTCATCGTGAACGCCCTGGCTCCGGCCGAGGTCTCCAAGGTGGTGCTCGATGAAGAGGCCGACCGCGTCGAGGTGGTGGTGCCGGACGAACAGCTGTCGCTGGCCATCGGCCGTCGCGGTCAGAACGTGCGCCTGGCCTCCCAGCTGACCGGCTGGCAGATCGACATCATCACCGAGAGCCAGGACTCCGAGCGTCGCCAGCGCGAGTTCGCAGAGCGCACCCAGCTGTTCCAGGAGGCGCTCGACGTCGACGAGGTCATCGCCCAGCTCCTGGTGACCGAGGGCTTCGCCACGGTCGAGGACCTGGCCTACGTCGAGAGCTATGAAGTCGCCGAGATCGAGGGCTTCGACGAGGACACCGCCGAGGAACTGCAGGCCCGCGCCCGCGACTTCCTGGATCGTCAGGCGGCCGAGCTGGACGCCAAGCGCAAGGAGCTCGGCGTCGAGGACGGCGTGCTCGACGTGCCGGGCGTGACCCTGCCTATGGCGGTGGCTCTGGGCGAAGGCGGGATCAAGACCGTCGAGGACCTGGCCGACCTGGCCACCGACGAAATCCGCGGCGGCTATGAGGTCCGGAACGGCGAGCGGGTGAAGGTCCCGGGCGTGCTGGAGAGCTTCAACCTGGCCCAGGAAGACGCCGAGATGCTGATCCTCCAGGCCCGCGTGGCCGCCGGCTGGATCGACGCGTCCGAGCTGCCGCAGCCCGAGCCGGAGTACGAGGAAGAGTACGCCGAGGGCGAATACGACCCCGAGGCCGTCTTCGACAGCGCCCCGCAAGACGCCGATGCTGACGCCGAGGTCCTCGCCGAGGACCCCGACCAGCCGCGCGACCAGTGATGGGAGCCGCAGCCGTCCATGGGTCTCGCCGCCGCGACATCGGATAGGGAGCGCCGCGACCTGGTCACGCACCAGGCGATGGACGAGACCTGTCTGATCCGCTTCGTGGCGAGCCCGGACGGCGCGGTGGCGCCAGATCTGGGACGGAAGTTGCCGGGTCGCGGCATGTGGGTGGCGGCCGATCGGGCCTCCATCGAGACGGCGGTGAGGAAGAACCTCTTCTCCCGCTCGGCCAAGGCGCCGCTGAAGGCGCCCGCCGATCTGGCTGATACGGTCGAGGGCCTGCTGGTTCGGCGCTGTCTGGACCAGCTGGGTCTTGCCCGACGCGAAGGCGTGCTTATCTCGGGCTTCGAGAAATGCGCGGCGGCGATCCGGTCGGGCTACGCGGCCTGGCTGATCGAGGCGTCGGACGGCGCGGCCGACGGACGGGGAAAACTGCTCAATCTGGCGCGGCATCAGGCGACGCGGGTCTGCGGGGCCTTCAGCGCGGACGATTTGAGTTTGGCCCTCGGGCTGGAAAATGCGATACACGCCGTCCTGCTCGCCGGAGGGCGGGCGGATCGCTGGGGCCAGGAGGCCTCGCGATTGGCGGGATTTCGACCGCTCCGCCCCCCGGAGTGGGACCTCGGAACGGGGTCCGGCGGCGGGAGCGGGTCAGACGAAGACCCAGGATCAGGCCCGTGAGGGCGAACGGGCGGGGTTCGATCCTTCCTTGGAAGGGTCGGGCGTCGCACGGCTTTTTGCGTTTGACGAGACGACCTTAGGACGACCGGCGGACCTTCCCGCCCACGAGTAAAGCGACCGGATGACCGACGAGAACGACAAGACCAACGAAGGCCAGGCTCCCACGGGAACCCCGTCCACGACGGGACCGCGCGCGCCGCTGAGCCTGAAGCCGCGCGCGGTGGGCTCGGTGCCCACCGGCACCGTGCGCCAGAGCTTCAGCCACGGCCGCACCAAGACGGTCGCCGTCGAGATCAAGCGCCGCCCGGGCGCTCCGGCCGGGGGTCATCAGCGGCCCCAGGGCTTCGACGTCGCGCGTCCGCGGACCGAGGCTCCGGCCGCGCCGCAGGCCCCGCGTCCCGCCGCGCCGCAACCCGCCGGCGGCCGCCTGTCCAACGAGGAACAGGAAGCCCGTCGTCGCGCCATCGAACTGGCCACGCGCCAGCAGGCCGAGCGCGCCAAGGCCCAGGCCGAGGAGCAGGCGCGCCGTGACGCCGCCGCGCGGGAACAGGCCGCCGCCGCCGAGCGCGCCGCCAGCGCCGCCCAGGCCGAAGCCGCCGCCGCCAAGGCCGCCGCCGAAGCGGCCCGCGCCGAAGCCGCCAAGCTGGGCGCCGCGGCCCCCGCCAGGCCCGCGCCCAAGCCGGCCGCGCCCGCTCCGGCCCCGGCCGCCGCCGCGCCGACCCCTGCCCCGGCTCCGACGCCTGCTCCGGCGGCGCCCGCGCGTCCGGCTCCGCCCGCTCGCCCCGTCGTCAACTTCGGCCAGCGCGTGCCCAAGGCCCCGACGCCGGGCCGCACGCCGGCTCCGGGTTTCGGCGGCCGCTCGGCCCGCGAGGAAGCCATGGGCGGTGGCGAACGGTCCTATTCAGACCGGCCCCAGACCGCGCGTCCGCCTTCGGCCCGTCCCGGCGGCGCGCCCGGTCGCCCCGCCGAGCCCGTCCGCTACTCCGCGCTGAACCCGCGTCCGGCCCCCGGCGCCGCCCGTCCCGGCGCGGCCCGCACCGGTCCCGGCGGCCGTCCGGCCCCGAACGCGCCGCCGGCGGAGCCCAATGTGCTGCGTCCCAGCCGCGCGCCGGGCGCCGGCTTCGGCCGTCCCGCCAAGGCCGGTGAGGAGGATCGCGACAAGCGTTTCTCGGACGCCGGTCCGGGCAAGGCCGTCAGCCGCACCCGCGGCGAGCCCAAGCGCCGCGAAGGCCGTCTGACCATCCAGGCCGTGGCCGGTGGCGACGAGGACGCCGCCGAGCGCATGCGCTCCCTGGCCTCGGTCCGGCGGGCCCGCGAACGCGAGAAGGAAAAGAGGAAGGGCGGCTCGACCGATACGCCCAACCGTCCGCGCGAGGTCGTCATCCCCGACGTCATCACCGTGCAGGAGCTGTCCAACCGGATGGCCGTGCGCGGCGTCGACATCATCAAGTTCCTGATGAAGCAGGGTCTGATGATGAAGATCAACGACGTCATCGACACGGACACCGCCGAACTGGTGGCCGACGAATACGGCATGACCGTCAAGCGTGTGTCGGAGAGCGACGTCGAGGAAGGCTTCCTGTCCGACGCGGTGGACGACGAGGCGACCACGCCGCGCGCCCCGGTCGTGGCCATCATGGGCCACGTCGACCACGGCAAGACGTCTCTGCTGGACGCGCTGCGCACCACCGACGTGGCGGCGGGCGAGGCCGGCGGCATCACCCAGCATATCGGCGCCTATCAGGTGCGCACGGCCAACGGCGAGGCGGTCACCTTCCTGGACACGCCCGGCCACGCGGCCTTCAGCGCCATGCGGACGCGCGGCGCCAACGTCACCGACATCGTGGTCCTGGTGGTCGCGGCCGACGACGGGGTCATGCCCCAGACGATCGAGTCGATTTCGCACGCCAAGGCGGCGGGGGCTCCGATCATCGTGGCGGTCAACAAGATCGACAAGCCCGAGGCCGATCCGCAGCGTGTCGTCAACGAACTGCTGCAGTACGAGGTCATCTCCGAGGCGCTCGGCGGCGACACCCAGATCGTGGAGGTCTCGGCCAAGGCCCGGACCAACCTCGATGGCCTGATCGAGGCCATCCTGCTGCAGGCCGAGGTCATGGACCTGAAGGCCGATCCCGAGCGTTCGGCCGAGGGCGTGGTCATCGAGGCCAAGCTGGACAAGGGCCGCGGCCCGGTCGCCACCGTCCTGGTCAAGCGCGGCACGCTGAAGCGCGGCGACATCGTCGTGGCCGGCTCCTCGTGGGGCAAGGTTCGCGCCCTGCTGAACGAGCGCAACGAACAGCTCAAGGACGCCGGGCCCTCGGTTCCGGTCGAGATCCTGGGACTGGACGAGGCGCCCTCGCCCGGCGACATCTTCGCCACCGTGGACAGCGAGGCCCGCGCCCGCGAGCTGACCGAGTTCCGCGCCCGCCAGAAGCGCGAGAAGGCCACGGGCGGCATCAATCAGGTGTCGCTGGTCGACATGATGTCCAAGCTCGGTTCCAAGAAGATCTCGGAGCTGCCGGTCGTCATCAAGTCCGACGTCCAGGGCTCGGGCGAGGCCATCTCCGGCTCGCTGGAGAAGATGGGCAATGACGAGGTCCGCGCCCGCGTCGTCTATTCCGGCGCCGGCGGCATCACCGAATCCGACGTCCAGCTGGCCAAGTCGGCGGGCGCTCCGATCCTGGGCTTCAACGTCCGCGCGTCGAAACAGGCCCGCGACCTCGCCGACCGCGAGGGCGTGGAGATCCGCTACTACGCGATCATCTACGACCTGCTGGACGACATGAAGGGCGTGCTCTCGGGCATGCTGGCCCCGCTCCAGCGCGAGACCTTCCTGGGCAACGCCCAGGTGCTTCAGATCTTCGACATCTCCAAGACCGGCAAGATCGCCGGCTGCCGGGTGTCCGAAGGCGTGGTCCGCAAGGGCGCCAAGGTCCGGATCATCCGCGACGACGTCGTGGTGCTGGAGCTGGGCACGCTCGCCACGCTCAAGCGCTTCAAGGACGAGGTCAACGAGGTCCCGTCGGGCCAGGAGTGCGGCATGCACTTCCAGGGCTTCCAGGACATCAAGGTCGGCGACTACATCGAGTGCTTCACGGTCGAGGAAGTGAAGCGGAGCCTTTAAGCATGGCGCTGCGCGCCGGGCGCTAACGCTCGGCTCGCGGAGCCTCGCTGCTTGAGTGCCAGTTTGTCGGCGCTACCGCTCGCGACGCGGTCGCTCGCTGCTTGAGCGCCGCTTCGCGCTTGGGTCTTGGCCTCCCTTCCGCCACGGATCGCGGTATCAGTGCTGCGATGCGCCGTCTGATCGTCAGTCTCTGTCTTCTCGCCCTCGCCGGACCGGCGGCGGCGGACACCCGCCTGCTGGCCTTCGATCCGGCGGATCGGGTGACGCGCGCGCTGACACGCGGCGTGACGCTGGAGGTCGAGCGCGGGCTGTTCGGGGCGATCAGCGTGCGGCGCATTCTGTCCACCAGCGCGAGGGGCTCGGCCACCATCGCGCGCGGCGGGCCGGACGAGGCGCGCCGGGTCCTGCCCGACGGGGTTTCCGAAGCCACGGTCTACACCATCCCGCTGGAAGGCGACGGACGGGGCCTCGCCCGCGCCCTCTGCCCCGGCGCGGACCAGACCTTCCTTGTGCTCGGCCGCGTGCGCGCCGGGCGGCCGATGGCCATGCACGGCGTAGGCCGCTGGCCCGATGGCGCCTATCGCCACTGCGTGACCCTGTCCTACCTCTATCGCGGCGAATGGAGCGCCCCGCCCCGCGCCCCGGTCGGCGAGACCCCCTGATGCGTGGCGTGGGGGGCGTCGTCATCGCGGGTCTGCTGGGCCTGGTCGCCGGGCTCTGGACCTGGACACGGCCTGGGGCCGAGATCGCCTTGGACGCGGGGCCGCCGGTTGTGGTCCACATCCTGAACAACGGCTTCCACACCGACCTCGCCGTGCCGCGCGCGGCGCTGGAGGCGCGTGGCGGGCCTCTGGCGCAGGCGTCTCGTTCAGTGGGCGCGGGAGACTGGATCCTGATCGGCTGGGGCGATGCGAAGTTCTTCACCGACACCTCGCCGATGGAGGGCCGCCTGCTGGACGGCGCGCGGGCCTTCTTCCGGCCGGGCAATGCGTCGGTGGTCATGCTGGACCCGCACGCGGGCGATCCCACGCGTGGCCTTGCGGCAGAAAAGGTGCGGACGCTGCGCCTGTCGCCAGACGCTTTCGCGGCGATGACCGAACGGGTGGAGGCCTCGCTCGCGCTTCAGGACGGCCACGCCCGGCTGTCGACGGCTCGACCGGACGCGGGCGCGCACTTCTTCGCCAGCCATGAGCATTTCTGGATGGGCTACCTCTGCAACAGCTGGACGGCGCGGGTGCTCAACGCCGCCGGTCTCGACATCCGGCCGATGCGCGCCGTCACCGCAGGCGAGGTGGTCGCCACGGTGGACAGGGATACCAGAGGCCATGCCTAGCCCCGCATGGTCCATCAGACGGTCGACTTTCATTTGGACCACACTGCTGGCATCGGCGCTGGGTCCTGTCGGAGCGGGCCTCACTTTGACCGCCGTAGACATCGCCAAGCAGGGGCAGCTCGAGCTCGTTTTCTCGCTCGTAGGCTATCTTCCCCTTGCTGTTCTTTTTGGGTTTCTGCCGAGCCTCGCAGGGGTGCTTTGTCTCGGTTGGCCGACGGTCTACGCCTTGCGGAGATCAGGGCGATTGCGCAGACCCACGCTGATTTGGGCCGGAGCCGGGTGGGGTTGTGGCATAGCAATCCTGCTTGGTCTGTTCGGACCGGCGGACATTGGCCAATACGCCTTCGTTTGGATCATCGCGGGCACCTTTGCCGCCGTCGGAATGGTCTTGGGGCTCGGCGGGGTTTGGCACGAACTGGACAGCGGTCGTCGCAACGCCTAGACCGCCCGCCTTTCGCTTTTCGAGCCGGGTCCGATCCCCGACGGCGAACTGGATGACGTCATGAGCAACCGCAAACCCAAGTCGAAATCCACCGCCGGGCTGGTCAGCCAGCGCCAGCTTCGCGCGTCGGAGATGATCCGCCACGCCCTGGTCGAGGTGATGCGCGAGAACGAGATCCGCGATCCGGCCCTGATCGGGGTTTCGGTGACGGTGACCGAGGTGCGTCTGTCGCCCGACCTCAAGCACGCGACCTGTTTCGTCGAGCCCCTGGGCGCCGGGATCGAGACCTCGGACACGGCGGGCCACATCGACGAGATCGTGAAGGCTCTGAACGTCCACGCGAAGTTCCTGCGCGGAGCCTTGGGTCGGCATATCGACATGCGCTTCACCCCCGATCTCCGTTTCCGCCACGACGAGAGCTTCGCCGCCGCCGAGCGCCTGAACCGGCTGCTGGACGACCCGCGCGTCCGCGCCGACCTCGATCCTCGGGTCGAAGATGACGACGCCTGATGGGCCGCAGGAAGAAGGGCAACCCCGTCCACGGCTGGGTCTGCCTCGACAAGCCGCTGGAGATGGGCTCGACCGAGGCCGTGACGAAGGTCCGTCGCCTGTTCGATGCGCAGAAGGCCGGGCATGCGGGCACGCTCGATCCCCTGGCTACCGGCATCCTGCCCATCGCGCTGGGCGAAGCGACCAAGACCGTCCCGTTCCTGATGGACGCCCAGAAGGTCTATCGCTTCACCGTCAACTGGGGCGTCTCGACCGACAGCGTGGACCGCGAGGGCGAGATCGTCGCCCGCTCTGACGTCCGGCCATCGGTCGAGGCGGTGAAGGCCGCGCTCCCGGCCTTCGTCGGCGAGATCGACCAGACCCCGCCGCGCTTCTCGGCCATCAAGGTCGACGGACAGCGCGCCTACGACCTGGCCCGCGACGGCGCCGACTTCGAGCTGGAGAGCCGACGCGTGGTCATCCACGAGGCGGACGTCACCGATGCGCCGGACAACGACCACGTCGAGATCACCATCCGCACCGGCAAGGGCGTCTATGTCCGGTCGCTGGCCCGCGATCTGGCGCTGGCGCTCGGGGCCGAGGGGCATGTTTCGGCTCTGCGGCGCGAGCGGGTGGGGCCGTTCTCGACCGAAAACGCCGTGTCGCTGGATTTCCTGACCGATCTGGTGCATAGGGACGCCGCCTTTGAGGGCTTGCTGCCCGTCTCGACCGCCCTGGACGACATCCCGGAGCTGGCCGTGACGGACCAGGATGCCTTCTCGCTTCGGCAGGGACGGCCGATCGTTCTGCTCCCCCGACAGGTCGAAACCCTGAAGAGCCGCCTCGCTGGCGGGTCTCGCACCGTTTCCACCTTTCAGGGCCAGACGCTGGTCGCCCTCTGTCAGTTGCGGGCCGGTCGGCTCGAACCCGACCGCGTTTTCAACCTGTCCTGACCCATCCCTTCGGGGCCGGAAGGGACACTTCCCCGCCCTCAAGCAGCGAGGCCTCGCAGGCCGAGCGCTAGGGCACAGAAAGGAAGCTGCGGATGTCGATCACTGCTGAACGCAAGGCCGAGGTCATTGCGGACAACGCCCGCTCGTCGGGCGACACTGGCTCGGCCGAGGTCCAGGTCGCGATCCTGTCGGAGCGCATCGCCAACCTGACCGAGCACTTCAAGACCCACAAGAAGGACAACCACAGCCGCCGGGGCCTGCTCAAGCTGGTCTCGCAGCGTCGTCGCCTTCTCGACCACCTGGCCAAGACCGACAAGGACCGCTACGGCGCCCTCGTCGCCAAGCTGGGCCTGCGCCGCTAAGCGCGGGCTGCGCGGAACAGATCACGAGGCGCGGGTTCACGCCCGCGCCTCTTTCCGCATATGAAGACCGGTGCGCCGCCGGACGTTCGGCGCAACGACCCGATCCGATGCCCGAGGGCGCGTGGTCCGGTCCAGACTACTGACGCGAGGGCTCCATAGCGGTCCTCATCACACCCGGACCGATCGCCATGGGGCGGCCGGCCCACGGATCGAAGGACGAGAAAGGCCCGACGCTCCACCCCCTGACGGGACGCCCGCCCGGAATCCGCCGCGCGGGGCACGAAAGACAAAACGACTATGTTCGACATCAAACGCAAGACGATCGACTGGGCCGGCCGGCCCCTGACCCTGGAGACGGGCCGCATCGCCCGCCAGGCCGACGGCGCGGTCCTGGCCACCTATGGCGAGACCGTGGTTCTGGCCACCGTCGTCTATGGCCGCGCGCCCAAGCCCGGCATGGATTTCTTCCCCCTGACCGTGAACTATCAGGAAAAAACCTTCGCCGCGGGCAAGATCCCCGGAGGCTACTTCAAGCGTGAAGGCCGTCCGACCGAGAAGGAAACCCTGGTCAGCCGCCTGATCGACCGCCCGATCCGCCCCCTGTTCGTCAAGGGCTTCAAGAACGAGACCCAGGTCGTCGTCACCGTGCTGCAGCACGACCTGGAGAACGACCCCGACGTCGTCGCCATGGTCGCGACCTCCGCCGCCCTGACGATCTCGGGCGTGCCCTTCATGGGCCCGATCGCGGGCGCCCGCGTCGGCTATATCGACGGCGAGCTGGTGCTGAACCCGACCATCGACCAGATGGAATCCTCGGCGCTGGATCTGGTCGTCGCCGGCACCGCCGACGCCCTGATGATGGTGGAATCCGAGGCCAAGGAACTGTCGGAAGACACCTTCCTGGACGCCCTGATGTTCGCCCATCGCGGCATGCAGCCGGTGATCGAGGCCATCATCGAACTGGCCGAGCACGCCGCCAAGGATCCCTTCGACTTCCAGGCCGAGGACCACTCCGACGTCGTCGCCTCGATCAAGAAGCTGGTCGGCGAGGACATCAAGGCCGCCTACACCCACGTCACCAAGCACGAGCGTCACAACGCCGTCGGCGCCGCCAAGAAGAAGGCCGCCGAGGCCCTGGTGAAGACCGATGAGAACCCGGACGGCGTCGAGCCGGCCAAGTTCGGCGCCGCCTTCAAGGAGTGCGAGGCCGAGGTCCTGCGTCGCGACATCATCGAGAACGCTCATCGCGTCGACGGCCGCGCCTTGGACAAGGTCCGTCCGATCGTCTCGGAAGTCGGCGTCTTCCCGCGCACCCACGGCTCGGCCCTGTTCACCCGCGGTGAAACCCAGGCCATCGTGGTCGCCACGCTGGGCACCGGCGACGACGAGCAGTACATCGACGCCCTGACCGGGACGTACAAGGAGAAGTTCCTCCTGCACTACAACTTCCCTCCCTATTCGGTCGGCGAGACCGGCCGGATGGGCGGCGCGGGCCGTCGGGAAATCGGTCACGGCAAGCTGGCCTGGCGGGCGATCCGTCCGATGCTGCCCAGCCATGACGAGTTCCCCTACACCATCCGCCTGGTCTCGGAGATCACCGAGTCGAACGGCTCGTCCTCCATGGCCACGGTCTGCGGATCGTCGCTGGCCCTGATGGACGCGGGCGTGCCGCTGAAGAAGCCGGTCTCGGGCATCGCCATGGGCCTGATCCTGGAGCCGTCGGGCGAGTTCGCCATCCTGTCGGACATCCTGGGCGACGAGGATCACCTCGGCGACATGGACTTCAAGGTCGCCGGCACGCGTGACGGCATCACCTCGCTGCAGATGGACATCAAGGTCGCCGGCATCACCGAGGAAATCATGCGCAAGGCCATCGCCCAGGCGTCGGCCGGCCGCCTGCACATCCTCGACGAGATGGACAAGGCCATCGACGGCGCCCGCACCGAGCTGGGCGAGTTCGCGCCCAAGATCGAGACCATCAAGGTCCCGGTCGACAAGATCCGCGACATCATCGGCACGGGCGGCAAGATCATCCGCGAGATCGTCGAAAAGACCGGCGCCAAGATCAACATCGAGGACGACGGCTCGGTGAAGATCGCCGCCTCCGAGCAGGAGAAGATCGACGCCGCCAAGAACTGGATCAGCTCGATCGTGTCCGAGCCCGAGCCCGGCATGATCTACTCCGGCAAGGTCGTGAAGGTCGTCGACTTCGGCGCCTTCGTGAACTTCTTCGGCGCCAAGGACGGCCTGGTGCACGTCAGCCAGATCAGCCTGGAACGCGTCGCCAATCCGGCCGACGTCCTGTCCGAGGGCCAGGAGGTCAAGGTCAAGTTCCTGGGCTTCGACGACCGCGGCAAGACCAAGCTGTCGATGAAGGTCGTCGATCAGGAAACCGGCGAGGACATCACCGACAAGATCAACGCCGAACGCGCCGAACGCGGCGAGCCGCCTCTCACCGAAGACACCGGCGGTGGCCGTCCCAAGCGGGATGGCGACGGCGGCGGTCGCGGTGGCGGCGATCGCGGCCGGCGTCGCCGGGACTAAGGTCCCGCGTCCTCGCTGAAATGAAGAAGGCCCCGCTGGCGACAGCGGGGCCTTTGCCGTTTCTCCCTCCCCCGCTGGGGGAGGGAGAGATCTCTGCCTAGGCCGCGCACTCCGCCGGCTTTTGCTCTCCCTCGCCGTATTGTCCGCATGCCCGGTCGATCTCGCCCTGGATCATCTCGCAGGGGTTCAGGGCGTTGCACGGCGGCCGGGTCGCCGGGCTGACGGCGATGCAGCGGGCGACGAGGCGGGCGGAGGCCACCTCGCCGATCTCCTCGCGGCAGTTGGCGGGGGTCGCGGAGGCAGGCTCGACGTCAGCGGGCGCCTCCTCCTGCGGAGGGGCGTCGTCGGGCATCATGGCGGGAGGCGCGGCGACGGGGACGGCCTCCGTCGCCGGGGCCTCGGTCGGCTCGGCGGGCTCAGACCCGCCGCAGGCGGCGAGCGACAAGGCGGCGATCAGGGCGAGGGACAAGCGGACGCGAGGCATGGCGGGCTCTCCGGGCGATCGAGGCCCGGACGATGCGCCGCTTCGGTCAGGCTGGGAAGCCCGCTACGCCTGGCGGGCGAGCGCGGCCTCTACGGCCTCGCGCTGGAGCGTGAACAGGTGGCCACAGCCCAGCTCCGCCAGCTCGAACAGGCGGTCGAATTCGGGTCGCGAGAAGCCGCGCTTCTCGCCGGTGGCCTGGATCTCGACGATGGATCCCGAGCCGGTCAGGACGAAGTTGCCGTCGGCCTCGGCCTGGCTGTCTTCCTCGTAGTCGAGGTCGAGCACCGGGGTGTCGGCGAAGACGCCGCACGAGATGGCCGCGACCTGATCGAGCACCGGATCGACCTTCAGCACGCCCTCGTTCCTGAGATACCCCAGCGCCGAGGCCACGGCGACCCAGGCCCCGGTGATCGAGGCCGTGCGGGTGCCGCCGTCGGCCTGGATGACGTCGCAGTCCACCAGCACCTGACGCTCGCCCAGGGCCTTCAGGTCGACGACGGCGCGCAGGCTGCGGCCGATCAGGCGCTGGATCTCCTGGGTCCGGCCCGACTGTTTCCCGGCGGCGGCTTCGCGCCGGCCGCGGGTGTGGGTGGCGCGGGGCAGCATGCCGTACTCGGCCGTGACCCAGCCGGCGCCCTTGCCGCGCATCCAGCCCGGCACATTCTCCTCGACGGAAGCCGTGACCAGCACCTTGGTGTGGCCGAACGAGACCAGGCAGGAGCCCTCGGCGTAGCGGTTGACGCCGGTCTCCAGGGTCACGGCGCGGAGCTGGTCGGGGGTGCGGTCGGAGGGGCGCATGATCGGGTCTCGGAGGCGTTGCGGAACGGGCCGCACCGCTTATCCTGAAACCATGAGCCTGTATGCCCCCGAACGTCAGGCGAGCCCGCCCGCAGCGCCGGCGGTGAGCCTGAGACCCGCCACGGTCGCCGACGCCGCCACCCTGGCCGCCTGGGACCTGGAGCCGCACGTCATCGCCTGCTCCAGCGACGACCCCCTGGCCGAGGTCGCCTTCGACGGCATCGACTGGACCGACGAGCTGACCAACTCGGCCTACGAACTGACCTACGTCATCGCCGAGGTCGAGGGCCGTCCGGTCGGCGTCATGGCCGTCTGCGACCCGCATACCGAACCCAGCCATTACTGGGGCGAGATCGAGCCGGACCTGCGCGCCATCGACATCTGGATCGGGCCGAGGGAGTGGCTGGGGCGCGGCGTGGGCACGTCCATGATGACCCAGATGATCGACCGCTGTTTCGCCGAGCCCCAGGTCAAGGCCATCGTTATCGATCCGCTAGCGTCCAACACCGCCGCGATCCGCTTCTATCAGCGCCTGGGATTCGTTCCGGAAGGCCGGCGCATGTTCGAGGACGACGACTGCCTGGTGCATCGGCTCTCGCGGGTCGACTGGGAGGCGCGCGCATGACCTTCCTGCATCCCTCTCCCGGCCTGCCCGCGCTGGACCAGCGGGCGCGCGACATCTTCCGCAGCATCGTCGAGACCTATCTGGAAACCGGCGAACCCGTCGGTTCGCGCACCGTCTCGCGCGGAGGCGTGGCGCTGTCGCCGGCCTCGATCCGCAACACCATGCAGGACCTGACGCTGGCCGGGCTGCTTGCGGCCCCCCACACCTCGGCCGGGCGCATCCCGACCCATGCGGGTCTGCGCCTGTTCGTCGATGGCTTGCTGGAGATCGGCGACATCGGCGCGGACGAGCGGCGCGAGATCGACGCGCGTCTGGCCGGGCGGGGACGCGGCTTCGACGAGGCGCTGAACGAGGCCTCGGCCCTGCTCAGCGGGCTGGCGGGCGGGGCGGGTATCGTCGCCAGTCCGGTCCGGGACGCGGGCGTCAAGCATGTGGAGTTCGTGGCGCTCGGCTCGGGCCAGGCCCTGGCCGTGCTGGTCGCCGACGACGGCACGGTCGAGAACCGGCTGATGACGCTGGCCGCCGGTGTCACGCCCTCGACCTTGCAGGAGGCGTCCAACTTCCTGAACGCCCGGCTCAAGGGTCGGCCCCTGTCCGAGGCCCGTCAGGAGATGCGCGGCGAACTGGACGCGGCGAAGAAGGAACTGGACGCCGCCGCCGCCCGTCTGGTCGAAGAAGGACTGGCGGCCTGGTCCGGCGGAGGCGACCGCGACCGCTCCCTGATCGTGCGCGGCCGGGCCAATCTGCTGGCGGACGCGGGCGCGGTCGAGGATCTGGAGCGGGTGCGGGTCCTGTTCGACGACCTGGAGCAGAAGGAGCAGCTGATCGGCCTGCTCGACGGCGTCACGACGGCTCAGGGCGTGCGCATCTTCATCGGGGCGGAGACGCGGCTGTTTTCGCTTTCGGGTTCCGCTGTCGTCGCGGCGCCCTATATGACGGGCCGCCAGCGGGTTCTGGGCGCCATCGGCGTGATCGGGCCCGCGCGACTGAACTATGCCCGCATCATCCCGTTGGTGGACTACACCGCCCGGGTGCTGGGGCGCATCCTGGACGGACAAGAGACGTGACCGATACGACCAACCCCGACGCCGGCCCCTCCGCCCTGGACGAGGCCATCGCCAACGCCGAGGCGGGTCTCGACGCCGCGCCGCTCGCGTCGGACGCTGGCGGCCTGTCGACGGTGGACGCCCTGATCGCCGAGCGCGACCAGTGGAAGGACCGCGCCATGCGCGCCGCCGCCGACGCCGACAACACCCGCCGGCGCGCCGAGACCCAGATGAACGACGCCCGCGCCTACGCCATCCAGCGCTTCGCCAAGGACCTGCTGGGCGTGGCCGACAATCTGGAGCGCGCGCTCCAGGCCGCGCCGAAGGACGCCGACAGCCAGGCGGCCGGGCTGATCACCGGTCTGGAGCTGACGCAGAAGTCGCTGCTTCAGGCCTTCGAGGCCAATGGGCTCAAGCGCGTGGCCCCGGGTCTGGGCGACGCCTTCGACCCCCACCTGCATCAGGCCATGATCGAGCAGCCGTCGACCGAGGCACCCGGCGGAACCGTCGTCCAGACCATGCAGGCGGGCTACGAGTTGTTCGGGCGCACCGTGCGCCCGGCCATGGTCATCGTCGCCGCCAAGGGCTCGGGCCCGCAGGCGCAGAACCCCTACGGCGCGACAGCAGGCGCGAACGGCGGAGTCTTCGACGGCAAGGCCTGATGCGCCTGCTCAGCCCGCGCGTCTGAGCGTCAGGTTGATTCGGCCCCCGCCCGGGATCAGCGACGATGATCCGCCCAGGATGCGGTCGATCCCGTGCCGCGCCAGCCGAGCTGGCCCGGTCAGGGCGCAGACGTCGCCCGACGCCAGTTTCAGCGTCCGGGTGCGCCCCCCGTCGGCGGGGCCGATGCGGAACACCGCCGTGTCGCCCAGCGAGACCGACACCACGGGCTGGGTCAGATCGGCCTCATCGCGATCCTGATGCAGCCCCATGCGGGCGTCGGCGTCGTAGAGGTTCACCAGACAGGCGTCCGGCGGCGGCGCGCCGGTCAGCTCGGCCCACAATGACAGCAGCGACGCCGGGATCGGCGGCCATGGGCGACCGGTCTCCGGGTGCGTCGGCTGGTAACGATAGCCGGCGCGATCGGACATCCAGCCCAGAGGCCCCATGTTGGTCATCCGCACCGAGAACGGCCGACCGCCGGGCGTGACCGGCCGATACGGTGGGGCCTCGGCCGTCGCAGCCTCGACCTCGGCGAGCATCGCGGCCTGGGCGGCGACTTCGAGGCGGCCCGGCCAGTACAGAAACCCCGGCAGATCAGGGAAAGGAGTCATCCGGCTCAAGTAGCGAGCGACCGCGTCGCGAGCGATAGCCGGGCCCCAACCTGCGTCATCCGGCTCAAGTAGCGAGCGACCGCGTTGCGAGCGATAGCCGGGCCCCAACCTGCGTCATCCGGCTCAAGTAGCGAGCGACCGCGTTGCGAGCGATAGCCGCAGCTATCTCGTGAAATAGTAGTCCGCGATCTGGCAGCTGTTGATCCCGCCGCGCTCCAGCGTCTCGCCGGTGTCGAACCGGGCACGCAACGCGTATCGGCAGGCCCCGGTGCCGTCATCGATGGCCACCACCACGCTGCGACCGGCTGCCAGACCGCTCGACCTGAGCAGGTCGCTGGTCCACCCCGAGCCGGACGAGGCCTGTAAGGCCACGATCGTCAGGCCGGTCTGGTTGTGGACGCGGACACTCCTGTTGTTGCCATCGCGCGACTGAATGGCGGCGATGCGTGTGATCGTCCCGTGACGCGCCTTGGGTTCAGCCTGACTGGAGGATGCCGCGGCCCATCCCGCCCCGAGGAGGGAGAAGGCCAGGGTCAGGCTCAGGGACCGTCGCGAAATCAGGGGCATGGTGGGCAAACCTTCGCGGCCCGATGGGTCGCCGCTGAAGACATTGTGCCGCAGGGCCGCCCTCGTCACCACTGACCGCTCCTGACTGGCCTTGATTCGGCGCCAAGCCCTTGCGGCGGATCGGGACTTTCCCATATGCCGCTCAGCCCGGAAGACCCCGCCGATCGTGGGGTTTCCCGGAAAAACGGAACCCAACCTGCCGTCGCCTGCGTCCCCGCAGGACCGGCGCAAACAAAACGGGGGCGGTCACGCGCGGCGCTTTACGATAAGGCCGCCGCATCGCCCGCCAGACGGAGAACACCAGGCTCATGGCCAAGATCATCGGTATCGACCTCGGCACCACCAACTCGTGCGTCGCCGTGATGGACGGCAAGAACCCCAAGGTCATCGAGAACGCCGAGGGCAACCGCACGACCCCGTCAGTGGTCGCCATCCAGGACGGCGGCGACACTCTGGTCGGCCAGCCGGCCAAGCGCCAGGCGGTGACCAACCCGGCCAACACCTTCTTCGCCATCAAGCGCCTGATCGGCCGCAACTTCGACGATCCGATCGTGGCCAAGGACAAGGGCATGGTGCCCTATGAGATCGTCAAGGGTCCGAACGGCGACGCCTGGGTGCGCGCCCACGGCAAGGACTATTCGCCCCAGCAGATCTCGGCCTACACCCTGATGAAGATGAAGGAGGCCGCCGAGGCCTATCTGGGCGAGAAGGTCACCCAGGCCGTCATCACGGTCCCGGCCTACTTCAACGACAGCCAGCGCCAGGCGACCAAGGACGCCGGCAAGATCGCGGGCCTCGAGGTCCTGCGCATCATCAACGAGCCGACGGCCGCCGCGCTCGCCTACGGGCTGGAGAAGAACGACGGCCAGAAGATCGCGGTCTATGACCTGGGCGGCGGCACCTTCGACGTCTCGATCCTGGAGATCGGCGACGGCGTGTTCGAGGTGAAGTCGACCAACGGCGACACCTTCCTGGGCGGCGAGGACTTCGACGTGCGTCTGGCCGACTACCTGGCCGACGAGTTCAAGAAGGAACAGGGCGTCGACCTGCGCCAGGACAAGCTGGCCCTGCAGCGCCTGCGCGAGGAGGCCGAAAAGGCCAAGAAGGAACTCAGCTCCACGACCCAGTACGAGGTCAACCTGCCGTTCATCACCATGAACGCGTCCGGCCCGCTGCACCTGAACATCAAGCTGAGCCGCGCCAAGCTGGAAGCCCTGGTCGACGACCTGGTCCAGCGCACCATCGAGCCCTGCCAGAAGGCCTTGAAGGACGCGGGTCTGAAGGCGTCCGACATCGACGAGGTCGTCCTGGTCGGCGGCATGACCCGCATGCCCAAGGTGCAGGAGGCCGTGAAGGCCTTCTTCGGCAAGGAGCCGCACAAGGGCGTGAACCCCGACGAGGTCGTGGCGCTGGGGGCCGCGGTCCAGGCCGGCGTGCTGCAGGGCGACGTCAAGGACGTGCTGCTGCTGGACGTCACTCCCCTGACGCTGGGCATTGAGACGCTCGGCGGCGTCTTCACCCCGCTGATCGAACGCAACACGACGATCCCGACCAAGAAGTCCCAGGTCTTCTCGACCGCCGACGACAACCAGTCGGCCGTGACGATCCGGGTCTTCCAGGGCGAGCGTCCGATGGCGGCCGACAACAAGCTGCTGGGTCAGTTCGACCTGATGGGCATTCCGCCCGCGCCGCGCGGCCTGCCGCAGATCGAGGTCGCCTTCGACATCGACGCCAACGGCATCGTCAACGTCTCGGCCAAGGACAAGGCGACCAACAAGGAACAGTCGATCCGCATCCAGGCCAACGGCGGCCTGTCGGACGCCGACATCGAGAAGATGGTCAAGGAAGCCGAGGCCAACGCCGCGGCCGACAAGGCCAGGAAGGACCTGGTCGAGGCCCAGAACGCGGCCGACAGCCTGATCCACTCGACCGAGAAGGCGCTTGCCGAACACGGCGACAAGGTCGGCGAGGCCGAGAAGTCCGCCATCGAGACCGGCCTGGCCGAGCTCAAGGCCGCGCGTGACGGCGCCGATCCGGACGACATCCGGGCCAAGACCAACACCCTGGTCCAGGCCTCGATGAAGCTGGGCGAGGCCATGTACGCGGCCCAATCCGGCGGCTCCAACGATGCGCCCGCCGATGACGGCGTGGTCGACGCCGAGTTCGAGGAAGTCTCGGACGAAGACCAGAAGAAGAGCGCGTAACGGAAATCCTCCCCCGCGCAGCGGGGGAGGGGGACCAGCCGAAGGCTGGTGGAAGGGGCGGCCCCAGACACGCTGTGCGTGGTCGCCTCCTCCACCGCTCCCTCGGTCCCCCTCGCCCGTTCGCTGCGCTCCGGGTGAGGATCAACTTGCATCATCTGCCCCAGCGCCCATGTCTCGGGCGTCGGCCATCCGCCAATCGCCCGTCAGAGGTGGCAACGGATCGTCAGGGGTTGGGCTTTAAGGACATCGGCGCATGGCGCGGGATTACTATGATGTGCTGGGGGTCGACCGGGGGGTCGATGCCGCTGGCCTGAAATCCGCCTATCGCAAGCTGGCGATGGAGCATCACCCGGACCGCAACGGCGGCTCCGAGGAATCCATGGCGAAGTTCAAGGAGATCTCGGAGGCCTATTCGGTCCTGTCCGACGATCAGAAGCGCGCCGCCTATGACCGCTTCGGTCATGCGGGCGTGAACGGACAGGGCGGCGGCTTTGGCGGTCAGCAGGGCTTTCACGACGTCAACGACATCTTCGCCCAGGTCTTTGGCGACGCCTTCGGCGACGTGTTCGGCGGTCGGCGCCAGTCGACCGGCCCGCGTCGCGGCTCGGACCTGCGCTTCGACCTCGAGATCACGCTGGAGCAGGCCTATCAGGGCGCCGAGGTCGAGATCGCGGTGCCCACCACCGTCGCCTGCGAGACCTGCACCGGCTCGGGCGCCAAGCCTGGGGCCAAGCCGTCCACCTGCGGCACCTGCAACGGCGCGGGCCGCATCCGCCAGGCGAACGGTTTCTTCCAGATGGAGCGGACCTGCCCGTCCTGCGGCGGCGCCGGACAGCGCCTGGCCCAGGCCGACGTCTGCACCACCTGTCACGGCCACGGCCAGGTGCGCAAGACCCGGAAACTCGCCTTGAAGGTGCCGGCGGGCGTCGACGACGGCTCGCGCATCCGCCTGTCGGGCGAGGGCGACGCCGGCCAGCGCGGCGGACCGCGCGGCGACCTCTATGTCTTCCTGTCTGTCGCGCCCCACGACCTGTTCGAGCGGGACAACCTCGACCTTCTCGTCACCGTGCCCGTGCCCATGACGGTCGCGGCGCTGGGCGGCGAGATCGAGGCGCCCTGCCTGGTCTCCAGCGCCTGCGACGGCCAGTGCAAGGCCCCGGTCAGCGTCCCTGCGGGGGCCCAGACTGGCAAGACAGTCCGCATCAAGGGCAAGGGCATGCCGCACCTCAACGGCCGCCAGCGCGGCGATCTGGTGGTCGAGCTGTTCGTCGAGACCCCTACCGACCTGACGCCCCGTCAGAAGGAGCTGATGCAGGAGCTGGCCGCCTCCTTCGGCGAGGACCAGAGCCCCCGGAACTCCTCCTTCGCCGGCAAGGCCAAGCGGTTCTGGGCCGACATCCTGGGGGCCGACGAGCCCCGCCGTGAAAGCGCCCAGTGAGGGCGAGCAGGGCCGGGGGGCCTCGGACTTGAGCGACATCTTCCACGTCGGCATCTCGGGCGCGCGCGGCCGCATGGGCCGGGCCGTCAGCCAGGTCCTGGACGCTCGCGACGACGTCATGGTCGCCGCCCGCTTCGACTGGGGCGAGACTCCCGATCTGTCGCTGTGCGACGTCGTCATCGACTTCTCGACGGCCGAGGCCTCTGTCGCCCTGGCCCAGTCGTCGGCGGAACGCGGCGGCCCGGCCTTGGTGATCGGCTCCACCGGCCTCTCGCCCGAGCAGGACGCCGAGATCCTCAAGGCCGCCGAGCGCGTCGCCATCGTCCGCAGCGGCAACTTCTCTCTGGGCGTCAACATATTGATCGGCCTGGTCGAACACGCCGCCCAGCGGCTGGACGCGCGCGACTGGGACATCGAGATCACCGAGGCTCATCACCGGAAAAAGGTCGACGCTCCCTCCGGCACCGCGCTGATGCTGGGCGAAGCCGCCGCCTCGGGCCGGGGCCATGACCTGTCCACGCTGCGCACGTCCCCCTACGACGGCGTCGGCGAGGCGCGCGAGACGGGCAAGATCGGCTTCTCCTCCATTCGCGCGGGCGGCATCGTCGGCGAACACACCGTGCTGTTCGCCTCCGAGGACGAGGTCGTGACGCTCAGTCACTCCGCCATCGACCGCAGCCTGTTCGCCCGCGGCGCGGTGGCTGCCGCCGCCTGGGTCCGCAACCGCCGCCCTGGCCTCTACGACATGCAGGACGTGCTGGGGTTCCGGCAGGCGTAACGTCCGATACTGACGCATTGGTCCCTTATGATGGGTCCGATGAGCAGAGCGATTGGACTCCATGCACGACTTGGACGGCATGGACTCCTTGTACGAGATAGACCCGATCCGGCTTATCGAGGGTCAGAACGGACGCCGCTCGAACTCCAGGAAGATCGGATCGGTGTCGCCCAGCCGCTTGTCCTCATAGCGGGTGACGACATGGTCCTCGGGCGCGACGGTCCAGTCCGCCTTCTCCTCGGCCAGCCAGACCAGCCCCGGCGTGGCGATCAGCCGCTCCAGCGCCCAGCCGGCGTAATCCTTCCAGTCCGTGACGAACCGCAGCCGCCCGCCGGGCTTCAGAACCCGCGCGATCTCGGCCGCGAACTCCGGCTGGATCAGCCGGCGCTTGTTGTGCCGCGCCTTGTGCCAGGGATCAGGGAAAAGGATCATGACCCGGTCCAGGCTCGTGTCCGGCAGGGCCGCGACCACGGCGCGCGCGTCGTCGTCGTGCAGCCGGACGTTCTTCAGCCCCTGCTCGTCGATGTGCCGGAGCGCCGAGGCCACGCCGTTCAGGAACGGCTCGCAGCCGATCATCAGGGCCTGCGGATGGCGCGCCGCCTGCGCCGCCAGATGCTCGCCGCCGCCGAAGCCGATCTCCAGCCAGACCTCGGCCGCGCCGGGCATCAGGGCCGCGACGTCGATCTTGCCCTCGGCGGGCACGGGCAGGCGCACCGCCGGCATCAGGGTGTCGAACAGCGCCGCCTGACGCGGCTTGATCGGCCGCGACTTGATGCGGCCGAAGGAACGAAGGGGAGGATGGGCGGACATGGCCGCCCTCCTAGACCGGACCCGCGCCCGGGTGAAGGATCAGACCAGCGCCTTGAGCTGATCCACCAGATCCACCTTCTCCCAGCCGAAGCCGCCGTCGGCATCCGGCTCGCGGCCGAAGTGGCCGTAGGCCGCCGTGCGGGCGTAGATCGGCTTGTTCAGGCCCAGGTGCTCGCGGATGGCGCGGGGCGTCGCGCCGCCGATCAGGTCCAGGATGCCGGCTTCCAGCTTGGCCTCCGTCGCGCCGTTCTTGCCCGTGCCGTGCAGGTCGACGTGGATCGACTGGGGCTTGGCCACGCCGATCGCATAGCTGATCTGGATGGTGCAGCGATCCGCCAGACCGGCTGCGACCACGTTCTTGGCCAGGTAGCGGCAGGCATAGGCCGCCGAGCGGTCCACCTTGGTCGGGTCCTTGCCCGAGAAGGCGCCGCCACCGTGGGGCGAGGCGCCGCCATAGGTGTCGACGATGATCTTGCGCCCCGTCAGTCCCGTGTCGCCGTCCGGCCCGCCGATCTCGAAGATGCCGGTCGGATTGATGTGCCAGACGGTCTGGTCGGTGATGAAGCCCTGGGGCAGGACCTCTTCCACAATCGGCTTCACAACGGCGGCGACGTCGGCCTGGCTCTTGCCCTTGGCGTGCTGGGTCGAGACGACGATGGAGGTGGCCTCCACCGGCTTGCCGTCCTCATAGCGCAGGGTCACCTGGCTCTTGGCATCGGGCTCCAGGAGGGTGCCGCCCGCATGGCGGACCTCGGCCAGGCGCTTGAGGATGTTGTGGCTGTACTGCAGCGTCGCCGGCATCAGCTCGGGCGTCTCGTTCGAGGCATAGCCGAACATGATGCCCTGATCGCCCGCGCCCTCGTCCTTGTTGCCCGAGGCGTCGACGCCGACGGCGATGTCGACCGACTGGCCGTGCAGCCGGTTGATGAATTCAAACGTGTTCCAGTGGAACTGGTCCTGCTCGTAGCCGATGTCACGAACCGCCGCGCGCACCGCCGCCTCGATCTCGGCCTCGATGCCCGGCTCCCAGGTGTCCTTCTCCGAGTTCCAGATGCCCTGGCCCCGGATCTCGCCGGCCAGCACCACCAGGTTCGTCGTCGTCAGCGTCTCGCACGCCACCCGCGCATAGGGGTCCCTGGCCAGGAAGAGATCGACGACGGTGTCGGAGATGCGGTCCGCGACCTTGTCGGGATGGCCCTCGGACACGCTTTCCGAGGTGAAGAGGAAGGACGAACGGGACAAGGTCTGGCTCCGAAGGGTCGCGCGGCCGCGCCGCGTGGGCGCGAGACATATAAAGATATGTTTATGCGATCAAGGGAGGGCCATCGGCGGAGTTCCAGCAAGCCTGGGCGAGCCGGGACACATGATCCGGTCAACGCACCCTTTGCGACGGAATCTCAATTGGCTTGCAACTAAGAATGCGTCGCAGTAATGGATGACCTGCTGTTTTCAAAGGTTCTTCCGTGCGCGTCCTGATTGTTTCCACCGCTCTTCTTACCACCTTGCCGGCCTTGGCCGTGGCAGAGGACCCGGCTGATCAGCTCAGCCCCATCATCGTCACGGGCCAGACGCGCGGCTACGTCGCGCTTAACTCGGTCACCGCGACCAAGACCGACACCCCCCTGATCGACGTGCCCCAGAGCGTCAACGTCGTCACGCGCCAGCAGCTGGACGACCAGGCCGCCTACAGCCTGTCCGACGTCCTGCGCTACGTGCCCGGCGTCACCGTCGGCCAGGGCGAGGGCAACCGCGACCAGATCACCCTGCGCGGCCAGAACACCACCGCCGACTTCTTCCTCGATGGCGTGCGCGACGACGTCCAGTATTTCCGCGGCCTCTACAATCTGGAGCGGGTCGAGGTGCTAAAGGGCCCCTACGCCCTGATCTTCGGCCGGGGCGGGGGCGGCGGCATCGTCAACCGGGTGCAGAAGACCCCTCAGGCCGGAGAGATGTTCTTCGGCTCGCGCCTGTCGGCCAACAGCTTCGGCGCTTGGGACCTGTCTGCGGATCTGAATGCGCCGATCGGCGACGCCGCCGCCTTCCGCCTGAACGCCGTCTATGAGGAGCTGGGCAACCACCGCGACTTCTACGAGGGCCAACGGTTCGCCGTGAACCCCTACGTCGCCGCCGAGCTCGCGCCCGGCTGGTCGGCGGGCCTGTCCTATGAATACGTCGACGATGACCGCTCCACCGATCGCGGCGTCCCATCGCTGAACGGCCGCCCGCTGGAGGGCTATCGCGAGCAGTTCTTCGGCGTACCCGGCGTCAACCGCACGACGCTGGAGGCCCATATCCTGAAGGCCCGGCTGGACGGCGAGCTGGCCGAGGGTCTGAACTGGTCGACCACGGCCCTGTGGGGCGACTTCGACAAGGTCTACACCAACGTCTTCCCGAACGGCCCGGCGACCAGCCAGACCGGCACGGTGCCGCTCGCGGCCTACACCGACCCGACGACGCGCGAGAACCTCCTGATCCAGTCCAATCTGGTGTGGGAGACCACCACCGGCCCGCTGGCGCACAAGATCCTGTTCGGCCTCGAATACGGCGACCAGACCTCGGAGAATTCGCGCCGCAACGGCGTACTGTCGAACGCGACCTTCAGCCTCACAAACCCGGTCTTCCCGACCGTGACCTTCCCCACCCTGGCGCGTCAGACCCAATCCACCGTCGAGACCGTCTCGGCCTATGTGCAGGACCAGATCAGCCTGGGCGACCGCTTCGACATCGTCGCAGGCCTGCGCTTCGACCGCTTCGACATCTCGGGCATCGACCTGTTCGCCACGCCGGATCGGCCGTTCTCGCGCACCGACGAGAAGGTCTCGCCGCGTCTCGGCCTGATTTACAAGCCCGCGCCCGATCTGTCGCTCTACGCCAGCTACAGCCGCTCCTTCCTGCCCCGCTCCGGCGACCAGTTCCTCAGCCTCTCGACGGTGCAAGAGAACCTGGAGCCCGAACGCTTCACCAACCACGAGGTCGGGCTGAAGTGGCAGGCCAGTCCGAACCTGTTCGTCACCGCCGCCCTGTTCCAGCTGGACCGCACCAACGCCACCACGCCCGATCCGAACAATCCGGCCCAGAGCATCAACGTCGGCGAGACCCGCACCACCGGGCTGGAGCTGGCCGCCACCGGCAACATCACCGACCGTTGGCAGATCAGCGCTGGCTACGCCTGGCAGGACGGCGCCTTGAAGGGTAACGACTTCGTCCGCCTGGCCCAGGTACCCGAGCAGCAGTTCAGCCTGTGGAACCGCTATGAGGTCACGCCGCGTCTGGGCCTGGGTCTGGGCGTGACGCACCAGTCCGACCAATTCGCCGCCATCCGCACCTCGTCGGCCGCCACCCGCCTGCCGGGCTTCACCCGCGTGGACGCCGCCGCCTTCTATGAGGTGTCGGACCGGGTCGAGGTCCAGCTGAACATCGAGAACCTGTTCGACGCCGACTATTTCCCCGACGCCCACAACAACGCCAACATCTCGACCGGCGCGCCGATCAACGCCCGGCTGACGCTGTCGACGCGGTTCTGATCGCTACATCAGCCCCAGCGACTTGAAGCTGGTCACGCCATCGCGGCCCACGATCAGATGGTCATGGACCTCGACCGACAGGGCCTTCGCCGCCTGGACGATCTGTTTGGTCATGTCGATGTCGGCGCGGCTGGGCGTCGGGTCGCCCGACGGGTGGTTGTGCACCAGGATCATGGCGGCCGCCGAGACCTCCAGCCCCCGCCGCACCACCTCGCGCGGATAGACCGGGGCGTGATCGACCGTGCCCCGGTTCTGGACTTCGTCGAGGATCAGCTGGTTCTTCTTGTCCAGATACAGCACCCGGAACTGCTCGCGCGGCTCGTGCTGTAACGCGACCCGCACATAGGCCAGGAGCGCGGTCCACGACGAGATCACCGGCCGCTTGATCGCCGGCTCCTTGGCCACGCGCTGGGCGACCTCATGCAGCGCCGCCAGATCCAGCGCCGTCTCCACCCCGATCCCCTTGGTTCGCCCTTTCGTGTCTTCCGTCCGGACCGTCATCAGGTCCTCGACCGAGGCCGCCAGGACCGCCGCGAGCGAGCCGAAGCGGGCCAGCAGCGCCTTGGCGATCGGCTTGACGTCCCCCTGCGGCTGGCTGCGGAACAGGAACAGCTCCAGCAGCTCATAGTCCGGCAGATGAGTCAGCCCCGCCGTCCGCGCCCGATGGCGCAGACGCTCACGGTGCCCAACATGGTGGGCCACCGCCCGCTTGACCTCGATGGGCGGCGCGACCGAAGTCGTCCGCTCTGGAAACGAAAGAACCGTCGCCCCGGCCTGCATGCTCGACCCCGCACCTGATCCGTCCCGCGCGATCACGATGACAGAACAAATGCGGAACGTCTAGGGGCCGGTCAGGGCCTCGGCCGGTTGGGGCTGTCGGGCAGCCATTGCGGCGGCGCCTCGGCATCGGCGACCCGCTCGACCAACTCGAACCAGAACCGGTGGAAATCAGCCTGGGCCTGGAAGTCGATGGGCGTCGACATGTCGTCCTGCGGCGCGTGATAGCGGTGGCGATACCAGTCCCGATACCGCGCCTCGGCCTCGGTTCCCGGATCGAAGCCGAACAGGAAGCTGATCGCCGGTACGCCCCGCTCCATGAAGGGCCAGTGGTCCGAGCGGCGCAGCAGGCCACGCTCGGGCTCCAGATCGGGACGCACCGCGATGCCCATTGTCCCGGCGATGTCGCGCACCGTCTCGCCCAGAGTGGAATCGTCCAGCGCCAGCGTCGTCAGGATGGCCAGGGGATAGAGTGGCCGCAGCTGGTCCAGGTTCAGCACCGCGACCGGCATGGGCGCGCCCGGCGTCGGATGGGTCGCCAGCCAGCGCGAGCCGTGCAGCCCCTTCTCCTCGCCCGTCACCGCCGCGAACACCACTGGGCGGCGATAGCCCCGACCCTGGCGTCGCTCGGCCAGGGTGATCAGGGTGGCGACATAGGCCGCGTCGTCCAGCGCCCCGTTGTACAGGCCGTCGCCGTCGACCGGCGTGCCATACCCATAGCCGTCCAGATGCGCGATCAGCAGGATGGGCTGGTCCGCCAGCGCCGGATCGGTCCCGGGCAGGACGCCCAGCACATTGGCCGAGGTCGAACGTCGCTGGCGGGTGGCGAACCGCGCCAGCAGACGCGCGTCCAGATCGAACGCGGCCATGGCCTCGCCGCGCGCCCCCTGCGCCAGGATCGCCGCGCCGTCGCGCCCCGCCGCTGCGGCCATCTCGACGAAGGTCGGGGCGCTCAGCCTGAGGACGGGGATGGAGGCGGTCCGGGCCGCGCCGTCGGCCAGCACGACCGTGCGCGCATAGGCCAGCGGCCAGCGGGGCGGCTCGACTGTGAAGCCCATGTCGTCGACATTGACGATGGCCACGGCGCCCGCCTCGACGGCCGCGCGCAGGCGTTCGCCGCCCGTCGTCTGCCCCGCCCGCCGCGCGCCGAAGCAGACGACGACGCTGCCCTGCACCCCGGTCATGTCGGACGGCGCGCAGTAGCCCCGGAACACCAGCGGCGCGTCCAGCCGCTCGACCATGCCGAACGCCGGGGTCACCGACACCTCGTGCAGGAAGCGCAGAGGCCGGGCGGCGCCGTCGGACGGCGCCACCGACAGGGTCGTGCCCTCGGGCGTGACCTCGATCTCGTCGAAGCCGATCGGCTGGAACCACCCCCCGTCGTCGCCCGCCGGAGACAGGCCCGCCTCCGCGAACCGGTCGGCCACATAGGCGGCGGCCCGGTCATAGCCCGCCGAGCCGGTGTCGCGCCCTTCCATGTCATCGGCCGCCAGCACGCCGGTGGTGCGCCACCACGCCGCCGTCTCAGGATCAGTCCGGTTCGGCAGGCTCGCGCAGGCCCCCAGCGCCAGCGCCGCGCAAAGTCCGATCAGTGCCCGCATGACATCCTCCCCGTCCCGGGCAGGCTGGGCGCGGGTCGGGGCCGCGTCAACCGTTGCGGCGCCGCCGTCAGGGCGTCCGCAGTTCGATCGCCGTCACCTGTCGCGCCGACCGCGCGGGTCGGGCGTCGCCTTCGACGACCAGACGCAGCGGCCCCTCCTCGGCCGACAGGGGCGCGCCATCGGCCCCATCGGCCAGGATCACCGCCGTCGGGCTCATCGCCGGATCGATCTCCGCCAGGGAGAAGACAACGACGTATCCATCGGCCGCCCGCACCACGACATAGGTCTTCAACGCCTCGCCCCGCAGCCTTGGTCCTAACGGCGCATCCAGCCGCTCCAGCACCGAGGCCAGCGTTGCTCCCTCATAGACATGGATCTCGCCATGCGCGGTCAGCGACAGGGTCTGGCGCGGCAGCCGTCGTTCCGGGGCCCACCAGAACGCCGCGCCCCTGACCGACCTATCCAATCTGGCCGTGGCCGTCGTCTTCACAGGTATCGCGTTCGGCCGACCTCGCTTCGGCGACGCCGGTCTCCTCGGCGCGGTGATCACGACGATGGTCGTGGTGGGGGTCGGCTATGCGGCGCTGGGAGGCTGGGACGGCCTTTTGCAGAAACCTGCGCCCGACCTCATCAGTCACGCGGCAACACCCATCCTTACGGCGCTTTCCTGGGTGATCTTCGTCCGTGTCGGCCATAGCCGCCCGAGCCACATCGGCTTGTGGATCGCACCGATGGTCCTCTACTTCGCGTATGCCTTCGCGCGCGGTGCCGTGACCAGGGAATACGCCTATCCCTTCATCGACGTGAACGCGGTCGGATGGTCCTCGGCGTTGATCTTCGCAGGCGCGATGGTCGGAACCGCCGCCATCGTCGCGGCGGTCATGCTCGGGCTGGATCGTCTGAGAGCGCGCAGACGCTAGTTCGGGCGGAACAGTCCGGCGGGGCTGGCCGTGAAGATCTCCACCCCGTCCTCGGTCACGCCGACGGAGTGCTCGCACTGGGCCGACAGGGACTTGTCGCGGGTCACGGCGGTCCAGCCGTCGGACAGGACCTTCACATGCGGCTTGCCCAGGTTCACCATCGGCTCGACGGTGAAGATCATGCCCGGCTTCAGCACCGCGCCCTCACCCTTGCGCCCATAATGCAGCACGTTGGGGCTGTCGTGGAACAGCCGCCCGATGCCGTGACCGCAGAAGTCGCGCACCACGCTCATCCGGTTGGCCTCGACATGGCGCTGGATGGCATAGCCGATGTCGCCGAAGGTGTTGCCGGGTTTGACCTGCTCCAGTCCTAGCGCCAGCGCCTCATAGGTCACGTCGACCAGCTTCCTGGCCCGCGCGTTGATCTGGCCGACCGCGTACATGCGGCTGGAGTCGCCATGGAAGCCGTCGACGATGACGGTGTGGTCGATGTTGACGATGTCGCCGTCCTTCAGCACCCGGTCGCCGGGGATGCCGTGGCACACCACGTGATTGATCGAGGTGCAGACGGTCTTCATGTAGCCCTTGTAGCCGAGGCAGGCGGGCAGGCCGCCCCGGTCCAGGGTGAATTGGCGGATGCGGTCGTCGATCTCCTGCGTCGTCACGCCCGGCACGACGTAGGCCGTGATCATGTCCAGCGCCTCGGCCACCAGCCGCCCGGCCGCCCGCATGCCCTCGAAATCGGCGGGGTCGTCATAGATGCGGATGGCGCTGGTGCGGACCAGGGTGTCGGCTTCCAGCTCGGGCGTCTCGTACATCGGTCTTCGGGTCTCGGGCGGTCCGTCCGGGACCGGTGTGGCGCGTCAGATGGCGACGATAGCACAGAACCTCAAGCGGTTTGAGCCTTGCGCCATTCGGCGAACGGCATAGGTGACCGCGCATGACCGACGCCCCCGCCCCCACCGCCGCCGTCCTGATCATCGGCGACGAGATCCTGTCGGGCCGGACGGCCGACACCAATCTGAACACGATCGCGCGGTTCCTGGCGGCGCTGGGCATCGACCTGCTGGAAGCCCGCACCGTCGGCGACCGGGAGGACCAGATCGTCGACGCCCTGAACGCACTGCGTCACGCCCATGATTACGTCTTCACCACCGGCGGCATCGGGCCGACCCACGACGACATCACCGCCGACTGCGTGGCACGGGCGTTCGGCGTCTGCATCGACGAACATCCAGACGCGCTGGCCATTCTGGAGCGCCGCTACGGCGACGAACTGAACGCAGCGCGCAGGCGCATGGCGCGCATCCCTGGCGGCGGCCTCCTGATCGCCAATCCGGTCACAGACGCGCCAGGGTTTCAGGTCGAAAACGTCTTCGTCATGGCCGGTGTGCCGAAAATCATGACAGCCATGCTGGAAGACGCTGCGCCTCGCCTCAGGACCGGCGCGGTGGTCCACGCCTGTACGCTCAGGGTCACGGGCGTCGGCGAAGGCGCGGTCGCCGCGACCCTGTCCGAGGCGGCCAAGGCCAACCGCGACCTCAGCTTCGGCAGTTACCCCTTCGGCGCAGGCAGCCAGGGTGAAATCGGCACCAACTTGGTGATACGCGGGCGAGACGCCGATGCGGTCGAGGCGGCGGTCACCGCCCTGTCCGAGCGCTTGACCAACGAAGGCGTCGCGGTCACTCTCCAGCCCGCCTAGGCCAGCTCCGGTCCGCCCGTCGGATCGCGCGGGTCGAGCGGCAGGCCCATCGCCTGACGCTGCTTCAGAACCCGCAGCCAGCCGTGCATGGCCTCGCAGTCCAGCCCGTGCATCATCAGCCGGTAGCCCGCCTGCAACGTCGACAGCGCCACCAGCGGGTGGCCGTTCTTGACGAAGCTCATGTGGTAGTCCGTGCCCAGGATGCGGCCGATGTAGATGCCCACGATCTCGTCCAGCTGCAGCGAATGGCTGGCGCGCATGAAGTCGGCGCGGGGCAGCATCAGGGCATAGAGCGGCGTGTAGAACTCCACCGCCGTCTGGATGTCGATCTTGTTCAGTGGGCCGTTGGGAAACGGTTCGAACGCCGGATCGATGTCGGTGATCATCGAGAAATCCACCCGCTCCGGCGGCGTGATCTCCTTGCCCGCCGCCCGCAGCGCCAGGTTCAGCTCGATGATGAAGTTGAAGACGTTCAGGTCGTGCTGTAGAAACACATTGTCTTCCAAATCCTTCAGCGTCAGAGGCTTGAGCGGCACCGTCCTGACCAGCTCCGGATCGATCCCGGCGTTGGCCTTCATGAAGGCCAGCAGCTCGGTCCCGACGTGAAAGTGACGCAGGATCAGGGTGTTGCACTCCGGCGACCCGAAGGTCCGCAGACCCCAGTGGATGGACTTGTGCAACAGGTCGTTCAGGTTCGGAAAGCGCGGCGAAATCGCCCGCAGCACCTTCACCAGGCCGAAGAACAGGAACACCAGCGGCCGCGAAACCGGAAACAGCCACCGCCGCGACCACGACCGCGCCCCCATCAAGAGCGCCCGCTTGGCCTGCGGATCGATCGGCAGGGAGCGATCCAGATAGAGCGCCAGCCAAGGGTCCGGATCGCGCGCGTCATACCGGCGCGGATCGAAGGGATCGGATTTCCAGGCGGCCCCGCCGTCCGACAGGCTCAAACCCCGATCTCCTCGATCTGCAGCGCATAGAGCCGCGCGGTCACCTTCGCTGTCATCACGATCCGCTCCGCCACGGCCTCATCGGGCAGGACCATGCGCAGCATCTCCTCGAATTCAGCCATGTGCTCGGCGTCGTTCTCGCCGTGATAGAGCAGGAACCGCACGGCCTCGTCGGGCAGGCTCAGCCGCTCCTTGACCTGACGCCCCCACGGCGCGGCCTTGATCGAGCCCAGTCCCTCGATCACGAACATGGCGCCCAGCAGGCCGAAGGGATCGGGTTTGGACGCTTCATGGAACATCCAGGCCGACAGGGCCTCGGACCCGACGTTCTTCTTCGCAGAGCGGATCACGGCCAGCTCCCCGCCAGACGCCACGAAGTCGGCTTCCAGCAGGCGGAAGTCGCGGTGCTCGGTCACCGCATGGCGCATCAGGGTGGAACGCAGCTCCAGGTGATCCTCGCCGATGTTGGACGCGGCGCGAGACATCCACAGCGCCCCGTCCTTCACCTGCTGGCGCAGGTTGATCAGAAAGGCGTGATAGTCCGCCAGCTCGAACCGCCCGCGCGTCAGCTTGCGGATCAGCGGCGTCGCTTCCAGCCGCTGCTCGAAGTCGGCGAAGACCAGCGCCAGCTTCCTCAGGGTATCCGCCACCGGGTCGTCGATCCGCGCGCCGTCCGCCATCACACCACCTCGCCCATCGCGAACCCCACCATGGCCCGTCCGCTCTCGGGCACGATCAGCAGCACCCGCTCGCCCCTGTTCGCCCGCCCCGATTTCAGGAAGGCGTCCAGCATGACCCAGATCGAGGCCGCGCCGATATTGCCGACGCTCGACAGGTTCGAGAACCACTTCTCCTCGGGGATCATGGCGGCCGTGCTCTCCAGCAGTCCCACGATCTCTTCACGCAGCGACCGCGCCGAATAATGGCACAGCAAGTGGTCGACGCGGGCGGGGTCGATCCGCCCCGTGTCGACCTTTTCCAGCCAGACCCCGATCCACGCCCGGATGACGATTTTCAGAAGCTCGAAGTCCTGGACCAGCGCCACCGCCCCGGACGCATGGGCCGCGACCGGCCCCGCGTGGCTCCAGGCCGAGCGCATGTCGGACCGATCCGCGAAGGTCGAGCCGGCCCACATGCAGGGATCGAAACGCCCTGCCAGCGACGTCAGGTCGATCCATTCCAGCTTGATCGACAGCCCCTCGGGCCTCGGCTTCGGCTCCAGCACCACCGCGCCCGCCCCGTCGGACAGGGTGAACCTCAGAAAGTCCGCCTCGACCCGCGCCCGCCCCTTGGCGTCGACCAGCGTGGTTCCTTCGTAGAACTCGGGCCGGAACCAGCGTGACGAGAACTCCCCCGCGGCGGTCGCCGCCACCTCCGCCTCGCCCGCTCGCACCGACAGCCAGGCGTGTTTCAGCGCCGTGAGGGCGGAGGCGCAGACCGACTGATGGCTGGCGATCTCCATGGGGCCGCAAGCCAGCTCGCCGTGAACCGCCGCCGCGTGACCGGGCACCAGATAATCGCCCTGGGTCGTCGCCGTCGCCAGGAACTCCAGGTCGCCCGTCCCCAGCCCCGCATCGTCCAGGGCTGCCCGCAACGCCTTGGCCGTCATGGAGGCATTGGAATGCAGCGGCCGACCATCCGGCGTCAGCGCATAGTGCCGCGTCTCGACCCCGTTCCAGCGCAGCGCCCGTCGCCCAACCGCCGAGGACCGTCCGCCAATCCGGCCGATGTGGTCCTCCATCGCCTCGACGCCGACCGGCTCGCCCGGCAGGAAGGCCCCCGTCCCGGTGATGAAAACGTCCCTGAGACGCGCGTCGCTCATGCCGCCCTATGGGCACGCTTCGCCCGTCACCTGCAAGCTGACAAAGCCTGACGACGCCTAGCTTTCCTGCGGCACGACCGCTCCCGCCTCGACCGGACGGCGCGCGGTGCGACGCCGTGACAGCCAGCTCTTGATCCGGTTCTGGATCGGCTGATCGATCAGGGCATGGAAGACGAAGGCGAATACGAAGGCCGCCAGAACCCCCAGCGCCCAAAGTCCCCACTGCACGCCGACCGGCAGGGCGAAGCGGGCGATCATCACATTGACCACGCCGAACCAGGCGATGCGCACCGGCTCATTGGTGATGAACATGGCGAAGGAAACGACGCTGGCCTTCTCGACCCACTTCGAGGGACGCTTCACCGGAATGGCCCCCGCCGCCAGCAGGATCAGGCTGATGAAGACGATGGAGACCAGGGCGTGCTTGTCGAACGCCTGCACCGTCGCCAGCCCGACCGCCGCCGCCACGCCGACGATCCGCGCCAGACGCGGCGCCACGAACACCCGCTCGGAGAACACCGCCAGCGCCATGCCCAGCAGAAACAGCGGCAGCGCCCGCCACACGCCGTACATCATCGGCATCTGATAGACGGGATAGCCCAACAGACTGTGCGTCAGCTGGTTGGCCAGCAGATACAACCCCGCCGCCGCGATCAGAGCCGTCCACGGCCCGACCCGCTTCAGCGCCGCCAGGATCCACGGAAACGCCAGATAGCAGCCCAGCAGCGCCGAGATCGACCAGCTGGGCGCATTCCAGCCCAGACCGCCATAGACGCCGAAGGACTGAACCAGCGCCGCCTGCGCCGGCAGCTGATCCCAGGCGAACCATTCCGGATTGCGCGGCGCGAACCCGACCGCCGACCCGACGACGACCAGAGCCACCAGCCCCAGCACCATGATCAGATGGGCCGGATAGACCCTCAGGAACCGCTTTAGGAAAAAGTCGCCCGGCGACATCCGCCCCGATCCGACCGACCCGCCATAGACACGCATCAGGACGTAACCGCTATCGATCAGGAAGAAGTTGGTCAGCAGGAAGCCGCCCCGCTCGAACACCGGATGCAGCGCCTCGGCGAGAGGAACCGGCCCCGCCGCCTGGAAGTGATGCAGGATGATCAACGAGGCCACGATGAAACGCAGGGCGTCCAGCCACCCGCCGCGCGCGATGGGGGGTGTCTCGTTTCGGGTCGAAATCGCGGTCCAGGCCATGGGAAACCCCTGTTCTGGGGCTCGCGGCGCAAGGGTCGCGCCGCCGCTTGCCGCCGGGACCGCTTGCGCTAACCTGCCGCACCACCGGGGGGCCGATGACCGACGAGGATCCGAGAGAGGGCCGCATTCGCCTGGGCCGCCGCCGCAAGGAGGCGGTCGCGACGCTGGACGCCATCGAAATGGCCGAAGAGGCCCTGGAGCAGGCCGAGCCGACGATGGGCCCGCCCGACCCCGCCGTCCTGCTGGTCGAGGAACAGCGCCGCCTGATCAAGGCCCAGGTCTCCAACGAGCGCATGGGATTGGTGCTGCGCGTCATGACCGCCTGCGTTGGCCTGGCCTTCGTGATCGGCCTAGGAATCATGGTCTGGACGGCTTTCAACGCCCGCTCTGTGGTGGTGAACCCCTTCGACAGCCCATTTGCCCTCACCCACCGGGGCCACTCCGGCCAGGTCATCGCCCGCGGCGTCTCCGACGTCATCGCCACCATCAACCGCGACGCCCGCTATGACGAGGAGAGCCGCGCCGTCGCCCTGACCTGGACCCGGGACATCGCCGTCGTCGTGCCCTCGACCGGCGTGTCTCTCGGCGACATCGACAAGCTGCTGCGCACCTGGTTCGGCCAGGAGACCAACGTCACCGGCTCCGTCACGGTCAGCACCACAGGCGAAGTCTCCCTGACCATCCGCGCCGACGGCGTGCGCGCCCGGACCTTCACCGGCCCCGAATCCGACATGCCGCGCCTCATTCGCGAGGCGTCGGAATACATCTACGGCCAGTTCGAGCCTGAGCTGTTCGCCTGGTACCTGCTGCAGACCCAGCGCTATCAGGACGCCGAGGCCTTCTTCCCCCTTGCCTACGCCCAGCATCCCGGATCGCGCGCCACGCTCGCCCGCTACTGGGGCATCATGCTGAGCTCGCTGGGCCGGTCCGAGGAGGCGGCCGAGAAGCTGCGCCTGTCGATCCGCGCCAATCCGAACAACGAGTCCGCCTGGGACATGCTGGTCGGCGTCCTGTTCGACACCGAGGGCGAAGAGGCCGCCTATCGCGTCGGCCGCGACATGGCCGCCCGCATCGCCGAGGACGGCGAGCCGATGGAGAGCGAGTCCCACCTGCTTCTGCTGCGCGACTGGACGCGCCTGGTCGAGATCGGCACGGCCGACATCGCCGAAACCGGCGGCGAGAACGCGCTCGGTGGTCAGGAGATCACACTGGCCGACGCCGAGGCCAACCGGCACGACTTCGTCCATGCGCGCGCCTATCTGCGCGCCGGCCGGGTCGGCTCGCCCGAGGTCGCGGCCACCGGCCACATGATCGATACCTACGAGGCGCTGGCGAAGGACGACCCCGCCCGCGCGCTGGCGGCCATGCAGGCGCTGGATGCCCTGTGGCAGGCCGACGGCGACGTCGCCTACGCCTTCTACGAGGCCCCCTGCTACCTCGGCCTGACGCTGGGCCTGAACGGCCGCCAAACGGAAGCCGAGGCCGCCTTCGCCCGCGCGGACCGCCTCGTCGCCTGCGCCGCCTTCCGCGCCGATGTGCTGGAAGCGCGGGGCATGACCGCAGAGGCCGACCGACAGTACGGCGTGGCCATTCGCCTCGCGCCGTCGCTGCCCCTCGCCTATCATCGCAGGGGGCTGGCGCTGCTGGCCCGCGGCGATCACGCCCGCGCCGTCACCCGCTTCCGCGACGCCCATCTGCGCGGCCCCCGCTGGGCCGATCCGCTGAAAGGTTGGGGCGACGCGCTCGCCGCCCAGGGCCGCTGGGCCGACGCGGTCGAGAAGTACGAACAGGCCCTCCCCTTCGCCCCGGAGTGGCGTGACCTCCACCTCGCCCACGCCGCGGCGCTGAACCGCCTCGGCCGCCGCGAGGACGCCCAGGCCGCGCTGGAAAAGGCGGCGGCGTAACCCGTCATTAACCACGCTCCCGGCATTTCTTGCCCAGTATCTCGGGAGTGTGCGGGCCATGAGCGGCGCGGAAGTTCTGGACGTGGGCCGCGACGCCCTGTGGCTGACCATCCAGCTGTGCGCGCCCGTGCTGATCGTCGGCCTGATCGTCGGCGTCGGCATCGGCCTTTTCCAGGCCCTGACCCAGATCCAGGAACAGTCGCTGGTCTATGCCCCCAAGATCATCGCCATCTTCGTGTCGCTCCTGCTGTTCCTGCCCCTGATGGGCGGACTGCTGGGCGCCTTCATGCGCGAGATCGCGGCCCGCATTTCGGGGATGTAGTGGAGCCCTACGCCACCGCCGATCAGGTCTGGGCCGGCGGGCTGATCTTCGCCCGGATCGGAGCCATCTTCCTCAGCCTGCCCGGAATCGGCGAGAGCTATGTCCCGCCGCGCATCCGGCTGTCGCTGGCCCTGGTCGTCGCGCTCGCCCTGTGGCCCGTGGTCGGCGGCTCGCTGCCGCCGCTGCCGGAGAGCCTCGGCGCCTCCATCGGCTGGGTGATCCGCGAGGTCATCATCGGCCTGGCCATCGGCGCGATCCTGCGGGCCTTCACCGCTGCGCTGGCCGTCGCCGGCGAGATCGTCTCGCTGCAGACCACCCTCAGCTTCGCCCAGACCACCAATCCGCTGCAAGCCTCGCCGGGCACCACCATCGCCGCCTTCCTCATGCTGATGGGCACGGTCCTGGTCTTCGCCACCAACACCCATCACCTGTTCATCGCCGGTCTGGTCGGCTCCTATGAACTGATCGCGCCGGCCCGGCCCCTGGTGACCGGCGATTTCGTCGAACTGGCGGTCCGCACCGTGGGCGACGCCTTCCTTCTGGGCGTGCAGCTCGCCGCGCCGGTGATCGTCTTCGCCTTGGTGTTCAACCTCGCCTCGGGTCTGGTCGGTCGGGTCATGCCGGCGTTCCAGATCTTCTTCGTCGCCGCCCCGCTGAGCGTCATTCTCGGCCTGTCGGTCTTCGCCCTGTCGTTGGGGGTGCTCGGGACGGTCTTCATCGACCGCTACCGCGACCTCGCCAACCTGTTCGTCTCGTCTGGAGGCACAGGTGGCTGAGGATCAGGATCCCGAGTCCAAGACAGAAGAGGCCACCCCGCGAAAACTCGAGGAGGCCAGACGCAAGGGCGACGTCGCCAAGTCCATGGACGTCGCCCCGACCCTTAGCCTCATGGGCGCGGCGGCGGTCATCCTGATGGGCGGCGGCTGGTTCGCCACCACCGCGACGGAAGCGCTGGTCCCCTTCATCGCCATGCCTCACCGCCTGATGGGCGGGATCGAGGCCGGCGCGGGGGTCGAGCTGGGGGTCAAGGCGTTGTGGGCGGCCGCGCCCTTCCTGGCGGCCGTGATGGTGGCCACCATTCTCGGCGGCGTGTCCGGCACGGTGGCCCAGACCGGCGGCCTGATCTTCTCGGCCGAGCGGATGAAGCCCAAGCTGGACAAGATCAATCCGCTCAAGGGCTTTACGCGCATCTTTGGGCCCGACGGCCTGATGCAGTTCGCCCAGACGCTGATCAAGCTGGTGGTCGTCTCGGTCGTCTGCTGGATGGTGCTCCAGCCCCACGCGCGCGAGTTCGAGGGGATGGCGGCCATGCATCCGGCCACCATCCTGCCGCTGGCGCGTGATCTGGTCATCGCGCTCATGGCCTCGACCATCGTTCTGCTGGGCCTGACCGCCGTCGGCGACGTCTTCTGGCAGCGGCTGCGCTTCGCCAAACGCATGCGCATGACCAAGGAAGAGCTGAAGGAGGACTACAAGCAGTCCGAGGGCGATCCGCACGTCAAGGCGCGCCTGCGCCAGATCCGCATGCAGCGCAGTCGCCAGCGCATGATGGCCAATGTCCCCAAGGCCACGGTGATCGTCACCAACCCGACCCACTACTCCGTCGCCCTGCGCTACGAGCCGGAGCAGGGCGACGCCGCGCCCGTCTGCCTGGCCAAGGGCGTGGACGCGGTCGCCTTGCGCATCCGCGAGGTCGCCAGGGAGCAGGACGTGCCGATCGTCGAGAACGTGCCGCTCGCTCGCGCCCTCTACGCCGCCGTCGACATCGACGAGACTATTCCGCGCGAGCATTTCGAGGCCGCGGCCAAGGTCATCGGCTTCGTGATGCAGAAGCGGCGGGGAAGGGTGAGGGCAGGCTAGGGCCTGGCAGGTCGTGACTGGTGATTGGTGATTGGTGAGTGGGTCTCCTGTGCAGCAGCCCCACCGGCCGTTCCGAAGTCCCGCCCGTCGCCGACCACTCTTCACCAATCACCAATCACCAATCACCCCTATACTCAGCGCCTGATTCGCACCGGGAGCCCCGCTCCATGACCGCCTCCTCCCGCCGCCTCGACCTGTCGCTGATCCTGATGGCGCTGGGCTTCACCACCGCCGTGGCCGCCCTGGCCTGGCCCGCGTTCCAGTCCGCCCCGACCTCGACGCCGCACATGATCCTGATGGTGGCCGTGGCGGCCGTGGCCCTGCTCGGCCTGTTCGCCTTCGGACGACAGGAGGCGCGTCGTCCTGCCCGCCCCGACGGCGACGTGGCGGTCGAGATGCTGGATGCGCTCGCCGAACCCGCCGCCCTGGTCTGGGCGTCCGGTCAGGTGCTGGCCTTCAACGGCGCCTGGGCCTCGCAGAACGGGGCGACCACGGCGCTTCCGCGCGGCGGCTCGGCCCAGGCCCTCTACATGGCCTTCGCCCAGGCCCGTAAAGGCGAGCAGGGCCGCGCCATCGTCACCATCGGCGAGCGCGAGATCGAGGTCCTGATCGCCCAGGCCGGGCAGGGCCGCTTTCTGGTCCGCGAAGCGCCCGAGGCCGCGCTGACCCACTCCGCCGCTCCCGCCCCCGTCGCGCACAACGGCTATGTCGCCTCCGCCGGAGAGGGCCGCGCCATGGCCGCCGGCGCCCCCTTCGGCTCAGCCGTGATCGCGGGCGAGGACCTGTTCGCCGGCCGCGCCGAGGAGGCCAATCCCGCGCTCGCCGTCCTGACCGGCCCCGCCGCTGCCCGCGACGCCGCGTTCGGCCATCTGTTCGAACCCAACGGCGTGGCCGAGGCCCGACGTCGCCTTGAGGAAGGTTCGTCCGGCCCCATCGAGCTGGTCGCCCGCGCCCATCCGGACCGCAGCCTGCACCTCTATGTCGCGCCAGAGGGCGACAAGCGCCGCGTCTGGCTGTTCGACGTCTCGACCCAGAAGTCGATGGAACTGCAGCTCAGCCAGGCCCAGAAGATGCAGGCCGTGGGCCAGCTGGCGGGCGGCGTGGCCCACGACTTCAACAACCTGCTGACCGCGATCCAGCTCCAGCTGTCGGGCCTGCTGGAACGCCACCCGGTTGGCGACCCCTCCTATGAGGGGCTGAACGAAATCCGCCAGACGGCCATCCGCGCCGCCGATCTGGTCCGGAAGCTGCTCGCCTTCTCGAGGAAGTCCACCGTCCGGCGCGAACGGCTTGATCTCGGCGAACTGGTCGGGGAGTTCGCCGTCCTGCTGCGCCGCCTGCTGCGCGAGGATGTGCGGCTGGAGACCGACTACGGCCGCGACCTGCCCGTCGTCCTCGCCGACAAGTCCCAGCTGGAAACGGCGGTCATGAACCTGGCCGTCAACGCCCGCGACGCCATGCGCGGCGTGGTGGCTCCTGGTGACGCCGTCGTCACCATCCGCACGCGCCGCCTGACGCAGGCCGAGGCCCGCGAGCTCGGCTGGCTGGAGGCTCCCTCCGAGGACAGCGCCCTGATCGAGGTGTCCGACACAGGCCCCGGCGTGCCCGCCGCCATCCTCGACAAGATCTTCGAACCCTTCTTCACCACCAAGGCCGTCAACGAAGGTACCGGCATGGGGCTGGCCACCGTCTACGGCATCGCCCAACAGGCCGGCGGCCACATCTCGGTCGCCAACATCGAGGGGGCGGGCGCGGCCTTCCGCATCTTCCTGCCCGCCGCCTCGGCCCAGGAGCTGATCGAGGTCGCCCCGGTCGAGGTCAAGGCCAAGGCCGCGCCCCGCGACCTGTCCGGCAACGGACGCATCCTGTTCGTGGAGGACGAGGCCGCCGTGCGCGGCATCGCCGCCCGCCTGCTCCGCCAGCGCGGCTATGAGGTCATCGAGGCCGCCGACGGCGAGGAGGCGCTGATACTGGCCGAGGAATGGGCGGGCCAGATCGACATGCTCATCAGTGACGTCATCATGCCGGGGCTGGACGGGCCGAGCCTGCTCAAGAAGGCGCGTCCCTTCCTCGGCGACGCCCCGGTCATGTTCATCTCCGGCTACGCCGAGAGCGACTTCTCCGACCTGCTCCAGGACGAGACCGGCGTCTCCTTCCTGCCCAAGCCGCTCGACATCAAGACGTTGGCCGAGCGGGTGAAGCAGCAGCTTCAGGGAGGCTGAGACGCGCCCGCTACCTCTTCCTCGCAAGTATTCTCTTTCGTCATTCCGGGCGTAGCGGAGCGGAGACCCGGAACAGAGCGGCGCGCGGGAGCGCGAAGCTGTCTGGCACGAGTCTGGTGACGCATTTCGCCTTGTTCCGCGTCTGCGAGGCTTCGCATCTCCGCCCGGAGTGACGAAAGAAAAACTCAATCATCCAACGACGCCCGGATTCCCCCAACGAATCCAGCGCCCGTGGCTGCTGGGACGATTTGATCGCGCCCTCATATCCAGTCCCCTTAAAATCGGCCCCATCCCGTCGCGAGGGGAAGGCGTCCTGGGCCCAGGACCCGGACGCGCGGCGGGGCGCGATCGAAGCGGGGGATGGCCGGGCGACCGGTCGTCACAGCGCGTCGTTCACGGCCACGCTCCCTTTTCCGGCTGGAGGCTGGGACTGTGGACATCGGGTCGGGGCGGCGCGGGATTGTCCGCGGGGCTGAAACCGCGGAGCCCGGAGGGACCTGAGACCCTCCGCCCGCCGTGGGCCTCGGTTGGAAAAGGGTCTAAGCGGCGTAAAGGTTCGGGGTCGACAACGACACAAACCCGACAGGTCGCACGAAGCCCGCGTCCGACTGCTCACGAGCACCGATCGCGACGGAGCCTCGGCG
>NZ_JNIX01000015.1 GCF_000701445.1 Brevundimonas bacteroides DSM 4726
GGCCCTGTTAGAGCCTTGCCGCTACTGACGCCTCCGGCGGGAAGGTCGGCGTGCTTGCGAAAGCCGATCCCCTGAACGCGGCGAGTCTTCTGCTCGCCGCCTTTTTGGTGGGCTACCGCCTGGAACGCGGTTCCAGGCTACTTGAGCCCGAGACCCTCGCTCCTGACAGTGAACCCACGCCACCCCCTTGATCCGGACGCCGAATGACCGCTCTTCACGGCCTCCGGTCGTTGGACCTCTGGAGCCCCCGCTCCAACCGCTCCCGCCGCGACAAGCTCGCAAGGCCTTGCGCCCTTCCCAGGCGACGGAACCGGAGGTGATTGTAAGGCAGGATTCAATGAGGGCGCGTTCAGAGCGTCTCAAACGGAGCGGGCGTTGATTTTACTCGCTGATTCCGGGCGTCGTTGGATGACTGGGAAAAACAGCGCGCGATCATCCTTCCTCGTGCCGCAAGGGGAGAAGGGACATGAGTGCGTCGTGGTGAGAGATACGTGAGACCATTGGCGACCTGACGATTTCGCTATCCGCATCGCCCGGCCCGCGTGATAATCACGCCGAACAGGGGAGTTCCAATGATCACGCTCATCGTCATCGCCGTCATCGTCGCGATCCTCGCCTTCGTGGTGATCGGCGCCTACAACAAGCTCGTCGCGCTGGATCAGCGCGCGGACCAGTCGTTCGCCGACATCGACGTCCAGTTGAAGCAGCGCAACGACCTGATTCCCAATCTGGTCGAGACGGTGAAGGGCTATGCCGCCCACGAGCAGGGCACGCTGAACGCCGTGACCCAGGCCCGCGCCGCCGCCGCAGGAGCCACGACCGTCAACGACAAGGTGGCCGCCGACAACATGATGACCGCCGCGCTCGGCCGGCTGTTCGCCGTGGCCGAGGCCTATCCGGACCTCAAGGCCAACACCAACTTCCTGGAGCTGCAGCGCGAGTTGGCCGACATCGAGAACAAGCTGGCCGCCGCGCGCCGCTTCTTCAACAATGCCGTGGCCGAGTTCAACGCCGTGCGCGCCCAGTTCCCGACCGTGCTGTTCGCCGGGATGTTCGGCTTTGGTCAGGAGAAGCCCTTCTTCGATGTCGGCGCCGCGGACCGCGAGGCCATGAACGCCGCCCCGCCGACGGTGAAGTTCTAGGCCTCGATGCGCGCCGTCGGTCTCGCGACCCACATCTGGGCCAACAACACCCGCTCGATCCTGCTGCTGGCCGGGTTTCCGGTCATGCTGGTGGGGGTGATCTTCGGTCTGCAACTGATCCTGATGGGGTTCGGCGTTCTGCCGAACTCCGGCGGGACGCTGGAAGACGACATCGCGCTGGCCGTCTCGATGCTGGCGGGCACCATCCCGCTGGCGCTGGTCGTCGCCGGGATCTGGTTCGCCATCGCCTGGTTCGGCAACCAGGCGATGATCGACGCCATGACCGGCGCCCGGAAGGTCGAGCGGACGGCGGAGCCGCAGCTTTACAATCTGTTGGAAAACCTGGCCATCTCACGGGGGTTGCGGACGCCGACGCTGCGCATCATCGAGCGGCCCGAGCTGAACGCCTATGCGTCCGGCCTGCGCGAGGGCCATTACAGCGTGACCGTCACGCGCGGCCTGATGGAGGCGCTGGACCGCGACGAGATGGAGGCGGTCCTGGCCCATGAGCTGACCCACGTCATCAACAAGGACGTGCGGACGATGGTCATCGCCTCGATCTTCGCCGGCATCATCACCGTGTTGGCGGAGCTGACGTTCCGTGGGCTGTTCTATGTGCGGGGATCGAGCCGGGACAACAAGAACGCCGGGCCCTTGCTGATGATCGGCTTCGCCATCGCCCTGGTCGGCTTCGCGCTGGCGGTCGTCATCCGGCTCATGCTGTCGCGGACGCGCGAATATGTGGCCGACGCCGGGGCGGTGGAGCTGACCAAGAACCCCGACGCCATGATCTCGGCGCTGAGGAAGGTCGAGGGACGGTCGTTCGTGAAGGCGCCGGACGAGGTCCAGGGCATGTTCCTGGACAACCGCAAGGAGGGCTTCCTCGACGGTCTGTTCGCCACCCACCCCTCGATCGACAAGCGGGTCGAGGCCCTGATCGAATTCGGCGGCGGGCGCGATCCCGGACCCTTGCCGGCCATGCCCTCGGCCGCTACGGCCGTGCCGCTGGCGGGTTGACGGGGCGGCATGGCTGGGCGTCTCAAGGTGTTCGCGTGGTCGGACGGGTTTCACCGCTTCACGGTGGCGACGACCTCGCGGCCCAAGGCGCTGGAGGCCTGGGGCGTCGGGCAGGATCTGTTCGCGGGCGGGCTGGCGGACGAGATCCGCGAGGGCGACGACTACGACGCGGCGCTGGCGCGGCCGGGCACGGTCATCCGGACCGGCGTGGCCGTCGATCCGGGCGAGGTGAAGCCGGTCCGGCCGAAGGCGAACGAGCCGGCGGCGAAGCGGGCGAGGGCGCGCCGGGACCAGCTGAAGGCGGAACTGGAGACGCTGGAGACCGAGACCGAACGGGCGCTGTCGGAGCTTGCGGCCGAGCGCGAGGCGCTGGACGCGCGAATGGCCGAGGTGAAGGCGAAGGCCGACCGGGAGAGGAAGCGCCTGAAGGCCGCGCTAAACAAGGACGATGGTGGGTGATGTAGGGTTCGAACCTACGACCCGCTGATTAAGAGTCAGCTGCTCTACCAACTGAGCTAATCACCCGGACCAGTCGTCGTGGTCGGTCGTGCAAACGCCATGCCGCTTCCGCGTGTGCCAGATCGCGAGGCGTCACGGGAGGGCGGGACATAGAGAGTAGGGCCTCTCCTGGCAAGGGTCTTCGAGCGTGGTTCCTCTGTGTCGCGGGGGCGTCTAGCATCGCCCGGGAATCGCGCCGGGCAAGGCGGGGGAGTGGACGCATGGCTTTCTGGAACCGGCGCAAGTCGATCGATCTGATGCAGGCCGGAGGCGACGGGCCCCGGCTGAAGGCCACGCTGAGCTGGTATCACCTGATCGCGCTCGGCGTCGGCGCTATCGTGGGCACCGGCATACTGACCCTGATCGGCGTGGGCGCGGGGCTGGCCGGGCCGGCGGTGATGATCAGCTTCGCGCTCGCGGGTCTCGTCTGCGCCTGCGCGGCCCTGGCCTATGCCGAGCTGTCGACCATGATGCCGCAGGCCGGCAGCGCCTATACCTATTCCTACGCCGTGCTGGGTGAACTGCTGGCGTGGATCGTGGGATGGAGCCTGATCCTGGAGTACTCGCTGGTCGTGTCTGCCGTGGCCGTGGGGTGGTCCGGCTATGCGGTCGGGTTCCTGACCGGGCTGGGCATCGATCTGCCCACCGCGCTGACGGTCGGGCCACATGTCGCGGGCGGGATCGTCAACCTGCCGGCCGTGTTCATCATCGCCATAGTGACGGGCCTTCTGCTGCTCGGCACGCGGGAGAGCGCGACGCTGAACGCCGTGCTGGTGGTCATCAAGGTCGCGGCGCTGGTGGCGTTCGTGGCCATCGCCCTGCCGGCGTTCGACAGCGCCAACTTCACGCCCTTCATGCCCAACGGTTTCGGCGCGCCCTTCGTGCAGACGGGGGTGATGGCGGCGGCGGCCATCATCTTCTTCGCCTTCTATGGCTTCGACGCCATCTCCACGGCGGCGGAGGAGACCAAGCGGCCCGAGCGGGACCTGGCCATCGGCATCGTCGGCTCCATGCTGGTCTGCACGGCGCTGTATCTGGTGGTGGCGGCCACCGCGATCGGCGCCCGACCGGTCGCGAGCTTCGCCGAGAGTCCCGAGCCCCTGGCCCTGATCCTGCGCGAGATGGGGCAGGGGACGGCGGCCCAGTGGATCGCGGCTTCGGCGGTGATCGCGTTGCCGACCGTGCTACTGGCCTTCCTGTTCGGACAGAGCCGGATCTTCCTGGGCATGGCGCGCGACGGCCTGTTGCCGACGGGGCTGGCGAAGATTTCGGGGCGAGGCGTGCCGGTCGTGGTGACGGTGTTCACGGCGATCGTGGTCGCGGCGCTGGCCGGTGTGATGCGGCTGGACGAGCTGGCGTCGCTGGCCAACGCGGGGACGCTGGCGGCCTTCGCGGCGGTGGGGGTGTGCCTGATCGTGCTGAGGCTGCGCGACCCGAACCGGCCGAGGAAGTTCAAGGCGCCGCTGTTCTGGCTGGTCGGGGCGATCACCATCGTCGGCTGCATCGTCTTCTTCCTGAGTTTGCAGACGCGGACGCAGTTCTGGTTCCTAGTGTGGAACGGGGCGGGCTTGCTGGTCTACTTCCTGTGGTCGGCGCGGAACGCCCGGCTGGCCAAGGCCCCGCAAGAGGCCGCCTGATGTCGCGCCGCGACCTGACCGGCGCGGTGGACTTCTCGGTGCTGGACCGCACGACGGGCGGCGACGACGCGGTGTCGGAGGAGATCCTGGGCCTGTTCGTCCAGCAGGCCGAGGTGTGGGCCCCGCTGCTGGGTGTCCGCGAGGACGGTTGGCGGGACGCGGTTCACACTCTCAGGGGGACGGCGGCAGGGATCGGCGCAGGCGCGCTTGCCGAGGCCTGCGCGACGGCCGAGGCGGCGGAGAAGGCGGATGCGCCGCCGTTGCTGGAGCGGGTGCGGGACGCGCTGGACGCCGCCCTCGCCGACGTGGCGGCGTGGCGGCATGAGCTTATGCTCAGGTCGCTGAAGGGCTAGCTGCGGGTCCGGTCGTAGACCGAGAACTCGTGGGCGATGCAGCGGTCGATCAGGGTGCGCCAGACGGGCTCGGCGATGTCGGGCGACAAGTGCTGGCCTTGCGCTGCCGCCAGGACCTTGGCCACCACGTCCTCGATTCGGGCGTCGTCGTGGACGGCGTCGCGGTTCGGCTTGATGCGCGCGGCGGCCTCCATGTAGCGCTGGCGCTCGGCGATGAGGGCGACGAGGGCCCGGTCCAGCGCGTCCACGCCCTGGCGGACCTCGGCCATCGACTGGCAGGCGGCCGGGTCGACGCGGGCGTCGACGGCGACGATCTGGGGCTTGTGCAGGACGTCAGCCGACAAAGGCGCGCTCCAGGACATAGTCGCCGGGCTCGGCGTTGGAGCCCTCCTTGAGGCCGAAGCCTTCCAGCAGCTCGGCGGTTTCCTTGATCATGGCCATGGAGCCGCACAGCATGACGCGGTCGCGGTCGGGCGAGAAGCCGCCCCTCTCGTCTGGGCCTGCCAGGCCGAGGTCGGTGAAGACCGCGCCCGACGTGATGCGGTCTGTGATGCGGCCCGGCGTGTCGAACGGCTCGCGCGTGACGGTGGGATAATAGGTCAGCTGGGCCGCCGCCTCCTCGCCGATCAGGGGATCGTCGTGGATGCCGGAGGTGAAGAAGTCGCGGTAGGCGAGGTCGGCGACGTTCCGCACCGTATGGCAGACGATGACGCGGCCGAAGCGGCTGTAGGTGTCCGGATCACGCGCGACGCTGAGCCAGGGCGCCAGGCCTGTGCCCGTGCCGATCAGCCAGAGCGTCTCGCCGCCGGTGAGGGCGTCGAGCACGAGCGTGCCGGTGGGCTTCTTGCCCATCATGACGGTGTCGCCGGGCTTGATGTGGACAAGGCGGGACGTCAGGGGGCCGTCGGGCACGGCGATGGACAGGAACTCCAGCTGTTCGTCCCAGCTAGGGCTAGCGATGGAGTAGGCGCGGAGCAGGGGCTTGGCGCCGTCCTCGGCCGGCAGGCCGATCATGACGAACTCGCCCGAGCGGAAGCGGAAGTCGTCCGGGCGGGCGACGCGGAAGCTGAACAGCTGCTCGGTCCAGTGATGGACCCAGGTCACCTCCAGCTCGTGGAAGGCCGAGGGGCGGGCGGGCGGCGGGGACAGGGCGGCGTCGGTCATATGGCCCTGTCTTTAGGGGGTCGGGGGCGGAAGCGGAAGGTGGCGTAGAGTCCCTCTCCCAGCGGGAGAGGGCTTGAGGCTCGGAGAGCGTAGCGATCCGCTAAGCCGAAAGGGTGAGGGGTTAGATCGGTAGCCGGTGAGAGGGAAACCCCTCACCCTTTCGCGCAAGTCCACTCGCTTCGCTCGCGGGCGCTCAAGCCCTCTCCCGCCGGGAGAGGGTGACGAGCGCGAAATCCCCCGCTAGCGTCGCCGTCATGCGTACCGTCCTCGCCGTCTCCGCCCTCGCCCTGTTGTCCGTCACCACCGCCCAGGCCCAGACCCCGGACTCCGCGATCCTCACCCCCGAACGGGTCTTCGCCAGTCCGTCCTTGAACGGGCCGGTCGCCCAGGGCGTCAGCCTGTCCCCGGACGGCGAGTTGGTGGCCTTCCTGAGGGCGCGGGAGGACGACGTTTCGGTGCTGGACCTGTGGGCCGCGCCAACCGGGGCGGGGGAACCGTTCAAGCTGATCGACGCGAGGGCGCTGGTCCCGGACGCGGGCGAGCTGTCGGAGGCGGAGAAGGCGCGGCGCGAGCGGATGCGGATCAGCCAGCGTGGCGTGGTCGAATACTCCTGGGACGAACAGGGCCGCTACATCCTGGCGCCGCTGGAGGGCGACATCTTCTTGGCCAGCCGCCAGGGCGGCGACATCCGCCGCCTGACCGAGACCGAGGCCGACGAGATCGACGCCAAGGTCAGCCCCCAGGGTAACTTCGTCAGCTTCGTGCGCGACCAGGATCTGGTGATCGTCAACCTCGCCGACGGGCAGGAGCGGCCGGTCACGACGGACGGCGAGGGCCTGATCACCTGGGCCACCGCCGAATTCATCGCCCAGGAGGAGATGGATCGCGACACCGGCTACTGGTGGAGCCCGAACGAACGGTTCATCGCGCTGCAGCGGACCGATGAATCGACCGTCGACGTCATTCCGCGGCTGGACATCACCGGCGGCGGGGCGACCACGATCGAGCAGCGCTATCCGCGCGCCGGGCGGCCCAACGCCGTGGTCGAGCTGTGGGTCCAGGACGTCGCCTCGGGCCAGAGGGTCAAGGTCGATCTGGGCGACAACACCGACATCTATCTGGCGCGGGTCAACTGGGCGACGGACGGCAGCGTGCTCTATGTCCAGCGCCAGTCGCGCGATCAGCAGACGCTGGACCTGCTGCGCGTGGACCCGGCGACCGGGGCGTCGCGCGTCATCGCGACCCAGACGTCCGACGCCTGGGTGCCGCTGACCCACGATTTCAAGGCGCTGAAGGACGGCCGCTTCATCTGGTCGGACGAGAGCACCGGCTGGCGGCACCTGTATCTGTTCGACGCCGACGGCCGGAAGGTGCGCGCCATCACCTCCGGCGACTGGCCGGTCAAGGCGCTGAACAGCGTCAACGAGGAGACCGGCGAGGTCTTCTTCACCGCCTCCATGCGCGACGGCCGCGAGTATCCGATCGAGCAGCAGCTGTTCCGCGCGAGCCTGACCACGGACGGCGCGCCGGTCGCGGTGACGCCGCAGGGCGGCTGGTGGTCGGCCAGCATGAACCGGACGGCGACGGCCTATGTCGGGAACTACAACGACCTGACCACGCCGCCGCGCTCGGGTCTGTATGCCGCCGACGGGACCTTCGTGCGTTGGATCGAGGAGAATGCGGTGGACGCCGACCACCCGTTCGCGCCCTTCGTGTCGCGTCGGCCCACCGTCGAGTTCGGCACGCTGGAGAGCGATGGCCACATCCTGGTCTGGCAGATGGCCAGGCCCGTCGATTTCGATCCGTCGCGGACCTATCCGGTAGTCATGCAGGTCTATGGCGGCCCCTCGGGGGGCGGCGTTCGCAACGGCTGGCTGCCGGCGACGACGCAGCTGCTGACCGAGGCGGGCTATCTGGTGTTCCGTCTGGACAACCGGGGCGAGGGCGACCGGTCGGCGGCGTTCAAGCAGGCGCTGTACCTGACGATGGGCCAGCCTGAGGTGGACGATCAGGTTCTGGCGATCAACCATCTGAGATCCCTGCCGTTCGTGGATGACGACCGGATCGCGGCGATGGGCTGGAGCTACGGCGGGTTCATGACGCTGCACATGCTGACCGAGCCGAGGATGAACCTGACCGCGGCCATCTCGGGCGCGCCGGTGACGGACTGGAGCCTGTATGACACCCACTACACCGAACGCTTCATGTCGACGCCGGAGGCCAACCCGGAGGGGTATGCGGCGTCGGACGTGGTGGATCAGCTGGACCAGCTGACCGGGCGGCTGCTGCTGATGCACGGCATGGCCGACGACAACGTCATCCTGGAGAACTCGACCCGGGTGATGGATGCGCTGCAGGCGTCGAGCACGCCGTTCGAGCTGATGCTCTATCCGGGCCAGCGTCATGGCGTGCGGGGCAATGAGCGTCAGCTGCAGCAGTGGCGGACCTACCTGGACTTCCTGGACCGGACGATCGGATCGCGGGCGCCGGAGGCGCTGAGGGCGGAGTGACAGGAACCGGGGCCATGTCGCGCCGTTGACGGCGCATGAACTCCGACCTGATCGCCAACGCCTTCGGCACGGCCGCCGCCCTGTGCTCCATCACCAGCTTCGCGCCCCAGATGATCAAGATCTGGAAGGAGCGTGACGCGTCCTCGGTCTCGCTGAAGACTTATTCTCTGACGGTGACCTGCTTCGTGCTGTGGGTCGTCTACGGGGTGATGACCCAAGCTTGGCCGGTGACCTTCGCCAACTCCGCCGCCCTGGTCATGGCGGCGGGGGTGCTGGCCATGAAGTGGCGGTTCAAGGACGGCGATCCGGAAGAGGCGGAGGCGGCCTCCTAGGTGAAGACCACCTCGACGCCCGGCTTGACCGAGGCGGCGAGCTGTTCGGCGCTCCAGTTGGTCAGGCGGACGCAGCCGTTGGACTGGGTCTTGGCGATCTTGTTCGGATCGGGCGTGCCGTGGATGCCGTAGGTGTCGCGCGACAGGTCGATCCAGACCGAGCCGACCGGGTTGTTCGGCCCCGCAGGGATCACGAGCTTCCTGTCGCCGCGGTCGTAGCTGACCCGTTCGGGATCGTAGGTGTAGTTAGGCTCGGGCGCGACGCCGAGCACCGTCAGGCGGCCTGACGGAGCGGGACGCTCCGGGCTGCCGATGGTGGCGGGATAGAAGGCCAGCAGCCGGCCGTCGGAGTCGAAGGCGCGCAGCGAGCTCTCGGCCTTGTCGATGACGATGCGGGAGACCTCGGGCAAGGGTGCGGCCGAGACGGCGGGGACCACGATGGTCTGGCCGACGCGGGCGAAGTCCACGCCGGGATTGAGTGCGGCGAGCACGCCTTCGCTGACGTGGAAGCGCTCGGCCAAGGCTTCACGGGGGCTGGCGTAGCCTACGCTCCGCATCGCCGCCATGGCTTCGAGGTCGGTGGGCACCGGCGCGAAGGGGCCGGCGACGTCCTGGGCCGTGATGACGTGGTCGGTCAGGACCGGGGCGGCGCCCTCGGTCAGGCGGGCGAAGACCTGGGCGTCCAGTGCGCCGTCGACGGGCAGGTCGTTGGCTTCCTCGAAGGCGGCGACGGCCTGGCGGGTGTTGTCGCCGCCGAAGCCGTCGACGATGCCGGGTGAGAAACGGGCGCGATCGAGCAGAATCTGGGCGCGGATGATTTCGGGAGGCGGGGTTTCGGGAGGGGCGGCCTGGCCGGGCGCGGCGTCGGTCGGAGCCGATGTCGCGGCCGACGCCTCGGACCAGACGGCGCTTTCGATGGTCTGGCGGGACAGGGTTCCGGCCGGGGCCGCGGGCGCAGGCGCGGTAGGGACGGCGGCCGGCTGCTCATTTCCGTCCGGATCGGGGGCTCCGCAGGCGGCGAGAGACAGGGCGAGGGCGGCTGGGAGGAGAAGCACAGGCAGGCGACGCATACGGAGGAACTCACGGCGGACTGGAGCCGCATCAACCCGCACCCGGCGTTTACCGTTCCGCACAACCGGTTGGGGCGCGCGCTTGCCGTGAACCGCGAACCGGCTTCTACGTTCGTTTCGGCCGTTAGGATTTTGGTAACCAGTTCCCATGCGACGCGCGCTGCACATCGGTCTCTTCATCGGCACCCTGCTGGGGGTCTCGGCCTGCGCCACGGCCGACGACGGGTCGCGCGGTGCCTACGGCTCGGTCGAGGCCGGGCGCACGAACTGATCGTTCGGTCCCAGGAAGCCTTGGCCAAGGAAATCGTGGCGAAACCGGCCGCGTTCCGCTAGGAGCGGACGGCGGACGCCGACTGTCGCGCCGCGTCGGGCCTCTCTCCCCACAAGATGTTATCCATCGCCATCGTCGTCGTTCTGCTCCTCGTGGTGCTCAACGGCCTGTTCGCCATGACCGAGCTGGCGGTCGTCTCGTCGCGCAAATCCAAACTGCAGAGCCGGGCCGAGCGCGGCGACCGGGGCGCGCGCGCCGCGCTGAAGCTGTCGGAGGACCCGACCCACTTCCTGTCGGCCGTCCAGGTGGGCATCACCCTGATCGGCATTCTGGCCGGCGCCTACGGTCAGGCCGCCATCGCGGGCGAGCTGACGCGCATCATCGAAACCGCGTTTCCGGCGACGGCGGCCTGGGCCGAGATCGCCTCGACCGCGGTGGTCGTCGTCGGGATCACCTATGTGTCGCTGATCGTCGGCGAGCTGGTGCCCAAGCGGCTGGCGTTGATCTTTCCCGAATCGATCGCGGCGAAGACGGCCGGTCCGATCTCTACCCTGGCGATCGTGCTGCATCCCTTCGTGGCGCTGCTGACGGCGTCGACCTCGGGCATCCTCAAGATCATGGGGGTCAAGGACCGCGACGGCTCCGACGTCACCCAGGAGGAGGTCGAGACCATGATCGCCGAGGGCACGGCGTCGGGTCTGATCGAGCCCGAGGAGCAGGTCATGATCGAGGAGATCCTGACGCTCGGCGACCGTCCGATCCGCGTGGCCATGACGCCGCGCCACGAGGTGTTCTGGATCGCTCTGGACGACACCGAGGAGCAGTTGCGCGAGGAGATCCGCACCTGTCCCTATTCGCGCATCGTCGTGGCTCGCGAGAACGACGTCGATAACCCGATCGGCGTGGTCCACAAGAAGGACCTGCTCGACAGCCTGCTGGATAACGGCGAGTTCAACGTCGAGAAGCTGGTGCAAACGCCGGCCTTCATCCCGCAGTCGACCTCGGTCCTGAAGGCGCTGGAGATTCTGAAGTCGTCCAAGGTCCACATGGCCTTCCTGGTCGACGAATTTGGCGCCTTCGAAGGCGTGGTCACGGCGACCGACCTACTGGAAATGATCGCGGGCGACTTCGACGAGGGTCATGACGACGCCGAGCAGATGATCCGCCAGCGCGAGGACGGCACCTGGCTGGTCGACGGGCAGATGGACCTGGACGAGCTGGCCGACGACCTGGGCGAGGACTTCGGTGAGCACGAGGGCTTCCACACCATCGCGGGCCTGGTGCTGCACCAGCTGTCGCGCGTGCCGGAGGAGGGCGAGGTGCTGCAGCTCGGCCGGTTCGAGGTCGAGGTGATCGACATGGACGACCGCCGCATCGATAAGCTGCTGTTCCGTCAGGTGGTGAAGCCCGAAGACGAAGCCGAGGCCAACGCGGCGCGGTTCGAGGACTGATCCGGCTTGAAAACGCTGGCGGGGTCAGGCATAGCCCCCGGTCTGGCGAACCGACGCGCCGATGGGTTCGCCCCCACGGCGCGTTCTGTTTTGTCTAGGAGTTTAGCTCAGTTGGTAGAGCACCGGTCTCCAAAACCGGGGGTCGTGGGTTCGAGTCCCCCAACTCCTGCCATTTTCCCCTCTGTTCCCGCAGGCCACGGCTTCCCATCTGCGGGGATGGAACACGCGTTAGAAGAGACCCCGTAGACGATGGCCAAGTCCAGGTTCACAGGCGGACGCCGCACCGGAAACCCGGCGGCCGGCTCGCGCCCGCAGGTCGCGGCCCAGGCCTCCGGCGCCACGGTCACCGTCGACGACGCGGCCCCCAAGAAGAAGACCAGCCCGGCCCAGTTCTTCAGCCAGGTCCGCGCCGAGGGTCGCAAGATCGTGTGGCCGAGCCGCAAGGAGACCTGGATCACCTCGGTGATGGTCTTCATCATGGTGGCCATCGCGGCGGCCTTCTTCTGGATCGTGGACTGGATGCTCGGCATGGCGTCCACCTTCGTCCTCGCCATCGGCCAATAAGAAAAAAGAAGGATCGCGCCCGTGACGGATGCAGCGCCCGAACTGAAGGCTCCGGCCAACCCGCGCCACAAGTGGTACATCGTCCACGCCTATTCGAACTTCGAGAAGAAGGTCGCCCAGCACATCCGCGACCAGGCCAAGCAGCGCGGGCTGGAGGAGTATTTCTCCGAGATCCTGGTGCCGACCGAGGACGTGGTCGAGATCCGTCGCGGCCGGAAGGTCAACTCCGAGCGCAAGTTCTTCCCCGGCTATGTGCTGGTGAAGATGGACCTGACCGACGACGCCTATCACCTGGTCAAGGACACGCCCAAGGTCACGGGCTTCCTGGGCGCCGCGGGCGGCACCAAGCCACTGCCGGTCTCCGAGCGCGAGGTCCAGAACATCATCGGTGCTGTAGAAGAGGGCGTGGAGCGTCCCAAGCCCACGATCCGCTTCGATATCGGCGAGACCGTCAAGGTCATCGACGGCCCGTTCGCCAGCTTCGACGGCCAGGTGGAGAGCGTCGACGAGGACGCCGCGCGCCTGCGGGTCGCGGTGTCGATCTTCGGCCGTCCCACGCCGGTCGACCTGGAATACAGCCAGGTGGAGAAGGTCGCGGCCTGATCGTCCGACCACTTCAGACTTCGCGGCGGCGGCTCCTTGGAGCCGCCGTTTGCTTTTGCAGGGCGAGCCCGCTATAGGCGCGCCTTCGCTTTTCCGGCCCGCCGGAAACGCGGGAAATCCGTGGGAGGCCGCCATGCCGCACCACGGCTCATCCGTGGCGATTGAGTTCGCCGCTTCATAGGAGAGACCAATGGCCAAGAAGATTCTGGGCTATATCAAGCTGCAGGTGCCCGCGGGCTCTGCGACCCCGTCGCCGCCGATCGGGCCGGCGCTGGGTCAGCGCGGCGTCAACATCATGGGCTTCGTCAAGGAGTTCAACGCCCGCACCGAGAAGGAAGTGAAGGGCACGCCCCTGCCGACGGTGATCACCGTCTATCAGGACAAGAGCTTCACCTTCGTCACCAAGACCCCGCCGGCGACCCACTACCTGAAGCAGGCCGCGGGCATCACCTCGGGCGCCAAGCTGACGGGCCGCGAGACGGTCGGCAAGGTCACGCGCACCCAGCTGCGCGAGATCGCCGAGAAGAAGATGAAGGATCTGAACGCCAACGACGTCGAGGCCGCGGCCAAGATCATCGAAGGCTCCGCCCGCGCGATGGGCCTGAACGTGGTGGAGGGCTAAGACCATGGCCAAGCAACCCAAGCGCATCCAGGCCTGGAACGTGGACCGTGAGGCCCTGCTGCCGTTCGACGCCGCCATCAAGGCCGTCAAGGACAACGCCAAGGCCAAGTTCGACGAGTCGATCGAGATCGCCGTCAACCTGGGCGTCGACCCGCGTCACGCCGACCAGCAGGTCCGCGGCGTGGTCAACCTGCCGTCCGGCACCGGCCGCGACGTCCGCGTCGCCGTCTTCGCCAAGGACGCCAAGGCCGAGGAAGCACGCGCGGCCGGCGCGGAATACGTCGGCGCCGAGGATCTGTACGAGCAGATCAACGGCGGCCTGATGGACTTCGACCGCGTCATCGCCTCGCCCGACATGATGGCCCTGGTGGGTCGTCTGGGTAAGGTGCTGGGCCCGCGCGGCCTGATGCCGAACCCCAAGGTCGGCACCGTGACTCCGAACGTCGGCCAGGCGGTCAAGGACGCCAAGGGCGGCGCTGTTGAGTTCCGCGTCGAGAAGGCGGGTATCGTCCACGCCGGCATCGGCAAGGCCTCGTTCACCCAGGACGCCCTGGAAGCCAATGTCAAGGCGATCGTCGACGCCCTGGTCCGGGCCAAGCCGTCGGGCGCCAAGGGCACCTATGTGAAGCGCATCAGCCTGTCGTCCACGATGGGCCCGGGCGTGAAGGTCGATCCGGCGTCTCTGAACGCCTGATCCGCCGCACAGCGCTGAAATGATGAAGGGCGGCGGCCGCAGGGTCGCCGCCCTTTTTCATTGGCATTTCCCTTGTCGTCGGCGATTGTCGGCAAACAACCCGGGGCGGCGAGACATGAGACGTGCAACTCTTTTGATCGGCGCTGTTCTCGCGGTATCGGCGCCCATGGCCGCACCCGTCGCCGGTCAGGATCTGGAGGTCCAGGCGGCGTCGCCAGTCGACGACTCCGCCGAGCGCCTGGCGCTGGCCCGTCGATTCATCGCGACGATGCAGGTCGAAGAGCTGGACCAGATGATCTCCGCCATGATGCAGGACGTGGTGGCGGACATGCCGGTCGAGAAAGGCGAGGTCGATCCGCAGACGTTCGAGCGCGTCATGATCTCGTCCACGACCCGGATGGTGGAACGGCTGTTGGAGGCCATGGCGCCCGTCTATGCCGAGGTCATGACGGTGGAGGAGCTTCGCGCGCTGGTCTCGTTCTACGAAAGCGATGTCGGCCAGTCGTCCGTCCGACGCATGTATGAAGCCGCACCCCGCATGACAGAAGTCATGACCGAGATGATGCCGACGCTGGCCCGCGAGATGATGACAGACCTCTGTGGCGCGCTCAGCTGCACGGCCGACGAGTTGCGCGAGGCGAAAGCGGCGATGGATGGAGCTTTCGCCGCCGAGTGACCGCGGTTGATTTCCGCCTTCCTTCCTGTATAGAGCGCCGCTTCCCGTCGCGGCCCCGGTCGCGGCGGACCTGTCCGAGAACTTCGGGGCGAGGGGGCCACCCTCGCCGTAAATGCTGGAGAGCCCTCCAGCGCCGTGGGGAGATGGGGATGTGAGATGACAGCCGTCGGCCCGTGATCCGGGATGGACGATGTCGGACGCTTCCTTCGGACAATACGACCGGCCTGAACGTCTCGCGGCGACGCGCGGCGCTTTGGCCATACGGCGTCGGGGCTCGTCCCGGCGTCGAATCCAAGACTGGAGACCGCAATGGATCGCGCACAGAAGGCCGAGTCGATCGAAACGCTGAAAGGCGTCTTCGCCGAGGCCGGCAGCGTGGTCGTGACCCACAACCTGGGTCTGACCGTTGCGGAAATGGAAGACCTGCGTGGGCGGCTTCGCTCGGCCGGCGGCTCGTTCAAGGTGGTCAAGAACCGCCTCGCGCTGAAGGCCCTCGAAGCCGACGAAGGCAGTGCGTATCGCGGCCTGTTCAAGGGCCCGGTCGGCATCGCCTACGCCAACGACCCGGCCACCGCGGCCAAGGTCTCGACCGAGTTCGCCAAGGGCAATGACCGCTTCGTCATCGTCGGTGGCTTCATGGGCGAGACCGTCGTCGATCCGAAGGGCGTGGAGAGCCTCTCCAAGCTGCCGTCGCTCGACGAGATCCGCGCCTCGCTGATCGGCCTGCTGAACGCGCCCGCGACCAAGATCGCCGGCGTCGTGCAAGCGCCCGCCGCCCAGCTGGCCCGCGTCTTCAGCGCCTACGGCGCGAAAGAAGCGGCGTGAGCCGACTTTCCATCTCCGCATTCCCCTCTCTGAACCCAACCTATTCCCCGAAGGAAAACTGACATGGCTGACCTGTCCAAGATCGTCGAAGACCTGTCCTCGCTGACCGTCCTCGAAGCCGCCGAACTCTCGAAGCTGCTGGAAGAAAAGTGGGGCGTCTCGGCCGCCGCTCCGGTGGCCATGGCGATGCCCGCGGGCGGTGGCGGCGCTGCCGCTCCGGCCGAAGCCGCCGAAGAGCAGACCGAGTTCACCGTCGTCCTGCTGGACGGCGGCGACAAGAAGATCAACGTCATCAAGGAAGTCCGTGGCGTGCGTTCGGACCTGGGTCTGAAGGAAGCCAAGGACCTGGTCGAAGGCGCTCCGCAGAACGTCGTCGAGAACGTCTCCAAGCAGGCCGCCGACGAAGTGGCCAAGAAGCTCACGGAAGCCGGCGCCAAGGTGCAGGTCAAGTAAGCTTCGGACCTCGGACGTTTCCGTCGGGCGGCTTGAGCCGCCCGGTCGGACCGAAGATCGAAAAGCGCAGGCCCGGAGGGAAACCTTCGGGCCTGTCGTCGTTTCTGGGGCTCCCCTATCGGAACGGTCGCGCTTCCGTTCCCCGCAAGAGAGACCCGCGATGAAGATCCTGATGGTGCTGACGTCCCATGATCGGCTGGGCGACACCGGCAAGAAGACCGGCTTCTGGCTGGAGGAGTTTGCCGCGCCCTACTATGCGCTGAAGGACGCGGGGGCCGAGATCACCCTGGCCTCACCGAAGGGTGGTCAGCCGCCGCTCGATCCCAAGAGCGACGAACCCGATGCCCAGACCGACGCCACGCGTCGGTTCAAGGCTGACGACGCGGCCCAGAAGGCGCTGGCCTCGACGCAGAGGCTGTCGGACGTGAGCGCCGATGATTTCGACGCCGTCTTCTATCCGGGTGGCCACGGGCCGTTGTGGGACCTGACCGAGGACCGCACGTCCATCGGCCTGATCGAGGCTTTTGCCAAGGCCGATAAGCCGATCGGGGCCGTCTGCCATGCCCCGGCGGTGTTCCGGCATGTGAAGGGCCTGGACGGTGACTTCCTCATCAAGGGTCGCAAGGTGACTGGTTTCACCAACACCGAGGAGGAAGGCGTCGGCCTGACCGAGGTGGTGCCCTTCCTGCTGGAAGATATGCTGAAGGCCAACGGCGGGGACTATTCACGCGGCGAGGACTGGCAGCCGCACGTCGTCACCGACGGCAAGCTGGTCACGGGCCAGAACCCGGCATCGTCCGAAGGGGCGGCAGAGGCCCTGCTCAAGCTGCTGAAATAGTCGCTCGCTGCGACCGGATCAGCGACGCCTGGCCGTCAGGATGTCGCCGATCCGGTCGCGAGTCCCCTCGATGCGCTCGAGGCGCGGGTAGCGCAGGCCGTCGTGGTAGGCCAGTTCGACGGTGCGGACGCGCTGGCCATTCCTCAGCGTCAGGCGGATGGGGTCGGTCCCGCCCTTAGCGGCGGTGACGGCTTCGCGCAGGGCCTCTGCGCTGCCGGCGCGGTCGCCGACGGCCAGAAGATCCCAGCCTGCGCCGATGCCGGCCTCGAACAGGGGGCCGCCCCAGCGGATGGCGGTGATGCGGTTGTTGGCGCCGCTGATCGAGAAGCCCAGAGAATAGCGGAAGTCTGACCCCCAGTTGGAGTGGACCGCCTTCTCGTCGGCGTTCGGTTCCTCGACGTAGACGAGGCGATAGCCGCCGCGCTCCAGGCCATCCAGCGGGGCCTCGGCGTCGGGACCGTCTGCGTCCAGCCGCTCGCGCAGGAAGGTCGCCCAGTCGTAGGGCTCGACGGCGCTCAGCGCTGCGACCACGTCGTCGAAGGTATAGCCGCGCGGGGTCCAGTCGCCGTCCGATCCTTCGGGCGAGAAGAAGGTCCGGGCGAAGTCGTCCAGCGAGCGGCGGTCGCCCGACCGCTCGCGGATCAGGGTGTCGACGTCCAGCCAGATCAGGGCGGCCTCGTCGTAATAGTCGCCGGTGCCGCGCATCCATGACGTCCACTGGCCCGGCACGCGATAGCCGAGCAGATTGTGGTTGTTGACGTCCTGGAGGTTCCTCCAGCGGCGGCCCGGCTGGTTTTGATAGAAGGCCGCGCGGTCGGCGATCAGGACGAGCGCCTGGGCCTTGGTGTGCAGGCCGGTGCGGGCCGAGAGCACGTCGCCCCAGTACTCGGTCTGGCCTTCATAGACCCACATCAGGCTGTTTTCGGTCGGGACGTTGTAGTTCGCGGTCAACTCGTCGGCCGGTCGCATGAACTTGCCGTTCCAGGAGTGGACGTATTCGTGGGGCAGCAGGGCGCGGCCGCCCGCGTGGCTGTTCCAGGAGGTGAAGAAGTTCGGCGCGTGGGTGTTCTCAGACGAGCGATGATGTTCCAGTCCGATGCCGCCCATCTGGTTGGTCAGGCCCAGCAGGAAGTCGTAGCGGTCGAAGTGGCGCGAGCCGAACAGGCGGTCGGCCTGGGTGATGAGGTTCTCGTAGTAGCCGATCTGCTCGGGGGTGGCGGCCAGGTTGGCGGCCTCGTCGGCGACGATGTTCAGATAGATGTCGTCACCGGCGGGATCGATTTCGACCTGGCGATAGTGCAGGCCCGCGAACATAGGGCTGTCGGCCAGGGTGTAGAGGTTCACGGGCTCGAATGCGGCGAGACCATCCTCGAACGAGGTCGTGCGCAGGGAGACGCCATAGCTCCAGCCGTCCGGCAGGCGTACCGACGGCGCGAAGGTGATGCCGGTGGAGGCGTACCCGGCCGGATAGAGCAGGGCCTTCTCGAACTGCAGGTTCATCATCCGCGGTGTCATGACCACGCGCCAGTTGGCGTTGTCGGACTGGGTGAGCCACTGGAAGGATACCTCCAGCTCGCTGACGCCCGTCGGGATGTCGACATGGAAGGCATAGGGATCGACAGCGTCGCGGCGCCAGTCGATCTCCTGGCCGTCGGCGACGACAGTCAGGCCGCCCAGCAGCTGGATCGGCCCGGAGATGGCGTGATTGCCGGGCAGATACTTGGGGTAGAGCAGGGTGATGTGGCCGCCCGAAACGGGGATCACCTGCCGCACCGACACGATGTGGCGGTCATAGTCGGTCGCGTCGACCTCGTAGCGGATCACGCCGGGGTAGGTCGGATTGGTCGGGGCCGGGATGGCCGGGCTGTCCGGGAAGCCACCGATATTGGGCGTCGTCGGCGTCGCGGTCTGTGACAGGGTCGGACCCGCGGCGAGCAGGAGAGCAGCGAGGCAGGCGGAGGCGGCGAGACGCATGGAACAGACCCGGTCAGCGAAGGGGAGGTGGAGATCACGACGTGCCATCCCGCTGGTCAAGAGGCAGGAGGGCGCGAGGGAGATTTGCCAGGGTTCCCGGATTGGCCTTGCGGCTACTTCACCTCGATCAGTTCGACCTTGAATAGCAGGGTGGAGTTTGGCGGGAGTTCGTCGCCACCGACCCAGCGGTCGCCGTAGCCGAGCGCGGCGGGGATGGCGAAGTGGAAGGTCTCGCCCTCGCGCATCAGGGCCACGCCCTCGGTCCAGCCGCGGATGACGCGGTTCAAGGGAAACTCCGCCGGTTCGCCGCGGTCGTAGGAGCTGTCGAACTTGCGACCGTCGATGAAGGTTCCCTCATAGTGGACGCGGACCGTGTCTGTCCCAGTCGGCTGGCGGCCCGAGGGGTTGGCGCGGCCTTCGCGGCGATACTGGAGGCCCGAGGCCGTGGTCGTCCAGTCGCGTCGGGCCCCATTCCATTCCAGATAGGCCTGCTGGCCCGCGACGTACTCCTCGGGCGTCGAATACCGGGGCGTCGCGTCGGTGGCGGCCGGCGCGGGCGCGGTGGCGCAGGCGCCGAGCAGGGCAAGGGCGGCGAGGGGGATTAGGTGTTTCATGCGCCATGGCTTAGCAGTGGCCACGGCGGCTGCGAAGGGGCTCAGGCGGCGCGCCGGCGCCTTGTCTCGGCGGGAGCGGTTTCGGCGGATTCCGGAGACAGGGCGGCGTTCATGGCCATGCGCAGGCGCTCGGGCTTGATCGGCTTTTCGACCACGGCCGCCATGCCGATCGACAGATAGTGTTTCGCGTCGTCCGGGTTGGCGTTGGCGGTGAGGGCGACGATCGGGATAGCGCCTATGGGTGCGGGCAAGGCGCGTATGGCCTTTGTGGCCTGCACGCCGTCCATGCGCGGCATCTTGATGTCCATGAGGACCAGATCGAAAGGGCGGGACTGGACGACTTCGAGCGCCTCCAGCCCGTCGTCGGCGGTCTCGGAGGTGCAGCCGAACATTTCGCAGAGGGCCTGGGCGACGACGCGGTTGGTGGCGTTGTCGTCGACGATCAGGATGTGCGGCGTCGTCTGAAGGTCGAGCTCCGACAGGGACGCAACGTTGGTCGGGATCTCGGCAGGGCGGTCGGCGAGCGGCGCAGTCAGGTCAAAGGCGAAGGTCGCGCCACGGCCAGCGTTGTTCTCGGCCCAGATGCGGCCGTCCAGCCGTTCGATGATCTGGCGGCAGATGGACAGGCCCAGACCCGCTCCGTCCGGGCCGGAACCGTGGACGAAGGGTTCGAAGATGGCGTCGACGCGGTCGGGCTCCACGCCGGGACCGTCGTCGCGCACGCGGGCCTGAAGATGGACCCGGCCGTTTTCGGACCAGGCCTTGAGGCTGGCCTCGACCACGCCGTTCCTGGCGAACTTCAGGGCGTTGCCGATCAGGTTGTTGAAGACCTGCTTCAGGCGGATCGGATCGACCTCGGCGGCGAGCTCGGTGTCGCCTTCATAGCCGACCATGAGGCGGACGCAGTCCTGCGACGCGCGCGGGGCCCACATCTGCTCAATGTCGTCCATGAGGGCGCGAAGCGGCACGGGCTCCGCGGTCATCTCCAGCTCGCCGGCCTCGGCGCGCGAGAGGTCCAGCGCGTCCTGGAGGATGCGCAGCAGGGTCTCGGAACTGTCGACGATGGTCTGGACGTGGGCGTGGGCGGTCTCGTTCAGGGGCTGGCGACGCAGCAGCTCGGCGACGGCGAGGACGCCGTTCATGGGCGTGCGCAGCTCGTGGCTCATGATGGCCAGGAACTGGCTCTTGGCGCGGGCGGAGGCCAGGGCCTGGGTGCGGCTGTCGGTCAGGGCGCGGGCCTGGTCGGCGAGCTCCTGATTGCGGCTGCGCTGTTCGTCGTTAACGGCGGCGAGCAGGCCGACGGCGGTGCCGACGCCGCGATAGCGGCCTTCATGCGTGACGATGAAGCCGCGCATCAGAGCGCCGGGGCCCGACTTGATCAGGATGTCGCAGAAGGCGTCGATGCGGACGCCGGCGTCGACCACGGCGGGCTCGGGGTCCATGATCATGGACACCGGGCGGTTGGCGTAGAGGGCGTGGCCGAAGGGGCCGGCGATCTTCAGCAGGAAGGCGTTGCGCTCGACCAGTCCGACCGGGCGGCCGTCGGTGACGACGGGTATGACGAGGGTGTCCGGCTCCGACTGGAACCGGGCGAAGATCTGGCTGGCCGGGGTCGTGGGGTCGACCGGCTCGGCGCGCTCCGTCAGGACTTCGATGGTCGGCATACTCGGGCCGAAACTCCCTGCTACGAAGAGACCTTAGCCGCAAACCATTTTCGGAAACGTTAAGTGGAAACGGAGATTTCTCGCCTGTTCCCGAGAGTCGGATATCCGTCACAAAAGTGAGGTGATCACGAGTCAGTCTCGATTCAGCATAGGAGGCGGACGATGCTGAGACTTCTACTTCGCGCGGGCGCGCCGGTGTTCGCGGCGGCCGGACTGGCGGCTGGAGCGGCAGGGGCCCAGGAACGGGCGACGGTGGTGCTGGTGCACGGGGCCTGGGCCGACGGATCGTGCTGGAGCGAGGTGGCGGGGTATCTGATCGACGCGGGCGTGAACGTCGTGGCGGTGCAGAACCCGCTGTCGAGCCTGGAAGCCGACGTGGGGACCGTCCGGCGTGCGATCGACGACCAGGCGGGCGAGGTGGTTCTGGTCGGCCATTCCTACGGCGGCGTGGTGATCTCGGAGGCGGGCAACCACGACAAGGTGCGGTCGCTGGTCTATGTCGCGGCCTTCGCGCCGGGGCCGAACCAGTCGGTCAACGCCATCCTGTCGGCCTTTCCGCAGCCGGAGTGGTTTTCGAGCCTGCACGCGGACGCCCAGGGCTGGGTGACCTGGCCGGCCGAGCCGATGGCGCGGTGGTTCTCCGCCGGGCTGCCGGCGCGGCAGCAGGCGGTGCTGGCGGCGACGCAGCATCCGACCTTCTTCGGGGTCAACGACAACGCCATCGGGGCGACGGCGGCCTGGTCGGTCAAGCCGACGCACTATGTGATAGCCGACGGGGACCAGATCATCCCGGCTCAGCTGCAGACCCATTTCGCCACCACCATGAACGCGACGGTGACCCACGCGGACGGGGGTCACCTGATCATGCTGGCTCAGCCGCGCGTGGTGGCCGACGCCATCCTGGCGGCCGTCGAGGCGACGGACTGATCGCCCGCCGCCTCTGAGACATCAGACGCCGCTTTCGGGCTGGCCGGCCTGGAACGGCCGGGGCTCGGGCTCGTACGGCGAGGGAGCCGGCGGGCGGCGGTCAGTCGAGGCCGGGGTGATCCGCTGGCCGCCTTGCGTCCACTGCGACAGCAGCTTGCCGGCGGTCTCGCGGCCGCCGAGGCCGAAGGCGAGCGCCGCCGCCACGGCCGCCGAGCCCAGGATCAGGCCGAAGGCCAGCACCACGATCTCGTCGGCGATGCCCATGAAGCTGAGGCCCATGGCGGTGGCGAGCGCGATGGTGGCCCAACGCACGATCGTCGAGGCGAAGCGGTCCGCCCCGGCGGTGCCCCGGTTGATCAGGGTGGCGAGCACGTCGGCGATCAGCACGCCGGCGGTGATGATGATCCCGCCGACCAGGACACGGCCCGCCAGATCAAGGACGCCGGCCAAGATGGCGGCGACCGAGGCGAAGCCGATCAGTCGCGCGGCCTCCACCGCCGTGAACAGGACGATGGCGATCATGGCGATCATGCCGACGACGCGCGACGGCGTCAGGGGCTTGGCGGGCGGGGCGGCGCCCTCGATCTGGGCCGCATAGGCGGGCGAGACTGCGCCGGCGTACGGCGAGGCCCCGGCTGAGGCGGGCGGGGTCGCGGACGCGGTTGGCTTGAGCGACGACAGGCCGATCAGGCTCTGGATCGAGCGGTCGAAGCCGGTGGCCGGCAGGATGCGCTCGATCAGGCTGGCCACCCAGCGGCCGATGAACAAGCCGATGGCCAGAACGATGGCGGCGGCGATGACGCGGGGCAGGGCGTCGAATACGGTCGACAGCACGGCCACGGCTGGCTCGGTGATGACGGTGATGGCCAGCTTCTCGAGCGCGGCGATCGTCACCGGGATCAGGATCAGGACGAAGACCAGGGTGCCGACCGCGTCGCTGACGCCGGTCGAGCCGGTGGTCTTGGCCACGCCGGACTTCTGCAGCCAGCCGTCGGCGCTGGCGGCCTGGAGCGCGGCGGAGACCACGCGGCGGGCCAGCGTCGCCACGATGAAGCCGACGAAGAAGATCAGGGCGGCGGCGACGATGTTCGGGATGGCGCTGGCGACCGTGTTCAGCAGGGTGTTCAGCGGTGCGACCGCGCCTCCGAGGTTGAGCACGCCCAGCGCCGCGACCACGCCGAACAGCAGGACGGTCCACAGCGCGACGTCGCCCAGCTTGGCGCCCACGGTCTGGCGGCGCTCGAGGCCCTCGTTGTGGCGGTCCGCGCCCGGCAGCTTGTCAACGCCCTTGGCGAGCGCCCATTTGATCGCCCGGCCGATGAACCAGGCGGCGATCAGGATCAGGACGGCGCCCAGAACCCGGGGCGCCCAGACCTCCAACAAGGCCTCCCAGCCGATGAATTCATACTCTGTATTGGTCACGGACGGCCCTCTCCTGCAAAGCGACTGACGATGGCCAGCAAACCGGCGAGACGCGAAGCCGGTTCCGCACCGTACAAGCTTGGCGGGAAAGGTTTTTACTGCAGCGCTTCTTTCAACCGCCCGTCGCGCGGTGTGCGATGGATGCGGCGTCGGCCCAGATTTTGCCGCCCACCCACAGGCCGATGGACGGCGTGATCTCGGTCAGCTCGATGGAGGCATAAAGGTCGGAGGTGATGTAGGGGTCGCCCCGCATCACCGCCCAGGCCTCGTTGGCGTCGGCCGCATGGACCAGGAAGTAGGAGCCCATCAGGGCGGTCTCGCCGGGGCGGCGCATGGGGCCGGCGACGATGTAGCGACGCCAGTTGGCCTCGACGTAGGCCAGGTGGCCTTCGAGATGCTCGACGCGGCGGGCGGGGCCGTTCGAGCCGTCCTTGCAGACGAACAGGAAGAGCGGAGTCTCGTCCCTGGCCACATGGGGCGGGGCGTCGTCCGACGTGCGGGGGGCGATCGGCTCTTGCATCGGTCGGGAATCCGTCGGCAAATGGTATAGACTTATACCAACTGATCGGGACGGCGGATGCAAGCGCACGGGGCTGCCAAGGGCGGATACGGCGAGTTCAAGCTGGGATGGCCCGTGGTGCTGTCGGCCATGCTGGGCATCGGGCTCGGCCTGTCGCCCCTGCCGTTCTACACCATCGGCATTCTGGCGCCCGAGCTGGCGCGCGAGTTCGGCTGGGGCTTCGCCGAGATCCTGGGCGGCCTGCCGATCATGACCTTCGCCGTGCTGCTGGGCAGTCCGCTGGTGGGGCTGCTGGCGGATCGGGTCGGGGTGCGGGCGGTGGCGCTCTGGTCGCTGCTGCTGTTCGGCCTGGCCTTCGCAGGGTTCGCGGCGAGCAACGGCAACATCACGCTCTTTTACATCACCTGGGGGATCATGGCGCTGGTGGGGGCGGGCACCCTGCCGGTGACCTGGACGCGGGCGGTGAACAACCGGTTCGAGGTGCACAAGGGGCTGGCGCTGGGGCTGTCGCTGGTGGGGACCGGCATGTTCGGCTTCGCCTGCAAGCCCTACACGGCCTGGCTGGTCGAGGAGTTCGGCTGGCGGATCGCCTATCTGGGCGTGGCGGCTCTGCCGCTGCTGGTGGCCCTGCCCATCGCCTTCATCTTCTTCCACGACGTGGGCGGCAAGACCGTGACGGCCGCCGAGCGGCGCGTCGCCGATGCCGAGAGGAAGGCCGTAACACCGGGCCTCAGCTTTGGTCAGGCGTTGCGCGACTGGCGCTTCTGGGTGCTGGCTGTCGCCTTCGTGCCGATCAGCTTCGCGGTCGGCGGGCCGATCCCGAACATCGAGAATATCCTGCGCTCCAACGGCTTCGAGGCCGGGGACATCGTGACGCTAGCGTCGCTGATCGGGCTGTCGGTGATCGGCGGACGGCTGCTGGGCGGCTGGCTGATCGATCGCATCTGGGCGCCGGGGGTGGCCTTCGTGCTGCTGAGCGCGCCGGCTGTGGCGTGCTGGCTTTTGGCGCAAGGCACGACCGATCCGGTGATCGCGGGGCTGTCGATCGTGCTGATCGGATTTGCCGCCGGGGTCGAGTACGACCTGATGGCCTTCATGGTGGCGCGCTATTTCGGGCTGAAGAGCTATGGCGGCATCTATGGGGCGTTGTACGGCTTCTTCGCCCTGGGGGCGGGGATCGGGCCGGTGATCTTCGGCCAGTACTTCGACCGGACCGGCAGCTATGAGACCATCCTGCTGTATTCCGCGATCGGGCTGGTGGCTGGGGCGGCGTTGCTGCTCTTGATGGGCAAGTATCGGAACTTCGGGCCGGATCGGATTGAGGCGACGGCGGCGGCGGAACGGACGACGGACCCGGACTTCGCGGCCTGAGCGGCCGTCTCCCGCGAACGACGAGAGGTCGTCTGTCAACACTGATGCGACATAACACAAGGTCTTAGGCGTGAGAGCTCAGACGGTATCGCAGAGGTTGGACTCTTTGCACCCGGTCTGGTCCGAGTCCAATCCGTGTCAGCCTGCCACGCGGCCTCCCACGGCCTGCGATCGACCCATCAGACGCCGGTGCCGGCAGCCCACGCTTCCAGATCGCTCCATCGCCGGTGTGCGCGGAGAAGGCTGACCGCTCGGGCGTGGGTGGCGGCGAGGTCAGCGGGTCGGTCGACGCGGTGGGCGGGGTCGCGGCGATGCCAGGGGTCGAACAGGCGCTCCCACGAGGCGATGCGGAAGGCGCGGAGGAGGTGGGCGCCGTCCCACTCGGGTGCGAGCGAAGGCACGGCATCGGGCAGGCCAAGGAGGCGGCCCGGCCGGGCTGGCGCGCCGGTCAGGGTCGAGGCAAGGACGGAGCCCGCGCCGACGCCGGTGATCTCGGCGTCGGAAAGGTTGAGCGCGTCCAGCGCGGCGCGGACGGTTTCGGACCAGTCGATGGGGCCGGTCCAGCCCTCTGAGGACAGACCGTGGCCAGGGAGGTCGAGCGCGATCACGGGGCGCCCCTCGGCCCGGGTCAGGTCGGTGGCGGAACCTCCGGCATCATGGAGCATCACGAGCGGGCGGTCGGGGCCTTCGAGCAGGGTGTGGAACGCGAGGCGTTCGTCGCCGATCGCGAGGAAACCGTCGCCGATGCGGTCGGGCGCGGGGTCGCCGGGATGGGCCACCAGGTGCTCGGCGGCGGCGGCGTGGAGCGCCGGGATGTCAGGGAGGATGACGCCGCGACCGGCCAGCGCCGGACGGTCGAGGTGGGTGGCCAGGATGTCGGAGGCGGCGCAGGCGATCAGGCCCGTGGAGGGCAGGCGGTCGGCGACGGCCTCGGCGCGGAAGGTGAAGGCGGCGCGGTAGACGGGGCGGTAGGCGTCGCCCGTCGCCAGCAGGTCCATGGCGTTGGCGTGGATGTGTTCGGGCGAGGAGACGGCCATGGCCATGCGCTCGGCCGGGTCGGTCGAATGCCATGGGAAGAAGACGGTCTGGGCCTCCATGCGCGCCCACAGCCAGGCCATGTGCGACCCGTCCCATGCGGGCTGGAATGGCGGGAGGTAGTCGGCGAGGAAACGGGCGCGTTCGGCCTCGGTCCAGGCGGGCAGGCCGTCGCAGACCAGGGCGGCGGTGCTGTTCGGGAAGAGGGCGGCGAAGGTGGCGGCGGTCGCGGCGCCGGTGTGGAAGCCGTAGAGGCCGACGCGGAACAGGCCCAGCGTCTCGGTCAGGTGGTGGAGAGCGCGGGCGAAGTCGGCGCTGTCGGGATCGCTGAGGGGCAGGGAGTCCGACGCCCCGGCGCCGGGGGTGTCGGGGGCGATGACGGTCAGGCCGCGCGCGGCGATGGCCCGACAGACGGCCTCGACGGCGCGGGAGGACTGGGGCGAGCCGTGGATGACGAGGACGGCGGGGCCCCGTCCATAGCGGCGGATCAGAACGCGGCGGCCGTCGACCGTGACGAAGCCGCGCTCTCCGCCGGGGCGGGTCACACCCGGACCAGGGTCTTGCCGACGTTCTCGCCGCGCATGAGGCGCTCCAGCTGGCGACCCGCGCTGTCGAGGCCGTGACCGATGTCCTCGGCGATGGTGAGGCGGCCGGCCTTCACCCAGGGCTCGGCGAGCGCGGTCCATTCGGCCCAGCGCGGGTAGAAGTCGTAGACCACCAGGCCGAAGACGGCGGCGCGTTTGCCGACGAGGGGACCGATGGCGGTGACGGCGGGGCCTGCGTCGGCCTGGTAGTGGTCGGCGAGGCCGCACAGGACGACACGGCCGTAGGGCTTGAGGTTGCGGATGCCGACGGACAGCTGGCCCGCGCCGACATTCTCGAAATGGATGGTGGAGCCCGGCGCGACGGCGGCGGCGACCTGGGCCTCCCAATCGACGGCGCGATAGTCGATGCAGGCGTCGAAGCCATAGCGGTCGACGACGAGGGCGCACTTCTCTGGCCCGCCCGCGACGCCCACGGCGCGGCCTCCGAGGTTCCGGGCGATCTGGCCGGCGACCCCGCCGACGGTTCCGGCTGCGGCGTTGACGGTCAGGAGGTCGCCGTCGCCGGTCCTGGCCAGCTGGGTCATGCCGGCCCAGGCGGTCAGGCCGGGCATGCCGAGCACGCTGAGGTGCAATGACGGGGCGATGTCGGCGGAGACCTTGCGGGCCGTGTCGGAGCGGACCCAGGCGAGGTCGGTCCAGCCGGCCTCGGTGACCACGCAGTCGCCCGGCGCGAAGCCGGGGTCGCGGCTCTCCTGAACCTCGGCGACGCAGAAGCCGGGCAGGGGCTCGCCGGGCGCAGGCGCGGGCTCGCCCATGTGACGGCCCCGGATGCGGGCACCGATGTATGGGTCCAGCGAGAGGAACAGAGGGCGTACCTTCAGCGAGCCGTCGCCTTTGGGCGGCGCGCGGTCGCGGGTCACGACAACGAAGTCGGCGGCGACGGGGGTGGCCGTGACGGGGCGGGCGAGGACGACCTCGTGGGCTTGATCGCTCATGCCTCGACGACCTCGACCAAGGTGCCGTCCGGGGCACGGAGCGTGCCCGCGCGCTTGCCGCCGTAGACGGCGCCGTCGCGGGCGACGGGCGGGGTGATCCAGCCCTTCAGCGCGTCGAAATCCGGGTGGCGGAAGGTGGTGATGGCGATGCCGGGGGGCAGGGCGCCGGGCTCGGTGGAGCGAGCGGTCGTGGCGTCCGGATACTGGTCCAGTTCCAGGAAGCAGTCCCGGCCGTGGACCATGGTGGCGAGGGTGTGTTTCGTATCGGGCGGCAGGTCGAAGGCGGCGTTGATCATGGTGTAGACCAGATCCATCGAGCGGCCGGCCAACAGCTTGAGCTCCGTTTCGAACCAGTCCAGCGAGGCTTGCAGGTCGGAGCAGGCCAGCACGATGATGAATAGCTTGTCGATCAGGCTGGCGGCGCGCGGCAGGTCATAGGCCGGGAGGTTGTCGCGGATCTGGGTCAGGTAGACGATCTCCTGATCCGGGCCCTTCACCTGCATGGGGAAGATGGCGGGCAGGCCGTCGAGCTCCTTGGGCGGGCCGATGATCTGGAACGGCGAGCGCTCCATGCGGGCGTTCACGGCGTGGGTGTCCTGGGTGCAGATCTCTATGGCGGCCCAGCCGTAGGTGCGAAGGGGCCGATAGTCGGCGGGCGTGTCGCCTTGGACGAAGCGCAGGAAGACCTCGGCGCCCGAGGCCGGGCGGCAGACGACCGAGGCGCGATCGGCGGTGTTAGGGCAGCCCCAGCTGGCTGCCAGGTCGGCGGAGAGGGGGGCGCGCTCCACGACCTGATAGTCCAGCCATTCGACGTAGCGTGCCGCGGTCGCCTCCGGGTCGGCGACGGTCAGGGTGGCGGCGCGCAGGAGTTCCATGAGCTCTCGACGAAATGGTATAGATTTATACCATTTGAGCGCGCTAGGGTGGCCATAGCAAGGGGGAGCCGATGGCCGCCTATATGATCGTCCTGGCCAAGATCGAGGACCGCGAGCGGTTCATCGGCGGGTATGGCCAGGCGGCAGCGGCCCTGATCCAGAAGCACGGCGGGCGATATCTGCTGCGGGGGCCGGGCGTTCGGCTGCTGGAGGGGGACTGGGGCGACGGCGCGGGCGCGGTCATCTCGGAGTGGCCGGACATGGCGGCCATCCGCGCCTTCTGGGACAGCCCCGAGTATGCGGAAGTGAAAAAACTCCGCGAGGACATCGCCGACTGCCGCGTCTGGGCCGTCGAGGCGCCCAAGGTCACCTGACATCACCGGAGGAAGACTATGATCCGCATATTGATGGCCTCGGCCGCCCTGGTCGCCGCGGCGATGCCGATGACGGCGTCCGCCCAGCAGATCGACCTGTCGACGCCGGCGGGCGCGATCGCGGCGAACCGCAAGATCCAGTGCTCGACCGTCGATGGCGAGCCGGTGGTCTACCACTGGTCGGGCCGGGTCTATGCGCGTTCGCCCGGCGTTCCGGACCGGCATGTCTTCAACGTCGAGGGCATGAACGTGCGCCAGTGCGGGACGGTGACGGACCCGGTGCGGGGCACCGGATACCGGCTCGTGTCGCGCGAGCTGATGATCTACCTCGATCCGCGCACCAATGAGGTCCTGCGCACCTGGACCAACCCCGAGACCGATCAGCAGGTCGAGGTGGTGCATGTCGCCAACGACCCGGTGAACTCGCGACCCACCTATGAGCGGACGGCGGACGGGTCGCCGTTCCGGTTCTCGGGCCGGGTCAATCAGGGCTGGGTCTTCCTGCCGTTCGAGGCGCCGCTGTTCTATGTGAACCCGCTGGGCGGCGACTATCAGGAGTATGTCGGCAACCAGTATCACGCCATGGAGATCTTCGACTTCTCGGTTCGGGAAGACGATCTGCTGGATGCGTCGCGTCCGCGCGCGGACGCCTCGATCGCATGGGTGCGCATCTCGCCGTGGCTGCCGTGGATGCGGATGGGCGGACGGCCCGGCGGGCTGGTGTTCAACGCGGTCGGTCAGACCATGGCAAACGGGATCGACGGCCTGCCCCAGGTGCTGAAGGACGAGATCGCGGCCAACTATCCGGACTACGTCGCGCCGCCGCCTCTGGACGATGCGCGGCCCAACGAGACCAGCTGGACCTACTTCAGGAAGGTGTTCGACGCCGAGCGGGCGGCGGCGCAGTAGCGTCCCCGTCGGCGCAAACGTAAACGCCCGGCGAGAGGCCGGGCGTTTCTGCGTTGGGGCCGGAAGGCGGCCTTACTTGATCTTGCCTTCCTTGAACTCGACGTGCTTCTTCACGACCGGGTCGTACTTCTTGACGACCATCTTCTCGGTCATGGTGCGGGCGTTCTTCTTGGTGACGTAGAAGAAGCCGGTGTCGGCCGTGGAGTTCAGGCGGATCTTGATCGAGGCGGGCTTGGCCATCGGAAATTACCTTTGCGACGGCGGGGAAGCCGTAAAATGAGAGGCGCGGAACATACTCAGGAAGGTTCCGAAGTCAACGCCGGACTTGGGACGTTGCCTTGGCGGAGCCTGAGCCCCAGGGTCGAGGCATGAAAGCCCTCCTGATCGCGCCCCTTCTGTTCGTCCTCACCGCCTGCGCCAGCCTGCCCGCCGGGCCGTCGTCGCAGCAGGACGCCTTCATGGCGCGGCTGAACGCGCTCTGCGGCCAGAGGTTCGAGGGGCGGGTGGTGACGACCGATCCGGTCGACTCGACATTCGCCAGCCAGCGACTGCTCATGCATGTGCGCGACTGCTCGGCGGAGGAGGTCCGCATTCCCTTCTGGGTCGGCGAGGACCGGTCGCGGACCTGGGTGGTGACGAAGACGGAGAGCGGCCTGACGCTGAAGCACGATCACCGCGATGCGGCAGGACGGCCCGACGGCCTGCACTGGTACGGCGGCGATACGACGGGACCGGGGAGCGCCGAGCGGCAGGAATTCCGGGTCGACGCCTTTTCCATCGAGCTGTTCAACGCCTGGGACGCCTCGGTGTCGACGACCAACGTCTGGGCGATGGAGGTCCATCCGGACCGGATGTTCGCCTATGAACTGCGGCGGCCCAACCGGCACTTCCGGGTGGAGTTCGACCTGACGCGGCCGGTGGCGGAGTAGGGCGGGGCCGCGCCCTTGACCTGACAGGCCCGTCCGCGTACACGCGCCGGACTTTCGAGACGGGGCTCGCCCCATCCTGATCGTGACAATCGAACGGACGGGCTGTGCCCGCCGGAACGCCCAAAGCGCGCGTTCCGGTTTTTTCGTTTGGCGGTTCGGCCAGTCTCGAACGATCCCGGGCGGTCCAGTAGGGCCGTTCAAAAAGAAGGAAACCGAGGCGCTCCGGCCGACAGGCACACGCCTCCATCAGAAGTCGAGACTGTAATGCCCACGATCAACCAGCTGATCCGCAAGCCCCGCAAGCCCAAGCCCGTGCGCAACAAGGTGCCGGCCCTGGAAGGCTCGCCCCAGCGCCGCGGCGTCTGCACCCGCGTCTATACGACGACCCCGAAGAAGCCGAACTCGGCTCTGCGTAAGGTCGCCAAGGTCCGCCTGGCCAAGAACGGCTACGAAGCCGTGTGCTACATCCCCGGCGAGGGCCACAATCTGCAGGAGCACTCGGTGGTCCTGATCCGCGGCGGCCGCGTGAAGGACTTGCCCGGCGTCCGCTACCATATCCTGCGCGGCGTGCTCGACACGCAAGGCGTCAAGGACCGCAAGCAGCGCCGCTCGCACTACGGCGCCAAGCGTCCGAAGTAAGAACAAGAACAAGGTAGAAGCCCATGTCCCGTCGTCACCGCGCCCAGAAACGCGAAGTCCTGCCGGATCCCAAGTACAAGGATCTGATCGTCACCAAGTTCATGAATTACGTCATGTACGAGGGCAAGAAGGCCGTCGCCGAGAACATCGTCTATGGTGCCTTCGACATCCTGGCCGAGAAGAAGAAGGACCAGGAGCCGGTCCAGACCTTCCACGCCGCGCTGGACAACGTCGCGCCGTCGGTCGAAGTCCGGTCGCGTCGCGTCGGTGGCGCCACCTATCAGGTGCCGGTCGAGGTTCGCCCCGATCGGCGTCGCGCGCTCGCCATCCGCTGGCTGGTCAATGCGGCGCGCAAGCGCGGCGAGAACACCATGACCGAGAAGCTGGCGGCCGAGCTGCTGGACGCCTCGAACAACCGCGGCACCGCGGTCAAGAAGCGCGAAGACACCCACAAGATGGCCGAGGCGAACCGCGCCTTCAGCCATTACCGCTGGTAACGTCTTCAAAGCGTCGCATCCCTTTTCTAAGGGCCGGGCGCTGACTATCTGGGACTATCCGGCGCGGGCGGTTTGAGCTAGATCGCCCGCGCTCGCATATCCCGACATCGACGAACTCCCCGAGGGCGCACCTTCGCGCCCTGAAAACTTTTCAAGGCGCTTCCTATGCCCCGCACGCACAAGATCGAGGACTACCGCAACTTCGGCATCATGGCCCACATCGACGCGGGCAAGACGACGACGACCGAGCGGATCCTGTTCTACACCGGCAAGTCCCACAAGATCGGCGAAGTCCACGACGGCGCCGCGACCATGGACTGGATGGACCAGGAGCAGGAACGCGGCATCACCATCACCTCGGCCGCCACGACCGCCTTCTGGCGCGAGAAGCGCCTTAACATCATCGACACCCCCGGCCACGTCGACTTCACGATCGAGGTCGAGCGTTCGCTGCGCGTGCTGGACGGCGCCGTGACCGTGCTGGACGGCAACGCGGGCGTCGAGCCCCAGACCGAGACCGTCTGGCGTCAGGCCGACAAGTACAAGGTTCCCCGCATCGTCTTCGTCAACAAGATGGACAAGATCGGCGCCGACTTCGACAAGTCGGTCGAGTCGATCCGCGACCGCCTGGGCGCCAAGGCCGTGCCGATCCAGTTCCCGATCGGCTCGGAATCTAACCTGACCGGCCTGGTCGACCTGGTCCGCATGACCGGCGTCGTCTGGGACAACGACGGCCTGGGCGCCTCCTACAAGGACGTGCCGATCCCGGCCGATCTGGTCGACAAGGCCAATGAGGCCCGCCAGTACCTGATCGACAACGCCGTCGAGCTGGATGACGAGGCGATGGAAGCCTACCTCGAGGGCAACGAGCCTTCGGAAGAGACCATCAAGAAGTGCATCCGCAAGGCCGTGCTGACCGGCGCCTTCTATCCGATCCTTTGCGGCTCGGCGTTCAAGAACAAGGGCGTCCAGACCCTGCTCGACGCCGTCGTCGACTATCTGCCGTCGCCGGTGGACATCCCGCCGACCCAGGGCATCGATTTCAAGACCGAAGAGCCCGTGACCCGCAAGGCGTCGGACGACGAGCCCCTGTCGGTCCTGGCGTTCAAGATCATGGACGACCCCTTCGTCGGCTCGCTGACCTTCTGCCGCCTGTACTCGGGCAAGATGGAAACGGGCATGGGCCTGCTGAACTCGACCCGCGACCGCAAGGAGCGCGTCGGCCGCATGCTGCTGATGCACTCCAACAACCGCGAGGACGTCAAGGAAGCTTATGCCGGCGATATCGTCGCCCTGGCCGGTCTGAAGGACACCCGCACCGGCGACACCCTGTGCGATCCCATCAAGTCGCCGGTGATCCTGGAGAAGATGGAGTTCCCCGCGCCGGTCATCGAGATCGCCGTGGAGCCCAAGTCCAAGGCCGACCAGGAGAAGCTGGGCGTCGCCCTGGCCAAGCTGGCCGCCGAGGATCCGTCCTTCAACGTCTCGACCGACCACGAGTCGGGCCAGACCATCCTGAAGGGCATGGGCGAGCTGCACCTCGACATCAAGATCGACATCCTGAAGCGCACCTACAAGGTCGAGGCCAACATCGGCGCGCCGCAGGTGGCCTATCGTGAATCGATCACCCGCAAGGCCGAGATCGACTACACCCACAAGAAGCAGACCGGCGGCACGGGCCAGTTCGCCCGCATCAAGCTGGTGTTCGAGCCGGGCGAGCCTGGCACGGGCTTCGTGTTCGAGTCGTCCATCGTCGGCGGCGCGGTGCCCAAGGAATACATCCCGGGCGTCCAGAAGGGCCTCGAGTCGGCCAAGGAAAACGGCCTGCTGGCCGGCTTCCCGCTGATCGACTTCAAGGCGACCCTGATTGACGGCGCCTACCATGACGTCGACTCCTCGGTGCTGGCGTTCGAAATCGCTTCGCGCGCCGCCTTCAAGGAACTGCGCGAGAAGGGTGGACCGCGTCTGCTGGAGCCGATCATGGCCGTCGAGGTCGTGACGCCGGAAGACTACCTGGGCTCGGTCATCGGCGACCTGAACGGTCGTCGCGGCATGATCCAGGGTCAGGACATGCGCGGCAACGCCACGGTGGTGAACGCCTTCGTGCCGCTGGCCAACATGTTCGGCTATGTGAATACGCTTCGCGGCATGTCGCAGGGCCGCGCCGCCTTCACCATGCAGTACGACCACTATGAGCCGGTGCCGCAACACGTCGCCGACGAAGTGATCAAGAAGTACAGCGCCTAACCCCAACCCCCTGAAAACCCTAGGATAGCCCCTCATCAGGGGACGGAGAGAAGAGAATGGCCAAGGAAAAGTTCGAACGCACCAAGCCGCACTGCAACATCGGCACGATCGGTCACGTTGACCACGGCAAGACGACGCTGACGGCGGCGATCACGATGACGCTGGCCAAGGCCGGCGGCGCCAAGGCGATGAACTATGCGGACATCGACGCCGCGCCGGAAGAGAAGGCGCGCGGCATCACCATCAACACGGCGCACGTGGAATATGAGACGGCCAACCGTCACTATGCCCACGTCGACTGCCCGGGCCACGCCGACTATGTGAAGAACATGATCACGGGCGCCGCGCAGATGGACGGCGCCATCCTGGTGGTGTCGGCCGCCGACGGCCCGATGCCGCAGACCCGCGAGCACATCCTGCTGGCCCGTCAGGTCGGCGTGCCGGCGCTGGTGGTGTTCATGAACAAGGTCGACCTGGTCGACGACGAGGAGCTGCTGGAGCTCGTCGAGATGGAAGTGCGCGAGCTGCTTTCGTCCTACCAGTTCCCGGGCGACGACATTCCGATCACCAAGGGCTCGGCCAAGGCTGCGACCGACGGCGTGAACCCGGAGATCGGCGAGCAGAAGATCCTGGAGCTGATGCAGACGGTGGACGACTACATCCCGCAGCCTGAGCGTCCGATCGACCTGCCGTTCCTGATGCCGGTGGAAGACGTCTTCTCGATCTCGGGCCGCGGCACCGTGGTCACGGGCCGGGTCGAGCGCGGCATCGTCAAGGTCGGCGAGGAAGTCGAGATCGTCGGCATCCGCCCCGTCCAGAAGACGACCTGCACGGGCGTGGAGATGTTCCGCAAGCTGCTGGACCAGGGCCAGGCGGGCGACAACGTCGGCGTGCTGCTGCGCGGCACCAAGCGCGAGGACGTCGAGCGCGGCCAGGTGCTGTGCAAGCCGGGCTCGATCACCCCGCACACCAAGTTCCTGGCCGAGGCCTATATCCTGACCAAGGAAGAGGGTGGCCGTCACACGCCGTTCTTCACCAACTACCGCCCGCAGTTCTACTTCCGCACGACCGACGTGACCGGCATCGTGCAGCTGAAGGAAGGCGTTGAGATGATCATGCCCGGCGACAACGCCGAGCTGAACGTCGAGCTGATCACCCCGATCGCCATGGAAGAGAAGCTCCGCTTCGCCATCCGCGAAGGCGGCCGCACCGTCGGCGCCGGCGTCGTGGCCAAGATCATCGCCTAACAGCGACGATCAACGTTGTACTGAAGAGCCCCGCCGGAGCGATCCGGCGGGGCTTTTTCCTTGTCGTTCTCCTGTGCGGGAGAAGGAGCTTTAGTTCGGCTCTCCCGTCGCCGGGTCAGTCTTGGTCTTGCCGGAGTTCGAAGAGCCTTCCGACCCTGCCGGCTCCTGGGCAGGACGAGGTGGTTGGCCGTCTCTGTCGGGCCTTTCCTCTTCGTAGTCTGACGAGTAGCCGGGGTCGCGGGCGGGATCGGTCATCGGTCTTTCTCCTTGAGGAGCGGCAACGCTCTGGCGGTGCGACGGCTCCCAACCTTTCCTTCACCACGTCTCTGAACCGTGCCGAAATGGCGCCCATGGCAGGGTCCTGGCCGGAACGCGTCTTGCTGGAAGGCGCGCGACGGAGAGGCGCATGGCCGGATCGCTACAGATCGAGATCGTCAGGGCCGATCAGCTGACGCTGGCGGACCGGGTGCTGTGGCGGGCCATGACGGACGCCAACCCTGACCTGGCCAGCCCCTATTTCCGCTTCGAGTTCACCGAAATCGCCGGGCGGATCAGCCCGGACGCGGCCGTGGCGGTCCTGAGCCGGGACGGACGCACCGTGGGCTATTTCCCGCATCAGCGGCGCGGGGCGGCGATCCAGCCGCTGGGCGCGCCCATGAACGACTATCACGGCGTCGTCGCCATGCCGGGCGAGGCCCCGCCGCTGGAGACGGCCGCGGCCCTGCTGGGCGCGCCCCGGCTGAACGTCTCGGCCTGGGTCGGGCCGTCGGGCGTGGGCGAGCCGCGCGAGACGCTGATGACCATCACGCCGGAGGAGGGTTACGACGCCTGGTACGCCGAGCGTCGCCAGACCTGGGGCAAGTACTTCAAGGACAAGGAACGGGCGCGGCGCAGTCTGGAGGCCGAGCAGGGGGCGATCCGGGTCGAGCGCGGCCTGACCGATCCGATGCTGCTGGATCATCTGATCGAGTTGAAGCGCGACCAGTATGCGCGGACGGGGCGGCACGACATCTTCGCCTGCGGCTGGACCCGCGATCTGCTACACGCCTTGATGGCGGACGGGCGGGAGGACTTCGGGGCGTCGATGGCGGCGCTGTGGACCGGGGACAGGATCGCGGCGATCGAATATTCGCTGCACGCGGGCGACCGCTATCACTTCTGGTTCCCGGCCTATGAGCCCGCCGTGGCGCGGTGCTCGCCGGGCATCCTGCTGACGCTCGACACTATGAAGCTGGGCTGCGCGGACGGGTTCCGGGTGTTCGACTTCGGCTTCGGCGGCGAGGGCTACAAGAAGTACTTCTGCAATGCGTCGCAGGGCGTGCGCGAGGCCGTGGTGCTGAAGCCCGGGCTGGGCGCGGCCCTGTCCGACGCGGCCGTCGGCCTGCTGAACGGGGCGGCGGGCGGACGGGCCGAGCGGCTGCGCACCAGCGTGCGCCGGCGCTGGGCCGCCATCGAGGCCTGCGAGACCACCCCCGCCAACCGCCTGATGGGCGCCGTCGCCGCCGCCGGCGTCGCCATGAAGAAGGCCACGGGCCGCCAGGCCTCGGCTTGAGAAGGATGACCATGCTGAAGACCGCCCGCCGCACCCGCTATCCCGGTCCGATCGCCGAAGCCGCCAAGCATCCGCACGGACTGGTGGAGCAGGGCTTCGCCTCGGACGCGGCGCTGGCCGAGATCCTGCATCGCTATCCGGCCGAGCTGATCGACATCAACCTCTACGACTACGATGCCGAGGGGCAGGTCTCGCTGCGGACCGGCGACAAGGGCGACCTGACGGGCGAGCAGCTGCTGGCCGCGATCCAGGGCGGGCGGCTGTGGGTGAATCTGCGGAACGCCGAGGCCGGCTGCCCCGAGCTGTGGGCGGCGGCGATGGGCGAGTTCCGGCGCATCCAGGCGACGTATCCCGGCATGCGGGCGGTCACCAATGCGGGCCAGCTGATCATCTCCTCGCCGGTGGCCAAGGTGCCGTATCACTTCGACGCGGCGGGCGTGGTGCTGTTCCACCTGCGCGGTCGCAAGCGCATCTTTGTCTATCCGGGCGACGAGGCGCATCTGCCGGAAGTGAGCATGGAGCAGGTCGTCGCGCGTCAGACCACCGAGGAGCTGCCCTACACCCTGGCCTTCGAAGCGGACGCCCAGGTGTTCGATCTGGAGCCGGGCGAAGCCCTGACCTGGCCGCTCTATGCGCCGCACCGGGTCGAGAACCTGGATAAATTCTGCGTCAGCCTGTCGATGGATTTCCAGACCTGGCCCTCGCGGTTCCGCAACGGCGCCCTCTACACCAACGCCGTGATCCGCAGCCGGGGCGGGCGGCCCCGCTTTACCGAGACCATGACCACACCCGAGCTTGCGGCACGCTGGGCGGCGTCTCTGGCGCTGAAGCGCGTCGGCGGACTGAAGAGCCGCATCGCCCACTTCGAGCGCGACTTCGTGCCGGACGCGCAGGCCCAGGACGGTGCAGGGGCGCTGCGGGCCTGAGCGACTGCTCGATTAAATCGAGGTCATGACGTCGAGTTAAAATGACTTCGGCGTCCCTGGGGATCAGGTTCCGCTCCATCGCTGGAGAGGAGCACACCCCATGAAGACCACCTTGGCTTTGACCGTCGTCTCGACCGCACTGGTCGCGGCCTTCGCCTTCGCCGCCGCGCCCGCCGAGGCCAAGGAGCCTGAGGTCCGCGTGCGCCACGCCGCCGCCCGCATGGTGGTGATCGTCGAGGACCGCGCCGACGTCGCCGTCGAGATCGAACAGGGCTCCTCGGGCCTCCCGGCCGTGACCGTCACCCGCGTCGGCGACGAGGTCCGCATCGACGGCAACCTGGGCCGCCGCGCCTTCCGCAACTGCCAGAGCGGCCCCTCCGACGCTCGCCAGCCGGGCGAGGGGGCGTCGGTCGAGGGTCGTGACCACGGCCGGGTGCAACTCTCGGCCGCGCCGTTGATCGTCGTTCGGACCCCGCCGACCGTGGATGTCTCCACCGAGAACGCCGCCGTGTTCGGAGCCGTGGGTCGAGGCGCGACCTCGATCGACCTGGCCAGCGGCGGGTGCGGAGACTGGACCGTGGCCAATACATCCGGGACCATGGATTTGTCGGTTGGCGGCTCAGGCAGCATGCGCGCCGGAACGTCGGGCAGCCTCGAAGCGGCCATTGGCGGCTCGGGCACCATCACGGCGGGCGCCACCGGCGATCTGGACGCGTCCATCGGCGGATCGGGTACGGTGGTTGTCGCCTCCGTCACCGGCTCGGTCGATGCGGCCATCGGCGGTTCGGGCGACATCCGTATCAACGGCGGCCGACCGACCTCGATCGACGCCTCCATCGGCGGCTCGGGCGATATCCATGTCCAGGGTGACGCCGGATCGCTGGACGCGTCTATCGCGGGCGGCGGCGACATCACCGTCACCGGCACGGTCTCGAGCCTGGACGCCAGCCTGGTGGGCGGCGGCAACGTCAACGTGGGCCGGGTGACCGGCTCGGTGTCCCAGTCCGTCATGGGCGGAGGACGCGTGCGCATCGGCGGCTGATCTCCCCCACTTCAGCCCGCCGAACGTCGGGACGGCCCGGGAGCGTGGAACCCCCCGGGCCGTCTTTTCATTTCCTGCCGCTCAGAGGCGTTCGCCCGCTTGACGAAAGCGGAATCGGCGGTCATAAGCCGCCCCTCTTGTTGGACCGGCTGTGCAGGCAACTGCAGACGCGGTTCGCAGGAACGACCTGAGTTACCGTTCTTTGCAGCGACTTAGGACTTCAACGGCCTTCGCGGGCGACCGCGTGGGCCGATCGTTTTTGCGAAACGTGCGTACCTGACGGGGTTTCCCCGAAAGGCTCCGGTCTTTGAAATGGTTCACAGGGACGCAGGTTCGCCTGCTTGGGAATAGCTACCGATATGGATCAAAGCATCCGCATCAGGCTCAAGGCCTTCGATCACCGCGTCCTCGACTTTTCGACGCGCGAGATCGTCAACACCGCCAAGCGCACGGGCGCGACCGTTCGGGGTCCGATCCCGCTGCCGACCCTGATCGAAAAGTTCACCGTGAACCGCTCGCCGCACGTCGACAAGAAGTCGCGCGAGCAGTTTGAAATCCGCACGCACAAGCGTGTCCTCGACATCGTCGACCCCACCCCGCAGACCGTGGACGCGCTCATGAAGCTCGACCTGTCCGCCGGCGTGGACGTCGAGATCAAGATTTAAAGTAGAGAAGGCGGGATCCGATGCGCACGGGCGTGATCGCCAAGAAGCTGGGCATGACCCGCGTGTTCGCCGATGACGGCGCGCACGTTCCGGTCACTGTGCTTCAACTCGACGACTGTCAGGTCGTCGGCCAACGCACCCAGGAGCGGGACGGCTACGTCGCCCTGCAGCTGGGCGCCGGGGCCAAGAAGGCCAAGAACACCAACAAGGCCCAGCGCGAGACCTTCGCCAAGGCCGAGGTGGAGCCGAAGCATGTGGTCATGGAGTTCCGCGTGTCGGAAGACGCCATGATCGACGTCGGCGCGACCCTGTCGGCGGACCACTTCGTCGCCGGCCAGAAGGTCGACATCCAGGGCGAGACCATCGGTAAGGGTTTCGCCGGCGCCATGAAGCGCTGGAACTTCGGCGGTCTGCGCGCCACCCACGGCGTTTCGGTCTCGCACCGCTCGCACGGCTCGACCGGTAACCGTCAGGATCCGGGCCGCACCTTCCCCGGCAAGAAGATGGCTGGTCACCTGGGTGTCGAGACGATCACCACCCAGAACCTGACCGTCGTGAAGGTCGACGCCGAGCGCGGCCTGATCATGGTCAAGGGCGCCGTCCCCGGCCACGAAGGTTCGTGGGTCAAGGTCCGCGACGCCCACAAGAAGCCGTTCGACGGCGTGCCCTTCCCGGGTTCGTTCAAGACCAAGGGCTCGGCTGCTGCCGCTGCCCCGGCCGAAACGCCTGCCGAAGAGCCGGCAGCGGTCGAAACCACCGAAGGCGGTGAAGCCTGATGAAACTCTCGGTCATCAAACTCGACGGCAAGGCCTCGGGCGACGTTGAACTGTCGGACGCCGTCTTCGGCATCACCGACATTCGCGGCGACCTGCTGGCCCGCTACGTCAACTGGCAGCTGGCCAAGCGCCGCGCCGGCACCCACAAGGTCCAGACCCGGAACGAGAACTCTCGCACCGGCAAGAAGATGTACAAGCAGAAGGGCACCGGCGGCGCCCGTCACGGCTCGCGTCGCGCGCCCCAGTTCGTCGGTGGTTCGCGCGCCTTCGGCCCGGTCGTCCGCGACCACGGCTATGACCTGCCCAAGAAGGTCCGCGCCCTGGCCCTGCGTCATGCGCTCTCGGCCAAGGCCAAGGCCGGCGACCTGGTCGTCGTCGACGCCCTGACCGTCAAGGACGCCAAGACCTCGGCCCTGCGCGAGACCTTTGGCAAGCTTGGCTGGACCAAGACGCTGATCATCGCTGGCCCGGAAGTGGACGAGAAGTTCGCGATGGCGTCGCGTAACATCCCGCACATCCACGTGCTGCCGAACGCCGGCCTGAACGTCTACGACATCCTGCGCGCCGACAAGCTGGTGCTGTCCAAGGCCGCCGTCGACGCCATCGAAGCCCGCTACGCCGACCACAAGCCGTCGCGTCGCGAACAAGCCGAGAAGGACGCCGCGTAATGGCCGCCCAACCCACCGCCAAGCACTACGACACCATCCTGGCTCCGGTGATCACCGAGAAGGCCACGATCCTGTCGGAGCAGAACAAGGTCGTCTTCCGCGTCGCGGACAACGCCTCCAAGGACGAGATCGCCGCGGCGGTCGAAAGCCTGTTCAAGGTCAACGTCCTCAAGGTCAACACCCTGGTCCAGAAGGGCAAGACCAAGCGCTTCCGGGGCATCCAGGGCCGCCGGGTCGACATCAAAAAAGCGATCGTGACGCTGGCCGAGGGCCAGTCGATCGACGTCACGACGGGGCTCTGATCCGATGGCCTTGAAGACCTACAATCCGACCTCGCCGGGCCGTCGCGCCCTGGTGCTGATCGACCGTTCGGAACTGCACAAGGGCCGTCCGGAAAAGTCGCTGACCGAAGGCCTGACCAAGTCGGGCGGCCGGGGGCAGGGCGGCCGTGTGGCCGTGCGCTTCCGCGGCGGTGGCGCCAAGACCCTGTACCGCAAGATCGACTTCAAGCGCCGCAAGTTCGCCGAGGCGACCGTCGAGCGCCTGGAGTACGACCCCAACCGGACCGCCTTCATCGCGCTCATCAGCTACGCTGACGGCGAGAAGGCCTACATCATCGCGCCGCAGCGCCTGAAGGCCGGCGACACGATCGTGGCCGGCGAGAAGGTCGACGTGAAGCCGGGCAACGCCATGCCGCTGCGCTCGATCCCGGTCGGCACCATCATCCACAACGTCGAGATGAAGCCGGGCAAGGGTGCCCAGCTGGCCCGTTCGGCCGGCGCCTACGCCCAGCTGGTCGGTCGCGACCAGGGCTACGCCCAGATCCGTCTCGGCTCGGGCGAGCTGCGCATGGTTCTGGACGGCTGCATGGCCACGGTGGGCGCGGTGTCGAACCCCGACCACATGAACCAGAACCTCGGCAAGGCCGGTCGCGTCCGCCACATGGGCTGGCGTCCGCACGTTCGCGGCGTCGCCATGAACCCGATCGACCACCCGCACGGTGGTGGTGAAGGCCGGACCTCGGGCGGCCGTACGCCGGTCACGCCCTGGGGCAAGGACACCAAGGGCACCCGCACCCGCAAGAACAAGGCCACGGACAAGTTCATCATCCGTAGCCGCCACGTGAAGAAGGCTCGCTAAAGATGGCCCGTTCCTCCTGGAAAGGCCCGTTCGTCGACGGGTATCTGCTCAAGAAGGCCGACGCCGTTCAGACGTCGGGCCGCAAGGACGTGATCAAGACCTGGTCGCGCCGCTCCACCATCCTGCCTCAGTTCGTGGGCCTGACGTTCGGCGTCCACAACGGCCAGAAGCACGTCCCCGTGCACGTCAACGAGGACATGGTCGGCATGAAGCTGGGCGAGTTCGCCCCGACCCGCAACTTCCCCGGCCACGCCGCGGACAAGAAGGCGAAGCGGAAGTAAGATGGCCCAGACCAAGAACCCCCGCCGCGTCGGACAGACCGAGGCCCGCGCCAAGCTGGTCAACGTCCGCATCAGCCCGCAGAAGCTGAATCTGGTGGCCGCCTCGATCCGCGGCCTGCCGGTGCAGAAGGCTCTGAACGAGCTGGAGTTCAGCCGCAAGCGCATCGCGACCGACGTTCGCAAGGTGCTCTACAGCGCCGTCTCGAACGCCGAGAACAACCACAACCTCGACATCGACAATCTGGTCGTCGCCGAGGCCTTCGTGGGCAAGAACCTGGTGATGAAGCGCTTCGCGAGCCGTGCTCGTGGTCGTTCGTCGCGCATCCTGAAACCGTTCAGCGAGATCACCATCGTGGTCCGCGAAGCCGGCGAGGCCGCCTGATGGGTCAGAAAATCAATCCGATCGGTTTCCGCCTCGGCGTGAACCGCACCTGGGACAGCCGCTGGTTCGCCGGTGGGGCCGACTACGCCCGTCTGCTGCACCAGGACCTGAAGCTGCGCACGTGGCTGAAGGAACGCCTCAACGCCGCCGGCGTGTCGCGCATCATCATCGAGCGTCCGCACAAGAAGTGCCGCGTGACGATCTACGCCGCCCGTCCGGGTGTCGTGATCGGCAAGAAGGGCGCCGACATCGAGAAGCTGCGCAAGGACATCTCGGCTCAGACCGAAGGCGAGGTTCACCTGAACATCGTCGAGGTCCGCAAGCCCGAGACCGACGCCCAACTGATCGCCGAGAACATCGCCCAGCAGCTCGAGCGCCGCATCGCCTTCCGTCGCGCCATGAAGCGCGCGATGCAGTCGGCCATGCGCCTGGGCGCCAAGGGCGTCCGGATCAACGTGTCGGGCCGCCTCGGCGGAGCGGAAATCGCGCGGATGGAGTGGTATCGCGAAGGCCGCGTGCCGCTGCACACCCTGCGCGCCGACATCGACTACGGCTTCATCGAGGCCAAGACGACCTACGGCATCATCGGCGTGAAGGTCTGGGTGTTCAAAGGCGAAGTGCTGGAGCACGACCCGATGGCCCAGGACAAGCGCTGGGCCGCCGAGGCCGCCGGCCCGTCTTCCAACGAAGGCCGCGAACGCGGCCCGCGCCGCGACGACCGCGGCGGCCGTCGTGGCCGTGAGGGCTAAGGACCATGCTGCAGCCTAAGAAAACCAAGTACCGCAAGGCCTTCAAGGGCCGGATCCACGGCTCCGCCAAGGGCGGCTTCTCGCTGAACTTCGGCTCTTACGGGCTGAAGACGCTGGAGCCGGAACGCATCACCGCGCGCCAGATCGAGGCGGCCCGCCGCGCGATCACCCGCCAGATGAAGCGCCAGGGCCGCGTGTGGATCCGCGTGTTCCCCGACCTGCCGGTCACCGGCAAGCCGGCGGAAGTCCGGATGGGCAAGGGCAAGGGCGCCGTGGACCACTGGGCCGCGCGCTGCCACCCGGGCCGCATCCTGTTCGAAATCGACGGCGTGGCCGACGACATCGCCCGTGAGGCGCTGCGTCTCGGCGCCGCCAAGCTGCCCGTGCGCACCAAGGTGGTCACCCGCCTGGACGCCGGCGTGGCTCATACGGAGGCCGCCGCCTGATGACCAAGATCGCCGATCTCCGCTCCCAGACGACGGACCAGCTGGGCGACCAGCTGCTGTCGCTCAAGAAGGAGCAGTTCAACCTGCGTTTCCAGGCGGCCACCGGCCAGCTGGAGAAGACGCATCGCGTTTCGGAAGTCCGCAAGGACATCGCCCGGATCTCCACGCTGCTGCGTGAAAAGAAGGCCTCGTAAGGAACCCCCATGCCCAAACGTATTCTCGAAGGCGTGGTCGTGTCCGACAAGGGCGACAAGACCGTGGTCGTCAAGGTCGAGCGCACCCTGCTGCACCCGGTCCTGAAGAAGACCGTCCGCCTGTCCAAGAAGTATCACGCCCACGACGAGACGAACGCCCTCAAGGAAGGCGACGTCGCCCGCATCGTCGAGTGCGCCCCCAAGTCCAAGCTGAAGCGGTGGGAAGTCCTCTCCCCGTCTTCCGCTTCGTAATCGGAAGGATCTGAACAATGATCCAGATGCAAACTAACCTGGACGTGGCCGACAATTCGGGCGCTCGCCGGGTCATGTGCATCAAGGTGCTGGGCGGCGCGAAGCGTCGCTACGCCTCGGTCGGCGACACCATCGTCGCTTCCGTCAAGGAAGCCATCCCGCGCGGCCGCGTGAAGAAGGGCGACGTCGTTCGCGCCATCGTCGTTCGCACCGCCAAGGACATCCAGCGCAAGGACGGCTCGGTGATCCGTTTCGACCGCTCGGCCGCCGTGATCGTCAACAAGCAGAACGAGCCGGTCGGCACCCGCATCTTCGGGCCGGTTCCGCGCGAGCTGCGCGCCAAGAACCACATGAAGATCATCTCGCTCGCTCCGGAGGTCCTGTAACCATGGCCGCCAAGATCAAGAAGGGCGACCGCGTCGTCGTCCTGACCGGCAAGGACAAGGGCCGCACGGGCGAAGTCGCCCGGGTCCTGCCCACCGAGAACCGCGTGGTCGTGACGGGGATCAACATGGTCCAGCTCCACACCCGTCCGTCCCAGGGCGACCCCCAGGGCGGCATCAAGAACAAGGAAGCGTCGATCCACGTCTCGAACGTTGCGATCGCCGACGCCAACGGCAAGGCGACCCGCGTCGGCTTCCGCATGGACGGCGACAAGAAGGTTCGTTTCGCCAAGACCACGGGAGACGTCATCTGATGGCGACCGAGAAGTACATTCCCCGGCTCAAGACCGAGTACAACGAGCGCATCAAGGGCGTGATGACCGAGAAGTTCGGTTACACCAACCCGATGCAGACGCCCAAGCTCGAGAAGATCGTGCTGAACATGGGCATCGGCGAAGCCGTGGCGGACTCCAAGAAGGCGAACGCCGCCCTCAAGGACCTGACCCAGATCGCCGGCCAGAAGGCCGTGCCGACCAAGGCCCGCAACTCCATCGCCGGCTTCAAGCTGCGCGAAGGCATGGTCGTGGGCGGCAAGGTCACCCTGCGCGGCGACCAGATGTACGAGTTCCTGGACCGTCTGATCACGATCGCCCTGCCGCGCGTGAAGGACTTCCGGGGCCTGAAGCCGACGTCGTTCGACGGTCGCGGCAACTACGCCATGGGTCTGAAGGAGCACATCGTGTTCCCGGAGATCAACTACGACCAGATCGACCAGATGTGGGGCATGGACATCATCGTCTGCACCACGGCCAAGACCGATGACGAGGCGCGCGCGCTTCTCACCGAGTTCAAGTTCCCGTTCGTGAAGAACTGAGCGGGAAGGGAAAAGCACAATGGCTAAGAAAAGCGCCGTAAACCGCAACGAAATGGTCAAGGCCAAGGTTGCGCAGTATGCCGCGAAGCGGGCCGCCCTGAAGGCGACCGCGAACGACGAGAGCCTGCCTCTGGAAGAGCGTTTCGACGCCCGCCTGAAGCTGGCCGAGCTGCCGCGCAACTCGGCGGCCGTCCGCATCCGCAATCGCTGCGAGGTGACGGGTCGTCCGCGCGCCTTCTATCGCAAGCTCAAGATGAGCCGTATCGCCCTGCGTGAGCTCGGCAACCTGGGTCAGATCCCGGGCCTGACCAAGTCCAGCTGGTAAGGGGAGCGACAGACATGATGATCAACGATCCCCTGAGCGACATGATCGCCCGCATGAAGAACGCGGCCATGCGCAAGCGTTCCAAGGTCCTGACGCCGGCCTCGCGCCTGCGCCAGCGCGTTCTCGACGTGCTGCAGGACGAGGGCTACATCCGTGGCTACAACCTGGTCCAGAACCCGGGCGAGTTCCCGCAGTTCGAGATCGAGCTCAAGTACTTCGACGGCCAGCCGGTGATCGCCGAGATCGCCCGCGTGTCGAAGCCCGGCCGCCGCGTCTATTCGGCGATCAGCGACCTGAAGCCGGTCAAGAACGGCCTGGGCATCTCGATCCTGTCGACCTCCAAGGGCGTCATGTCCGACGCCGCAGCCCGCGACGCCAACGTCGGCGGCGAAGTCCTCTGCAGGGTCTATTAAGATGTCCCGTATCGGAAAACGTCCCATCACCGTGCCGAAGGGCGTGACTGTCACGCTCGACGGCCAGACCGTCACCGTCAAGGGTCCCAAGGCTGAGCGGTACTGGACCGTGGCCGAGGAAGTCGAGCCCAAGCTGGACGGCGATCAGCTGACCTTCGAGATCCGTTCGGACACCCAGCGCGCCCGCGCGATGTGGGGCCTGTCGCGGACGCTGGTCGACAACATGGTCACCGGCGTCACCACCGGCTTCGAGCGCAATCTCGAGCTGGTCGGCGTGGGTTATCGCGCCGCCATGAAGGGCAACGACCTGTCGCTGCAGCTGGGCTTCTCGCACGAAGTGGACATCAAGGCTCCGGCCGGCGTGACCTTCGCGGTGCCGAAGCAGACCGAGATCAAGATCTCGGGCCCGGACAAGCAGGTCGTCGGCGAACTGGCCGCCAACATCCGCAAGCTGCGTCCGCCGGAGCCCTACAAGGGCAAGGGCGTCCGCTATGCCGGCGAGAAGGTCCGCCGCAAGGAAGGCAAGAAGAAGTAAGCCATGGCCACGACTCTCAAGCAAAACGCCAAGCGTCGCGCCGAGCGCACCCGTCGCCGCCTCAAGGCCGTGGCCAACGGCCGCCTGCGCCTGTCGGTCCATCGTTCGGACAAGAACATCTCGGCGCAGATCATCGACGACGCCAAGGGCGTCACCGTGGCTTCGGCCTCGTCGCTGGAAGGCGACAAGGCGGGCGTCACCAAGGGCTCCAACGTCGAGGCGGCCGCCGCGATCGGCAAGCTGGTCGCCCAGCGCGCCATCGAGAAGGGCGTCAAGGACGTGGTCTTCGACCGCGGCGGTTACATCTATCACGGTCGGGTGAAGGCGCTGGCGGATGCCGCGCGTGAAGCCGGCCTGAACTTCTAAGGACCGACAGATGGCCCAGGCACCCCAGCGCGGCGGCGGACAAGGCGGCAACGACCGCAACCGTCGCGACAACCGCAACAACTCCAACGCTCCCGCCGCCGACGGTCCGGATTCGGACATCGTCGAGAAGCTGGTGCACATCAACCGCGTCGCCGCCACCGTGAAGGGCGGCCGCCGGTTCTCGTTCGCGGCCCTGATGGTCGTCGGCGACGGCAAGGGTCGCGTCGGCTTCGGTCACGGCAAGGCGCGCGAAGTGCCGGAAGCCATCCGCAAGGCGACCGAGGAAGCCAAGAAGACCATGATCCGGGTTCCGCTGCGCGAGAACCGCACCCTGCACCACGACGGCTCGGGCCGTTGGGGCGCCGGCAAGATCATGATGCGCGCGGCTCCTCCGGGAACCGGCGTCATCGCCGGCGGTCCGATGCGCGCCGTGCTCGAAACCCTCGGCGTCCACGACGTCGTGGCCAAGTCGACCGGTTCGTCGAACCCCTACAACATGATCCGCGCGACCTTCGAGGCGCTGAAGGTTCAGTCCTCGCCGCGTCAGGTCGCCTCCAAGCGCGGCAAGAAGGTCGCCGACCTGATGGGCCGCCGCAACGATGGCGCCTCGGCTCCCGAAGCCGCGCCTGAAGCCGTGGAGGCCTAAGAGATGGCGAAGAATGAAAACGCGACGGTCACCGTCCGTCAGACGGCCAGCCCGATCCGCCGCAAGTCGGACCAGCGCGCCACCCTGGTGGGCCTGGGGCTGAACCGTGTCGGCCGCGAAAAGACCCTGGAGGACACTCCCTCGGTCCGCGGCATGATCGCCAAGGTCGCCCACCTGACCAAGATCGTCGAGAAGTAATCGAGTAGGGCTTAGGGCTTAGAGCTTAGGAGGGTCGAACCTTCTAAGCCCTAAGCCCTACTCACTAAGCCCTTGCTCAATCCAAACGCCGAGTCTGGCCCAGCCAGGCGCTAGAACCCGAAAGGATCAGGCACATGAAGCTGAATGAAATCCGCGACAACGAGGGTGCCCACAAGAAGCGCATGCGCGTCGGCCGTGGCCCAGGCTCGGGCAAGGGCAAGACCGCCGGTCGGGGCGTCAAGGGCCAGAAGTCGCGTTCCGGCGTCGCCATCGGCGGCTTCGAGGGCGGCCAGATGCCGCTCTACATGCGCATGCCCAAGCGCGGCTTCAACAATCCGAATGCGCTCAAGCTGGCCGAAGTGAACCTGTGGCGTCTTCAGGACGCCGTGGACGCCAAGAAGCTGGACGCCAAGTCGGAAATCAACGGTGACGCCCTGGTGGCCGCCGGCGTGATCCGTCGCAGCAAGGACGGCGTGCGCCTGCTGGGCACCGGCGAGGTCAAGGCCAAGCTGAATCTGGTCGTCTGGTCGGCCTCGGCCGGCGCCAAGAAGGCCATCGAGGCCGCCGGCGGCTCGGTCGTTGAGCAGCGCATCGAGGCGGAAGCCAAGGCCGCCGCCCGCGTCGAGAAGCGCAACGCCGCCAAGGGCAAGGCCCCGGCGCCGAAGGCTCCGCAGGGTGACGCCAACAAGGTCTCGGCCCGCGCCAAGCGCACCGCTTCGGCCAAGGCGTAACAATAAAGCGCGGGCTGTCTCCCCAAGAGGCCGCCCGTCGCCTATCTGGACGCAGGCGTCGGATTCTCGTCGATACGCCGCGTTCTGATCAGTCGGGGTAACGACACATGGCTTCGGCCGCCGAACAACTCGCCGCGAATATGAACATGGGCTCGTTCGCCAAGGCGACCGAGCTGCACAAGCGCCTGCTGTTCACCCTGCTGGCGCTGCTGGTCTATCGCATCGGCACCTATGTGCCGATCCCGGGCATCAACTCCGAAGCCTTCCTGCAGTTCTTCAACAATCCGGACGGCCAGCGCGGCATCCTGGATATGTTCAACATGTTCTCGGGCGGCGCGGTCGAGCGGATGGCTGTCTTCGCCCTGAACGTCACGCCCTACATCTCAGCGTCGATCATCGTCCAGCTCATGGGCAGCGTGTATCCGCCGTGGGAAAAGCTGCGCAAGGAAGGCGGCGAGAGCGGCCGCAAGCAGCTGAACCAGTACACGCGCTATCTGACCGTGGTACTCGCGCTGGCGCAGTCCTTCGGCATCGCCGTGGGCCTGAACGCGCAAGCCGGACTGGTCGACGAACCTGGCCTGTTCTTCATCGTCACAACGGTCGTGTCGCTGACCGGCGGCACCATGTTCCTGATGTGGCTGGGCGAGCAGGTGACGGCGCGCGGCGTCGGCAACGGTATCTCGCTGATCATCTTCGCGGGTATCGTGGCCATCCTGCCGGGTACGGTCGCGCGTCTGCTGGGTCTGGCCCAGCAGGGCCAGATGTCGGTCTTCACACTGCTGTTCATCACCGTCCTGGCGATCGCCGTCGTGGTGTTCATCGTCTTCATGGAGCGCGCCCAGCGCCGCCTTCTGATCCAGTATCCGAAGCGCCAGGAAGGCAATCGCATGGCGGGCGGGGAACGCAGCTTCCTGCCGCTGAAGGTCAACACCGCCGGGGTCATCCCGCCGATCTTCGCCTCGTCGCTGCTGCTGCTGCCGACCACGGTCGCCCAGATGACGGCGACGGCCGATCTGCCGGGCTGGATGGACTGGCTGCCGGTCGTCACGGGCCAGCTCCAGCAGGGCCAGCCGGTGTTCATCGCCCTGTACGGCGCTCTGATCGTCTTCTTCTGCTTCTTCTACACCTCGATCACCTTCAATCCGGAGGACACGGCCGAGAACCTGAGGAAGTACGGCGGCTTCCTGCCGGGCATTCGTCCGGGTAAGCGCACGGCGGAGTATCTGGACTACGTCCTCACCCGTCTGACGGTCATCGGCGCGGCCTACATCACCGCCGTCTGCCTGCTGCCCGAGTTCCTGGTCGGCCAGATGGGCGGCATCTACTTCGGCGGCACCTCGATCCTGATCGTCGTCTCGGTGACGATGGACACGGTGGCGCAGATCCAGTCGCAGCTGTTGGCGCACCAGTACGAAGGCCTCATCAAGAAGGCCAAGCTGCGCGGTCGCGGCGGCCGGGGCGCGCCCGCGCCCGTGCGTCGCTAGCGCCTGAGTGCCCGGGGAGGGGTGCCGAGCATGAATCTGATCCTGTTCGGGCCCCCCGCGGCCGGCAAGGGCACCCAGGCCAAGCGGCTGGTCGAACAGCGCGGCATGGTCCAGCTGTCGACCGGCGACATGCTGCGCGAGGCGATCGCTTCGGGCTCCAAGCTTGGTCTGGAATGCCAGGCCATCATGTCGCGCGGCGAGCTCGTCTCTGACGCCATCGTCATCGCCCTGATCGAGGCGCGCCTGAAGGAGGCCGAGGACGCCGGCGGCGCCATCTTCGACGGCTTCCCGCGCACCGTGCCCCAGGCCGAGGCGCTCGACGCCATGCTGGCCAAGCTCGGCAAGAAGATCGACCACGTCGTGCGGCTCAAGGTCGATGATACGGCTCTGATGGAGCGGATCGCCAAGCGCTACGCCGATCAGGGTCGGCCGGACGACAATCCGGACAGCTTCAAGGTCCGGCTGGACGCCTACAACCGCAACACCGCGCCTCTGCTGCCGTACTATGCCGACAAGGGCCTCCTGACCGAGGTCGACGGCATGGGCTCGATCGACAGCGTCGCCTCCGCCATCGACGCGGCCCTGGACGGCAAGTCCGCCTGAGGCTCGCGTTACAGGCCGAATGAACGCAAGGTGACGCTTCGCCGTCTCATGCGTTCATGACCCGATGATACCCAGGCGCGTGGCCCAGTTTCTGTCAGACGCGACAGCGAAGCGATGGACCCGCCCGGCCGTGGTCGCCACGGTCGTGGCCGCCCATGTCGCTGTCCTGGCTGCCATCGGCCTGTCCCGCGCCGCGCCGCCGTCGATCCCGCTCCAGCTGCCGATCTCGGTCGAATTGTTCGAGATCGCGCCGCCGCCTCCTCCGCCGCCTCCGCCAGGCCCCGAACCCGCCGCCGACCCGGGCGGGGGCGCGCCGGCGGCCGCCTCGCGCGTCAACCGGCCGCCGGACCCGCCGCGCGTCCGGCCCGAACTGCCGGTGCTTCCGCCGACGCCTGCGCCCGAGCCCACCCTGGTCGTCGGCGCCTCGCCGACGGCGACCCTCAACACCGGCCTCGGTCAGGGCGGCGAGGGGACCGGCACGGGCGCCGGAACCGGCGCCGGCGATGGACCGGGATCCGGCACGGGCGCCCAGATCCTGCGCGGCGCCTCCAACGGCGAGATCATGGACTTCGTCCCGCCCGAAGCCCGCCGCCGCCGCATCGCCGGCCGCGCCTCGGTCAACTGTGTCATCCGCGCCGACACCCGGCTGGAGGCCTGCCGTCTCGTCGATGAGACGCCGGGCGGCCTGGGCTTCGGCGACGCCGCCGTCCGCATCGCCGAGACCCACTTCCGCTTCCGGCCGCCCACCACGGCCTCGGGCCGCGTCGTGGAGGGCTTCCGGGTGACCGTCTTCGTCCAGTTCGGGCGGCAGGGTTGAAGCGCCGTTTGACCTGACCGCGCGAACCCCTCCAAATGCCCGGGTATTCAGGCGAGGGGCGGCATCATGGTTCGGATCGGCACGGCGGCGACGGCGCTCGCCCTGATTCTGGCGCTCGGGGCGCCCGCGGCTGCCGTCGCCCAGTCGGAGCCCGCCTCCTACAGCCGGACCATCGAGGGCCTGGCGCGACAGGACGGCCTCTTGCCGATCTTCGTCGATCAGGCCGGCGGCAAGGTGCTGATGCAGCTCCCGGCCGCTGCCAGCGACGGCGTGCTGGCCCGCGTCATCCATCATACCGCGCTGCGCACCGGCGTGGGTTCGGCCGTCACGGGGCTGGACCGCGCCCAGATCGGCCCGACCAACATCCTCGCCTTCCGCCGCCTCGGCCGTCGCGTCATCGCCGAGTTCGAGAACCCCCGCTATCGCGCCAGCCAGGGCTCGCCCGAGGAACAGGCCGCCGCCCGCGACGCCTTCGTCGGCTCCTCGGTCTGGTCCGGGGAGGTGATCGCCACCGCGCCCGACGGCTCGGTCCTGATCGACATCTCCAGCTTCGTCACCCGCGACGCCCACGGCATCGCGCCGTCCCTGGCCCGTTCGGGGCAGGGGACGCTGCGCCCCGTCGCCGACCTGACCCTGATCGACCCGACCCAGGCCCGCGCCTTCCCCGACAACGTCGAGCTGGAAGCCCGCCTGACCTTCAGCGTCGACAACCCCGGGCGCGTGCTGAACCAGATCGCGCCGGACAGCCGCATGGCCACCTTCACCGTGCGCCACAGCTTCATCCGCCTGCCCGACGACGGCTACCAGCCCCGCGCCTACGACCCTCGCACGGGTGCGCTGTCGACGGTGATCACCGACTTCTCCGCCCCGCTGGACGAACCGATCGTCAGCCGCGTCGCCAACCGCTTCCGCCTGGTGAAGACCGATCCGACGGCGGCCCGTTCCACCGTCGTCGAACCCATCGTCTTCTACGTCGATCGCGCCGCTCCCGAGCCGATCCGCACGGCGCTGGTGGAGGGCGCCCAGTGGTGGGCCGAAGCCTTCGAACGCGCGGGCTACATCGACGCCTATCGCGTCGAGGTCCTGCCCGAGGGCGTCGATCCGCTGGACGCCCGGTACAACGTCATCAACTGGGTCAATCGCGCGACGCGCAGCTGGTCCTACGGCCAGAGCGTCGTCGATCCCCGCACCGGAGAGATCGTCAAGGGCAGCGTGCTCTTGGGCAGCCTTCGCATCCGTCAGGACATGCTGATCTTCGAAGGGCTGGTCGGCGCCGATCAGACAGGGACTGGCGGCCCCAACGACCCGCGCGAAGTCGCGCTGGCCCGCATCCGCCAGCTGTCGGCGCACGAGGTCGGCCACGCCATCGGCCTGCTGCACAACTTCGCCGCCTCGACCCAGGACCGCGCCTCGGTCATGGACTATCCGGTGCCCCTGATCCGGGTGGACGGCGACGAGCTGGATTTCTCCAGCGCCTATGACACGGGCGTCGGCGAGTGGGATCGCTTCGCCATCGACTGGCTCTATGCCGACGCCGATCCGGCCGAACTGGACCGGCGGGCGAGGGAAGGGGCGGCGCGCCTTCGCTTCGTCTCGGACGGCGACGCCCGGGTGGGCGGCGACGCCCAGCCTTGGGGCAGTCTGTGGGACAACGGGGCCGACCCGGTCGAGGAGCTCAACCACTTGATGCGGGTGCGCCGCATAGCTCTGAGCCGCTTCGGCCTCGCCGCCCTGCCGGAGGGCTCGGCCGTCAATGACCTGCGCCGGCGCATCGTGCCCATCTATCTCTTCCACCGTTATCAGGTGGACGCCACGGCCAAGCTGATCGGCGGCCTGGATTACGGCTATCCGGTCACCGGCGACGGCCGCGAGACCGCCCAGCCCGTTCCCGCCGACCAACAACGCGCCGCGCTTGCCGCCCTCATGACCACGCTCGACCCCGCCGCGCTGGACCTGCCCGAGCCCCTCCTGGCCCTGCTCGCCGCCCAGCAGTCGGGCGACAGCGACCCCCAGCACGACATCGAGCTGTTCGCCACCCGCCAAGGCCAGCTCTTCGACCCCGGCAGCGCCGCCGAGGCCGCCGCCGACACGACGCTCAACGCGCTGCTCGCCCCCCGCCGCGTGGAACGTCTCGCCGACGTCGAACGCCGCGATCCATCCGCGCTCGGCCTGACCGAGACGTTGGACACCCTGTTCGCCACGGCCTTCCGTCCTGCCGCCGGCCGGCTGGCCGAGCCGGCCCGCCGCGTCCAGGCGCGCACCGTCCTGACGCTGGCCGGACTGCTGCGCTCGGATGCCGTCTCGGCCACGAGCTCCGCCATCGTGGAAGACCGCCTCAAGGCGCTCGAGGAACGTCTCGACAGTTCGCGCGCTTCCGACCCGGTTCAGCGGGCGCATGACCGCTTCCTGGCCGAGCTGATCTCCGACCGCGAGCGGCTGGATCAGTTGCTGGAAGAGAACCGCATCGAGACGCCCACGCCGCCCGGCAGCCCGATCGGCGCCGAGGCCTGTTGGCACTGCGAGCCGTCAACGGGCGTTGACGGAAACTGAATCACCTGTATAAGGCGCGCTTCCCGCGAAGGGCGCCACGCTCCTGGTCTGTTGACCGGAGCGTTTGTTGCGTCCGGAAACGCGTATCTGGAGAGCTTCGTGGCCCGTATCGCTGGCGTCAACATCCCGACCAACAAGCGCGTCGTCATCGCGCTGCAGTACATCCATGGCATCGGACCCAAGTCCGCCCAGGAGATCACCGAGAAGGTCGGCATCGAGGCCTCGCGCCGGGTCAACCAGCTGACCGACGCCGAAGTCCTGCAGATCCGCGAGACGATCGACAAGGATCACACCGTCGAGGGCGACCTGCGCCGCGAGACCTCGATGAACATCAAGCGTCTGATGGACCTGGCCTGTTACCGCGGCCTGCGTCACCGCAAGGGCCTGCCGGTCCGCGGCCAGCGCACCCACACCAACGCCCGCACCCGCAAGGGTCCCGCCAAGCCGATCGCCGGCAAGAAGAAGTAAGAGAGCTAGCTGATGGCCAAGGAACCGGGTCGCGTAAAGAAGCGCGAGCGCAAGAACATCACCTCGGGCGTCGCCCACGTGAATGCGTCCTTCAACAACACGATGGTGACCATCACCGACGCGCAAGGGAACGCGATTTCCTGGTCGTCGGCCGGTCACATGGGCTTCAAGGGTTCGCGCAAGTCGACCCCCTACGCCGCCCAGATGGCCGCCGAGGACGCGGGCAAGAAGGCCGCCGAGCACGGCGTCCGCACCCTGGAAGTCAACGTTTCGGGTCCGGGTTCGGGCCGCGAGTCGGCGCTGCGGGCCCTGCAGGCCGTCGGCATGACCATCACCACCATCCGCGACGTCACCCCGATGCCACACAACGGCTGCCGTCCGCCCAAGCGTCGCCGCGTCTAAGCGCCGCCTGAAGACTGCCGCCGACCTTATTTTCCGCCGGTCCTGCCTCACCTGACGAGGTTTAGGGGGACCGGCGACACTCGTTAGGGACACCTATGATCGAACGTAACTGGCAAGAGCTGATCCGTCCCGAGAAGCCGCAGATCGAGCTGGGTTCCGACGCGCAACGCAAGGCGCGTCTGGTGGCAGAGCCTCTGGAGCGCGGCTTTGGCGTGACGCTCGGCAATGCGCTCCGCCGCGTTCTCCTGTCGTCGCTGCAAGGCGCGGCCGTGACCGCCATCCAGATCGACGGCGTGGTGCACGAGTTCTCGTCGCTGGAAGGCGTGCGCGAGGACGTCGTCGACATCGTGCTGAACATCAAGCAACTGGCCCTGCGCATGCACGCCGAGGGCCCCAAGCGCATGACGCTGCGCGCCACCGGCCCCGGTCCGGTGACCGCCGGCCAGATCGATGTGCCCGCCGACATCGAGGTCCTGAACCCCGATCACGTGCTCTGCACCCTGGACGACGGCGCCTCGATCCGCATGGAACTGACCGTCCAGAACGGCAAGGGCTATGTGGCGTCCGAGTTCAACCGCCCGGAAGACGCCCCGATCGGCCTGATCGCCGTCGACGCCCTTTATTCGCCGGTCAAGCGCGTCGCCTATCGCGTCGAGCCGACCCGTCAGGGCCAGTCGCTCGACTACGACAAGCTGATCATGGAAGTCGAAACCAACGGCGCCGTGTCGCCGGTCGACGCCGTGGCCTATGCCTCGCGCATCCTCCAGGACCAGCTGCAGATCTTCATCACCTTCGAAGAGCCCAAGAAGGCCGTCGAGGCGACCGAGGGCAAGCCGGACCTGCCGTTCAATCCGGCCCTGCTGAAGAAGGTCGACGAACTGGAGCTGTCCGTCCGCTCGGCCAACTGCCTGAAGAACGACAACATCGTCTACATCGGCGACCTGATCCAGAAGACCGAGGGCGAGATGCTTCGCACCCCGAACTTCGGCCGCAAGTCGCTGAACGAGATCAAGGAGGTCCTGACCTCCATGGGTCTGTCGCTCGGCATGGACGTGCCGAACTGGCCGCCCGAAAACATCGAAGACCTGGCCAAGAAGTTCGACGACCAGATCTAGTTTCAACCCTCCGCCCAAGACCCCCAAAAAAGCGAACCGGGGGTCGCGGAGCGGTTAGAATGACAGGCCCAAGGTCCGGTTCTGCTGGAAACCAGGGTTGAGTAGGAGAGACCCCGATGCGCCACGGCGCCGCCTATCGCAAGCTCGGCCGTACGGTCAGCCACCGCCAGGCCATGTTCGCCAACATGGCCGCCTCGCTGATCAAGCACGAGCAGATCACGACGACCCTGCCCAAGGCCAAGGAGCTGCGGCCCTTCGTCGAGAAGCTGGTCACGCTCGGCAAGAAGGGCGACCTGCACGCCCGTCGTCAGGCCATCAGCCAGGTCCGCGACGTGACCCAGGTCGGCAAGCTGTTCGAGACGATCGGCCCGCGCTACGCCGACCGCAACGGCGGCTACATCCGCATCATGAAGGCCGGCTATCGCCACGGCGACAACGCCCCCATGGCCGTCATCGAGTTCGTCGACCGCGACGTCTCGGCCAAGGGCCAGGACTCGGGTCCGGTCATGTCCTACGAGGGCGACGACGAGGCCTGAGCCTCCGTTCGACGCTGACGATCTGAGAGGGCGATCCGGGCGACCGGATCGCCCTTTTCGTTTGCCTCGGAGCGGGGCAGGGTGGGGGCAATGCGCCTCGACATCGTCCCCTATCGCCCTGACCATCACCCCGCGTGGATCGCGCTGAACGAGCACTGGATCCTCGACGGCGGCTACGCCATCGAGGCCAAGGACCGCCTGACGCTGGATGATCCGGACGGTTCCGTCCTGTCCAGGGGCGGGATCATCTTCATGGTCGAGCGGGACGGGGAGGCGGTCGGCTGCTGCGCGCTGCTGGCCATGCCGGACGGCGGCTATGAGGTCGGCAAGATGGCGGTCGCCCGCTCGGCCCAGGGTCTCGGCCTCGGCCATCGACTGCTCCAGGCCTGCGAGGATCACGCCCGCGCCGCCGGCGCGCCCCGGCTCTATCTGGAGACCAACACCAGCCAGACCCATGCCATCGCCCTCTATCGCCGCTTCGGCTTCGTCGACCTGCCGCCCCAGCCGACGCCCTACGCGCGTTGCAACGTCTGGATGGAGAAGCGCCTGTGAGCGACCCCGCGACCAATCTGGTCCTCTACAGCCACCCCTTCTCCTCCTACTGCCAGAAGGCCCTCGTCGCCTTCTATGAGAAGGGCCTGCCGTTCGGGCACCGGAACCTCGAGCAACCGGAGGCCATGGACGAGCTAAAGGCCTCATGGCCCTTCGGCCAGTTCCCGATCCTGAAAGAGGCCAGCGGCCGCGTGACCGCCGAGACCTCGATCATCATCGAGCGCCTCGACCAGATCGCCCCGGACACGCCCATGATCCCAACCGACCCGGACGCGGCGCTGCAGGTCCGCTTCATGGACCGGGTCTTCGACAACCACCTCCAGTCCAATCAGCAGCGCATCATCTACAACACTCTCCGCCCTGAGGCCGACCGCGACCCCATCGCCGACGCCGAGGCCCGCGCGAAGCTGGAGACCGCCTACGCCTGGCTGGACGGCGTGATGGCCACCCGCACCTGGGCGGCGGGCGGGACCTTCACTCTGGCAGACTGCGGCGCCGCGCCAGGCCTGCTCTACGCCCACTGGACCCACGCCATTCCGGAGCGATTTCAGCACCTCTGGGCCTACCGCCGCCGTCTGCTGGACCGCCCCAGCTACGCCCGCGTGTTAGATGAGGCGCGTCCCTATCGCGGCTATTTCCCGCTCGGCGCGCCCGACGAGGACTGACCGACCACCCGTGATATTTCGCACGGCACGCGAAACAAATTCGCGTTTCAGGCCAGCTTGACCATTTGCGGCCGTTTCGTGTCGGCGTAGCGTCCGCGCTGCGACAACCTCAGGAGGGACGCATGCTCAGGACGAACTCGACCCGAATTCTCAAGGCGCGACTACTGACGGCGGGCTGCGCTGTGGCACTGATGGCATCCGCAGGTGCCGCAGCGGCGCAGAGCGCGCAGGACGAAGCCCAACTGGACGAAATCATCGTCACCGGCACCAAGCGCGCGTCCACGATCCAGGACACGCCCTTCTCCATCAACGCCCAAACCCAGGAAGACATCCAGCGGTCCGGCGCGGTGACGCTGGAAGACCTGTCCCGGAACGTCGCCGGTTTGTCGATCCAGAATCTCGGGCCGGGCCAGAGCCAGGTGTCGGTGCGCGGCGTCTCCGCCGGTCAGGTCGTGCGCGACCAGCCGGGCGTGAAGGAACAGGTCGGCGTCTATCTGGACGAGAGCGTAATCTCGCTGTCGCTGTTCACGCCCGACCTCGACCTGTTCGACCTCAACCGCGTCGAAACCCTGCGCGGGCCCCAGGGCACCCTGTTCGGATCCGGCTCAGTGGGCGGCACGGTGCGCTACATCACCAATCAGCCGGTGCTGGGCGTGACAGAGGGCTCCATCGAGGCCAACGTGAACGTCGTCGAGGAGGACGACGGCGGCGGTCATCTGAAGGGCGCTATCAACCTGCCGCTCGGCGACACCGTGGCCCTGCGCGCCGTGGCCTATCACACTGAGTACGCTGGTTTCATCGACGCCCGTCGCGAAGGCGGCCGACTGGAAGAAAACGTCAACGACGGCAGCCGTACCGGGGGTCGTCTGGCCCTGCTGTTCCAGCCCAATGACCGCGTCTCCATCACGCCGCGTGTCGTCTACCAGAATATCGAGACCGATGGCTTCAACCGCCAGGAGGTGTTCAACCTGTTCGCCAACCCCTTCACGACGACCCGCCCCGCGGTGACGTTCGACGAGCGCGAGCAGTTCCTCCTGCTGAACGAGTCGTTCAACGACGAGACGGTGCTGGCCGATCTGACCGCCAGCTTCGATCTGGGCGGGGTCGAGCTGACCTCGGTCACCAGCTACATCGACCGCGACATCCTGGTTAGCCGCGACGCCAGCGCCCTGACCGGCTCCGTCTCCGTCGATCTCGGCTATCCGGCCTCGGCCGTGACCCTGCCGTCCAACCTGCTGGACGCGACCCAGCTGGAGCAGACGACCCAGGAACTCCGCCTGGCTTCGACTGGCGACAGTGCCTTCCAGTGGCTGATCGGCGCCTTCTACTCCCAGGTCGATCGCCTCTATTCCCAGACCCTGCCGACGCCTGGCTATGATGCGGCGACCGACGCGCGTCTGGGGGCCGGAACCTCGGCGGCTGTCCGAAACGGGTTCGGCCTGAACTCGCCCTACAACGCCGTCCTGCCCTACGATATCGAGCAGACCGCCATCTTCGGCGAGGCCAGCTACGATTTCGGCAAACTGACCGTCACGGCGGGCGGGCGCTTCTACGATTTCTCAGAGACGCGCAGCTTTACCTCCGGCGGCCTGTTCGCCAACGGCGACCGGCGTACCGACACCACGGAATCGGACGGCTTCACTCCGCGCGTCCTGATCAGCTACGAAGCGTCGGAGAACGTCACCTTCAACGCCCAGGCGGCCCAAGGCTTCCGCCTCGGCGGGGTCAACGATCCGCTGAACGTTCCGCTCTGCACGCCCGCCGACCGCGCCATTTTTGGCGGCTTCCAGACCTACGACGACGAGACGCTATGGAACTACGAGGCGGGGATGAAGTCCCGCTTCGGGGCCCTCACGTTCAACTCGGCGGTCTTCTACACCGACATCGAGAACCTGCAGACCACGCTGGACGCCGGCTCGTGCTCGTCGCGCGTGGTGTTCAACGTGCCCTCGGCCCACACGGCGGGTCTGGAGGTCGAACTCTCGACCTTCTTGACCGACAACCTGGAGGTCGGTTTCTCAGGCAGCGTGGTCGAGGCCGAGTTCGACTCCACCGTCCGCGATGGCACGGGCGCGGTCATCGGCGGTATCCGCGAGGGCAACCGCCTGCCGTCGGTGCCGGAGCTTCAGCTGTCGCTGAACGCCACCTACAGCTTCGACCTCGGCAGCCTTCCGGCCTACGTCAACGCCTCGTTCCAGCATGTCGGCAGCCGCTACACCCAGGCCAGCGATCAGGAGAACAATCCGCGCTCCTTCTCCTCCGGACTGCCGTTCGGCGGGGCGACGGGCACGCGGGCCACGATCGTCGATCTGGAACTGCCCAGCTACGAGCTGTTCAACATCTCCGCCGGCGTGGAGTTCGAGAACGGCGTCGAGGCGGTCGTCTACATCAACAACGCCTTCGACGAGAACCCGCTGCTGTCGTTCGACCGCGAGCGCGGCGGCCGGGCCCGTCTGGGCTACTCCGTCGGCGCGCCTCGCACGATGGGCCTGACGCTGCGCCGGTCTTTCTGATCAGCCCCTAGATCCGGATAGGGCCGGCTCGCCTCACGGGGGGGGCGGCCTTATTCCTTGGACAGGTCCTGCCTGCTGAACCACGCAAGCGCCGCCACCAGCGGGACGATCGTCCACACCGTCAGGCCCGTGATCGCCTTCCACGCCAGACCGTCTGGCGCGGCGGCGGCGTCGGGGCCGCCCTGAACCAGGGTCTTCAGGCTGTCGTGCGACAGGCCGGGAATCAGCAGGTGCGCCTGCAGATCGCCCGCGCTCCACGCCAGAAGCGGCAGGGCCTGCATCAGGAAGAACTGGCCGATTGCCACCACCATTGGCACGAACAGTGCCGCTAGCAGCGAGCGGCTCATGACGGCGGCCAGCAGGCCGACCATGGTGAACTGCATTACCCGTGTGACCGTCACCGCGATCAGGCCCGCGAACTGGCCGGGGCGTTCGTCGGCGAAGGAAAAGGCCAGAGGCCGCTCGAAGATTGCCGCCTTGATCAGCTCGCCGATCAGGCCGAAGACCAGCCATGTCGCGAGGGCCACCAGCACCACGCCGAACACCAGGGCGACCTTACCCGCCACCAGATTGATCCGAGTGTTCCGCGCGCTCGTCAGCCGCCAGGTCTCCCAGCGATAATCCCCTGCATAGATGATGGCCGCCCCGATCAGGACGAACAGCATGACGATGGGATTGGCGAAGTCGCCGGCCTGGGCCAACAGGCTCTGCCCCAGGTCCAGCGTGCCGGACAGGGCCATCGGTCCGCCCTCGGCCGTCATCTCCGGCGGCAGGGCCTCGGCCATCTCGGCCATGCGGGCCTTGGTGAAGAACTGCACAGCCGTGCCGATGGCCAGGAACAGCACCGGCACGAACAGGATCGACCAGAACACAGCCATGCGGTTGCGAGTGAAGCGATAGGTCTCGGAACGGATCGCGTCAGCCAGCATGAATGCTCTCCGGCATTTGGACCGATCCGGTCTCGGTCATGAACACGGCCTCCAGGTCGGCCCCGACCCAGCGGGCCTCGTCGATGTCGACGCCCGCCTCGACCAAAGCGCGCAGCAGGGCCGGAGTCTCGGGTCGCGACAGCGTCGCAACAACCGCGTCGCCGTCCAGCGAGCCTGACGCGTATGACAGGGCGGCTAGCACCTCCAGCGTCTTCGATATCGGCGTCACCGACAGCCGCAGCCGCTCTCCCGATGACGTCAACTCGCTTACCGCGCCCTCGCGCACCAGCCGACCCCGGTTAAGAATGGCCACCCGGTCGCAGACGCGCTGGACCTCGAGCAACTGGTGGCTAGCCAGGATAACCGTGATGCCGTCGCGTTCCGCTAGAGACCGGATCAGGGCCCGCATCTCCTGGATGCCGGGCGGGTCCATGCCACTGGTCGGCTCATCAAGGATGACGAGTTCAGGCTCGGTGATCAGGGCGGCCGCAACACCCAGCCGCTGCAGCATGCCGACCGAGAAGCCGCGCACCTTGCGATCGGCCGCCTCGGCCAGCCCCACGCGTTCCAGCCATCCAGACACGCGGGCGGCGTCGGCCTTCAGCCCATGCGCGGCCGACAACCATCCCAGGACCTGGCGCGCAGTCATGAAGGGCGGAAAGCGCGGCGTTTCGATCATCGACCCCATGCGCCGGGACGCGGCGACGTCGCCGACGGCCCCGCCCATCACCACCGCTTCGCCCGCCGTCGGCCGGATCAGGCCCAGGAGGATGCGGAACAGCGTCGACTTGCCCGCGCCGTTTGGTCCCAGCACCCCGTAGACCCCGCCGCGAGGGATGCTGAGGCTGAGGCCATCCAGGGCCCGCACGGACCCGTAGGTCTTGGTCAGGCCGCGCGTCTCGATCACGAAGGTCATGGATCGACGGTCATCCGATGGAGGCCGCTGGCGAGGCGGCGAAAACTTGCCGGGCACTTCTCATGCCGAACTCAGGCCCCGCCAGCGTAGGCGACGGTGTACTTGCTGTCCTGCTGACCGCCGATGCCCCAGTTCAGGGTTTGGCCGGAGGCAAAGCGGACGGAATAGGTCTCTACCCGCCCGTTGGGGGTTTCCTCGGCACCGACGAAGGTCATGGCCTCGACGGCACCCAGGCTGGCCAGGCCAGCCGACATTTGCGCCAATTGCTGCAGACACGCCGCCAGCAGGCCATCCGCCATGAGGTCCTCGGGGCAGCTTCCCGCCGCAGTCTCGACGATCATGCGGCGGAGCGCGTCGGCATACTCGCCCTGCTGATTGTCCTGCGCCATCGCGGGCAGGGCGATCATCAGGCCTGCTAGGGTGGTGGCGTGCAGCGTGCGGCGCATGGCGGTCTCCCTGGTCCGGGGGTGACCTTGCCGCGCACTCGACCTCTCGAACAAGGGGGCAGGGGATTAAGCTTTCGCAACATCTGACCGGCTTGAAATCCGGCCGCCTTGAAGCGGCCCGAAACCGCTACAGATATACCGTCGTCCATGATGACCTGCTGGAACGCCATGAAGACCTCTTCGCTCGCCATCGCCGTGGCCCTGACGCTCGCCGCCTGCGGGAACGCCAACAGCTCCAAGGCCCAGGACGGCGTCTTCGCCGAGCCGACCGAGCGTCAAGCCCCGACCGACGCCACCACAATGAAGCAGAGCTTCTCGCCGGTCGTGCGCGAGGCGGCGCCCGCCGTGGTCAACATCTCGGCCCGCTCGATCCAGCGTGTCCAGGCCGATCCCTTCTTTCAGTTCTTCGGCGGCGGCATCCCGCGCGAGCGCGTCGCCGAGTCCGCGGGCTCGGGCGTCATCGTCCGCTCCGATGGCATCGTCGTCACCAATAACCACGTCATCCAGGGCGCCCAGCAGATCCGCGTGGTGCTCAACGACCGCCGCGAGTTCCCGGCCGAGATCATTCTGGCTGACGAACGCTCAGACATCGCCGTGCTCCAGCTTCAGGGCGTGACCGAGCAACTGCCGGTGCTCGCCATCGATGATCGTGAGGAACAGGAGGTGGGCGACCTCGTGCTCGCCATCGGCAACCCTTTCGGCGTGGGTCAGACGGTGACCAACGGCATCATCTCGGCCCTGAACCGCACCGAGACCGGGATCTCGGACTCAGGCTCCTTCATCCAGACCGACGCCGCCATCAATCCTGGCAACTCCGGCGGAGCGCTGGTCGACATGGACGGCGACCTGATCGGCATCAACACGGCGATCTTCTCCCGCTCGGGCTCCTCGGCAGGCGTGGGCTTCGCCGTTCCGGCCTCAATGGTGCGCCGCGTGGTCGACAGCGCGCTGGGCGGCGAGAGCATGGTCGTGCGCCCCTGGCTGGGCGTGAAGGGCGAGAGCGTCACCGCCGCCATCGCCCGGTCGCTCGGCCTGTCGCGGCCGCAGGGCCTGATCGTGACCGAGCTCTATCAGGGCGGTCCCGGTGACCGGGCGGGTCTGCGCGAAGGTGACGTCATCACCGCCATCGACGGCGCCGAGGTCAACGACCAAAGCGGCCTCAACTTCCGCGTCGGCACCAAGAGTCCGAATGAGGTCGCCGCCGTCACAGTCGTCCGAGACGGTCGCACCCAGACCATCAACGCCCGCGTCCAGACCCTGCCCGGCGACGCCAAGGGCGATGGCCTGCTCATCCAGGACGGCCCCTTCTCGGGCGCGGAGATTGCCGCGCTCAATCCGGCGCTGGCCGACCGCCTCGGCGGCGATCCCTTCGCCACGGGCTTGCTGATCACCAGCGTCCAGCGAGGCAGCTATGCGGCTCGCGCGGGCCTGCGTCCCGGCGACCTGGTGCGAGAGGTCAATGGCCGCGCTGTGACGTCTCCCCAGGCCCTCGCCCGCCTCGGCGCGTCGGAAGTCACAATCGAGCGGCAGGGCCGTCGCCTGACGGGGGTGCTGCGCTAGGGACCCTTGATCGGGCTGGCGATCGACCAGCAGTGGCCGAACGGATCCATGACCCGGCCATAGCGGTCGCCCCAGAACTGGTCTGCCAGCGGCATGATCGGAATGGCTCCGGCCGTCAGCGCCCGGTTCCACCATTCGTCGGCGTCGTCGACCTGAAGGTGCAGGGCGACGCCTTTCGGAACGACATCGCTCTCGTTGCCGTACTCGGGAAACTCGTCGGACAGCATGACCAGGCCGCCATTGATCACCAGCCGACTGTGCATCAGCCGCTCGCCATCCTCGGCCATGTTGTGGAACAGTTCGTCGGCCCCAAAGGCACGCTGGTAGAACTCGACCGCCGCCTGACCGCCTCGGCCGGGGATAGTCAGGTAGGGGATCACGCCGGACGGGATCGGGGCGGGCTCGGTCATCTGTGACGCTTTCTCAGGGGGCGACGTCCCCCTACATAGCCCTATGACCGATCTTTTCGAAGCCTCCGGCGTCCATCCGCCCGATGCTCCGCTCGCTGACCGTTTGCGCCCCACGACGCTCGACGACGTGGTGGGCCAGGACCATCTGCTGGGCGAGGGCGGGCCGATCCAGCGCATGGTCGAGGCGGGGCGGCTAAGCTCCATGATCCTGTGGGGGCCGCCCGGTACGGGAAAGACTACGATCGCGCGGCTCCTCGCCAAGGCCGCTGGCTATCAGTATCAGGCCATCAGCGCCGTCTTCTCCGGCGTCGCCGATCTGAAGAAGGCCTTCGAGCAGGCCCGCATTCGGCGCGCCGCCGGGCAGAGCACGCTGCTGTTCGTAGACGAGATTCACCGCTTCAATCGCGCGCAGCAAGATAGCTTCCTGCCCTTCGTGGAGGAGGGGATCGTCACCCTGGTCGGCGCCACGACCGAGAACCCCTCGTTCGAACTGAACGGCGCGCTCCTCTCCCGCAGCCAGGTCTTCGTCTTGAAGCGGCTGGACGACGCTGCGCTGGATCAACTGTTGACGCGCGCTGAGGACATGGAGGGCCGACCGCTCCCCCTCACGCCTGAGGCGCGTCAGGCGCTGCTGGCGCTCGCCGACGGCGACGGCCGCTACCTGCTCACCATGGCCGAGACCCTGTTCGCCCTGCCGCCCGAGCCGCTCGACGTACAGGCCCTGGCCAGCGTCCTGCAAAAACGCGCGCCCGCTTACGACAAGTCGAGAGAAGAGCACTACAACCTCATATCCGCGCTGCATAAATCGGTTCGAGGGTCCGATCCCGACGCGGCCCTCTATTGGCTCGCCCGCATGCTGAACGGCGGCGAGGATCCGCTCTATCTCGCCCGCCGCATCGTGCGCATGGCTGTCGAGGACATCGGCGAGGCCGACCCTCTCTCGCTGTTGGTCGCCAACGCCGCCAAGGAAACCTACGACTTTCTGGGCAGCCCCGAGGGCGAACTGGCGTTGGCCCAAGCCGTCGTCCACCTCGCCACCGCGCCAAAGTCGGTCGCGGTCTACGAAGGGTACAAGGCCGCGTCGAAGGCCGCGCGCGAGACCGGCTCTCTCATGCCGCCCGCCCATATCCGTAACGCCCCGACCAGGCTGATGAAGTCCCTGGGCTACGGGGCGGGCTACCAGTACGACCCCTCCACCGAGGACGGCTTCTCCGGCGCCAACTATTTCCCCGACGGCATGGAGCGCCGCGTCTTCTACGCCCCCAAGGGCGAGGGCCACGAGGAGAAGGTCCGGGCGCGGCTGGAACGCTGGGCTGAACTTCGCGCGGCGAAGATGGAAGGCTCGTAACTTGCCGCCACGCTTGATCGGCGTATCGTCGCGGTCCTGAATGATCCTTGGGAGGGGATGATGGTCAGCATGATGAGCGCCTCGTCGGGCGCGAAAACCCCGTGGCACCTGTGGGCGGTGGGCGTCGTGGGCATTCTGTGGAATGCCTTCGGCTGCATCGACTACACCATGACGAACATCCAGGGGGATGTCTGGCTGCGATCCATGGGCATGACCGACGCCCAGATCACCAGCTTCAACGCCATGCCGGCCTGGATGACCGCCGTCTGGGCCGTGGGCGTCTGGGGCGCCATGCTCGGCACGGTCCTGCTGTTGCTGAAGAACAAGCTGGCGTTTCCGGTCTTCGTGGTGTCGCTGATCGCCTATGTTCTGAGCCTGGTCTACGCCTACGCCCTGTCCGATCAGGCCGCGACCATGCCCGAAGGGACATGGATCATGCAGGCCGTCATCTTCGTCGGCTGCGTCTTCTTCGTCTGGTACAGCCGCATGATGGCGCAGCGGGGCCTGCTTCGGTGAAGGCGGCCCGCCGCCTCTGGCACGCGTGGCTCGTCGGGGCGGTCGCCTTGTTGGTCTGGTCTCAGGGCGCGTGGGACTGGCTGATGATGACGACCCGTAATCCGGACTATCTCGCCGATGTCCCGCAGGACTGGCAGGCGCTGGTCTTCGGCCAGCCGGTGTGGGTCAGCATCGTCTGGGCGATTGCCGTCTGGGGGCTATTCATCGGGGCGGTGGGCCTTGTGTTTGGGCGCACGTGGGCGGTCCTGCCGCTCGTCGCCGCCGCGATCGGGCTGACGCTGGATCAGGTCTACGTCTACGTCCTGCATCCCGAGGCAGCGGCCTGGCGGGCCGATGGCGTGACCTTCAGCGTGGTCCTGTGCTGCGTCTTCGCCGCCTTCGCCATCTACGCCGCCGTCATGGCGAAGCGGGGCGTGCTCCGCTAAGCCAGCAGCGTGACCCGCGCCCCCGTTTCCCTGACGCCCGAAGAGATCGCCGCTGTCCGCTCCTGGATCATCCATGAGGACGCAAGCGTCATCGCTTTCGCCAAGCCCGCCGGCCTGTCCAGCCAGGGCGGCCGCATCCAGGCCCACACTCTGGACGACCTGCTGTGGGCCTTCGCCCGCTCGAACGGCAAGCGGCCGGAGCTGGTCCACCGGCTGGACCGCGACACGTCCGGCGTCATCCTGGCGGCCAAGACCAAGCCGGCGGCGGGCTTCCTCGGCAAGGCCATCCAAGCCCGCCGTCTGGTCAAGACCTATCTCGCGCTGGTCTCGGCCGCCCCGGAGCCGCGCGACGGTGACATCAACTTGCCCCTGGTCCGCCAGGAGATCGGGCGTGAGAGCTACATGCGCGTCACGGCGTTCGACACCAAGGGGGCGCAGGGATCCCGCAGCCGGTACCGCACCCTGGCCGACAGCGAGGAAGGGGCGCTCGTCGAGCTCCAGCCCTTTACCGGCCGCATGCATCAGCTTCGGGTTCACATGGCCCACATCGGCCGACCCCTGATCGGCGACGTCCGGTATGGTGGAGCCCTGACGGCCGCCGGGCAGGCGGCTCCGCGCCTGATGCTTCACGCGGCGGCGCTGAGGTTTCCGCATCCGGACGGCGGCGAGCGCACCGTCACGGCGCAGCCCCCGGGCGATTTCACAACTCTGGCGAAGGCGATGGGCCTGGCCTTGGAACACGGCTCCCGCTCCGGCGCTTAACCTTCGAAAACGAAAGCGTCGCCATGATCCGCATTCTCGCCATCGCCGCCTCGGCCCTGTCGCTCGCCGCCTGCGCCTCGCTCGCCCCCTATGGCCCGCAGCAGGGCCCCGGCGGTCAGGGCTTCTCCGAACAGCGCATCGAGAGCGACCGCTACCGCGTCACCTACAACGGCGTCGGCGCCCCCGGTCCTGTCGCGGACCTCGCCCTCCTGCGCGCGGCCGAGCTGACGCTGGAGCAGGGCTACGACTGGTTCGAGGTCACCCAGCGCTACATCGATGGCCGTCCGGACAGCGCTGGCGGCGTCCGACCAAGCGTCTCCGTCGGCTTCGGCTCGAGCTCCGGCCGGTACGGCAGCTATCGCTATTCCGGTTCGAGCGCGGGCGTGGGCGTCGGCCTGAACTTCAGCGGCCCGTCCCCGACCTCGACCGTGCTGGAAGTCCGCCTGGGTCGCGGCCCGCAGCCGGATCGCGGCGAGGTCTACAGCGCCGCCGAGGTGCGCGCCAACCTCAGCGGCCGCGCGTAAGCGCCCGGTACTCGACCAGCCGTTCCTTGTCGCGCCGCACCTGGTCGCCGATGGTGTTGTCGAGGTCCAGCGAAGCGTAGCGGACCCAGCCCTCCAGCCCCAGCTTGTCCTTCACCGCCGCCGTCGGCGTCTGCCAGCGGTAGTAGGACAGCCACGACACGATCAGCCCCATCAGCAGCGCCACGCCCTGCAGCACGCGGAAGCCGATCTCATTGCCCGCCGGAGCCGGCCAGAAGGCGAACATCGCCAGCCATATGATCACCACCAGCGGCGTTGTGATCCGCCCGACCCAGCGCATCCAGTAGCGCTCGCGCCGCACGCGCCACAGCTCCAGTTGGACGTACTTCTCCAGATGCTCCATGCGTGCGCCGAGCCACAGCACCAGCCGCGTCAGGAACAGCGCCCTCTGCCCCCACCCCTTGCCGTCGGTGGCGTATGTGGTCTCGGCCTGGTCGGACAGGGCGCGAGCGTTGGTGAACAGGTTCTGCAGCTCGCGCGTCCTCTGCACGATCTCGCGCGACAGCTCGTAAGAATCGTTCTCCAGCCGGAACCGGTACTGCACGAACAGGATGGCCGACACGCCGTAGAACAGCCCCGCCGTGATCAGCATGCCCAGCACCGCCAGCCCCAGCCCCTGAGGCTGTCCGCCCGTCCACTCCGCGAACAGCGTCGGCCCCAGGATCGCCATGGCCGCGAAGCCCACCAGCGCCAACCCCTGCGTCAGCCGCTTGGTCAGGACGTGCACCCGCAGGGCGTTGAACACCCGCCGCCCGTACCCGAAGATCCGGCCCCGGATGTCCGCGTCGGCGGGGAAGCGCTCCTCGATCTGGCGGGTGAACAGGACGTGGAAGCGGTCCGGCTTGTTCTCCGTCTCCCAGAAGGGAAAGATGTCCAGCGCCTGGTTGAAGTACCGGTCGATGTTGGCTGAGATCACCGAGATCGCCTCGGGATCGAGCGTGAAGTAGTCGCTCTCCTGGATCGGCCTCAGGATGCCGTCCTGCGCCGTCGTCGGCTGGGGTGTCGCGCTCGGGATCGGCGGCGGCGCGGTGCGATCCGCGCGGGTCTCCGCGCCCGCCGGCTCGTTCGACACGGGCGGCAGATTGGCCGGGGCCGGCGCGTGCGGCGACTGATCCTCGTGCGACATGCTCAAGACCCTAGACCGATCCGGCCGAGCTTCCGACGCCCTTCGCGCCGAAAGCGAAGACGGATATCGCCGTTAACCCTGAACGGCGGCAAGTGAAGTTTCCGAAATCTCGGTGTCAGTACCGCGCCATCGCCGCCGCGAAACCCACCAGCGGGAACAGCAGCAGCACCTCGATCCGCACCCACATCGCCGCCTTCGCCACCTCGGCCGCCGGCGGCCGGAACCCTGCGTCGGCCTTGAACGCCCGGCTCCAGCGGATGAACCGCATCGTCGGCATGATCGAGATCAGCCCGATCACGGTGAACGTCGCGATCTTGGCCCAGAACCAGGGATTGCCCTCATAGGCGACCCAGCCCTTGGCCCCCCAGACCACCCGCACGACGCCGACGATCAGCACCAGTACGGCGATCGCGCCATACCCCCCATCCAGTTTCGCCAGCCGCGTCACCGGCACCGGATCGGCCCGCAGATAGGCCAGCTCCATCGCCAGCATGATCGCCAGGCCGAACACCAGCACATGGTGGACGACCGCCAGTCCCAGATCGTGCATGCGCGCCTCCCTTCGCTTCGCCGCAATCGGGGTTATAAGCCGCCCACAATGGAACGTCTCCTGATCGTCGGCCTGGGCGGAGCGCTGGGCAGCATGGCCCGCTATGGCGCGGGCCTGGCCGCCGCGCGTCTGGCCCCCGGGGCGGCCTGGCCTTGGGCGACGCTGTCCGTCAACGCCATCGGCGGGCTCCTCATGGGCTTGCTCGTCGGCTGGCTGGCCCAGCGGGGGCAGGGGAGCGAAGCCTATCGCCTGTTCGCCGCCGTCGGTGTTCTGGGCGGCTTCACCACCTTCTCGGCTTTCTCGCTGGAAACGGTCCAGATGATCGAGCGGCGCCAGTTCGGCCTGGCCGCCGCCTACGTCGCCCTTTCGGTCATCCTCGCCTGCGCCGCCCTGTTCCTCGGCCTCATGATCGCCCGCCGCGTCTTCGGAGCCGCACTGTGACAGACGAGGCCTTCAAGCGGGAAGTGAAGACCCTCTATGTCGCCGAGGCCGAGGACGGCATCCGGCTGGACCGCTGGTTCCGCCGTCGCTGGCCTCATCTGTCCAACATCCAGGTGCAGAAGATGGCCCGCAGCGGCCAGATCCGCGTCGACGGCGCCCGCATCAAGCCCGAAGGCCGCCTGACCGCCGGCGCCGCGGTCCGCGTTCCGCCCATCCCCGACGCCGTCGTCCGCGCGCCCGGCGAGCATCAGGCGCTCAGCCCCGCCGACGTCGCCTTCGCCAAGTCGCTGGTGATCTACGAGGACGACCTCGTGATCGCGCTCAACAAGCCCTGGGGCCTCGCCGTCCAGGGCGGCACCAAGACCACGCGCCACGTCGACCGCCTGCTGTCGGCCTGGGGGGAGGGGATGGAGCGCCCGCGCCTGGTCCATCGGCTGGACCGCGACACCTCCGGCGTCCTCCTGCTCGGCAAGGGCCCCGAGGCCGCCAAGCGTCTCGCCGGCGCCTTCGCCCGGCGTCAGGCCAAGAAGACCTATTGGGCCCTGGTCATCGGCCTGCCCAAGCCCACAGCGGGTCAGATCGACCTGCCGCTGAAGAAGACCGGCATCAACGACTTCGAGATCATGCGCCCCGCGGACGCCAAGGAACACGGCGCCGAGCCCGCAGAGACGGCCTACGCCCTCATCAGCCACGCGGGCCAGCGGGCGTCGTGGCTGGCGCTCCGCCCCTTCACCGGCCGCACCCATCAGCTGCGCGCCCACATGAAGGCCATCGGTCACCCCATCCTGGGCGACACGAAGTACGGCGACGCCGTAAGCGCCGAACTCTCCGGCCCGCTGAAGCTGCAACTCCACGCGCGGCGGATCGAGCTCGACCACCCGTCGGGCGGCAAGCTGATCGTGGAAGCCCCCCTCAGCCCCGAGATGCGCGCCGGCTTCCAGCATTTCGGCTTCGAGGAAGCCGAGGCCGACGCCGACCCCTTCGCGGGTGTGAGACGCATGCGATGAGGCCGCTGGCCATCTTCGACATCGACGGCACCCTTGTCGACAGCCGCGCCTCCATCTTCCAGGCCGCCACCGAGGCCGCCCGCGCGCTCGGCCTGCCCGAGCCCGACTATGACCGCGTCCGCCGGATCGTGGGCCTCAGCCTGCCCGAGGCGCTCGCCACCCTCGAACCCGGCCTGACACCGCCCGAGCTCGACCGCTTCGTCGAGGGCTTCCGCCAGTGTTTCCACCGCCTCTACGCCGAGGGCCACGAGGAGCCGCTCTATCCCGGCGCGAACGATCTGCTGCGTCGCCTCCACCGCGACGGCTGGCGCCTGTCGCTGGCGACCGGCCAGAACCGCAAGGGCGTGGCGCGCAACCTCGCCCGACAGGGCTGGGCCGACCTCTTCGTCTCCTCCCACTGCGCCGAGGACGGCCCGGGCAAGCCGCACCCGGCCATGCTCCACGCCGCGCTCTCCGCCGCCGCCTGCGAGCCCAACAGCGCCATCATGATCGGCGACACCACCTACGACATCGTCATGGCCCTCAACGCCGGCGTCCGCCCCCAGGGCGTCGCCTGGGGCTTCCATACGCCGGACGAACAGATCGCCGCCGGCGCGCCCCACGTCGCCGTGGATTTCACCGACCTGGAAGCCGCGCTGGATCGTTTCGCGGCGAGAGCCTTCGCATGAGCCACATCCCCAACCTCGACCCCAACGTCGCCGCCCGAAAGGGCTTTCGCGAATCCGAGGAGCGCCAGAAGCGCTTCTGGAAAGACGTCACCGTCGAACCCCGCGATGGCGGGCACGTCGTCTTGCTCGACGGCCGCGCCCCCAAGACCCCCGCCGGCGCCCCCTACGCCCTGCCGACCGAACCGCTCGCCCGCCTCGTCGCCGACGAATGGGCCGCCCAGGGTGAGTTCATCGAGCCCGCGACCATGTTCGCCACCCGCCTGGCCGCCACCGCCATCGACCGCGTCTCCCAGGCCCGCGAGGCCGTCGCCGAGGAGATCGCCGCCTACGCCGGCTCTGACCTCCTCTGCTACCTCGCCGAGGACCCGACCTCCTTGGTCGAACAGCAGGCCCGCCAGTGGACCCCTTGGCGCGACTGGGCTGCATCCGAGCTCGGCGTCGCGCTCGAACCCGTCGAAGGCATCATCCACCGCCCCCAGTCGCCCGACGCCGTCGCCCGCGTTCGCGAGCTCGCCCTGTCGCTCGACGACTTCGCCCTGTCCGCCCTCGCCATGGCTACGCCGCTGCTGGGCAGCGCCATCCTCGCCCTTGCGGTCCAGCGCGGCGCCCTGACGGGTGAGGCCGCCTTCGACCTCTCCCGCCTCGACGAAGCCTTCCAGGAAAGGCGCTGGGGCGTCGACGAGGAAGCCGCCGTCCGCACGGCGCTAAGACGCGCCGAGGCGTTCCTGCTCGAAAACTGGTTCCAGGCTCTCAGCCCTGCTCATGCGAGTTCCAGGGACTGACCTGCGTCCCGCGCGGTTACGCCCGGGTCGTAGTTCAGGATCGGTGCCAGCCAGCGTTCGGCCGTCTCGAGGTCCCAGCCCTTGCGCTGGGCATAGTCCTCAACCTGATCGCGGTCGATCTTGCCCACGCCAAAGTAGTGGCTCTGCGGATGGCCGAAATAGAGGCCCGAGACCGACGCCGGCGGCGTCATGGCATAGCTCTCGGTCAGGGCCATGCCGGCGTTGGTCCCGGCGTTCAGCAGGCGGAACAGCGTCGCCTTCTCCGTGTGGTCGGGCTGGGCCGGATAGCCGGGGGCGGGGCGGATGCCCTGGTATTTCTCCTCGATCAGGTCCTGGATCGTCGCCGCCTCATCTGGGGCATAGCCCCACAGCGTCGTCCGCACCTCCTTGTGCAGCCGCTCGGCGAAGGCTTCGGCCAGACGGTCGGCCAGCGCCGAGGCCATGATGGCGGAATAGTCATCGCCCGCGTCCTTGAAGTGCTTAGACGCCTCCAACTCGCCATGCCCGGCCGTCACGGCGAACGCCCCGATCCAGTCCTCGCCGGTCGGCGAGACGAAGTCCGACAGGGCCGCGTTGGGCTTGCCGTTCGACTTGGCGATCTGCTGGCGCAGGGTGTGGAAGCGGGCGATCTCGCTCGTCCGCGCCTCGTCCTCAAACACCACGATGTCGTCGCCGACGGCGTTTGCGGGCCAGAAGCCGACCACGCCCTTGGCCGTGAACCACTTCTCCTCGACGATGCGCTTCAGCATCGCCTGGGCGTCGTTGAACAGATCCTTGGCCGCCTCGCCGACGATCTCGTCCTCGAGGATGTGCGGATAGCGGCCGATCAGCTCCCAGCTGGCGAAGAAGGGCGTCCAATCGATGTGGTCGGCCAGATCGGCCAGATCCCACGCCTCGAACGCGCGCACCCCGGTGAAGCTCGGCGCAGCCGGACGCGGCGCGGTCCAGTCGATGGCGACGGGGTTCTTGCGGGCGTCGGCGATGGAGGTGCGCGCCTTGACCTCCTGGCCCCGGGCGTACTGTTCGCGGATGCGGATGTATTCGTCGCGCGTGGCCGCCTCGTTCCTGGCCTTCTCGGTCTTGGACAGCAGCCCCGACACCACGCCCACAGCACGGCTGGCGTCCACCACATAGGTGGTCGAACCTCTTCGATAGGCCGGCTCGATCTTGACCGCTGTGTGTGTCCGGCTGGTGGTCGCCCCACCGATCAGCAGCGGGATGTCGAAGCCCCGCCGCTCCATCTCGCGCGCCACGAACACCATCTCGTCCAGGCTCGGCGTGATCAGGCCCGACAGGCCGATGATGTCGACGTTGTGCGCCGCGGCCTCGTCCAGAATGCGGTCGGCTGGCACCATGACGCCCAGGTCGATCACCTCATAGTTGTTGCACTGGAGCACGACGCCGACGATGTTCTTGCCGATGTCGTGGACGTCGCCCTTGACGGTCGCCATCAGGATGCGGCCCGCCTGCTCGCGGGGCTTGCCGGCCTTCTCCGCCTCCATGAAGGGTTCGAGATAGGCCACGGCCTGTTTCATCACCCGGGCGGACTTCACCACCTGGGGCAGGAACATCTTGCCCGCGCCGAACAGGTCGCCGACCACGTTCATCCCGTCCATCAGCGGGCCTTCGATGACGTGCAGGGGACGCTCGGCCCCTGCGCGCGCTTCCTCGGTATCCGCCTCGATGAACTCGGTGATGCCGTGAACCAGCGCGTGCTCGATCCGCTTGCCGACGGGGGCCTGGCGCCACGTCAGATCGACGACCCGGCCCGCGCCCTTGTCGCCCTTGTAGTTGGGGGCGAGGTCCACCAGCCGCTCGGTGTTGGACGCATTAGTCCGCTGCGGCCGGTTCAGGATGACGTCCTCGACGGCTTCCCTCAGCGTCGGATCGATGTCGTCATAGACCGGCAGGTCGCCGGCGTTGACGATGCCCATGTCCATACCCGCCTGGATGGCGTGGTACAGGAACACCGAGTGGATCGCCCGGCGCACCGGCTCGTTGCCGCGGAACGAAAACGACACGTTCGACACGCCGCCCGACACGCGGGCGTAGGGCAGGGTGGTCTTGATCGCCCGCGTCGCCTCGATGAAGTCGACCGCATAGTTGTCGTGTTCCTCGATCCCCGTCGCCACGGCGAAGATGTTGGGGTCGAAGATGATGTCCTCGGGCGGAAAGCCGACCTCGTCCACCAGGATGCGATAGGCCCGGGTGCAGATCTCGATCTTGCGCGCGGCGGTGTCGGCCTGGCCCACCTCGTCGAAGGCCATGACCACGACGGCGGCGCCGTAGCGCAGGCATTTGACCGCCTGTTCGCGGAACTCCGTCTCGCCGGCCTTCATCGAGATCGAGTTGACGATCGGCTTGCCCTGAACGCACTTCAGGCCCGCCTCGATGACCTCCCATTTGGAGCTGTCGATCATCACCGGCACGCGGGCGATGTCGGGCTCGGCCGCGATCAGGTTGAGGAAGGTCCGCATGGCGACGGCGCCGTCCAGCAGCCCCTCGTCCATGTTGACGTCGATGATCTGGGCGCCGGCCTCGACCTGCTGGCGCGCGATGTCGAGCGCGGCGGTATAGTCGCCCTCGACGATCAGCTTCCTGAACTTGGCCGAGCCGGTGACATTGGTCCGCTCGCCGACGTTGATGAAGGTGGGGCGCATCAGGCCACCATCTCGAACGGTTCCAGCCCCGACAGCCTCAGCGCCACCGGCCGCTCCGGGATCGCGCGCGGCGTCACCCCCGCCACTTCCTCGGCCACATGACGGATGTGCTCCGGCGTCGTGCCGCAGCAGCCGCCGACGATGTTGACCAGGCCGCTGCGCGCCCACTCCTCGATGAAGTGGGCCGTTTCGTGCGGTTCCTCGTCGTACTGGCCCATGGCGTTGGGCAGGCCGGCGTTGGGATAGGCGGCGACCAGGGTGTCGGCCACGCGGGACAGCTCGGCGATGAAGGGCCGCATCAGGTCGGCCCCCAGCGCGCAGTTGAAGCCCACGGCGAACGGCTTGGCATGACGCACGCTGTTCCAGAAGGCCTCGGCCGTCTGGCCCGACAGGGTCCGGCCAGACCGGTCGGTGATGGTGCCCGAGATCCAGATGGGCAGGGGCTCCAGCCCCTCATCCTCCAGGTCCTTGATCGCCTTGATCGCGGCCTTGCAGTTCAGCGTGTCGGTGATGGTCTCGATCAGATAGAGGTGCACCCCGCCTTCGTTCAGCGCCTTCACCTGATGGCGATAGGCCTCGTAGACCTGGTCGAAGGTCACGCTGCGCGCGCCCGGATCGTTCACGTCCGACGACATCGACAGCATTTTGTTCAGCGGCCCGATCGACCCGGCGGCGAAGCGCGGCTTGTGCGGTTCCTTCTCGGTCCAGCGATCGGCGGCGGCGCGGGCCAGCTTCGCGCCTTCCAGATTGATGTCCCAGACGGCGTCGGCGTCGAGGTGATAGTCCTCCTGGGCGATCGTGGTGGCCGAGAAGGTGTTGGTCTCGGAGATGTCCGCCCCGGCCGCGAAATACTGGTCGTGCAGGTCGGCGATGACGTCGGGCCGGGTGATGCAGAGGATGTCGTTGTTCCCCTTCATCTGGCCGTTGTGGGACGTGAAGCGGTCGCCCCGGAAATCCTCTTCTGACAGCTCGCGCCGCTGGATCATCACGCCCCACGAACCGTCGAGCACCAGGATGCGCGCCTTCGCGGCGACGTGAAGCTGGGCGATGCGGTTGGAACGGCTCATGCGACGGCCCTCTGCTCGCGCACGCCCAGGATCCGGCAGATCGCATAGACGAGGTCGGCCCGGTTCAGGGTGTAGAAGTGGAAGTCCGAGAAGCCTTCCTCCTGCAGCCGCGCGCAGGTCTCGGCCGCGACCGATGCGGCCACGAGCTTCCGCGTCTCTGGATCGTCGTCCAGCCCCTCGAAGTGGGCCGCCAGCCATGCGGGCACCGAGGCCCCGCACGACGCGCTCATCCGTTGGAGGCCCGCGAAGTTCGACACCGGCATGATCCCGGGGATCAGGGGGATGGTCACGCCGGCTGCCCGCACGCGGTCGCGAAACCTCAGGAAGGCGTCGATGTCGAAGAAGAACTGGCTTAGCGCCCGCGTCGCGCCCGCGTCGACCTTGGCCTTGATCACATCAATGTCGTGCTCGATCGACGGGCTCTCCGGATGCTTCTCCGGATAGACGCCGACCGATGTCTGAAAACCCCCGACGCGCTGGATCGCCCGCGCCAGTTCTGTGGCATTGGCATAGCCGTCCTCGCGCGGCTGATAGACCCCGCCGATGCCGCTTCCGCCGCTGACGGCCGAACCCGGCGGATCGCCGCGCAGGGCCACGATGTGGTCCACGCCGATGGCCTTGTAATCCTCGATGACCTGATCGACCTCGTCGCGGCTAGCCTCGACGCAGGTCAGGTGGGCGGCGGGCTTCATCGTGGTCTCGGTCAGGATGCGCTGCACCGTCCGGTGCGTCCGCTCCCTCGTCGAGCCGCCCGCGCCATAGGTCACCGAGACGAAGGCGGGGTTCAGGGGCTCCAGCCGCCGGATCGCCTTCCACAACGTGGCTTCGGCTTCGTCGGACTTGGGCGGAAAGAACTCGAACGAGACGCGCACCGGGTTCGGGTTCTCGCCCGCGCGAGCCACAGGGCCCAGCGGCGACAGCAGCAGCGCGCGCGCGGCCGCGAGGGATGTGGCGGCCATCAGGCGACGCTCCTGTTGGCGATAGCGGGCCGCTCGGCGGTCCAGATAGTGACGGTCAGGCCCGCTGTGTCCGGGGGCAGGGCGATGGTTGCGGACGGCTTGAGCCCCGCATCCCCCAGCCAGCGACCGATCTCCTCGTCGGCGAAGCCCAGGCGCCGGTGCTGATGCTCGTCTCTCAACCGCTCCAGCTCATGGGGGGCGAAATCAACGATCAGCAGTTTTCCACCGGGCATGACCAGCCGCGCGGCCTCGGCTACGGCGGCGGCCGGATCGGCCAGGTAGTGCAGAACCTGATGCACCAGCACGAGGTCCGCCGACTGCGCCGGCAGGCGCGTGGCGAAGATGTCCCCGTGCCTCAGCTCGACCTTATCCAAACCTGCCCTGGCGACATTGGCGCGGGCGATGTTCAGCATGTTCTGGCTGAGATCCAGCCCGATCGACATCCGCGCCTTCTTGCCTAGCAGGGTCAGCATCCGCCCCGACCCGGTACCCAGGTCCACGACCCGCTCGAACGGTCCCGGCCCCGCCGCCCGCTCGATGGCGTTCTCCACCGCCGTCTCGGACACATACAGCGACCGGATGCGGTCCCAGCTGGGCGCCACCTGCTCGAAGTAGGCGGCGGCGGCCGCGGCGCGCTCGTCGCGCACCTCGTCCAGGCGGCGGTGGTCGGCGGCTCCTGCCGCGTCGTCCAGCCCGTCCAGGATGGTGTCGATCAGACGCCGCACGTCCGGCTCGTGCGACACGCGGTAGAAGACCCGGGCCCCGTCCGGAAACCGCTCGATCAGCCCGGCATCCGCCATCAGCTTCAGGTGACGCGACACGCGCGGCTGGCTCTGGTCCAGCACGCGGGACAGCTCCATGACTGACAGCTCCTCGCCGGCCAGCAGCGACAGCACGCGCAGCCGCGTCGGCTCTCCGGCGGCGCGCAGCACATCGACAGTCTGATCAGCGGTCAGGCTCATGAGATAATCATATAAGGATATCCTTATATGATGTGAAGCCAGAAATGCCGCGACGGCTTGGGCGGTGTCGCGCGTTATAGTCAGGCTTGTCCTGTCGGAGCCGTCTGATGCGCCTCGTCCTATGCCTCGCCTCGACCATGGCCATGTCGCTCGCTGCCTGTGCGCAGGAGGAGCGGGTGGAGGCCGCTGCCGTCGATCCCGCCCCGATCGAGGAACCCGCCGACGCACCAGAAGAAGCCTTTCTTGAGGAGGCGGCGCTGGACGTCGAACCCCTGCCGCCCCGACCCCTCCCGCCGCGCCCGGCCCAGCGGCGTCAGGCGGAGCAGGGGCCGATGACGCTGGAGCAGATGCTGGCCCGCGCCGAACGAGGCTTCGACCGCGCCGACGCCGATTCGGACGGCGTGGTGACGACCGCAGAGCTGGACGCCGCCGCCGAAACCCTGCCCAACGCCCGCAACTGGTCCCGCGCCGACCGCGACGGCGACGGACGCCTGACCAAGGATGAGTTCCGCTCCGTCGTCGCCTGGCGCTTCGAGCGCATGGACGCCGACGGCGACGGCTCAGTCAGCGTCGAGGAACGCCAAGCCCGCCGGGGCGGCGAGGCCGACTAGGTCTTCCCACCGTCCGTGATCGCCTTGGCCGCCCCGACCGCCGACCAGGTCGTGAAGCCGACATGCGCCCGTGCGGGCGGCGAGGGCTCCGGCGCCTCGGGCAGGGGGGCGAGGCGGCGCTTGTTCACGTGGTCCACCGTCCGCACGCCGACCTGATCCGGGAACTCGCCCCGGAAATAGAACCTCTGCCACGCCTGCTTGACCGCTTCGGGATCGCCTGCGGCCATGCGGGTGTTGAAGTCGGTGCGGACCTCCGACCACTTGCGGTACTGAACCGCGAGATCGCCGTCGTCATCCAGCGAGCGCCGCACTGGCTGGAACCGCTCGATCCGGTGGTGCGGCACGGGCTGCAGGAAACAGAAGGGCTCGTCCTTCTCGAACCGGATCACGCCGGGGGCCGTGAAGCGCCAGTTCATGGTGAAGGGATAGGGCAGCCAGTCCGTCTCGGTGATGCCTTCCAAGGCGCAGATGCCGTGCTTGGCCCGGTTCGGCGGCCCGGACGCCCGCATGCCCCAGCCCTCGGGCGTGCGGAACATCCAGCCGGTGTGAAACGTCAGCACACCCTCGGTGAAGTGCGACTGGGCGAAGTGCTCAAAGTAGAGCGCATCCTTGTCGGGTCGGAACTGGATGGCGTCGGCCCCCATCCTCCCGTCCCACTCGGCCTCGAAACCGAAGGGACACAGCAGCTCCCACCCCGTGGTGTTGGCCATGGTCAGCGGCAGGCAGCGATAGGGATGCCGCCCGGCGAACTCATCCATCCAGTCGCGCTCCGGTCGCCCGGGCACCATCCGCGGCGGGTCCGGCCGCATCGGAAAGCACTCCAACGTCAGGGCGTCGGTCTGAACGGCGATGTCGGTCACGGGCGAACTCATGGAACAGGCGACACGGGCGGCTCGCCCGCTGCCACAGCCTGAAGGTTCCGGACCAGAAGCGCCAGCATCCCCTGCACGGCCGCCATCGTCGCCCCGGCCGTGTGCGGCGTCAGCAGGACGTTGGGGACGTCCGCCCAACGTTCCGCCGACGTCGGCTCGGTCTCGAACACGTCCAGCGCCGCCCCGCCCAGCCGCCCGGCCTTCAACGCCGCGATCAGGGCGTCTTCGTCGACCAGCGACCCGCGCGCCACGTTCACCAACAGCCCATTCGGCCCCACCGCCTCGATCACCTCGGCCGAGATCAGCCCCCGGTTCGTCGTGTCCGCGCGACAGGCCACGACCAGGATGTCCGACTGGGCGGCGAGCTCCACAAGAGACCCTGCCTTGGGCCACGCCGCCTGCGCCTTGTCGCGCGGCCCCCACCACCGAACCTCGCAGCCCATCACCGCGACACGCAGCGCCACCGCCTCGCCGATGGCCCCCAAGCCAACGATGCCCACGCGCTGCCCCCGCATGGACGGCGTGATCAGCCGCTGCTCGATCGCCCAGCTGCCCGAGCGCACGATCCGGTCGCCGTCCACGACGCGCCGCCGCGCCGCCAGCATCAGCGCCAGCGCATGATCGGCCACGTCCTCATGATTCACCGCCGGCGCATGAGTGACGACCAGGCCTCGCGCCCGGCACCAGTCCAGATCCAGCCCGTCATACCCCGAGGTGAAGCAGGCGACGTGCTTCAGGTTCGGAAGATGCTCCAGCACCACCATGTCCAGCGCGTCCTCGCCCACCATCACGACGGCGGTGATGTCGTCGGTCGCCTCCACCGGCGGCCCCTCCCACAGGCGAAAGACCCGATAGGCGGCCTCCAGGAACGGCGCGACGGGCGCGAGTGCGCGCGAGGCGATAAGCAGGGCAGGCAGGGTGGTCATGGCTCGGCCTATACGACGCCAAGCCTGGCCGGGGGAGGGGCTACGGCACGCTGGCTGGGCAGCCAGGCCTGGCGGCCCCGGACCTAGAAGTCGATGACGTCGAGGCCGCGGCTAACCGGATCGATCAAGGGCAGCCAGTCGGGCGTGAGGTCTGCCGCATTGAGATCCGGCGTGCCGTCCAGACCCGCCAAGGCGTAGGCGGCGCTGGCCAGAGCCCCATCCTCTTCGCTCGCCGGAGCAGCCTGGGCTCCCGCGCGCGAGGTGGTCAGGGTGTAACCGCCCGTCCCTGTCGAGGTCACGACGATGTAGACGCTGCCCGATGCGGCCGTCGACGTCTCCACCGGCACCAGGAACGAGGCCCCGCGCCCGTCGGCGTCGAACAGCAGCAGCTTGCCCCGCACGTCGTAGACCGAGATGCTGGTCACCGCGTCCGATCCGTTCACGGTGATCGTGGTCCGCGTCGGCAGGTTGGCGAAGAACCAGTCCTTGTCGCCCGCGATCTCGAACACGCCGTTCGTCACCGACTGCCCGGCGGCGTTCAGCGGCGTCAGGGCCGGGTTCGCCTGCGATTGGTCTCTGCCAAACGCGCCTTCGCCCGGACGGCCCTCGTCGGCGCCATAGGTCAGCCAGTGGGTCCGGGCGGCGTTCAGCACCTGCGACGTCGGGGTGAAGGCCAGAGACGCGGCCACGTCGGGATTGCTCAGCAGATAGCCGACCGTGTCGAACCCGCTCGTCGCCCGTCCCTCGTTCAGGCCATTGGTTATGTAATGACGCGCCGCCGCCGTCGCGTCGGTCCCGAACGCCCGCGCCAAATCCACCCACGCCGCCGCATAGGCCTGCCCGTCGAAGGTGATCGTGCGCCCCTCCGCCATGCCATAATGCTGATAGTGGGCGACGCCCGCCGCGTTATCGGCTCCGAATGCGCGGATCAGGTCCGCATAGCTGGCGATATAGGACAAGCCGTCGAACGCGGACGCCACGCGGCCCTCGGCCTGACCGTATTCGAAGAAGTGCCGATAGGCCTTGACCTCGTCGGTCCCGAACGCGGCGCGCAGATCGGCGTAGCGCGCAAGGTAAGCGGCCGCATCGAAATCAAGCACCGTCGCCTGCTGAAAGGTTACTGCTGACCCGGAGGCAAACTGCACGAACTCGAAGCTCACAGCAGTACTGGCGGCGGACTGCCCGTCGTGTATGGCCCACCCCGTAGCCGTCTGGACCAGCAGATAGTTTGACGACGGCCCTGCGAACCTGAGGATATCCGACCCGTCGCCGCCGTTGAGCGCATCGGAGCCACCCGCCCCGAAGACGACATCGTCTCCGCCCAAGCCGTCAATCAGGTCGGCTCCTGCGCTCCCCGTGAGCGTATCCGCGCCCGCGGTTCCCGTGATCGTCGGCATGGCGAAACTCCCTTACTGGTTGCAAGGGGTAACACCCGTTTTTGAAACATTGAAGACCAAACCGGGGCAGACGCCCCGGCCCGATCAGCGCCCGAACTTCTGGAACTTGATCCGGTGCGGGATCAGCGCGTCGGTGCCCAGACGGCGCTTCTTGTCCTCTTCATAGGCTTCGAAGTTGCCCTCGAACCATTCGACGTGGCTGTCGCCCTCGAAGGCCAGGATGTGGGTCGCCAGACGGTCCAGGAACCAGCGGTCGTGGGAAATCACCACCGCGCAGCCGGCGAACTCCTCCAGCGCCTCTTCCAGGTTCTGCAGGGTCTCGATGTCCAGGTCGTTGGTCGGTTCGTCCAGCAGGATCAGGTTGCCGCCGGTCGCGAGCGTCTTGGCCAGGTGCACCCGGTTGCGCTCCCCGCCCGACAGTTGCCCGACCTTCTTCTGCTGGTCGCCGCCCTTGAAGTTGAAGCTGCCGACATAGGCGCGCGTGTTGATCTCGCGCTTGCCGACCATCATCACGTCGGTGCCGCCGCTGATTTCTTCCCAAATGGTCTTGTTCGGGTCGAGCGCGTCGCGCGACTGGTCGACATAGGCCAGCTTGACGGTCTCGCCGACGCGGATGGAACCGCCGTCGGGCTGCTCCTGGCCGGTGATCAGCTTGAACATGGTCGACTTGCCCGCGCCGTTGGGCCCGATCACGCCGACGATGCCGTTCGGCGGCAGCTTGAAGGTCAGGTTGTCGAACAGCAGCTTGTCGCCATAGGACTTCTGCAGCCCCTCGACCTCCAGCACCACATTGCCCAGGCGCGGCCCCGGCGGGATCTGGATGACGGCGAAAGACTGGGCCTGGCGGCTGTTCTCCTGCTCGGACACCATCTTCTCGTAGGCGGCCAGACGCGCCTTGGATTTGGCCTGACGGGCCTTGGCGCCGGATCGCACCCACTCCAGTTCGCGGGTCAGCGCCCGCTGGCGAGCCTCGGATTCCGACTGCTCCTGAACGACGCGCTTCTGCTTCTGCTCCAGCCAGCCGGAGTAGTTGCCCTCGTAGGGGATGCCCTTGCCGCGATCGAGCTCCAGCGTCCACTTGGTCACCTGGTCCAGGAAATAGCGGTCGTGGGTGACCAGGATCACGCAGCCCGGGAAGTTCTCCAGGTGGTGCTGCAGCCAGGCCACCGACTCGGCGTCCAGGTGGTTGGTCGGCTCGTCCATCAGCAGCATGTCGGGCTTGGACAGCAGCAGGCGGGCCAGCGCCACGCGGCGCTTCTCACCGCCGGACAGGTTCACGACCGACCAGTCGTCCGGCGGACAGCGCAGGGCATCCATCGCCATCTCGATGCGGCTGTCGATGTCCCAGACATCGCCGGCGTCAATCTTTTCCTGGAGGGACGTCATCTCCTCCATCAGTTCGTCCGTGTAGTTCTCGCCCAGTTCGGCGGCCACTTCGTTGAACCGGTTGACCCACTGCTTCTCCTCGCACCAGGCCTCGACGTTCTCGCGGACGTTCAGGTTCGGGTCAAGCTGGGGTTCCTGCTCCAGGTAGCCGCGCTTGATGCCGTCGGCGGCCTTGGCCTCGCCGGAGAACTCCGGATCGATGCCGGCCATGATCTTCAGCAGCGTCGACTTGCCGGAGCCGTTGACGCCCACCACGCCGATCTTGGCGTCGTTGTAGAAGCTCAGCCAGATGTTCTCGAAGATCTTCTTGCCGCCGGGGAAGGTCTTGGTCAGACCCTGCATCTGGAAGATGTATTGCTGCGCCATGGGGGCTTCGGGCCTTGTCAGTCGGAGTGGGGGGAGAGCGGGCAGCGGGATGTAGCGACTGGGGGCGGCAAGGGCAAACCTAGTCGGCCGACAGGAGCGTCGGCATCGACTTTCCGCGGGTAAGGATGTAAGGAGCGTCGATGGGAATGCACTTCGCCAAGATCACATCCAAGGCCCAGACGACGGTGCCGAAAGAGGTTCGGGAGGCTCTAAAGGCCGGGCCGGGCGACACTTTGGCTTATCGGGTTGGGCCTGAGGGCGTCACCGTCAGCAAGGCAGAGCCCTTGGATTGGGAGTACCTTCGCGCACTTGAGTCCACGCTGAGTGAATGGAACACGCCCGAGGACGCGGCGGCCTTCGATGATCTGTGAAGCGGGCGATGTCGCTGTCGCGCCATTTCCCTTCAGCAACATCCCTGTGTCGAAGGTCCGACCCGCTGTGGTCATCTCGCCCGCCGCAGCCAATGAGCGAGAAGGCGAGACACTTCTGGCGATGATCACTACGGCCGCTGGCGGACCCCGTCCCGGTGACACGCCGCTTCTCGATCTCGAAGATGCTGGCTTGAAGTCGCGCTGCGTTGTCAGGCTGAAGCTGTTCACGCTCGATAATCGATTGATCTCAAGGCGTGTCGGCCGACTTTCGGGTCAGGACCGTACGCGTATCGCCGAGTTGATCAGGGGCTTCATTGCGATTTGAAGCCGGAGATCACCAGCGGAACAGCACCTTGCCGATCACCGCCCCGACCGCTGCCGTCGCGGCGATGCCGAGCGAATACCAGACCACCACGAAACCGGCCGTGTGCTCGGGGCAGTGCAGACCGTAGAGCGTCGTCGCCAGTCCGGCCGTCAGCAACCCAGCGGCGGCGCCCGCCGCGCCGGGCCGCATCGGTGCGAACCCCCGCGCCGCTCCAAACACGAAGGGCGCGGCGATCAGGCTGAGGATCAGGATCAGCGGCGCGCACTCGACGGCGCTTTCGCCCATCAGGGCGGGCATCCGCTCGGCTTCTGCCATGGTCATGAACTCCCAGGTGGCGAACCCGGCGGCAACGGCGAGCACGGTCGCCAACGCGATCAGGGGTCCCGCGATCTGCGACCCAGGCCGGCCCAGCCGGTCGAGCAACCAGAACCCGATGATGCCCAAGGCCCCGGAATAGGCTGCCTTGACCCAGAAGTTGGGGCCCATCATCGCGGACGTCAGATCGTCACGAAATCCCAGCCACAGATCGACGCCCAGCACGATCAGCAGCCCACCCCCGGCGAGGGCCAGCAGGATCCGTCGCTCGACCTGACGCGGCTTGGCGGCGGGGAGGTCAGCGGCAAGGGCCTCGATCAGGTCTTCAGTCTTCATCGTCGCCTCCGTCTGTGGACGCGGGCGCGAAGCGGGCGTTCAGGGATTTCATGGATCGGTGGATCGAAACCTTGGCGGCGGTGAGGCTGTAGCCGTGCCTTTCTGCGGCCTCGGCGACGGTCAGGCCCTTCAGGCGCACGTCCTCGATGAGGCGGCGCTGGCGGAGCGGCAGGTGAGCCAGGACGCGGGTCAGGTCGGCGCGCGTCGCGCCGTCCTCGACCGTGTGATCGGCGAACAGTTCCCCCGCCTCCTCGATCGGATGGCTGGGGCGGCGGCCCTGACGGCGCAGATGGTCGATCAGCTTGTGGCGCGCGATGGCGAAGGCCCAGGCGGTGAAGGGCTGGTGGCGGTCCCAGGTGGCCCGCTTGGCGTGGATGGCGATCAGGGTCTCCTGCACCAGGTCCTCCGCGTCGGCCCCGCCGTCGAACAGGCGGCGCCGGAAAAAGGGACGCAGGTGCGCCCCCATGTCGGACAGCAGCAACCGCCAGGCGGCGGCGTCGCCCTCCAGTCCGCGGAGCATCAGGGCTTTCAGTTGGGCTTCGCGGTCGGTCACGTGCGGCCCGTTACGGCGGGGGAAAGGCGAAGGTTACACAGGCTGGTCAGAGCGTATAGCCACCGTCCACGATCAGCGCCGCGCCGGTCATGGACCGCGCCGCCGGCGACAGCAGAAAGGCGATCTGCCCCGCGATCTCCTCGGGCTTGGCATAGCGGCCCAGTGGCGTTCCGTGGGCGGCGATGGCGTCGAAGGCGGCCTGCTCGGAGCCCAGCGCGGCCACCATGTCCCGAAAGAAGTCCATGCCGCTCCACATGGGCGTCTCGACCCCGCCGGGGAGGATGGCGTTGACCCGCACGCCGCGCGGCACGCCTTCCTTGGCCGCCACCTTCGCCAGCTGGATCACCGCCGCCTTGGACGCCGCATAGGCGGCGATCCCGGCCTCGGCCTTCACGCCCGAGGCGGACGAGACGACCACGGCCGCGCCGCCATCGCGCAACAGCCGCATCCCGGATCGCAGCGTCAGGAAGCCCCCGTCCAGATTGACCGACATCACCCGCCGCCACGCCTCAAGGGACAGCTCGGCGATCGGCCCGCTTTCCGAGACACCCGCGTTGACGACGACCGCATCCAGTCCCTGCCAGTGATGGCGCACACCGTGCTCGACCCCGTCCCAGCCTTCCTCGTCCGTGACGTCCTGGGCGCAGAGAAACAGTTCCAGCCCCGGCCGCTCGAGCGCGTCCCCAAGGGCCTGCAGCCGATCGCCGTCACGATCGACCAGCACCAGCGCGCGGGCACCGTCGTCGGCCAGCCGCCACGCCGTCGCCGCGCCGATGCCCGACGCGGCTCCAGTGATCAGGCATACCCCAGGATGCCGCGCGCCAACGTCGTCTCTTTCAAGCATAGTTGAAGCTAACCGAAATGCGCTCGCTTTTGGCCGCGGTCGCCGGCACCTCGTGCCGCAGCCAGCTCTCCCACATCAGCACCGTCCCTGCTTGCGGAGCCAGATAGACGAAGGGCTGCTCGGCCTCCGGCGCGTCGGGCCGCACGCTGGGCCGCGCCATCATCATGGCCAGGCGCGGGTCCTCCAGCTTCAGGGCCGAGGCCCCGTCCGGCACCTCGATATAGACCGTGCCCGACAGGAAGGCGTGGGGGTGGATGTGGCCGCTGTGAGATCCGCCGGGCTTCAGGATGTTGACCCACAGGGTGTCCAGCCGGGGTTTGCGGCCCAGGTCGAAGTTCAGCGCCTTGGCATAGGCGACCGCGTGCCGGTCCAGATGCCGCTTCAGCTCGGCGAACTCCGGCAGGCGCTGCGGCAGGTCGTTCAGCGAGCCGTAGGACGTATAGCCACGATACCCGTGCGCCCGGCACCACGCCCGGCCCGCGCCGTCCTCGACCGCCAGCATGCGGCAGGCGTCGGCGAGGGCGGCGTTGAAGGCGTCGAAGCCCGGCGTCGCGGCGAGGCTGGCTTCATAGACCTGGGTGACGAACAGGGGGCGAAGGGACATGGGCGGGCCATAGCGCCGAACGCGCGGACCGGTCCAGCCACGTCCGATTTTGACGTGTGCGATGGTTAGGCTGGTCCTCATGAATGCTTCCGCGGGCCGGGTGAGAGAAGTGAGAGTCGCTTTTCCGGACTCTCACTCCCAGTTCGGGAGTCGATCAGAACCCTAGGTCTGCGGCCCCCGTCAGGATCGCCTCGGCCTGCGTCGTATGCTTGGCCCCCGACCGGTCGTGCAGCACGAGGGGCGGCAGAAGTTGCAGCGGCGCCCGCCCGCCCCGCATCGCTTGCACCAGCACCCGCTTGGCCGGCTCGTCCGCGAACGGGTGGACCGGCCGGATGGCGAACGACCCGCATCTGGGCCCCAGCAGCGCCAGCAGGTCCGCCAGCCGATCCGCTCGGTGGATGATCACGATCCGCCCGCCGTCCTTCACCCCGTCCGTCAGGAACCCGACCCAGACCGCCAGCCCGTCGTCGGCGATCCATGCTCCGCGCTTGGCCAGGGAGGGGGCTCGCAGAGCACCTTCGTCGTCAAAGAACGGCGGGTTCGACACCGCCCAGTCGGCGCGCGGCAGGCCCAGCGACTTGAACGCGGCCCCCACGTCGCCCTCGAGCACCCTCATCCGGTCGCCGATGCCGTTGAGCTTGGCGTTCTGGCGCGCCAGACCGACGACCGAAGCATCCCGCTCCACCCCAACCAAGGACACGCCCGGCCGCCGCGCCGCGATCTGCGTCAGCACTGCGCCCGCCCCGCAGCCCGCCTCCAGCACCGTCTCGCCGGGCCTGGCCGCCACAGCCGCTGCCAGCAGGGCCGCGTCCATGCCGGCGCGATAGCCGCTCGCGGGCTGCAGGAGGCGAACCCTTCCGCCGAGCAGGGCGTTCTCGGTCGGTTCGTCCTGAGACGCCTCGCCTTCGGGCGGGGGGGATGCGACGGTCACGCGGCTTGACCCTTCATGGCGGGGTCACCATTGTCCGGCGTGACCCCGCCCCGCAAGGACGGATGATCGTGCGGCGCGTCTCCCCTCGCGCCGCGAGGCCTGAAAGAGAGATTCCTTGGACGCCGCCGTTTTGACCGCCACACGCCCGAAAGGCGACGTCGAGGCCCTGGCCCGCCTGGCCAAGGGTGACATGGCGGCGGTCGACGCCCTGATCCTGGACCGGATGCAGTCCCAGGTGCCGGTCATCCCGCTCCTGGCCGAGCACATCGTCTCGGCGGGCGGCAAGCGCCTGCGTCCGTTGCTGACCATCGCCGCCGCCCGCGCCGTCGGGGCCGATCCGATCGACAATGCGCTCAAGCTCGCGGCCTCCGTCGAGTTCATCCACACCGCCACCCTGCTGCACGACGACGTGGTCGACGGGTCCGAGCGCCGCCGGGGCAAGGTCGCGGCCCATCTGATCTGGGGCTCGGCCACCAGCGTGCTGGTCGGCGACTTCCTGTTCGCCCGCGCTTTCGAACTGATGGTCGAGACCGGCGCCATCCGCGCGCTGGGCATCCTGGCCCAGGCCTCCGGCGTCATCGCGCAAGGGGAAGTGCTGCAACTGACCCGCGCCCACGACCTGAACCTGGATCAGGAAACCTACCTGCGCATCATCTCGGCCAAGACCGCCGAACTTTTCGCCGCCGCCGCCGAGGCCGGCGCGGTCGGCGTCGGCGCCGACGAGAAGACGACCGACGCCCTGCGATCCTATGGCCTGAATCTCGGCCTGGCCTTCCAGCTTGCCGACGACGCCCTGGACTACGGCGGCTCGTCCGAGGCCCTGGGCAAGAACGCCGGCGACGACTTCCGCGAGGGCAAGGTCACCCTGCCGCTGCTGCTGGCCGTGGCCCGCACGCGCGGCCGCGAGGACGCCTTCTGGGACCGCACCATCAACCGGAACGAACGCTCCGACGAGGACTTCCGGCGCGCTCGCGAGCTGATCCTGGGCACCGGCGCGGTCTCGGCCACGCTGGACGCCGCCGGCGACTATGCCGACGCCGCCAAGGCCGCGCTGAAGGTGCTTCCGCGCAGCGACTGGCGCTCCGCCCTGGAAAGCCTCGCCGACTTCGCCGTCAGCCGGGCCAGCTAGCGCAGCGACGCCGCGAACCGCTGGATGCGCGCGCAGGCTTCCTCCAGCACATCCTCAGAGGTCGCGTAGCTGATGCGGAAGTAGGGGCTCAGTCCGAACGCCGCCCCGTGCACCACCGACACGCCCTCTGCCTCCAGCAGGGCTGTCGAGAACGTCTCGTCGCTGTCGATCACCGTCCCGTCCGGCGCGGTCTTGCCGATCAGCCCCTCGATCGAGGGATAGACGTAGAAGGCCCCCTCCGGCGTGGGGCAGCGGATGCCCGTCGCCTGGTTCAGCATCGACACCACCAGATCGCGTCGCCGCTCGAAGGCCGCTCCGCGCTCGGGCAGGAAGTCCTGCGGCCCGTTCAGCGCCTCCACCGCCGCCCACTGGCTGATGGAGGCCGGGTTTGACGTCGTCTGGCTGGCGACCTTGCGCATCAGGTCGATCAGCGGCTTGGGCCCACCCGCATAGCCGATTCGCCAGCCCGTCATGGCATAGGCCTTGGACACGCCGTTCACCGTCAAAGTGCGGTCGTAGAGGTCCGGCGCCACCTGGGCGATCGTCGTGTACTCGAACCCGCCATAGGTCAGGTGCTCATACATGTCGTCGGTCAGGATCCAGACCTGCTGATGCCGCCGCAGCACCTCGGCCAACGCCTCCAGCTCGGCCCGCGTATAGGCCGCGCCTGTCGGGTTGGACGGGCTGTTCAGGATCAGCCACTTGGTCCGGGGCGTGATCGTGCCTTCCAGCACCTCGGGCCGCAGCTTGAAGCCGTCGGCCTCCTCGCCCGTGACGAAAACCGGATCGCCGCCCGCCAGCAGCACCATGTCGGGATAGCTGACCCAGTAGGGCGCCGGCACGATGACCTGATCGCCCGCGTTCAGCGTCGCCACCAGGGCGTTGTAGATCACCGGCTTGCCGCCTGGCGCGACGTGGATCTGCGCCGTCGTATAGGTCAGGCCGTTCTCGCGCTCGAACTTGGCCACGATGGCTGCCTTCAGCTCGGGCAGGCCGTCCACGTCCGTGTACTTGGTCTCGCCACGCTGGATGGCGGCGATGGCGGCGGCCTTGATGTTCTCGGGCGTGTCGAAGTCGGGTTCGCCGGCGCCCAGGCTGATGATGTTGCGCCCCTGGCGCTTGAGCTCGCGCGCCTTGGCGGTCGCGGCCAGCGTCGCGGAGGGCGCCACGCGGGCGAGGGCGGAGGACTGCAGGTCGGACATCGGCGATTCCCCGGAAAGGCCCGTCGTCTTTACGCAGATGCGAAAGGCGGATCAAACGCGGCTGGAGCGCAGGGCTCGCCGGGACGCCACAGCGGATGGTAAGCGGCCGGGCATGAGGCAGATCCTCGACTTCATCTTCAACATGGAGGGGCGGCGCTGGCGCACGGCGCTCGCGGCGGCGCTGCTGCTGGGGGCCACCCTGGGGCTGCTGGCGCTGGGCAAGACCCAGTTCGCTCTCGCTGCCGAGGAAAATCTGGAAGGGTGGCTCCAGGGCTATCGCGGCAGCCCCTGGGCCTTCGCCGCCACCATCGTCTTGTTCGTGGCCGCCGCCTTCATCGGCGCGCCCCAGTTCATCCTGATCGCCGCCTGCGTCGTCGCCTTCGGCCCGTCGCTCGGCTTCTTCTACAGCTGGGCGGCGACCGTGGTGTCCGCGGGCCTGACCTACTGGCTGGGGCGCGGCCCGACTGCCCGGCTCATCGACCGACTGGACAGCCGCACCCTGGAGCGTCTGAAGCGGTTCGTGGGCCGGAACGCCTTCTACGCCAGCTTCATGATCCGCAATGTTCCGTCCGCCCCCTTCATTGTCGTCAACATGGCGTTCGGGGCGACTCGGGCCTCGTTCCTCGGCTTCCTGGCCGGATGCGCCCTGGGCGTGCTGCCCAAGACCGCGCTGGTGGCCTTTTTCGGCGGGGCGGTGGTTTCGGCGGTCAGCGGAGACGGCGTCTGGACCTCGCTGATCCTCGTCGCGGTCGCCGTGGCCTGGCTGGCGATCATGCTGGGAGTGCGCGAACTGGTTCGTCGGCGCGAGACGGCCTCGGACACCGTGCGAGGCCCTCAAGCGGAGCCGTAACCGCCTCGTGATCGAACCGGCGCGACCGGACGGTTTCGGGGCTTGTAATCACCTGTAGCAGCGGGCAAACGGGCGCTCAGTCCGTCAGGCGAGGACGATCAGGAGGCCGAACGCGTATGGGGATGCGCCTCGGCCGGGGCGTCGCCGAAACGGGCTGGATCAGCATCGCCCCACACGGCCCCAACCGAACGGTAACCGACCCCCATGAGCTTCTCCCTCTTCGGCGCCATCTCCAACGACATCGCGATGGACCTCGGGACCGCCAACACCCTCATCTACATGAAGGGCAAGGGCATCGTCCTGAACGAGCCGTCCGTGGTGGCGCTGAGAAACGTCGGTGGACGCAAGATCGTCCACGCCGTCGGCATCGAGGCCAAGCAGATGCTGGGTCGCACGCCGGGCCACATGGAAGCCATCCGCCCCATGCGCGACGGGGTCATCGCCGACTTCGAAGTCGCCGAGGAGATGATCAAGCACTTCATCCGCAAGGTTCATAACCGCAAGGGCTTCGTGAACCCCAAGATCATCGTCTGCGTGCCCTCGGGCGCCACGGCGGTGGAGCGCCGCGCCATCAACGACAGCTGCCTGAACGCCTCGGCGCGTCGCGTCGGCCTGATCGACGAGCCGATGGCCGCCGCGATCGGCGCCGGCCTGCCGATCCACGAACCCACCGGCTCCATGGTCGTCGACATCGGCGGCGGCACCACCGAGGTGGCCGTGCTGTCCCTGTCGGGCATCGTCTATTCCCGCTCGGTCCGCGTCGGCGGCGACAAGATGGACGACAGCATCATCAGCTATATGCGTCGAAACCATAACCTGCTGATCGGCGAGACCACCGCCGAGCGCATCAAGAAGGACATCGGCACCGCCCGCATTCCCGCCGACGGCGAAGGCCTGTCGATCGAGGTCAAGGGCCGCGACCTGATGCAGGGCGTCCCGCGCGAGGTCCGCATCTCGGAACGTCAGGCCGCCGAGGCCCTGGCCGAGCCCGTCTCCCAGATCATTGACGCCGTGAAGGTGGCCCTGGAAGCCACCCCGCCGGAACTCGCCGCCGACATCGCCGACAAGGGCATCATGCTGACGGGCGGCGGCGCCCTGCTGCGCGGCCTGGACGCCGAGATCCGCGATCACACCGGCCTGCCGGTCTCCGTCGCCGACGATCCGCTGAGCTGCGTCGCCATCGGCTGCGGCCGCGTTCTGGAGCATCCGCGCTGGATGAAGGGCGTGCTCGACTCCGCGCTCTGATCGGAGGCGCAAGCGCCGCTGCAAATCCCCGTGATTGCAGCGATTTCGCCGGTTCCAATCCGGCGCGCTTTTTGCGATAGGCTGCCACAGCGGCGGGGGGCGTCCCGCCGATTCTGACCTCTTTTGGAAGGCAAGGCCGTGGCGTTCCGCGACGGACCGTTCGATCAGCTCAAGGTGCCGCTGGCCTGGACCGCCGCGGTCGCGGTGGTCGTCGCCCTGATCGCATCCGTCCTGATGATCATCGGCGACCGCCGCAACGACGGCGGCGCGCACGGCTATGGCCCCGTCCGCGCCGGCGTGGACACGGTTCTGGCCCCCATCGGCGGCGTGCTGGCGGCACCCGTTCGCTGGGCCGGCAGCGCCTCGGACTATATCGGCGGCTACTTCAACGCCGTGTCCGAGAACCGTCGTCTGCGCCGTCAGGTCGCCGAGCTCGAACCCTGGCGCGACCAGGCTATCGCGCTCAAGAACGTCAATGCCCGCTACGAGGCCATGCTCGGCCTGCGCACCGAGCCTCCCGTCGCCATGGCCACGGCGCGGTCCGTGTCGGAATCGCGAGGCCCCTTCGCCAACGCCCGTCTTCTGGACGCGGGATCGAGCAAGGGCGTGCGTATCGGCAACCCCGTCATCAACGAGCACGGCCTGGTCGGCCGCATCGTCGGCACCACCGGCGGCGTCAGCCGGATGCTGCTGGTTACCGACGTCGCCAGTCGCGTGCCGGTGCTGGTCGACCGCACCGACGCCCGCGCCATCCTGACCGGCGACGGTTCGGGCAACCCCCGGCTGGAGTTCGTGCGCGGCGTGGGCTCGATACAGGCCGGCGACCGCGTCCTGACGTCGGGCGACGGCGGCGGCGTCCCGCGCGGCGTGCCCATCGGCGTGGCGGCGCGCGGCATCGACGGCACGTGGCGGGTCAAGCTGTTCAGCGACCGGGGCGCCATCGACTACGTCCGCATCATGCTGTTCGAAGACTTCGGCCAGCTGGTCGATCCCGAGGCACTCAACACCCCTCCGCTGGCCGGCCTGGCGACGGCTCCCGCGCCTGACGCCGCCCAGACCGCCGCCATCGGCGACGCCGCCGCCCGTCGCGCGCGTCAGACTACGGCCCCGGCCACCGCCTCGGCTCCGGGGGCGGCGGAGTGAGGCGCCCCGTCGCGGTCCGCGTGGTCGGCTCCTTCGAGCTGGTGTTTCGCCCGGCTCTGATCGCAATCGCCCTAACCATCGTTCTGGCCACGCCGGTCGAGCTGTTTGGCCTGACCCTGCCTGAGCCGGTCCTACCGATGGTGCTGGCTTTCGCCTGGCCACTGATCCGCCCATCCATGCTGGCGCCGGCCGTGCTGTTCGCGCTCGGACTGTTCCTCGACATCTTCTGGGGCGGGACGCTCGGCATGTGGCCGCTGGCCCTGCTGGCGGTCTACGCCGTGGTCCTGGTCTCGCGGAACCTGCTCGCCGGCCAGGAAACCCAGGTGCTGTTCGTCTGGTATGCGATCTGCACCGCGCTCGCCTTCTTCCTGGCTTATCTGATCGTCAGTTTCGACGCGGGCCGCCCGCCCAGCCTCTTGGCCCTGCTCTTGCAGGTCCTGCCGACGCTTCTTCTATTTCCCGTGGCCGACTGGATGGTCCAGCGGTTCGACGATGGTGATGTGCGCTTCCGATGAGCAGCGAGCCGTCCATCTTCTTCTCCGACGTCAACGAGCGGCAAGGCTCGTTCCTGCGGCGCACCTTCGTGGTCGGCGGCCTGACCGCCATCGGCGTCACCGCTCTGACGGTCCGTCTCGCGCAGCTCCAGGTCGTTCAGGCCGAGGAGTATGCGACGCTCGCCAGTCAGAACCAGTTCAACTTCCGCCTGGTGCCCCCGCCGCGCGGTCGCATCCTGGACCGCAACGGCGTCGTCATCGCCGGCAACCGGCCCAGCTTCCGCGTGCTCGTCGTCCGCGACGAAACCAAGGATCTGGACCAGACGCTGGATCTGCTCGGCCGCCTGCTTCCTGACACCGTGGACCGTCGCCGCTCGATCATCCGTGACGTCAACGCCGCGCCGCGTTTCGCGCCCGTTCCGGTCAAGACCGATCTGACCTGGGAAGAGTTCGCCCGGGTCAACCTCTACGCCAACGAGCTGCCGGGCGTCATGGCCGACATGAACGAGGCCCGTTACTACCCCTTCGGTGGATCGTTCGCCCACGTCGTCGGCTATGTCGCCAAGCCCTCCGATCGCGACGTTCAGGCCTACCGCGACCGTAATGAAGAGGTCCCGCAGATCCTCTACAACCCCGGCTTCCGCATCGGCCGGACCGGCGTCGAAAAGGCGCTGGACGAAGATCTGCGCGGGGTCGAGGGCGGCAATCGGGTCGAAGTCGACGCGCGCGGCCGCGTCGTGGCCGAGGATGTCGGCGGTTCGCGGCCAGCTGTTCCCGGCAAAGAGATTGTGCTGACCCTGGACGCCGACGTTCAGAACCGGGCGCTGGAGGTCTTTGGCGAGGAAGCCGGCGGCGCCGTCGTGATGGACGTCCGCACCGGCGACATCCTGTGCATGGTGTCGGCGCCGTCTTTTGATCCGAACCTGTTCGTCAACGGCATCCCCAGCTCGATGTATCGTCCGCTGGCGGACTATGAGCGGCGGCCCCTGCTGGACAAGGCGATCTACGGCACCTTCGCGCCCGGTTCGACCTTCAAGCCTGTCACCGGCCTCGCGGCGCTGAAGCGTGGCGCGAACCCCGAACGTCGCATCGTCTGCAACGGCGGCTACTACCTCGGCCGCCGCTTCGCCTGCCACGCCACCCACGGCTCGCAGAACATGCGCGAGGCGATCAAGAACTCCTGCAACGTCTACTTCATGACGCTGGGGGTCGAGATGGGGCCGGACGCCATCGCCGAGGCGGCGCGTGAGATGGGCTTCGGCCAGGAGTTCGACATCGGCATCGACGGTCAGCGCGAGGGCCTCGTTCCCGATCGCGAGTGGCGCAGGCGTAACCCTGTGCGCGGCGACCCCATGTGGTATCCGGGCGAGACCCCCAGCTACAGCATCGGCCAAGGCGCACTGACTGTGAACGCGCTCCAGCTCGCCACCTATACGGCGCGTCTGGCCAATGGCCGCAAGGCGGTCCTGCCGCGTCTGATCAAGAGCATCGACGGGGTGGAGCAGGGTGGCGACCGCGCCTTCGCCGACCTGCCCTACGACCCTGCTCATCTACAGGTCCTGCGCGAGGGCATGGAGATGGTGACCGACGTCGGCGGCACCGGCTTCCGCAACAGTCAGCTGGGCCTTGGCGCGGTTCGGATGGCTGGCAAGACCGGCACCGCCCAGTCGCGCAACTATGGGTCCGGCTCGCGTAGCGGCGCAGGTCGGCCCTGGGCCCAGAAGGACCACAATCTCTTCATCGCCTACGCCCCGATCGACAATCCGCGCTACGCCGTGTCCGTCATCGTCCAGCACGGCGGCCTGGGCGGCGGCACGGCCGGCGCGCCCCGCGCCCGCGAGATCATGAAGGTCGTCCTGCTCAAGGACGACGAGATCCGCCAGCGCCTTGAACGCGAAGGCTTCGCCGAGACACCCGAGGATCCGGGCGCCCACGAGTCCGACAGCCTGGCCCTGAACGCCGCGCCGGCGCAGGCTGCCGCCCCGGCCGCCGAACCGGCTGGCCCGCGTCCCTACCTGCCTGCATCTCCCCAATGACCGCTTCGGCCCTGACCCGTCCCGGCGAACGCGATCGCCTTTCGACCAAGCTGTCGGAGCTGGATTGGCGGTTGATCGCCCTGTTGTCAGTCGTGGCCATGACCGGCACGGCCATGCTTTATTCGATCGCGGGCGGGCAGTGGCAGCCCTGGGCCATCGATCACCTGCTGCGCTTCGGGGCCATGCTGCTGGTCATGATCGGCTTGGCGATGGTCCACCCCAAGTGGTTCTTCCGCGCAGCCTATCCCCTGTATGGCCTGGTCGTGGTCATGGTGCTCATGATCGAGTTCACGCCGCTGGGGTACGAGCCCGCCGGAGCCGGCGCCAAGAACTGGCTGAACCTGGGCTTCATCCGCATCCAGCCGGCCGAGTTCGTCAAGCTGGGCCTGGTTCTGGCTTTGGCCCGCTGGTACCACGACCATACGGCGCAGGAGGCGCGCTGGTCCTGGAAGCTGATCTTCCCGGTCGCCATGATCGGCGTGCCGTTCCTGCTGGTGGCCAAGCAGCCCGACCTCGGTTCGGCCATGATCATCGGCCTCACGGGAGCGGCCGTCATGTTCGTGGCGGGTCTTAGCTGGAAAGTGATCGCGGCGGGCGGCGTCGCGGCGCTCGTCACCATCCCTCCATTCGTGATGTTCGGCATGCACGAATATCAGCGAAACCGCGTCCTGACCTTCCTCAGCCCGGAGTCCGATCCGTCGGGAACGGGCTACAACATCATCCAGTCCAAGATCGCGCTCGGCTCCGGTGGCCTGCTGGGTCGCGGCTATGGTCTGGGCAGCCAGAGCCAGCTCGAGTTCCTGCCCGAGCGCGAGACCGACTTCATCTTCTCGACCGTGGCCGAGGAGTTCGGCTTCGTCGGCTCCTTCGCGCTCCTGGCCTGCTACATCGCCATCGTTCTGATCGCTCTGCGCATTGCGTCCCTGGCCCACAGCCACTTCGCGCGGATTTCGGCGGCGGGCATGACGGCCTTCTTCGCCATTTTCGTGCTCATCAACGGGGCCATGGTCATGGGCCTGGCGCCGGTCGTGGGCGTGCCCATGCCGCTGCTGTCCTATGGCGGTTCGTCGATGATGACGATCATGATCGGCTTCGGCCTGGTCCTGTCGACCCGCGTCCACCGCTATGCTGAATTGCCCAAGGGCTACGGCTTGGTCTGAGCCGCCTTAGAGCGTCGCCGCCCAGTCCGTTCCGCGCACCAGGCTGTCGACGATGCCGGGCTCCGATGACGCGTGCCCCGCGTCGCCGACGATATCCAGCTTCGCCTCAGGCATGGCGCGGTGCAGGGCCCAGGCGCTGGCGATCGGTGTGACCACATCAAATCGCCCTTGCGCGATCCACGTCGGGATGTGCCGGATGCGGCCGATGTTCTTCAGCAGCCAGCCTTCCTCGGGGAAGAAGCCGCCGTTGGTGAAGTACCAGTTCTCGATCCGCGCGAACGCCACGGCGAACTCCGGCTCGGCGAACTTGTCCGGACGGGCGTCGGGACCCTCGACGCTGACCGTCTCGCCTTCCCAGCTGGACCAGGCCACGGCGCAGCGTTCGCGCTCGGCCACGTCCTCGCCGATCAGCCGCTTGTGGTAAGCCCCCATCAGGTCGTGCCGCTCGCCCTCTGGAATCGGCTCCACGAACCGCTCCCAGGCGTCGGGGAAGATCATCGAGGCGCCCTCCTGGTAGAACCAATGCAACTCCTTCTTGGTCAGCAGGAAGATGCCGCGCAGGATCAACGCTTTTACCCGCTCCGGATGGGTGATGGCGTAGGCCAACGAAAGCGTCGACCCCCACGATCCTCCGAACACCGTCCACGTCTCGACACCGCAGCGTTCGCGCAACCGCTCGATATCCTCGATCAGGGTCCAGGTGGTGTTATCCTCCAGCGAGGCGTTCGGGCGCGACTTTCCGCATCCCCTCTGGTCGAACAGGATGATGCGATAGATCGCCGGATCGAAGTAGCGCCGCATCGCCGGATTGACCGCGCCACCCGGGCCTCCGTGCAACACCAGCGCAGGCTGACCCTGCGGATTGCCGCACTCTTCGAAATAGACCTCATGGACGCTGTCGGTTTGCATCCAGCCGGACGCGAAGGGTTCGAGCTCGGGGTAGAGCTCTCGGCGGGGCGTCTCGGTCACGGGGAAGGCCATGTGGTCTCGGAGAATTGCAGCTAGAGGATCAGGCATTGACGGAAGGTGACCGGAAGACTGCGAGCGCGACTACGAGCCAGCCCGCGATCATCAGAACCCCGCCGACTGGAGCCACTGCGCCCATCGCCGGCAACGACGCCAGGCCGATCAGCGAAAGGGCAAGGCAGAAGACCAAGCCCCCAACAGCGGCCATCCATCCGCCGATTTGCGCCAGTCGCGGCGCGGCCGACCAAAGGGCGCAAGCGAGGCCGAGCAGGGCGTGTGCCAGCTGATAGCTCGCGCCTGTGGTCAGCAACGTCTTGACCTGCGGCCCGGCCCCATGAGCGGCGAAGGCGCCGACGGCGACCGCCATGGCGCCGTTCAGGGCGGCGAAGCCTGCGAGCGAGCGATTCCAACTCATTACACGAGCGTAGCCCACGGAATCTCCGGCGTCTGCTACTGCGTCGCCGCATGAGCATCGCGAGCCGAATGGCGTTGCAATATGTCCTCCTGTTCACGGCCAATGGCGTCAGCCTGCCGTTCGCCGGCCTCTGGCTGTCGGCTCAGGGCTTCACGGCGGCCCAGATCGGGGGGTTGCTGGCCGCCCCCATGCTGGCGCGCCTGGTCACCGGCCCAGTGATCGCCGTCTGGGCGGACGGCTTCCGTCGTCGACGCACGCCTATCGCTATCCTTGGCGCCGTCGCCTGCGCGGCCTATGTCGTGGCCGGGGTCGGGCAGGGGTTGTGGATTCAGGGAGGGGCCTGGTTCGTGGCGGCGACCGCGATGGCCGCCCTGATCCCCCTGACCGACGTACTCAGCCTCCAGGCCGCCCGCCGCACCGGCTTCGCCTTCGCGTGGCCGAGGGGCTGCGGCTCGGCCGCCTTCGTCATCGCCAACGTCCTGATGGGCGCGGTTCTCAGCGGCGCCTCGGTGGATGGCGTCATCGTCGGCGTCGCGGTCGCCTCGGGCCTGCTCGCGCTCATCGCCGCGACCCTCCTCCCCACCGACGGCGTGGCCGAGCGGGGCCGGGCGCGCGACCGCTTCGCCGGCGTCGGCCGTCTGCTGAAAGACCGCCTGTTCATGACCGCGCTCCTCGCCATCGGCGCGATCCAGGCCACCCACGCCTTCTACTACGGCTTCTCCGCCATCGCCTGGAAGGCGCAGAGCATAGACGAGCGCACGACCGGCCTGCTCTGGGCCTTCTCCGTGATCGTGGAGATCGGCTTCATGTGGTGGGTCGAGCCGTGGCGGCGGCGTCGCGGCATCGGCGCCATGACGATCCTGACGGTCGGGGGCCTGGCGGCGGTCGTGCGCTGGACCGCCCTGGCCTGCGCTCCGCCGCTCGTCCTGCTCTGGCCGCTTCAGGCGCTCCATGCCCTGACGTTTGCGGCGACCTATCTGGCCGGCGTGGAGATCATCGAGCGTCTCGCCCCGCCCGGCCAGCACACGGCGGCACAGACGCTGAACTCGGTCATGGCGGCCGGCGTCCTGATCGGTCTGGCGACGCTGGCGGCCGGGCCGCTCTACGGCGCATTCGGGACGCTGGGCTATCTGTCGATGGCGGCGCTGGCGGGCGTCGGCCTGATCGCCGCCTGGTCCCTCAGGGGCCGGATCAGCTGAGGCGCGCGCGGGGCAGGGGCGACAGGTGCCGCGCCATCGCCGCCGCCGCCGCCTCGACGCCGCGTCGGACCGTTTCGGGGGCCAGACCGCTGGGCGTTCGCAACAGGCCCACGGCCACCGCGTCCGCGTTGTCCGGCAGGGCCGTCAGCACCCGATAGAGCAGATAGGATCCCGCGTCGTCCTCGCTCTCCGACGTCGCATCGGCGGCGAAGCCCGCGTCGTTCAGCGCCCGCATCATCTCCGATACCGGGGCAGTGGCCCGCGCCACCGCCGGGCCGGTCATCGACAGCTTCTTGCCGCCGCTCAGCGCCCGGTTCTCGGCGCGCATCTGGATGCGGAAGCGATCGGCCTTCTTCGTCCGGCCGACCAGCAGCACGGCGCGACAGGCTTCGTCGTCCAGTTCTCCGGTGATCACGCCCGCCAGCACGGCGGGGTCGTCCGGGCCGACCGGCAGGATACGAGCATTCAGCCCGCCCGGCGCGTCCAGCGGCCACAGGTCATCGGCATCATCGTACACGCAGACCAGCATGGCGGGCCTGCGGTCCGGCTTTTCCTCGGCGGCGGTGTCGAGCATGAAGCCTTGCGAAAGCCGTTGACGCGAACCGGCACCCCAAACTGGAACGGGCCGGGCTGAGCATGACAGGCTCATGACAGCGGCCGGAACGTGTCGGAAATCCGGCCCGGCCGTCAAGCTCAAAGCGACGCTCGAAGGCTCGAACCGCCCTGAATCAACCGTCAGGCGAGATCGCCGATGGCGGCGTCCAGCAGCATGAAGGCCCGGCCCGTGTCCGTGGCCAGAACGGCCATGACGGCGGAGGCCCCGTCCGCGGCCTGCTGCGCCAGTCGAGCGGCCTGACCCCGCACGAACCGCTCGGCGTCGCCGCGCAGCTCCGGATCGCTGATGACCCGGCGCGACACGCTGCGGACTGCGGCCGGGGCCACCCGACGCACAATCTGGCGCGCCCGGTCGGGATCGCGGCTGGCGAAGGCCTCCGCCGCCTCCTCCACCCGCGACCGGGGTAGAAGCGCGTTGGGATCGACCCCCATGCGCCGGATCGCAGCCGTGATCCGGTCGGCCAGAGCGCCCGCGTCTTCCGGCATCACCGGAGTATCCAGTTCTAGTGGTGCCTGCGGCCCGGAGTCATCGACCAGGTCGGCCCAGTCGAGCCGGTCAGCCGCGGGCAGTGCGGCGCGCGTGCCAGGGTCCTCGACGGTGGGGGCAAGGCGCAGTCGCCCGCGCAGACCAAATCCGCGCTCGCGTTCGGGCGCTGCCCTCTCGGTCTCGCGCGCGGTCGGCGCCGAAGGCGCCGCGACAGCCGGTGGCACGGGCTCCAGCGGCGGCTCGCGCCGCCGGATGGGTGCGGGATCGCCTGACACCACGCCCATCAGACGCACGGCCTCGGTCAGCATGTCGTAGTTGCGCCGCACCCGCTCCTGGAAGCCCGCGTCCAGGGCCTCGGTATCCTCGGCGGCCTTGCGCGATGCCGCCGCCAGCGCCGCCAGACCGTCCTCGACTGTCACCCGAACGGCTTCGGCCCGCGCGCGGGTTTCCTCGGGCAGCCGGGCGGCGCGTTCGTCCAGATCGCCAATCGCGGCATCGACTTCGGCCAGGGCCTGGGTCATGCGGGCGAGCGTGGCCTGCAGCTTGTCGATCGCCTTCTGACCTGCCTCGTCCACCAGGTCGGTGGTTTCCAGCACGATCCGGCGCGCCCCCTCGACCCGAGCATCGGCGGCCTCGTCGGCTTTACGAGCGGCATCGAACAGTGCTTCTCCCAGCCGGTCGGCGTGAATCTGGGCCTGGGTCGTCGCATCCGTCGCGGTCTGGCGGCTTTGCTCGGCCGTGGCCTGCAGGATCGCCAGCGCTCGCCGCGTTTCCTCGATCAGGGTGTCACGCGCTTCGGCCGCCAGCGCCTCGAACTTGTCGAGCGAGACCTTGGTGGCGGCGTCAAAACCATCGGCCTCCCGCTGCGACAGGTCGACCAAGGCGCGGAACTGATCCGTCGCCGCCTCCACCAGATCGCGAACGCTTTCGGACGCCTTGGTCGTCGTATCGCCCAGATCGGCCGTGACCGACCGCGCGGCCGACAGTTGTTCGGTAAGCTGGGCCCGCTGGCTCTCCACCTGCGCGGAGAAGTCCTCTTGATCGGTCCGCAGCGCATAGGCCGCCGTGACCAGCGCTGCCCGCTGCTGGCTCAGACCTTCCTCGACCGACTGGATCTGTTCCGCGACGCCGGTGCCGGCGTTCTCCAGCCTCAGCGTCTGGCGCGCCAGATCGTCGGCGGCCAGACGCGCCGCGTCCTGCGCCTCCGTCGCGGCGGCCGCCAGATCGGCGGCGCGCGCGGCCAGGGCGGCTTCCGCCTCCCTCAGCTGGGTTTGCGCCAGGTCAGAGGCATCGACGATCAGACGGGACTGCTTCTCGACGGCGTCCAGCACCCCGGACGCCTGCTTGTCCAGACGGCCGCCCAGCGTCGCCATCTCCTCGCGTTCCTTGCCCAGCTGTTCGGTCAGGCGGCGCGCCGTGCGGCTAGCCACCTCGGCCGCGTCGTTCAGACGCTGCGTCTCGGACGCGAGAGCTTCGCGCAACAGGGCCATGTCGTTGCGCGCCCGCTCGGCCGCCAGCGCCGCTTGGTCGATGTCGTTCCTCAGCGTCGCCAGCACCTCGCCGGTCTGCTGGGCCGCCAGCGCCGTGGGGGCCACCAGCGCCTCGGCCAGATCGCGAGCACGCCGCGTTTCCGCCGCCAATCCCGTGCCTTGTCGCACCGCGTGGGCCAGCATCACCGCCAGCCCCGCCGGGGCGAGCGCGATCAGGGCATAGAGCGCCAGACGCAGCGGATCGAGCGTGACATCGCCCGCCCCGATCTCATACGCCGCCCAAGACGCCACCCCGCCGATCCACAAGGCCGCGGCGACGCCCGCGATCAGATAGGTCCGACCCGACGAAGGCGGCGCGACATTGGACTTCACCGTCAACGGCGCCGGCGACGGCGCAGTCCCCCGCATCGCAGGCGGGGCGTCGGCGCTTGTGGCGAAGGTGATCGGCTGGGGCGCGGGTTCCGGTTCGGCGGTCGCGACCGCAACGTCCGATAGGGTGGCGGGCTGCGGTTCAGGCGCGGGCGGCGGAGCGAGCGCGGCCTCCTGATCCAGTCGCTGTTGCTCCAGCAGGCGACGGCGGCGGCGCTCGGACATGGGGCGCAGCCCATCCATCGCGGGAACCTCGACCGGTCTGTCCCCGCCGTGCGTGTCCACAGACGGCTCTGACCCGGCGTCCGCCCGCTCCGGCGCAGCCTCGGCTTCGGGCGTGGGGTCGGTCAGGGTCAGGGGCGGCCGATGACGGGACTTCATGGGAGGCGGTTTCTCGGGTGGGCAAACGCCAGTCGTGTGCGAGGGCCGGACCCTAGCGACTAAGCCCCTGTCCCGGAAGGCTTCGGGTACGATTCAGAGGGGAGGAAAATCAGCAGTCGCGGGGCGCGTCGGCCGGCGCGGCGACCGAGGTAGAAGGTGCGCAGTCGACCACGCGGCGGACTTCCGGCTGGGGCTCGGCGGGCCGATCCAACGACACCCCGAACTGCGCCAGGGCGGCCGTGGCCAGCATGACGATGAAGCCGGCAAGCAGTTCGATCAGCGCCTGCACGTGTTCATCTCCCCCAGGACGGCGGCCCTGATACCCGATTTCGGCGAACCGGACAATGCAGGGTGGTCGCGCGGCGTTGACCCGACCCGGACCGCGTGGAACGGATAAGCTTCCCGCGCGTCTTCACGCGACCGGGCATCTCCGCTCAGGATCAGGGAGACGCCACAGCATGTACCAGGAGGCCGATCACCGACCGGCCCTCGACGCCGCGAGCGTGCTGACCCCCGGTGACACGTGCTGGCGCGTGCCGCGCGCCACCCGCTTCGCCGTCCTGATGGAGAACGAGGCCTACTTCGACGCCCTGGCCTCGGCCTTGTCGAAGGCCCGGCGGTCGGTCGTGATCCTGGGCTGGCAGTTCGATCCGCGCACCCGTCTGGATCCCGAGACTCGCCCCGGCGACCGCCAGGCTGAGATCGGCCACCAGCTCCGCATGATGGTCAAGACGCGGCCCGAGCTGGATGTCCGCCTGCTGATCTGGAAATCGCCGCTGCTGATCGCCGCGTCGCAGGGCTTCTACCCGCACCGCGCCCAGGGCTGGTTCAGGAAGCGCATGGTCGAGTTCCGGCTGGACCAGCCCGGCCCGCTCGGAGCCTGTCACCACCAGAAGGTCGTGGTCATCGACGACGCCGTGGCCTTCTGCGGGGGAGGGGACATCTCGACCGACCGCTGGGATTCGGAGGCCCACCGCGACGACGACCTGCGCCGCGCCCAGCCCTCCGGCGCGATCTCGCCGCCCAGACACGAGACCATGTGCGTCATGGACGGCCCGGCCGCGCGCGCGCTAGGCGATCTGGCCCGCGAACGCTGGTTCAAGGCCACCTGGGAGCGGACCCTGCCCGACCCGGACGGCTTCGACCCCTGGCCCGACGGCGTGGAACCCGACCTCCACGACGTTCCCGTCGCCATCGCCCGCACCGAGCCCGCTCACGGCGGCCGCGCCGAGGTGCGCGAAAATGAACGGCTGCACGTCGAGGCCATCCGCCAAGCGAAGCGTCTGATCTACATGGAGAACCAGTATTTTACCTCGCCCGTCATCGCCGCCGCCCTGGCCGAGCGGCTGGCGGAGCCGGACGGGCCGGAGGTCGTCCTGGTCTCGACCGGCCGCAGCCCCAGCTGGTTCGACAGCATGACCATGGACACGGCCCGCGCTGAGGTCTTGTTCCGGCTGGAGAGCGCTGACCGCCACGACCGCTTCTTCGCCTTCAGCCCCAATACAGCCGGCGGCGAGCGCATCATCGTCCACGCCAAGGTGACGATCGTCGACGACCGCATCCTGCGGATCGGCTCGACCAACCTCAACAACCGGTCGCTGGGCATGGACACGGAGTGCGACGTCGCCGTCGCGCCGGAGGACGCGACCGGCTGGGACGCCCTTCGTCGCTTCCGCCACCGAACCATTGCCCACTTCATCGGCGTGACCGGAGACGAATTCGCCGCCGCCGAGGCCGTGCTCGGCTCGACCGGCAAGGCTATGCGTCAGTTCGACACCGGCCGCCTGACCCCGCTCGGAGCCACGCCGCCCTCCGTGATCCAACGCACCGTCGCCGAGTTCCAGATCGGCGATCCCGTCTCGCCCGCCGACGCCTGGCGTCCGTGGAAGCGGCGAAACCGCTCCCAGCGGCCTCAGCTCCCGGCCTGAACCTCGAAATCCACCACCAGCGGCAGGTGATCCGACGCCATCCGCGACAGGGGCGAGAAGGGGGCCTTCACGCCCGTGATCCGCACGTCCGGCGTGACGAACACATGGTCGATCCGGATGGCCGGAAAGCCGGACGGAAAGGTCTTCACCGACGGCCGCAGCCCCAGCTGGCGCTGGCAGTCGGCCAGTCTGCGCGCGATGGTCTGATAGGGCCGCGTCATCGACGTCGCATTGAAATCGCCCGCCAGCAGCGTCGGCCCCACGCACTCCGGATGGCCGACCCAGTCCTTGCCGACCAGCGCCGCCGCCTGAAGCCTCTGTTCGCGCGGAACGAGGCCCAGGTGGGTGTTGATGACGTTCAGTTCGACGCCCTCGATCTCCACCTTGACCCACAGCGCCCCGCGCGGCTCCAGCCCCGGAATGCCCTGCACGGTCGGCAATGCCCCCACCCGGATCAGCCGCTCGGGCCAGCGTGTCAGGATCGCATCGCCATACTCTTCCGCCTCGATGCGCATGGCGGCGTGAAACCGCACCGCCATCGACAGCCGATCCGCGATCGCCTTGGCCTGATCCACGCCGCCCGTGCGGGCCCGACCGACGTCCAACTCCTGCAGGCAGACGATGTCCGGCTCATGTTCTGCGATGACGGCCGCGATGCGCTCGACGTCCAGCCGCCGATCCACGCCGACGCAGCGATGCACATTGTAGGTGAGGAGGCGCACGGCCGGATGGGCTAAGCCATTTGCCGCCGCTTGGCGACCCGACCGGCCTCAGATTTCCACCAGCCGGTCGGCAATTTCGTTCGGATTGCGCGGGCGTGGCGGGAAATGCTCCGCCAGAACGCCACCCACGAGGCCGATCGCTGCCTCAAAGCCGTTCGCCGGTCGATCAGAGCGCAGCCCGTCGGTCAGAGCTTCCACCGCCTCGGCCCAGACCGACTGGTCGACGCGGGAATGGATGCCGCTGTCGGCGATGACCTCGACCTGATGGTCGCCCAGGGCCGCGAAGATCAGCACGCCCGTGCGCTCCTCGGTGACGTGCAGGCCGTGGGCCAGGAACTGATGTAACGCCGCCTTTCTCACCCGCGCCCGACGCACAGCCCGGGGAGTTGTCAGCCGACGCAAGGTCGGCAGGCGCACGGCGGCATAGACGAACAGGAAGACCGCCGCCTGAACAAGGGCATAGGCCGCCAGCGACTGGCTGGTCTCCGTCACGCGCCCGGCCAGATGCGCCGCGTCCCATCCCGCAGAGATTCCGGGAATCCACGAGGCCTCGAAGCCAAACGGAATCAGCGCCAAGGGAAGGACGAAGGCCGCGCCTGCAGCCCACAGAAGGCTCACGTCCCGATATGTCGAGACCTCCCGCGCCAGAACGCAGAAAATCTCGCCCGCTGTGTCCGCCTCGGCGGCCTGAATGGCGGCCGCGATCCGGGCATGGTCGGCCTGAGAGATGCGCTTCACCATCCGCCTGACGCGCCTCCGCCGCCGAAACTCCCGCCGCCGCCGGAAAAGCCGCCGAAACCGCCTCCGCCCCAGTCCGACCCACCACTGGACCGGTTCCGGTTCGCGCTTCCGAGCACCTCGGCCGCCGTCCACACCAGAACGGGATCGACGCCATTGCGGCGACGTCTATGGCGTCCCCCGCCGCCGACCGCTCTCATGATATTGATGAACAGAAACAGGAAGATCAGGGTGATGATGACCGCCGGATAGGCAGGCAGCTCAGGGTCCGTCGGCTCTGCCGCCGCCGCGCGCGCCTGCGCTTCGGCCGGATCGAGCCTCAGCTGGGCGTCGATCGCGTCGACCCCGGCAGTGATGCCGCGCTCGAACCCGCCCTCACGGAAGGGCGGCAAGATCTGGGACTGGATGATCTGGTTGGACAAGGCATCCGTCAGGATGGGCTCCAGGCCATAGCCTACCTCGATCCTGACCTTGCGCTCATTGGGCGCGATGATCAGCAGGACGCCGTTGTCCTCGCCCTCCTGGCCGATGCCCCAGGCCCGGCCGAGCTGATAGCCGTAGTCCTCGATCTCGAGATCCTGAAGGCTGTCGACGGTGACGACGACCAACTGGTCGCTGGTCTCAGCCTCCAGCGCCTCCAGCTTGGCGGTGATCTCCGCTTCCTTCGCCTCCGACAGCAGCCGCGCCTGATCGACGACGCGGCCGCTCAGTGATGGGAAGGACGGTTGTGCTACCGCGCCGCCTGCGAACGTCAGGACTGACGCGAGGCAGAGGAGGACGATGACCCAGACAGCCCGGGTCGTGCGGATCCCGGAGATGAGTGTCACTGGGCGGGAGGCGTCGATCCGGGCGCGACGGAGGCCGCGGCCCCGCCGGGCGCGGCGTTTCCGGCCGGGGCGGGCGCGCCGTTCAGATTGAATTCGACACGCGGCGCCGACTGCGCCTCGTCGGTGGCGTTGAACAGCTGCATCGGCTCCTCGCCCGAGAACACGGTGTTGGCCCAGATCACCGTCGGGAAAGTCCGCAGACTGGTGTTGTAGTCGCGAACGGCCTCGTTGTAGTCGCGCCGCGCGATAGTGATGCGGTTCTCCGTGCCTTCCAGCTGCGACTGCAGGTTCAGGAAGTTCTCATTGGCCCGCAGCTGCGGATAGGCCTCGACCAGAACGCCCAGCGAGCGCACGCCCGCCGTGACCCGGCCCTGCGCGTTCACGAAAGCCTGCACGGCCGCCGGATCGCTAAGTTGCTCTGTTGTCAGCGGCGTGGAGACCGCGGCGTTCCGCGCTTCGATCACTTCGGTCAGGGTTGTGCGCTCCTGGATGCCGGCGGCCTGAACCGTGGCGACCAGGTTGGGGATCAGGTCGGCGCGACGCTGGTATTGGCTCTGCACATCGGCCCAGGCGGCCTCGGCCCGCTCCTGCTTGGTCGGAATGTCGTTGTAGCCACAGGCGGCCACACCCTGGCCGAGCGCCAGGACTCCCAGGGTGACGACGAGACGATGCGGACCGCGAGCCATGAACACCCCCTTGATCAGTCCCAGCCGGACATGACGCGGACTATCATCACAAGATGACGGCTCTTCAAGCGCCGTGATCAGCCCGCCAGCGTCTCTGGCTCCACCCCGGCCGCACGGCAGGCTGCGGTATAGGTGTTGGCCAGCAGGCAGGCGATCGTCATGGGCCCGACGCCGCCCGGCACAGGCGTGATCGCCCCGGCCATCTCGACCGCCTCGGCAAGGGCCACGTCCCCGACCACGCGGGTCTTGCCCTCCGCCGCCTTGACCGGGTCGGCCGACGGGACGCGGTTGATGCCGACGTCGATCACCGTAGCGCCCGGCTTGATCCAGTCGCCCCGGATCATCTCCGGTCGGCCGGCCGCAGCCACGAGGATGTCCGCCGCGCGGCACAAGGCGGGCAGGTCCCGGCTACGCGAGTGAGCCACGGTCACCGTGCAGTTTTCGGCCAGCAGCAACTGCGCCATCGGCTTGCCGACGATATTGGACCGCCCGACGATCACGGCGTTCAGCCCCGACAGTTCGCTCAGCGCCTCCTTCAGCAGCATCACCGACCCGAGCGGCGTGCAGGGAACCAGCCCCGGCAGCCCGACCGCCAGCCGCCCGGCGTTGACGACATGGAACCCGTCCACGTCCTTGTCCGGATCGATCGCCCCCAGCACGGCCGCCGAATCGATATGGATGGGCAGAGGCAACTGCACCAGAATCCCGTGGATGCCCGCATCGGCGTTCAGCTGCGCGATCAGCGCCAGCAACTCTGCCTGCGTGGTCGTTTCGGCCAGTCGATGGGTGTCCGACCGCATGCCCGCTCGGGCGGTCGTCTCGCCCTTGTTGCGGACATAGATCTGGCTGGCGGGGTCCTCGCCGACGATGACGACAGCGAGCCCGGGCTTGATGCCGTGAGCGGCTTCCAATCGTGCCGCCGCCGCCGCGACCCGTTCCACCAGACCGGCAGCAAAGGCTTTGCCGTCGATCAGCCTCGCGCGCACGTCATCATGGGCCACGGAGGGGCTCCCGTCTCGTCAGAATCCGAAGGGTCGCGGGCGATTTACAGCCGTCACGGATCGGCGTCTATGTTGGCCACGCACAACGGGGGAAACCATGCGCCGCTCGACCATCATCGCTACCGTCAGCGCGATTGCGCTGTTCGCCTCGGCAGGCTCTGCCCTGGCCCAGGACCCGACGCCCTTGCGTCTCGACCAGGATGTCTCCGGTGCCCTGACCGACGACGACGCTCGCGTCGACGACCCGGACATGGGCCAGTACGTCTACGACCTCTATGCGATCGACGCCCGCGCCGGTCAGCGGCTCGAGATCACCATGCGTTCGGACGCCTTCGATTCCTATCTGGAGCTTACGCGGGCGGGCAGCAACGAGGTTCTGGCGTCCGATGATGACGGCCTGGGTGAGGGGCTGCACTCACGGCTGCGCTACACGGTGGTGGAGGGCGGAACCTATGTCCTTCGGGCTCGCACTCTCGGCGGACTGGAAGGCGGCGACTATGCGCTCAAGATGATCGACCGCGGCCCGGCGCCGCCCGCTCCCCGCCCGACCGCCATCCGCCTCGGCTCCACCATCGACGGCGACATCTCGGACAATGATCCGGAGCACGAGGGCGAGGACCAGTATTCGAACTACCTCTACGACGCCTACAGCTTCACCGCGCGTGAGGGCGAGCGTATCGCCGTCACCCTTCGAAGTGAGGCTTTCGATCCGATCGTGCGGGTTGGCGGCATGGCCCTGAGCGGGCGCTGGGAGGAACTGGCCGCCAACGACGATCGACCCGGTGGCGGTGATCTGAATTCCTACCTGGTCTTCACCGCTCCGGCAGACGGGGAGTATCTGATCCGGGCCGCGCCGCTCGGCGGCTCCCAGACCGGTCCTTACACCGTCGGCATCGCCGAAGGCCCGCCGCCAATGTCGACCCGGTCCATCGGCTTCGGCGACACGATCGAAGGCGCGCTCTCCGATGACGACGGCCAGAACGACAGCGGGGTGATCGCAGACGGTTACACCTTTGAGGGCAGGGCGGGTCAGCGCGTCGTCGTGACCATGAGCTCCGATGACTTCGACACCTGGCTCGACCTCTACGCCGGGGAAGGCGGCGGCCGATATGTCGTCGATTCCGATGACGACGGGGCGGGCGAGGGAACCAACTCGCGCCTGACCTATACGCTCGCCGAAGACGGTCTCTATTCGATCGAGGCGCGTGGATTTTCCGAAGATGGCCGTGGCGACTATGAGCTGACCCTCACCGAGGCCGCGCCTGAGCCTGAGCCCACGCCGCTCGCCTACGGCCGCACCATCGAGGGCGAGATCAACGCCGGCGACCCCCGCGACGACGACAATCGCGGCTTTGACGCCTTCCGCATTTCGGGCCAGGAGGGCAATCGCATCCAGCTCATCATGCGTTCGGGCGACTTCGACACCTATCTTCAGATCGGCAGCCCCGAGGGCGACTTCTACGCGCTCGCCAGCGACGACGATGGCCTTGGCGAAGGAACCGACTCGCGTCTGAATTACATTCTGCCCTCTACCGGCGACTTCATCGTCCGCGCAGGTCCGCTGTTCTCGGATGCCGACGGCCTCTACTCGCTGGAGCTCGTCGACCGGGGTCCCCAGCCGGCGCCAGGCAGCATCATCGTCGGGGCCACCGCGCGCGGGTCGCTGGGCGAGGACGACGCCATCGCCGAGGACGGCAGCTTCTATGACGCCTATCGCATCAGCGTGAAGGCCGGCGACAAGCTGCGCCTGACCATGGTCTCGAACGAGTTCGACACCTACCTCGACATCGGTCGCGGCGAGGGTGCCGAGTGGATGAGCGTCGCATCCGACGACGACGGCCTGTCCGACACCCACGCCAAGGTCGACTGGTCGGTCGAGGAAGACGGTGAATACATCATCCGGGCCCGCAGCTTCGCTTCGGGCCAGACGGGGGCCTACGCCCTGAACATTGAACCGCGCGAATAGGGCGGCCGAAATGACGCAGAGGGGCTCCGGCGCGGTCGCGCCGGGGCCCTTTTGTCTCTAAGTGTCGGTCATGGCTTCCGGCGACCCTGATCTGATCCTCGTCGGCGGCGGCCTGGCCTCCAGCCTGATCGTCTGGCGTCTCGCGCTGGACCGTCCCGAGCTCAAGGTCGTCGTGGTGGAACGCGGCGGCCGTCTCGGCGGCAAGCACACCTGGTCCTTCTTCGACGGCGACATTTCGGCGGAGGATCGCGCCTGGTTGGCCCCCGCGACACCGCATCGCTGGGAAGGCGGCTACGACATCTATTTCCCCGGCCTAAGCCGCTCGCTCGCGACGCCCTACAACAGCATGACGTCGGAAGGTCTGCATGAGGCGGTCGCGCCCCTGCTGCGCGACCGTCTGATCCGGGGGGAGGCGGTGGCCGTCGCTCCTGATTCCGTCACCCTGGCTGACCAGACCGTCATCCGCGCCCGTGGGGTCATCGACGCCCGAGGCCCTTCGCCGACACCTCACCTCGACCTCGGTTGGCAGCTGTTCCTGGGCCGCACCGTCAGGCTGACGGAACCCCACGGCCTGACACGCCCGACCATCATGGACGCCACGGTGGCCCAAGGCGACGCCTATCGCTTCGTCTACCTGTTGCCCTTCGATGAGCGCACGGTACTGGTCGAGGATACCTATTATGTCGACGGCCCTGGTCTGGATCGCGACATCATCCGTAGGCGGATCGATGACTACATCCGCTCGCGGGGCTGGACTGTCGAGGCGGTCGTCGACGAGGAGGACGGCGTCCTGCCCATCGCCCTGGACGGCGACATCGACGCCTTCTGGGCGGAAGGGCCGCCGGTCGCCCGCGCCGGCCTGTCGGCGGCGCTGTTCCACCCCACGACCGGCTATTCCCTGCTCGACGCTGTCGCCACGGCTCGGCTGGTGGCCCAGGCCGATGACCTGTCGTCCGCCGGACTGCGGAAGCTTCTGGAAACCCATTCCAAGAAGACCTGGGCCGATCGCGCCTTCTACCGGCTGTTGGACCGCATGCTATTCCGCGCCGCCGAACCGTCGAAACGCTGGAGCGTCATGCGTCGCTTCTACAGCCTGCGCGAACCTTTGGTGCGGCGCTTCTACGCAGGACGGAGCACGGCGCTGGACAAGGCGCGCATCCTGACCGGAAAACCACCCGTCCCCATTCATCGCGCACTTCGACAGCTGCGTGAGACAGGTCTAGGAAGAACCGCATGAGAGACGTCGCGGCAAAACGGGCGGTGGTCATCGGGGCCGGGTTCGGCGGCATCGCGCTCGCTATTCGGCTCCAGCGCGCGGGCGTGCAGACCACCCTGGTCGAAAAGCGCGACAAGCCCGGCGGCCGCGCCTACGTCTGGAAGGAGCACGGCTTCACCTTCGACGCGGGTCCGACGGTCATCACCGACCCAGACTGCCTGGAGCAGCTGTTCGAGGGCACGGGCTCTGTGCTCAAAGACTACGTCGAGTTGCTGCCCGTCGATCCCTTCTATCGCCTGTGCTGGGAGGACGGCCGGTCGTTCGACTACAACGACGATCAGGAGGCGATGGAGCGCCAGATCGCGTCGTTCAATCCGGACGATGTCCAGGGCTACAACAACTTCCACGCCTATTCCGAGGAGCTCTATCAGGAGGGTTACCTCAAGCTCGGTACCGTCCCGTTCCAGTCCTTCTGGTCGATGATGGCGGCGGCGCCCCAGCTGATGCGGCTCGAAAGCTGGAACAGCGTCCACACCATGGTCGCGCGCCATGTGAAGGACCCCCAGCTCCGTCAGGCCTTCAGCTTCCACACCCTGCTGGTCGGCGGCGACCCGTTCAAGACAAGCTCCGTCTACGGACTGATCCACGCGCTTGAGCGTCGCGGCGGCGTCTGGTTCGCGCGGGGCGGCACCGGGGCCCTGATCGGCGGCCTGTGCAAGTTCTTCACCGACCTGGGCGGCGACATGCGCCTGAACGCCTCGGTGGAGCGCATCACGACGGAAGGGGACCGCGCCACCGGCGTGGTGCTGGAGGGCGGAGAGGTCATCCCGGCCGAGATGGTCGCCTCCAACGCCGATGTCGTCCACACCTACGACAAGCTGCTGGGCCGCACGCCACGCGGTCAGTCCAAGGGGAAGTCTCTGAAGTCCAAGCGGTTCTCCATGTCGCTGTTCGTGCTGCATTTCGGCGTCTCGACGCCGCAGCCGCAGCTGGCCCACCACACCATCTGCTTCGGCGCGCGCTATCGCGAACTGATTTCGGAGATCTTCTCAGGCCCCGAACTGCCCGAGGACTTTTCGCTATATCTGCACGCGCCCTGCGCCACCGATCCCTCGATGGCCCCGCCGGGACAGTCCAGCCACTACGTCCTCTCGCCCGTGCCCCATCTGGGCGCCGCCGACATCGACTGGTCGGTCAAGGGACCAGAATACCGCGAGAAGATCATCGACTATCTCGAGGAACGCTACATGCCGAACCTGCGGCGCGACCTCGTCACCACCCGCATCTGGACGCCCCAGGACTTCAAGGACGACCTGAACTCCCACCTCGGTTCGGCCTTCTCGCTGGAGCCCATCCTGACCCAGAGCGCCTGGTTCCGGCCGCACAACCGCGACGATGTGATCCCGAACCTCTACATCGTCGGCGCCGGCACCCATCCGGGTGCGGGCATCCCCGGCGTCGTCGGCTCGGCCAAGGCCACAGCGGGCCTCATGCTGGAGCAAGCGGAGGCGCGATGACTGACGCCATCCTCGCCGCGTCGAAGGCGTCGATCGTCAAGGGATCCAAGAGCTTCCGCTCGGCCTCCCGGCTGTTCGATCCCAAGGTGCGCGAGGATGCCTGGCTGCTCTACGCCTGGTGTCGCGCCTGCGACGACGAGATCGACGGCCAGGATCACGGCTTCGGTCACGAGGAACTGTCCCCGGAGGAGCAGAAGCGTCGGCTGGATCGCCTCTATGACCTCACGCGGCGCGCCATGACCGGCGAGCCTATGTCCGACCCGGTCTTCGCCGCCTTTCAGCGCGTGGCCATTCGGCACCGCCTTCCCGAGCGCTGGGCCATGGACCTGATCGACGGCTTCGCCATGGACGTGGAGCACCGCGATTACCGAACCATCGACGATGTGCTCGCCTACTGCTGGCATGTCGCGGGGGTGGTGGGCGTCATGATGGCCCGCGTCATGGGCGTCACCGACCCCGAGGTGCTGCGCCGCGCCCAGGACCTGGGCCTGGCCTTCCAGCTGACCAATATCTCGCGCGACGTCATCGAGGACGCCGAGGGCGGCCGTGTCTACCTCCCCGCCGACTGGCTGGTCGAGGCGGGGCTCGAACCCACGGCGGAGGCCGTCGCCGATCCCGCGAACCGAGCCAAGGTTCACGCCGTCACCACCCGCCTGCTGGCGGTCGCCGAACCCTATTACGACAGCGCCCGCGACGGTCTTCGCGGACTGCCGTTCCGCTCGGCCATGGCGATCGCCGCCGCGCGCGGCGTCTACCGTGAGATCGGCCGCAAGGTCCGCCGACGCGGTCCCGGCGTCTGGCGCCAGCGTGTCTCGGTCGGCCGCCTGATGAAGCTGTGGCTGTTCGGCCGCGGCGCCCTCATCGCCGTCTGGACCCAGACGCTGGATCGCGGCAGGGCCCCGCCGCCGCGCGCCGCGATGTGGACGCGGGTCTGAGCAGCGAGGATTTCGACGACCCCGCGGCGGTGAAATCGAACACGCCGAAGGGAGAATTCAGAGACGTTCGCTACGCGCCAGCATAGCCTTTCGAACCTCAGGCAGTCTCCACCAAGGCGCGGCTGGCGTCAGGTGGTGCTCGTGATGCATTCCGAAGTGGAAGCAGGCCAGAAGCGACGCGACCCACGGCATCGGGATCGTCCGCGCATGGTGATGATCCGCGAACCCGTCGCCCGCCGTATGCCGATGCGGCAGCCAGGTCCCGAACACGAACAGCTGGAGCGCACTGAGGACCGCGGGCACGGCCCAGAACAGGATCAGGTTCACCACCGTCGCCCCGATCAGCAGATAGGCGATCAGCACCGCCGTCACGATCGTGAACTCGCGCCAGCCGAAGTATCGGGTGAAGAAGCCATAGAACCACGGCAGGAAGGCCTCGGGCCGCTCGGCATGGAAGTCGGGGTCCTCGGCCGTGCCCGGCGCGCGGTGGTGCTGGTGGTGGCAGACGTTCAGCTTGCGATACGAGAAGGCCGCATAGGCCCCGACGCAGATCTGGCCGATCACGGCGTTGAGGCGGGGGCGACCGGGGGCCAGTGAACCGTGCATGGCGTCATGGGCGACGATGAACATGCCCGCACCGAGCCAGCTCTGGGTCAGGATCAGCAGCGGGACCACGAACAGCGCTGTTCCCGACAGCGGCTGAAAGAACACGCCCCAGACGTGCAGCGTCATCCAGCCGCCCACGATGACGGCGGCCAGCGTCAGGCCGACGACGGTCTGGCGTTCCCGCGTCACTCGGCCGGGATGTCCGTCGCGGCGCGCTCTGCCCGGCGCGCCTTCAGGATGGCGCTGAGCCGCTGGGGGTTTGGCGCGAAGACGAAGCCGAACGACACGGCCCCATCGCGCGTCTGAACCGCGTGATGCAGCTTGTGCGCCTGAACCAGCCTCCGCGCATAACCGTTCTTCGGCATCCAGTGGAACGGCCATCGCTGGTGCACCAGGCCGTCGTGCACGAAGGCGTAGACCACGCCGTACAGCGTGACGCCCAGTGCGGTCGCCCGCACCCACCAAAGGTCCGTCAACCAGGCGACGACGAACAGACCGGTCCCGACCACGGCCCCGACCACGCCATAGAGGTCGTTGACCTCGAAGGTCTTGTCGTGCGGCTCATGGTGATCGCGGTGCCAGCCCCAGCCGAGCGGCCCATGCATGATGTAGCGGTGCGTTGTCCAGGCGACCCCTTCCATGAGGAAGAAGACGGCCAGCGTCAGCAGGGTGAACCAGACGATCGTCATGGATCGACCCTACGCCGCGCCGCGCATGGTTCCAACCGCGACCGCGCGTCGCTAAGCAGGATGTCATGAGCGACGACGTCATCCGCGACCGCAAGGACCAGCATCTGGACGTCGTCCTGTCCGGCGGCGGCCGCCATGCGCGCGACGCCGGCTTCGACGCCGTCCGCTTCGTCCACGAGGCCCTGCCGGACCTGGACCACGCCAAGATCGATCTGGGCGTCGATTTTCTGGGGCGGCGGCTGAAGGCGCCGTTCCTGATCAGCTCCATGACCGGCGGCCCGTCCCGCGCCGAGGCGATCAACGCCCATCTGGCCGAGGCCGCCCAGGCGCTGGGCATCGCGCTCGCCGTCGGCTCCCAGCGCGGCGCGCTGGAGGGCGGGGCCGACGGCGGACTGAACGCCTCGCTCCGCGACCGGGCCCCCGACACGCCGATCCTCGCCAACATAGGCGCGGCCCAGCTGACCCAGGGCGTCGGCGTGGATCAGGCCCGGCGGGTCATGGAGATGATCGGCGCCGACGCCCTGATCGTGCACCTGAACCCCTTGCAGGAGGCCTGCCAGCCCGAGGGCGACCGCGACTGGTGGGGCGTCGCCGCTGCGCTTGAAGCCCTCATCCGCAGTCTGAACGCGCCGGTCGTGGTCAAGGAAACTGGGGCCGGGATTTCCGCACCGACCGCGCGCCGACTGATCGGCATGGGCGCGGCCGTCATTGATGTGGCCGGGGCAGGGGGCGCGAACTGGGGCCTGATCGAGGGCCAGCGTGCGACATCGCCTGCCGACAAGGCCCACGCGCTCGCCTTCGCCGACTGGGGCATCCCCACCGCGCGCGCCATCGCCGACGTCCGCGCGGCCTGTCCTGAGGCAACGCTGATCGGCTCTGGCGGCATTCGAAACGGCGTGGACGCGGCCAAGGCGATTCGGCTCGGCGCAGATATCGTTGGACAGGCAGCCGGCGTCCTGGAGGCCGCTACTCGGTCTTCCGATGCGGTTGTGGAGCATTTCGACCTCGCCATCCGACAGCTGCGGACCACCTGTTTCTGCACCGGGTCGGCCAATCTCCAGGACCTGCGGCACGCCGCTCTCCAATCCCCGTAATGCCGAGGACAGACACCGACATCGTCATCATAGGCGGCGGCCACAACGGCCTCGTCTGCGCCTTCTACCTGGCTCGCGCCGGACTGAAGGTCACGGTGCTAGAGCGACGCTCCATCATCGGCGGGGCCGCCGTAACGGAAGAGTTCCACCCCGGTTTTCGCAACTCCACCGCCAGCTATACCGTCAGCCTGTTGAACCCCCGCGTCATCGCCGACATGGACCTGGCGCGGCACGGGCTGAGGGTGGTCGAGCGGCGGATGTCAAACTTCCTGCCGCTCCCCGATGGACGATCTCTCGAAGCGGGGGAGGGGCGCACCGGGAAGTCGGTGGCGCAGTTCTCTCCCGGCGACGCTGAACGCCTGCCTGAATACGAACGCCGTCTGGAAGCCGTCGCCGACATCCTGCGCGCGCTGGTGCTCGAGATACCGCCCAATCTCTCTGACGGCGGCTGGCGCGACGCCCTGCCGGAAATGCTGAAGTCGGCGTCCCTGGCCCGTCGGCTGGGCGGGCTGGACCTTACCGGCCGCCGCGACCTGCTGGACCTCTTCGCCAAGTCCGCTGGCGACTGGCTGGACGGCTGGTTCGAGAGCGACCCGATCAAGGCGCTGTTTGGCTTCGACAGCGTGGTGGGCAACTACGCCAGCCCCTATACGCCTGGGTCGGCCTACGTCCTGCTCCACCACGTCTTCGGCGAGGTGAACGGCAGGCGCGGCGCCTGGGGCCACGCCATCGGCGGCATGGGCGCCATCACCCAGGCCATGGCGGCTGCCTGCCTCGAGGCTGGGGTCGACATCCGCCTCGACGCCGAGGTCGTCGAGGTTCTGACGGAGAAGGGCAGGGCGGTCGGCGTCCTCACGGCGGCTGGCGACATGGTCCGCGCCCGCGCAGTCGTCGCCAATGTCCACCCGCGCCTGCTGTTCGACCGACTGGTCGATCCTGCCGTGGTCCCGACGGACTTCCGCGAGCGGATCGGCCGCTATGCCTCGGGGTCGGGCACTTTCCGCATGAACGTCGCCCTGTCCGAACTGCCGCGCTTCACGGCCCGGCCAAAGCCCGGCGACCACCTGACGGCCGGGATCATCCTGGCGCCCAGTCTCGCCTACATGGACCGCGCCCACGCCGAGGCCCGCCTGACCGGTTGGTCGTCCCAGCCGATCATCGAGATGCTGATCCCCTCGACGCTGGACGACAGCCTCGCCCCGCCGGGCGCCCACGTCGCCAGCCTGTTCTGCCAGCACGTCGCGCCTCAGCTGCCCGACGGCCGCAGCTGGGACGATCATCGCGAGACGGTGGCCGATCTAGTGATCGACACGGTCGACCGGTCGGCGCCGGGCTTCAAGGCCTCGGTCGTCGGCCGTCTGGCGCTCACCCCGCTCGATCTGGAGCGCCGCTTCGGCCTGATCGGGGGAGACATCTTCCACGGCCGCCTGACGCTGGATCAGCTGTTCAGCGCGCGGCCCGTGCTCGGCCACGCCGATCATCGCATGCCGGTTGCGGGGCTCTATCTGTGCGGATCCGGCGCTCATCCCGGCGGCGGGGTCACAGGCGCACCGGGTCACAACGCGGCGAAAGCGATCCTCCAGCGGATCAGGCCAGGCTGATCCCCAGCGTCTTCTGCAGGGCCTCGCGCACCGTCGCCTCTGTGAAGGGCTTCTGGATCGTCGGCCGTCCACGCCAGTCGTCTGGTAGCCCACCTTCGCCATAGCCGGTGGAGAACAGGAACGGCACGTCCTTGTCCGCCAGCGCCTGGGCGACCGGGAACACGGCTCGACCCGCGACGTTCACGTCCAGCAGGGCAGCGTCCAGAGCGGAATCGGCGGCGATGACCTCCAGCGCCTCATCGACCGTGCCGATCGGGCCGACCGGGGTGCAGCCCATGTCTTCCAGCATGGTCTCCAGCAGCATGGCCACCAGGGATTCGTCCTCCACGACAAGCACGCGGCGTCCGTCCAGTCCGGTTGTCATGACATCCCTCCGCTTCGCGCGCCTGACCGCGTTCGCTGCGTGCCGTAATGCAGATTGTCATCCGCCGCCAGATGGCCCCTGCCATTGCCGACCGGACCCCAACGGATAGGATCGTCGGATGTTGCTTTCGGTCCTGGTGTTCGCAATGTCCCTGCTGTCTGCGCCGACATCGGACCCGCCCGAGGTTCAGGTCGCCCAAGGCCGTTTGACCGGCCGCACCGCCGACGGCGTCGCCTCGTTCCGGAACATCCCCTACGCCGCCCCGCCCGTCGGTCCATTGCGCTGGCGGCCCCCGCAACCCGTCGAGCCGTGGACCGGCGTCCGGGCGGCGGATCGGCCCGGCGCGATCTGTATCCAGCCGCCCGCCAACGGCGATCCCGGCGTCGGGTCCCTGCCCATGAGCGAGGACTGTCTGACGCTGAACGTCTGGAACCCAGCGGGAGCCGAGCGTCTACCCGTCATGGTCTGGATCCACGGCGGTGGCTACAACAACGGCTCGGGCACCGCAGAGCTCTATGACGGCACCAACTTGGCGCGCCGGGGCGTGGTCGTGGTCACGATCAACTACCGCCTCGGTCGGCTCGGCTTCTTCGACCATCCGGCCCTGGCTGCCGAGCGCGCGGCCGACACGCCCGCCGGCAACTACGGCGTCATGGACCAGGTCGCGGCGCTGGAATGGGTGCGCGACAACATCGCCGCCTTCGGAGGCGACCCCGGCCGCGTCACCATCTTTGGCGAGTCCGCCGGCGGGGCCGCCGTCACCCAGCTGATGGTCGCCCCCGCCGCCCAAGGGCTCTTTCACGCCGCCATCGTCCAGTCCGGTCTCGGCCGCCAGCGATCGGCCCTGTTGTCCGAGGATCGGCCAGGTCGCCCTTCGGCCCAGTCCCTGGGGCTCCAGTTCGCCCGCTCCGCCGGCCTCCCCGAGGCGACCGCCGACCAGCTGCGTGCACTCCCGGCCGAGCGCCTGCTGACGCCCATGCCCGCCTTCTACTCCGACAACCTGATCGTCGATGGCCAAGTCGTGCCCGAGGATGTCGTCGAAGCCTTCGCCGCAGCCCGCCAGGCGCCCGTGCCCCTGATCATCGGCACGAACAGCGCTGAGTTCTGGTGGATCCGCCCCACCGACGCAGGCGCCTACGGCCGTCTCGACGACGCCCTGACGGACGCCGAGCACGCGGCGCTGCTCCAGGCCTACGGCGGTCCCGACGGCTACGACGCCCACATCGTCAGCGACCTCGTGTTCAACGAGCCCGCGCGGCATCTGGCCCGGCTGCACCGGCGAGCCGGTCATGCGCCTTGGCTCTACCGCTTCGACGTCGTCGCTGCGTCCAACCCGGAGCCCAGCGGCGGCGCGACTCATGCCTCGGAACGCCCCTACGTCTTCGACAATCTCCACACCGTCGGGCGGCCCATGCAGGCCCGGGACCAGGCTGCGGCGACCCTGATGGCCGATTACTGGACGGGCCTCGCGAAAACCGGCGCGCCGGGGGCGGACCCGGGTCCGCTCTGGCCGACCTCCGACGATGACAGGCTGCTCGAGTTCACCAACGACGGTCCTCGGGTCATTCAGATGCCACATGCGGACCGGCTGGACCTGATCGAAGCCTACTACGCCCGCATCCGCCCCTGAGGCCGCCCGGGGCTCCCAGCCGCATTTTTTTGCTTATGGCGAAATCTTGGCCCTTGCGGTTGCGGTTACGGCCATGTCATGTAACCGATTACAGGAAGCCGACGGACCGTCGCGAAGACGGCCGGAACGGCGGAAACGCTTCAGGATCCTCCCCTTGCCCCACTGGCCTCAGCAGACCAGCACAGTCCGTTCGGAGCCGCGCCCATGAAGGCCGCGACCATCCGCGACGTGGCCGAGCGCGCGGGTGTTTCCGTCGCCTCCGTCTCGCGCGTCCTGACCGGGGCCGGGGTCGTCGCCGAACCGACCCGCTCCAAGGTGCTCGAGGCGGTCGAGGCCCTGTCCTACGTCCCGCACTCCGGCGCCCGTAGCCTGTCGACGAGCCGGACCGACGTCATAGGCGTCATCCTGCCGGATCTGTTCGGCGAGTTCTTCTCCGAGCTCATCCGCGGCATGGATGTCGCCTGCCGCGCGCAGGGCCGTCACCTGATCGTCTCCAGTTCCCACGACGACGCCGCCAACGCCGCCGCCGCCATTCGTTCCATGCGCGGTCGGGTCGACGGCTTGATCGTCTTGTCGCCCCATCTGGACTCTGGCGAGCTGACCTCCAGCCTGTCCGGACGCCTGCCCGTGCTGCTGATGAACGGCGGGGATCTCGACGGCCAGCAGCCTTCAATGGCGGTCGACAACACAGGCGGTGCCCGCGTCGCGGTCGAGCACCTGTTCAGCCTCGGCCGTCGCCGCATCGCCCACGTCGGCGGCCCGACCGGCAACCTGGAAGCCCGCCAACGCAAGCAGGGTTACCTCGACGCCGTCGCCTCGGCGGGCGCGCAGCCCATGCTGGCCCAGGGCGAGTTCACCCAGGCCAGCGGTTTCGCCGCCGCGGCCCGGCTCCTGGCCTCGGATCAGCGCCCCGACGCCATCTTCGCCGGCAACGACGCCATGGCCGTGGGCGTGCTGCTCGCCATCCAGGAGGCGGGCCTGCGCTGTCCGGAAGACATCGCCGTGGTCGGCTTCGACGACGTGCCGATCGCCGAGCTGGTGCGGCCGGGCCTGACCACCCTGCACATCGACATCGCCGGCATGGGCCGACGCGCTGTCGAGCGACTGCTCACCGAGATCGACGACGCTGCCGCCAATTCCCCCCAGGCGGCCAACGACGCCGCCCGTGAAATCATCGTCCCGCGACTGGTCGTCCGCCAGTCGTGCGGCGCCTCGACCTCCACCCAGGGCTTTTCAGGAGAGAGACCATGAACCGCAACGCCTTGCGTGCTTCGACGCTGGCCGCCGCCTCGGCGCTGGCGCTCACGGCGGCTCTCGCCGCGACGGCCGCCTCGGCCCAGGTCACCGGCGCGACCCTGCGCGGCTCCGTCACCGATGGCGGCGCCGCCGAGGCCTCGGCCGAGGTTGTCGCCCGAGACGTCGCCAGCGGCTTCACCACCCGCACCCGCACCAACGCGCGCGGCACCTACGTCCTGTCCGGCCTGCGTCCTGGCTCCTATGAGGTCACCGTGACGACCGGCGAGGGCGAGACCGCGACCGACACCGTCTCCATCGGCGTCGGCCAGGTCGGCGATCTGGATCTGGAGGTCGGCGACATCGTTACGGCGACCGCCGGGGCCGAAGCATCCAACGTGGAGGACATCGTCGTCGTGGGCCGCCGCCTGGTCGAGGTCCGCACGCCCGAGAACGCCACCAACGTCACCACGCAGCAGATCCAGACCCTGCCGCAGATCAACCGCAACTTCCTGAATTTCGCGGGCCTCGCCCCGGGCGTCCGGGTCTCGCTGGACGAGAACGAACAGACCATCACCGCAGGCGGCCAGCGCGCCGAGTCGGTCAACGCCTTCATCGACGGCGCCAGCCTGAAGTCCAACATCATCGGCGGCGGCATCATCGGCCAGGACGACAGCCGGGGGAACCCTTTCCCCCAAGCGGGCGTCCAGGAATTCCGCGTCGTCAGCCAGAACTTCAAGGCCGAGTACGAACAGGCCTCCTCGGCCATCATCACCGCCGTCACGCGCTCGGGCACGAACGAGTTCACCGGCGAGATCTTCGGGACCTATCGCGACGAGAGCTTCATCGAACAGGACGTCTTCGCCCGTCGTCGCGGCGACCGTCAGGCGGACCTCGAGGTCCAGCAGTACGGCTTCGCGCTCGGCGGCCCGATCATCCGCGATCGCCTGCACTTCTTCGGCACCTATGAGCGCAAGGAGGAGACGCGAGCCAACGTCGTCAACCTCGGCCGCCAGGATCCCCGCTTCGTCAGCCAGTTCGGCCAGTTCATCGGCACCTTCGCCGCCCCGTTCGAGGAAGACCTGTTCTTCGGCAAGCTGAGCTGGCAGCCCCGCGACGGCCATCTCGTGGACTGGAGCGTCACCTACCGCGACGAGATCGACCTACGCGACTTCGGCGGTGCCGACGCCTTCGAACGCGCCAACAACCTGGCCCAGCAGACCCTGACCAGCAACTTCCGCTGGCAGTGGCAGGGCGACGCCTTCACCAACGAGTTCGCCGTCGACTACCGCCAGTACGAGTACACCCCGGGCGCCGCCAACTTCAGCGACGTGGGCCAGTTCTATCGCCTGTTCGAGAACGACACCAATCCGACCGCGCCGGGCTTTCAGCCCGACTACTTCGGCGGCGTCTCGATCCTGAACCTCGGCGGCCGCGACAGCTTCCAGGACATCGCCGACAACGCCATCACGATCCGTAACGACCTGAGGCTCGACGAGATCGACTTCAACGGCTTCCACACGATCAAGCTGGGCGGAAAGGTTTCGTTCCAGAACTACGAGGTGAACAAGTTCTTCGGCCGTAATCCCCAGTTCTACTTCGACGTCGACGGCCGTCCCGAACTCAGCGGCTCGACCACCGTTCCCTATCGCGTCGAATTGGGCCGGGCCTTCCCCAGCGTCGATCTCGATAACACCGTCGTCGGCCTCTACATCCAGGACGACTGGCGCATCACCGACCAGCTGGAGATCAACCTCGGCCTGCGCTGGGACTACGAAACCAACGCCGGCAACGAGGACTACGTCACGCCCTCGAACGTCGCGACGGGCCTGGCCCAGTGGATCGCCTCCACCGACGGCGGCAAGGCGGCGGGCTATGTCCCCAGCTGGTTCAACCAGGCCGACTACATCTCGACCGGCGACAATCGCGAGCCCTTCGCCGGCGCCTTCCAGCCCCGGCTGGGCTTCTCCTACGACGTGTTCGGCGACCGCTCGACGGTGATCTTCGGCGGGGCGGGGCGCTACTACGACCGCATCAACTTCAACTTCGCCTACGACGAGATCGTCAAGCCGTTCGACATCCGCCAGAACGCCTTCTTCACCACCAACGCGGCGCGTGGCCGACCGCTCGGGGTCGCCGCCGGGACCGACCAGGACCCGATCCTGTGGGAAGAGCGGTTCCGCACGACTGCCGGCCTCGATCAAGTCTTCGCCACCATCCCGGCGCGCGGCGAGGCCTTCCTGCTCAAGAACGATTTCGAGCCGCCGCGCACGGATCAGGTCAACCTGGGCGTCCGCCAGCGGTTCGGCGACTGGCAGACCGAGCTGACGCTGGCCTATGGCCAGACTGAGAACGAGTTCACCTGGCTCTATCTGAACCGCTGCCGCGAACCCACCCGACCGTCCGTCGGCGGCGGCTTCGGCGATAACGGCGGCTTCTGCGGGCCGGGCGCGAGCAATCCTTACCGCGGCTATCTGGTCTCCGACCACAACAAGTCGCGCGAGTTCACCGCCCTCTACCTCAAGGCCGACAAGCCCTACACCCGTGACAGCGGCTGGGGCCTGAACATCGCCTACACCTTCTCCAACGCCGAGCAGAACGGCGGGCGCGACAACTTCTGCTTCGACTGCTTCGACATCGAGAACTCTCCGGTCCGCCCCTCGGACAACGACGAGGAACACCGCATCGTCGCCAACGGCATCGTCGACCTGCCCTATGACTTCCAGCTGTCGGGCATCCTGACCCTGGGCTCGGGCACGCCCTACGACGTGTTCGACGGCACGGGCGCCAACTTTGTCTACCGTCCCAACGCCGGCCGGCCGCAGACCGACAACTTCATCATTCCGGACGCCTTCGCCTACCGGAACCTCGATCTGCGCCTGACCAAGAACTTCGACCTCTGGAACGGCTCGCAGCTGTCGCTGTTCGTCGACGCCATCAACATCTTCGACTTCTACAACTACGCCGGCTTCGACGGCGGGACCGGCTCGGCGACCAGTCCCAACCCCAACTTCGGCCGCCCGTCGCGGGTGATCTTCCCCACCCGGACCTTCCAGCTGGGCTTCCGGTACAGCTTCTAGACCCTCTCTCCTGAGACTGGCCAGGTCGTCCTCCCGGCGACGCGGCCGACTTTTTTGTAACGCGGGGGCGTTGGCTTAGAAGGGACGGCATGGATCGTCGCGGATTTCTGATGGCTTCGGGCGCGCTCGCCGCGCTGATGGGCAGCGGCTGCGCCTCACTGCCGGGCGGAACGCCCGCCCGCCCCCTCGACCCCGAGGTGGCGGAGCTTCAGCGCCGCACCTTCGATTGGTTCGTCCACGTCACCGACCGCGAACGCGGCCTGACGCCGGATCGCTGGCCGACCGAGTCGTTCTGCTCCGTCGCTGCCGTCGGCTTCGCGCTCGCCTGCTGGCCCGTCGGCGTCGAGAACGGCTGGATGAGCCGGGAGGAGGCGAGGGCGCGCACCCTCAACACCGTCCGCTTCTTCCACGACGCGCCCCAGGCGCCGGACGCGACCGGCATCACCGGCTACAAGGGCTTCTTCTACCATTTCCTGGAGATGGACACCGGCCACCGTTTCGGCCGCACCGAGCTGTCCACCGTCGACACCACCCTGCTGCTCGGCGGCATGCTGTTCGCCGCCCGCTACTTCGATCAGGCCAACCCCGACGAGGCCGAGATCCGTCGTCTGGCCCAGGCCGTCTATGACCGCGTCGAGTGGGACTGGGCCGTCGTCCGTCCGAACCGCATCAGCATGGGCTGGCATCCCGAGACCGGCTTCATCGAGGCCGACTGGCACGTCTACAACGAGGGCATGCTGTTGCTGCTTCTGGCCATGGGCAGCCGCACCCACCCGGTCTCGCCCGCCGTCTGGAGCGAATGGTGCGGCGTTTATGACCGCAGCTGGACCGACCGATACGGCCCCCCCCACCTGCACTTCCCGCCGCTGTTCGGGCACCAGTACAGCCACATGTTCGTCGACTACCGCGGCATCCGAGACCCCTGGATGCGCGCCAAATCCGCCGAGATTGGCCCATTCGACTACTTCGAGAACAGCGTCCGCGCCGTTCAGGCCCAGCGGAACTATGCGATCGCCAACCCCGGCGGCTGGGACGGCTATTCCGCCGACGTCTGGGGCCTGACCGCCTGCGACGGCCCGGGCGACTTCAAACAGGTCATCGACGCGCGCGAGCGGGAATTCTTCAGCTATTCCGCCCGCGGCCCCGGCGACCGCGACGACGGCACGCTCGCGCCGACCGCCGCCATGGCCAGCTACCCCTTCGCGCCCGACGCCGTCACCGCCTGCCTGAAGGCCATGAAGGCGCGCTACGGCGAGGCGGTCTACACCGAGTTCGGCTTCCTCGACTCCTTCAACCCGACCCTGACCGAGCGGGAAGGGCGCCTCCAGCACGGCCGCATCGTGCCGGGCGTCGGCTGGGTCGACGGCGACTATCTGGGCATCGACCAGGGTCCGATCGTCGTCATGATCGAGAACGCCCGCGCCGACCTGGTCTGGCGTCATATGCGCGAGGAGCCCAACCTGCGCCGGGGCCTGGAAGCGGCGGGCTTCACCGGCGGTTGGCTGGCGGCATGATCCACCGCCGCGCCGCCCTGGGGCTGATGGCCGGCGCGGGCGCGGCGCTCGCCGGGTGCGGGCGGAACGACGGGATCACCCGCCTGACCTTCTGGGCCATGGGCAATGAGGGGACCAACGTCCCCCGGCTGATTCCCGCCTTCGAGGCCGCCAATCCGGGCATTCGCGTCGAAGTCCAGCCCCAGCCTTGGACCGCCGCCCATCAGAAGCTGCTGACCGGGTACGCCGGAAACTCGCTGCCGGACGTCAGCCAGATCGGCAACACCTGGGTGGCCGAGCTCGCCGCCATCGGCGCCCTGTCGCCCTTGCCGGGCGCGGCCGCCGACCTCCTGACCGACCAGTTTCCGGCGGTGCTGGACACCAACCGCATCGACGGCCGGGTCGTCGCCACGCCCTGGTATGTCGACACCCGCCTGATCTTCCACCGCACCGACCTGCTGGCCCAGGCCGGCTACGGAGCGCTGCCGACCACCTGGGCCGAGTGGAAGCGCGCCATGCACGCGGTCAAGCGCGTCGTCGGTCCTGATCGATACGCAATCCTGTTGCCACTCAATGAGTTCGAGCAGCTTCTGACCTTCGGGCTTCAGGGCGATCAACCGTTGCTTCGGGATGAGGCGACCCGGGGAAACTTCTCCAGCCCGTCGTTCCAGGCCGCGCTCGCCTTCTACAAGAGCCTGTTCGACGAGGGCCTGGCCCCCGTCGCCTCGGCGTCGCAGATCTCCAACGTCTGGACCGAGTTCGCGCGCGGCTGGTTTAGCTTCTACTTCTCCGGTCCCTGGACCATCGGTGACATGAAGTCCCGTCTGCTGCCGGAGATCCAGCCGCACTGGACCACCGCTGGCGTGCCCGGCCCGACCGGCCCCGGCGCCTCCGCGCCCGGCGGCTCGTCGCTGGCCGTCTTCCGCTCTTCGCCGAACCAGGAGGCGGCGTGGAAGCTGGTCCGCTACCTGTCCGACCCCGCGGTCCAGGCCGAGTTCAACGTCATCACCGGCAGCCTCCCGGCCCGCCCCACCGCCTGGACCGCGCCCAAGGTCGCCTCCGACCCCTATGTCACCGCCTTCGGCGGCCAGCTGGAACGGGCCAAGGCCGTGCCCAAGGCCCCGGAATGGGAGCGCATCGTCACCGAGATGCAGATCGTCGCCGAACGCATGGTGCGCGGCGAGTTCACGGTCCCCCAAGCCGCCGCCGAGATCGACCGCCGCGCCGATCGCTTGCTGGAAAAGCGCCGCTGGATGCTGGAACGAGGTCGCGCATGATCGCTGCCCGCGAACGCGCCGCTTGGGGCTTCATCGCGCCGGCCATGATCGCTCTGGCGGTCTTCTTCGTCGTGCCGGTCGTGTCGTCGCTGCTGCTCAGCCTGACCGACTTCGACATCTATGCGCTGGCGGACCTGTCGAACCTGCGCTGGATCGGGGTGGAGAACTATACGCGCCTTCTGGGCAACCCCCTGTTCTGGCAGGCGATGAAGAACACGGTGCTGTTCGCCGTCATTGGCGTCCCCCTGTCGATCGCGGCGTCGCTCGGCGCGGCGCTCTTGCTCAACGCCCGCACGGTGAAGTGGCGGCCGATCTGGCGGGTGATCTTCTTCGCGCCGTTCGTGACGACGCTCGTCGCCACGGCGGTGCTGTGGAACTACCTGCTCAACACCCGCTACGGCGTCATCAACTGGGCCCTGACGTCGCTGGGCCTGCCCGCCGTCGACTGGCTGGGCGACCCGTCGACCTCCATTCCGGCCATCCTGCTGTTCGTGGTGTGGAAGACCTTCGGCTACAACATGCTGATCTTCCTGGCGGTGCTCCAGACCGTCCCGGACGAGCTGCACGAGGCCGCCCGCATCGACGGGGCCGGTCCCTGGAGCCGCTTCCGCCACGTGACGCTCCCGGCCATCGCGCCGACGCTCCTGCTCGTGTCGATCATCTCGGTCGCGGGCTTCTTCCAGCTGTTCGCCGAGCCCTATGTGATGACGCAAGGCGGCCCCGCCCAGTCGACCGTGACCGTGCTCTACTTCATGTACGAAGAGGGCTTCAAATGGTGGAACCTGGGCTCGGCCAGCGCGGTCGCCTTCGTCCTGTTCGTCTGCATCTTCGCCGTGACGATGCTCCAGCTCGCGGTGTCGCGACGCCTGGGCGGAGAGCACACGTGAAGCCCCGCGATCTCCTGCTGAACCTCGGCGTCGCGGCGATCGGCCTGATCGTCCTGTTCCCGCTCGCCTGGATGGTCTCGGTCAGCCTGATGTCGAGCGGGGAGGCCGCCAACTTCCCGCCGCCCCTGATCCCGTCGGCCCCCACGCTGGAGCATTACCGAGAGCTCTTCGTTGAACGCGGCATGGGCCGCTACGTCTTCAACAGCTTCGCCCTCGCCACCCTCGCCACCGGCCTGGCTTTGCTTTTCACCGTTCCCGCCGGCTACGCCTTCGCCAAGCTGCGTTTCGCCGGACGCGATCGCCTGTTCCAGCTTCTCGTCGCCGCGCTGGTGGTGCCCGCCCAGATCGGCACGCTTCCGCTGTTCCTGATGCTGAAGTCGGTCGGCCTGGTGAACACCTACGCCGGCGCTCTGGTCCCCTGGCTCGCCTCCATCTTCGGCCTGTTCCTGGTTCGCCAGTACGCCCTGTCCATTCCCGACGAGATGCTGGAAGCCGCCCGAGTCGACGGGGCCACCGAGGGCCAGATCTTCCGCCGCATCGTGTTGCCCACGCTGACCCCCATCCTGGTGACGCTCGCTTTGTTCGTCTTCCTGGGCAGCTGGAACGACTTCCTCTGGCCGCTGATCATCCTGACGGACCAGTCGAACTACACCCTGCCGGTCGCGCTCGCGGCCCTGTCGCGCGAGCACGTGCAGGACATCGAGATGATGATGGCGGGCGCAGTCATCACTGTGGCCCCGGTTCTGGCGCTCTTCCTGGCGCTCCAGAGGTTCTACATCCGCGGCATGCTCGCGGGCAGCGTGAAGGGATGAGTATGCGTGAACTAATCCTCCCCCGTTGGGGGAGGTGGCTCCGTAGCGAAGCGAAGG
>NZ_JNIX01000016.1 GCF_000701445.1 Brevundimonas bacteroides DSM 4726
TAGAACTGCGGGCGGTAGTTGGTGAAGAACGGCGTGTGACGGCCACCCTCTTCCTTGGTCAGGATATAGGCCTCGGCCAGGAACTTGGTGTGCGGAGTGATCGAGCCCGGCTTGCACAGCACCTGGCCGCGCTCGACGTCCTCGCGCTTGGTGCCGCGCAGCAGCACGCCGACGTTGTCGCCCGCCTGGCCCTGGTCCAGCAGCTTGCGGAACATCTCCACGCCCGTGCAGGTCGTCTTCTGGACGGGGCGGATGCCGACGATCTCGACTTCCTCGCCGACCTTGACGATGCCGCGCTCGACCCGGCCCGTCACCACGGTGCCGCGGCCCGAGATCGAGAAGACGTCTTCCACCGGCATCAGGAACGGCAGGTCGATCGGACGCTCAGGCTGCGGGATGTAATCGTCCACCGTCTGCATCAGCTCCAGGATCTTCTGTTCGCCGATCTCCGGGTTCACGCCGTCGGTCGCGGCCTTGGCCGAGCCCTTGGTGATCGGAATGTCGTCGCCCGGGAACTGGTAGCTGGACAGCAGCTCGCGCACTTCCATCTCGACGAGCTCCAGCAGCTCCTCGTCGTCGACCAGGTCGACCTTGTTCATGAACACCACCAGCGCCGGCACGCCGACCTGACGGGCCAGCAGGATGTGCTCGCGGGTCTGCGGCATCGGGCCGTCGGCGGCCGACACCACCAGGATCGCGCCGTCCATCTGCGCGGCGCCCGTGATCATGTTCTTCACATAGTCAGCGTGGCCCGGGCAGTCGACGTGGGCATAGTGACGGTTGGCCGTCTCATACTCGACGTGCGCGGTGTTGATGGTGATGCCGCGCGCCTTCTCTTCCGGCGCGGCGTCGATGTCCGCATAGTTCATCGCCTTGGCGCCGCCGGCCTTGGCCAGCGTCATGGTGATCGCCGCCGTCAGCGTCGTCTTGCCATGATCGACGTGACCGATCGTGCCGATGTTGCAGTGCGGCTTGGTGCGTTCGAACTTTTCCTTGGCCATGGCCAAACTCCTGATGGCCCGGGTTGAGGGGCGCGTTGCTCAATCAAAAACCTGGAGCGGGTAGACGGAATCGAACCGACATATTCAGCTTGGAAGGCTGCTGTACTACCATTGTACTATACCCGCGCAGAGACGGCCTCGGGCGATCCAGCCCTCGACCGCGATCCTCATCGTCGCCTCTGAACTCTCGGATCGAAGCGCGTGGTGGGGGAAGCAGGACTCGAACCTGCGAAGCTTACGCAGGGGATTTACAGTCCCCCCCCTTTGCCGCTCGGGACATTCCCCCGCACGCGCTGGTCGATCCGAATGAACGCCCGAAACCGGTCTTTCGACCCGTCTCGAAACAAAAGACTTCGGGGTTCGGACACGCCTGCGATACAGGGAGCCAGACCCGAAAGCCCCAAGGGCTCCAAATCGGAGGGCGTCTTATAGTGTCGAGAATTCCAGAACGCAACGACCGCAAATCGGGCGGGAAAACGGCCGGTGGAGCAGGCTTTCGGGGGCGTTCGGGGCCGGGCGGCAAGGGGGCGAAGGGGGCGCTGGACAAGGGCGGATGGGCACCCGGGGCGACCGAACCCAGTTCGGCGGCGGCGCCGCGTCAGAACCGGGGCAAGATCGACGCGGACCAGTTGATCTGGGGTCGCCACCCGGTGCTGGCGGCGCTGGCCAATCCGGCGAGGAAGGGCATGGGGCGGCTGCTCGCCACAGCGGATCGCGCCGCAGAGCTCGAACGCGACTGCCTGGCGCCCGGCCGTGTGGTCGAGGTCGTCGACCTCCAGGGGTTGGAGCGCATGCTGCCCCAAGGCGCGGTGCATCAGGGGCTGGTGTTCAAGGTTCAGCCTCTGGAGGGCGTGGCGCTAGAGGATCTGGCGGAGCCGGCCCGGGGCGTCATCGTCATGCTGGATCAGCTGACCGATCCCCAGAACGTCGGGGCCATCTTCCGCTCGGCGCTGGCCTTCGGCGCGCGCGGGATCGTCGTGCAGGACCGGCATTCGCCTGTTCTGGCGGGGGCGCTGGCCAAGGCGGCGGCGGGGGCGACCGAGCGGCTGCCGTGCGCGCGGGTGACCAATCTGTCGCGGGCGCTGGAGCGGCTGGCCGATCTTGGCTGGCGGGCCGTCGGGCTGGACGGAGCGTCGGATGAGACGCTGGGCAGCGCGCTGGATGAGCGACCGACCGTGCTGGTCATGGGGTCGGAGGGCGACGGCATCCGCCGGCTGGTGGCCGAGCACTGCGACGTCCTGGCCAGAATCCCCATGCCGGGCGGCTTCGAGAGCCTGAACGTGTCAAACGCGGCGGCGATCGCGCTGTACGAAGCCAGCCGCAAGCAGCGGCCCGCTTGATTAACTGTCGCTCCCTGCTAACAGCCCGCTCATGGAATTCCTCAGCTCTCCCGAATTCGCCAGCCAGCTGACCGCGCTCGGTCAGGTGCTGGCCATCGACCTGGTGCTGGCCGGCGACAACGCCGTGGCCGTCGGTCTGGCCGCCGCCGCCCTGCCGGTTGAACAGCGCCGCAAGGCCATCCTGATCGGCCTGGCCGCCGCCGTCGTCATGCGCATCGGCTTCGCGCTGATCACCGTGCAGTTGCTGGCCATCGTCGGCCTGCTGCTGGCGGGCGGCGTGCTGCTGCTCTGGGTCTGCTGGAAGATGTGGCGCGAACTGCGCGAGCAGGCGACGCACGATCAGGCGGAAGCCGAGAAGGAGCTGGAGCTCGCTCTCGCCATCGAGCATGGCCAGGGCCCGACCCCGGAAGAGCTGGGCCTGAAGCGCAAGACCTTCGGCGCCGCGCTGCTGCAGATCATGATCGCCGACATCACCATGTCGCTGGACAATGTCCTGGCAGTGGCCGGCGCGGCGCACGAGCACCCCTGGATCATGGTGTTCGGCCTGGTGCTGTCGATCATCTTGATGGGCGTCGCGGCGACCTTCATCGCCCGTCTGCTGAACAAGTATCGCTGGATCGGCTACGTGGGCCTGGTGATCGTGCTGTACGTTGCGCTCCACATGATCTGGGACGGTTATCGCTCGGTCGTGGTGCGCACGGGCAATCTGGAACAGCACAACGCCTCGGCCCCGGCCTTCATCGACATCTCTCCCAAGGAGGTTGAGAAGTTCATGCAGGGCGTCCGGTCCGAGGACAGCGAGCTGCCGGGGTCCGGCGCGCCCCTGACCGGGACAGACGGCTCCGTCGCCCCGCCGTCCGCAGCCGCGGCGGAATCCGTGACGTCGTCGGGCTCGACCACGGCGGAATAGGTTCTTCGCGCAAGGGGGTTCGAAGATGACTTCGCTGGTTCTGGCCCTTGTCCTGACCGCCCTGTCGCCGAGCATCTCCGAACCGGCGGCGGCACCGGCCGTCATCCAGAACGCCGTGCGGGATGTTCCGGTCGGCGATCCTCTGCGCCGGACCCTGTTGGATGCCCTGCGCAGGCCAGTCGAGGACGAGGTGAACCAGCCGGTCCGGTTCGTGGTGGATAGGCTACGGGTCCAGGGGGACTGGGCCTACTATGCCGGCGAGATTCAGGCACCCAACGGCCGCGCGATAGACTTCACGCGGGCCGGATTCGACGAAGTCATCGCCGAAGGGATGTTCGACGGACCGACCACCTATGGGCTGCTGCGACGGCAGGGCAATCGTTGGCGCGTCGTGGTCCACGTCATCGGCCCGACGGACGTGGCCTATCTGGCGTGGCCCGGCGAATATGGCGCGCCGGCTTCGCTGTTCGAATAGCTATCCCGTTCCCCGCAACCAGCCGGTGACCGAGACGCGATCGGCCCCTGCGGACAGGGCGACCTGCGTGACCGAATGCGGCTGGGGCACGCGAAGCAGATTCAGGGTGTTAATGCGCGGCGTGAAAGCCTCGGATACGTTGCCGTCTTCTGCGTGGAAAGCCAGGAGCCCGCCCCAGTCGATGCGCCAGGCGGGCGTCAGGTTCAGAACATAGGCGAAGTAGCGGTTCTTCCCTTCCGCCGTATCGTCATGCTCGCTCAGGAAGTGCCCCTGCCGAAACCGCGTCAGCTGGGCGTCGGCCAAGGCGATGCGGGGTTCTCCCGTCACGTCCCGCATTAGGCCGAGGAAGGCGTCGCCGTTCAGGAAGGCGACCAGATCCGCCCAGACCGGTGCCGCCACCCGAGCTTCGGCCATGTCGTAGATGGGGTGGTTGTCGAACAGATACTGGAACTGGTCGGTCGCCGAGGCCTGCACCGTCTCGCCGAGCGTCCGGCGCCGCTGTGGATCGAGAGAGGCCAGCCAGGCGGCCGGCAGATCGACGTGGCCGGTCGATCGGCGTGTGACGATGTTGAAGTCGACGCCATCGGCGGCCTCGCGCAGGGCCTTGGCGTAGTCAGCGGCCAGAACGTCTGGCAGTTGCGCCCGACCGGTGCGTGTCAGCCGCTCGCGAACGGCCGACAGCGTTTCGGAGGAAAGCTCGCCGAGCGCTGGCGTCACTCCGCGCCTCCGAAGCGCTCGCTCCAGTCTGCGACCTGGGCGTCCTCAATCTTCTTGAACAGGACTTCGGGCGCGGAGACCGGCCGGCCGCGAGGGAGGCGTTCCAGCAACGGCGCGTCGGCGGCCGGCCAGCTCAGGTCGGTCTCGCCCACCGTCGCGGCGATCCGCTCGGCGGTGAAGGGCATGACCGGGGCGGCGATGCGGGCGAAAAGAGCGACCAAGTTCAGACCCGTGCGGACCCCGACCGCCGAACGCTCCACGTCCGTCTTGAAGGCCGTCCACGGCGCGGCTTCCTGCAGATATTCGTTGCCAAGCACCCAGACGGCGCGGATGGCCTGACAGGCCTTGCGAAACTCCATCGCTTCAAAGGCCTCGGTGGCCTCGGCCAGACCGGCGCGGACCTCAGCATCCAGCTTGGCTTCCAGAGGCCCCGGTTCGCCGCCGTCGGGCACGACGCCGTCGAACTTGGATTCCGCGAACTTGACGATGCGGTTGACGAAGTTGCCGAGCACATCGGCCAGGTCCTTGTTCGTCGTCGCCTGGAACTGCTCCCAGGTGAAGGCGGCGTCCGAGCCCTCCGGCCCATAGGCCGTCAGGTGCCAGCGCCAGTAGTCGGCGGGCAGAATTTCCAGCGCCTGGTCCATGAAGACGCCGCGCTTCTGGGACGTCGAGAACTTGCCGCCATACCAGTTCAGCCAGTTGAAGGCCTTCAGCGTATCCACCGTCTTCCACGGCTCGCCGGAGCCGAGGATGGTGGCGGGGAACGACACCGTGTGGAAGGCGACGTTGTCCTTGCCCATGAACTGGACGTAGCGGACGTCTTCGGCGCCCTCGTCCAGACGCCACCAGTCGCGCCAGGTCCGGCCGTTGGCCTCGGCCCACTCCTCGGTCGCGCCGATGTATTCGATGGGGGCGTCGAACCAGACGTAGAAGACCTTGCCCTCCATGCCGAGCCGCGGGCCGCCGTCGGGGCCTACCACCGGCACGCCCCAGAACAGGTCGCGGGTGATGCCCCGGTCGATCAGCCCTTCGTCCAGATGCTTGAGCGCGATGGAGCGGGCCAGGGTCTGCCAGTCGGACTTGGACTCGATCCAGGCGCGGATGCGGTCCTCCAGTTTGGTCTGGAGCAGGTAGAGGTGGCGCGTGTCGCGCACCTCCAGCTTGGTCGAGCCCGACACCGCCGAATAGGGCTCGATCAGATCGGTGGGGTCCAGCAGACGGCCGCAGTTGTCGCACTGGTCGCCGCGCGCCGGGCGATAGCCGCAGTGGGGGCAGGTGCCCTCGACGTAGCGGTCGGGCAGGAAGCGGGCGTCGTCGATGGAGTAGATCATCCGATCCACCCGCTCCTCGATGAAGCCGTTCTGTTCAAGGACGTTGGCGAAATGCTGCGTCAGGCGGCGGTTGGGCGCGTTCGAGGACCGACCGAACCAGTCGTAGCTGAGGCCGAACGCCTGGCCCGCCCGCTTCTGGATCTCATGCTGTTCGTCGCAGTAGATCCGCACGTCCTGACCGGCGGCGGCGGCGGCCAGCTCGGCCGGGGTGCCGTGCTCGTCGGTGGCGCAGATGTAGAGCACCGCATGCCCCTGCCCCCGCTTGAACCGGGCGTAGACGTCCGCCGGCAGCATGGAGCCCGCGAGATTCCCCAGGTGCTTGATTCCGTTGATGTAGGGCAGCGCCGAGGTGATCAGGATGCGGGACATGGGGCTCCGGGGGCGGGAGGAAGCCGACGCATATAGAGAGCGACAGCCGCCGCGTCACCTGAGCGGCTTCAGGTCGGAACGCCTCGGATCTGCAGACGCCTGGCGATCCGCACGAACCGGCCGGTCAGCAGGGTCGATGAGACCAGGCTGGCGATGATGACGGCCCAGACCAGGCCGTCGACGCCGAAGCTCTGCGACAACCACCAGCCCAGGGGCATCATGATCGCGCCATACGCGGTGAAGTGCATGATCGTCGGCCACCAGACGTCGCCCGCCGCGCGGTTGGCCTGGGCCGCGACGACCTGGATGCCGTCGGCGACGAAGAACAGGGTGGCCAGCACCAGCGCCGGAATGGCGATGACGGCCAGCGCGGGGTCGCGGTTGTAGGCGCCGATCAGCAACGGCGCGCTGGGCCAGACGATCAGAGCGACCAGCAAGGTCAGGCCGGTGACCACGCCGACGCCGACTAGGCCGTTCCGGAGGACGGCGTGGGGGTCTCGTGCTCCGTAGGCGCGGCCGACGAGCACCGCCGTGGCCGAGGACAGCCCCATGGGGATCATGAAGACGATGGCGGAGATGTTGAGCACGATGGCCCAGGCCGCCGTCTCGGCCGTGCCCAGTTGGGCGGCGTAGAGGGTCATGAGGGCGAAGGCTCCGACCTCGATGAAGTAGGACGAGCCCGAGCCGAGCCCAATGGTCACTTGCTGGCGGGCGGCGACGGGATCCCGTCGCGGCTTGGTGAAGACCCCGAGCGCGCGCGCCTCGGGCAGGCGGGCGATGTAGATCAGGAGGAAGATCGCCAGGGACGCCCGCGCCCAGAAGGTGGCCCAGGCCGAGGCCTCGGCGCCCGCGACGCCCAGCCCGAGCAGGTCGGGCACCAGCAGCAGGTTGAGGCCGAGGTTCACCCCGTTGGCGACCCACATGGCGATCATGCCCGGCTTGGGCTTGCCGAGCGCCTCCAGGAAGAACTGGCAGGCGACCGAGATCAGATAGGCCGGCATGGACAGCGAGAAAACGATCAGGGCCGGACCAGCGGCGGCGCCCAGCCCGTCCTCGAGGTTCAGCCGCTCCAGCGCCCAGGGGCCGATCACGACCAAGGCCAGCATGGAGGCGACGCCGATCTGGGCGGCGTAGACGAGCCCGCGTCGGAGGACCGCGCCCGCCTCCCCTCGACGGCCCTCGCCTAGTAGACGGGCCGTCATCACCTGGACGCCGAGCAGCAGGCCGACCGCTGTCGTGACGACCACCGAGGTCGGCGCCCAGGCCAGGGAATGCAGAGCCAGCTCGCGGCTGGCGTAATTGCCGACCACGATGGCGTCGGTCAGCCCCATGGTCATGATGCCGATCCGCGCCAGCACCACCGGCCAGGCCAGGGTCAGAAGCTCGCGGGTGGCGGCGCGGGTGGCGGGCGAGAGGGGCGTCACCACGCCCCCATCTCACGGAGCTGCTTGGCCAGATCGATGGGCAGGTCGCCGGCGTCCATCGACGACAGATCGGGCGGCGCGTCCTTGGGCTCCAGATAGCGCCAGCCCTGGAAGGGACGACGGGCCTGGGGGGCGGTGCGGATGACCTCGGGCGCCAGCTTGATGACGCAGCTGGAGGCCTTGCCCTCGCCGCGGGTGGAGATGTCGACGATGGGCATGCGGCAGGTGACCGTGCCCTTCATGACCCAGTAGATAGAGCCGCCGTCCTCGATCTCGGCGGCGCGTTTGGGCGTCATGCGGGTGTTGACGGTCAGCCACTGACCCTTGGCGGCGCGGCGCTCCAGCGTCTCGACGTGGGCGACGCCGACGCACAGCTTGATCATGTGGAGGGGCATCAGGCGGAGGCCGCCTCCACCGTGGCCAGGACGGCGTCGGCCGCGACCTGGTCGCCGACGGAGACGCCGATCTCGCCGACGACGCCGTCGAACGGGGCGACGAGGGCGTGCTCCATCTTCATGGCCTCGAGCACGACGATGGGCTGGCCCTTGCTCACGGCGTCGCCGGGCCTGGCGGGCGCCGCGACGATCTTGCCCGGCATGGGGGCGCGGAGGGCGCCGTCGGAAGCCCCGCCGCTACCCGCGCCCCGGTCCGCGACGCCGTCGCGCCAGGTCACGGTCACGGCCCCGCCGTCAGCGAAGAGGATGTCGGGGCCAGACGCGTCTCCAAAGGCGTAGGCGTAGCCGAAGCTGCGCTCGCCGACCTGAATGGTGTCGTGCAGCACTTCGACCGGCAGGGCGGGCTCGCCGACGTGCCAGGTCGCGTATTCGCCGTCCGCCAGAACCGGAGCGACGACCTTGCGGCCCGCGACCCGGGCGGCGTAGCTGGCGCGGGGCGCGGCGTTCAGACGAAAGCCGAACGTCTGGCCTGGCAGCCCCTGGAACGGCGACGACCCATCGGCGGAGCGATAGTCGGTGCGGCCGTGCCACTCGCTCTCGGCGACCATGCCGATGGCGGCGGCGTCGATCGCGGGGTCAAGCTGCGCCTGCGACAGCGCCTCGCCTTCGGCCGCGATCAGACCGGTGTCGACGTCGCCCGAGCGGAAGCGGGCGTGCTTCAGGCAGCGGACCAGGAACCCGGCGTTGGTCCGGACCGGCCAGACCTGCACTTCGGCGCACGCCTCCGCCAGCCGCGCCGCCGCCGCCTCGCGCGCAGCCTCGTGCACGATGAGCTTGGCGATCATGGGGTCGTAGAACTGGCTGACCTCGCCGCCCGCCTCGACGCCGGTGTCGACGCGGATGTCGTCGGGCAGGACGAAGTGGTCCAGGCGCCCAATGCTGGGCAGGAACCCGTTGGCCGGGTCCTCGGCGTAGAGACGGGCCTCCATGGCCCAGCCGGTGATCGACAGCTGGTCCTGCTTCAGCGGCAGGGGCTCGCCCGCGGCGACGCGGAGTTGCCATTCGACCAGGTCCTGGCCGGTGATCACCTCGGTGACCGGGTGTTCGACCTGCAGCCGGGTGTTCATCTCCATGAACCAGATGCGGTCGGCGCGCAGGCCCTCCGTCCCGTCGGCGATGAACTCGATGGTGCCGGCGCCGACGTAGTTGACGGCCTTCGCCGCCCGCACCGCCGCCGCCGTGACGGCCTGGCGCGTCGCCTCGTCCATGCCGGGGGCCGGGGCCTCCTCGATCACCTTCTGGTGGCGGCGCTGGAGCGAGCAGTCGCGCTCGAACAGGTGGACGACCTCGCCGTGGGCATCGCCGAACACCTGAACCTCGATGTGGCGCGGCGACAGGATGTATCTCTCGATCAGCACCCGGTCGTCGCCGAAGCTGGAGGCGGCCTCGCGCTGGCATGAGGCGAGGGCGTCGAGGAAGGCCGGGGCCTCGTCGACGCGGCGCATGCCCTTGCCGCCCCCGCCCGCCACGGCCTTGATCAGAACGGGATAGCCGATGGCGTCGGCCTCGGCCTTCAGCCGGTCGGGCGACTGGTCCTCGCCCATGTAGCCGGGGGTCACGGGCACGCCCGCCTCGACCATCAGCTGTTTGGCCGCGTCCTTCAGGCCCATGGCCCGGATGGCGGCCGGTGGGGCGCCGATCCAGGTGATGCCGGCGGCCATGACGGCCTCGGCGAACTCCGCGTTCTCGGACAGGAAGCCATAGCCGGGGTGGATGGCTTCGGCGCCGGTCGCCTTGGCGGCGGCGAGCACCTTGGCCTGATCCAGATAGCTTTCCCGCGCCGGGGCCGGGCCGATCAGGACGGCCTCGTCGGCCTCGCGGACGTGGAGCGCGTTCGCATCGGCCTCGGAATAGACCGCGATGGTGCGCAGGCCCATGCGCTTGGCGGTGCGGAAGACGCGGCAGGCGATCTCGCCGCGATTGGCGACCAGGACGGATCTGAACATGAGGCCGGTTTAGAGGCCCCCGCCGCGACGGTCGAGGCCCCTGCCCTGCCCCCCGCCCCGATTACTGGGCGACCGGTTGACCCATCTCGTCCAGGCCCGCCTGCTGCAGCGTCACCGGGGCGGTGGTGATGTTCTCGCGCACCCGCCGCGCGGCGTGCTCGCAACGACCGGGCAGGCCGAAGAACAGGCCGAACGCCTGGCTGCGCGCGGCATCCTCCGGCAGGGCCATCAGCGGGGTCCAGCGGGCGGTGGCTTCGGCCTCGGCGGCCTGCGCGGCCGTGCGGGTCGCCGGCGTCTGGCGCGGTGCCCCGATGCGCAGGGCCTCGCGGAAATCGGTGGCCTCGAGCGCGCCCAGTCGCATGATCTCGCGGTCCAGATCGTCGGCGCCGGTCAGGGTGCGGCCGAGCGCGATGTGCCCCTCGACCAGGGCCGCGCACCAGGCGACCAGGGGATAGTCCTGTTCCGGAGCGCCGCGCGGCAGGGGCGTCTCATAGGCGATGGCCTCGCGGGCGTTTCTCGCCTCGACCGACTCCGTCGCCTCGGTCGCGGTGGCGATCGGACCGTCCTGATCCTGGGCGAAGGCCGAGGGAGCGGACAGGACGAGGGCGGCGAAGGAGGCGGCGGTCAGAAGACGCATCGAGAATCCGTGGGTTGTTTCGACATCAGGAGCGAGCCTAACGCCTGAAGCGTGGCAATGGTTTTTCCGTGGCGGCGTGTTAGCTGGAAAACCTGAAACCGAGGAGGCGACTGTGGCCGATTTCCGACGCTTGAGCGACACCGTGCAGGTCGCGCCCCAGGTCGCCCTGTCCGACATCGGCGAAGCGGCGGCGCTGGGCGTCACAACGATCGTGTCCAACAGGCCCGACGGCGAGGATCCCGGTCAGCCCACGGCGGCCGAAGTGGCCGAGGCCGCGCGGGCGGCGGGCGTGGCGTTCGTCCATGCGCCGGTAAGCGGTTTCCCGGACGAGGCGGCGATCCATGCGGTCGGCGAGGTTCTGGCCAAGGGCGAGCCCGTCTGGATGTTCTGCCGATCGGGCACGCGATCGGCCGTGACCTGGGCGCTGGCCATGCGGCGCGCCGGGGCCGATGCCGACGCCCTGCGCGAGGCCGGAGCTCGCGCCGGCTACGACCTCAGCCGGCTGCCGCTCTAGCGTTCGACGGCGACGCGGGCGGCGAAGGGCACAGGCTCGGGATCGCCGCAGGAGTGCAGCACCAGCTGCGCCGCCATGAGACACAGGATGGCCGCCGCGATGGGCTGGAGCCGATTTGAGACAGAATAGGCGATGGCGCGGGCCATTTTGGACGCTCCGAGACGGTTTACGATCCGTTAAGGCAAGGACCGCGCCGGGCGAGCAGGAGCCGGGATGATTCCCTTCGTCAGAGACTTCGAGTTCGAGTACGGCCGCCGCGATCAGGTCTCGCCCCTGATCCAGCGGGTCATCGCGAACAATCCGGGGCCGTTCACCTTCACCGGGACGGGAACCTACATCGTCGGGCGCGACGCGCCGGGCGCGGGGGTCGCCGTGATCGATCCGGGGCCGATGGACGAGACGCATCTGGACGCCCTGTTGGGGGCGGTCGAGGGCCGGCGCGTGACCCATGTGCTTGTGACCCACACCCATCGCGATCACGCCCCCCTCGCCCGCCCCTTCGCCCAGCGGACGGGCGCGCCCATCCTGGCCATGCGCCCGCCCGCGCGACAGACCCACGCCTCTGGCGGTCTGGATGAGGACGAGGACGAGGCCTTCGCGCCCGATGTCATTCTGACAGGCGGAGAGCGGATCGAAGGCGACGGCTGGTCGATGACCGCTCTGGCCACGCCGGGCCATGCGTCGAACCACATGGCCTTCGCGCTGGAAGAGGAAAACGCCCTGTTCTGCGGCGACCACGTCATGGGCTGGTCGACGACGGTGGTCGCGCCGCCGGACGGAGACATGGCGGATTACATGGCCAGTCTCGACGTTGTGATTACAGCGGGGTTCGACACCCTGTGGCCGACGCACGGCGCTCCGGTGACGCAGCCCGCCGCGTTTCTGGCGGCCTACCGGACGCATCGGCTCGAACGCGAGGCGCAGGTCGCAGCGCGGCTGGCGGCCGGGGACCGGACCATCGCGGAGATGGTGCCCAAGCTCTATGCAGCCGTCGACCAGCGGCTGTGGCCGGCGGCGAGCCTGTCGGTCTGGGCGCACCTGATCAAGCTGGTGAAGGAGGGTCGGGCCACCACCGACGGCGAGCCCACCCTGACGGCGACCTACGGCGCCTGAAGGTTCGACACGATCGTCTGCAACAGTCCGCAGGCCTCACCGCCGTCGGGTCGCGCCTGGCGGGCCGAGACGCGGACGTCCGTCTGGCCGGGGCGGATGCGGATGACGGCGTCATGGTTGAAGCCGAACCAGAAGCCGGTGCGGGTGCCGTCGGCGCGGCCGACGCCGGAGCCCAGCACCGTGAACCCCGCCTGCTGCAGGGCGTAGGCGGCGACGCTGGGCGCGACCTGGGTCGGGACGGTCGCGGCCTGGCAGGCCCCGAAGGCGCTGGCAGTCAGGGTTGGCACGCCGGCGGCGCTGCGCTGATCCGCGAGGGTCCCGGAGAAGACCGGCGGCTCGGCCGGGTTGGTGGTGACATCGGCGAGGAGCGCGGGTCCCCCCGCGACCGGCAGGCCGTGAGAAGCGACATGGAGGCCATAGATGGTCGCCGTGACGGCGCCCGCCACCAGCCCGACCAGGGCGAAGGGCCCGGCCTTCTTCTCGCCCAGGGCCACGACGACGCCGCCTAGCGCCGCCACGGCCCCGAGCGCGGCGAACGCGAGCCCGACGCGCATGGCGAGAAGCGAATAGCCGACGGTCCAGTCCCACACGCCGAGCTTCATCCCCGCGACGGCGACGAAGGCCACGGCGGGGCTCAGCAGCGTGAGGGCCAGCAGAACTCGCGCCCAGCGGACCGCGCGCGGAGCCTGGGCCATTGGGTCAGACCGTCTCGGTCGGGGCGGCGGTCGGCAGACGGTAGTCCTTCATTCGCTCGCGCAGCAGCTTCTTGTCGATCTTGCCCGTCGCGCCCAGCGGGATGTCGTCGACGAAGACGACGTCGTCGGGCATCCACCACTTGGCGATCTTGCCCTGCAGGAAGTCCAGGTGCTCCTGCTTGTCCTGGCTTTCGCCCGGCTTGAGCTTGACGACCAGCACGGGCCGTTCGTCCCACTTGGGGTGCGCCGCGCCGATGACGGCGGCGAGCTCGGCCTTGGGGTGGCCGACGGCGATGTTCTCGATCTCGATGGAGCTGATCCATTCGCCGCCCGACTTGATCACGTCCTTGGCGCGGTCGGTGATCTGCATGAAGCCGTGCTCGTCGATGGTGGCGACGTCGCCGGTGTCGAAGTAGCTCTCGTTGTCGAGGATTTCGCCGCCCTCGCCCTTGAAGTACGCCCCGGCGATGGTGGGGCCGCGCACCATCAGGCGGCCGTAGGTGTGCCCGTCGTGCGGCATCTCCTGACCCGCGTAGTTCTTCAGCTTCAGCTCGACGCCCAGCGGCGGCATGCCCTGCTTGACCCGCCACTTCATGCCCTCGTCGTACGGCAGGGCGGCCAGTTCCGGCGTCAGGTTGGACAGGGTGCCGATGGGCGAGGTCTCGGTCATGCCCCAGCCCTGCAGAACCTCGATGCCGAACTCGTCGTTGAAGGCGCGGATCAGGCTTTCGGGCACGGCCGAGCCGCCGATCAGCACTTTCTTGACCGTGGGGATCTGCAGCTTGTGCTCGCGCAGGTGCGCCAGCAGCCCCTGCCAGACGGTCGGCACGGCGGCCGAGAAGGTGACGCCCTCGCTCTCGATCAGCTCATAGATGGCGGGACCGTCCATCCGGGCCCCCGGCATGACCAGCTTGGCCCCGGCGGCCGGGCCGGCGAAGGCTATGCCCCAGGCGTTGGCGTGGAACATCGGCACGACGGGCAGGATCACTTCCTTGGGCGACGGCCCCAGCACCGTCGACTGCATGCCCAGCAGGGTGTGGATGAAGTTCGACCGGTGGGAATAGAGGACGCCCTTCGGATTCCCCGTCGTGCCCGAGGTGTAGCAGAGGCCACACGCCGTCTTCTCGTCGAAACCGCCCCATTCGCAGTCCTCGGACACGCCTTCCAGCACCGCCTCGTAGCATTCGGCGCGCGGCAGCTTGGTCGCCGGCATGGTGACGTGGTCGGTCATGACCACGACCCGCTCCACCGTCGGGCAGTGCGGCAGGATGGCCTCCAGCAGCGGCACGAACGTCAGGTCGACGAAGATGATGCGGTCTTCGGCGTGGTTGATGATGTAGATCAGCTGTTCCGGGAACAGGCGCGGGTTCAGGGTGTGGCAGACCGCCCCGATGCCCATGATGCCGTACCAGGCCTCGATGTGGCGGCCGGTGTTCCAGGCGAGGGTCGCGACGCGGTCGCCGACCTTGACGCCCCAGCCCTTGAGCACATTGGACACGCGCTTGGCCCGGCCGTGGATTTCGCCGTACGTCGTGCGCACGATCGGTCCCTCGACCGAGCGGGTCACGACCTCGCGGTGGGGGTGCCAATTCCTGGAGTGGTCCAGAATCCGGTCGACCGTCAGCGGCCAGTCCTGCATCAAACCCAGCATCACGTTCCCTCGGAAAATGCCCCTGCTGAAGGCGAGGCTTGGCGGCAACCTAGCCGAGGTGATCACCGGCAAGCAACGTGACGCTAGGTCATCTTGGGGCGATGAAGACAGCTTCGCCGTTGCCTCTGCGTGCGTTTTGGCCTTCTCTCCCCGGCGTCGGACCCGAAACAAGGAAAACAAGACCATGCGCCTTATCGCCCGGACCGCCCTCGCCCTGACCGTCGTGGCCGCCCTGGCCGCCTGTGATCGGTCCATCGAGCCGGCCGCAGAGACGGCCGCTCCCGCCGGAGCGCCTTCCGAGGCCGCGGCGCCGGCCGCAGCCGCGCAACAGACCGGTGGTCTGGCCATCGAAGGTGAAGGGCTACGGGTGTTCGACGCCTCAGGCGCGGCGCGCGCACTGCCCTTCGGCACGCCGCAGGAGTCCGTCATCACCGCGGTGAACATCGCCGTGGGCGGCCCGGCTCCGGAACAGTCCACCAACGAGGAGTGCGGTCAGGGACCCGTCCAGTTCGCGCAATACGCCAACGGCCTGCAGCTGCTGTTCCAGAATGGAGAGTTCCGGGGCTGGTTCCTGCGTGAGGCAGGCCTGACGACCGCAGACGGGATCGGCGTGGGCACGAGCCGAGCGGACCTGAACGCGGCGCGCACCGTCGAGATCCAGACCGACTCGACGCTGGGCATCGAGTTCACGGCGGGCGACCTGGGCGGTTTCCTCACGGCCGCGGACGGGTCGGGCACCGTGGAATCCCTCTACGCAGGCGACACCTGCTTCTTCCGCTAGAGGCGCGGGGCGGCTAGAGCCCCGCCATGACCATCCTCATCGCCATCACCGGAGGCTCGGGCTCGGGCAAGTCGACGCTGGCCGAGACCGTGGCGGCGGTGCTGCCGACGGGTCAGGCGGTGCTGCTGCGCGAGGACTCCTACTACCGTGACGCTGCCTCCCTGCCCGGCTTCGATGCGGCGACGTTCGACTTCGACGACGTGGCGGCGCGCGATCACGAGCGGCTGAAGGCCGACCTGGGCGCCTTGAAGGCCGGACGCGATATCGTCGCCCCGATCTATTCCTTTATCACCCACGGCCGAGAGCCGGGTGGAGAGCCGGTGCGGGCGGCGCCGGTCGTGATCGTGGAAGGCACACACCTGCTGTGCACGCCGTCGCTCGCCGATCTGTTCGACATCCGGGTGTTCGTGGACACGCCGGCCGACATCCGCTTCATCCGACGCCTGCTGCGGGATCAGGCCGAGCGCGGGCGGACGGCGGGCTCGGTGATCGACCAGTATCTGAAGACCGTCCGTCCCGGACACGAAAGGCTGACCGAGCCGTCGCGCACACGGGCCGACTTCATCGTGGCCGATGCTACTGCCGCTGTGCGGCTCGAGGACCCGCAGGCGGTCGTGCGGCTGGCCGCACCGCTGCTGGCCCATCCCTTGCTCGCCAAGCTGATGAATTCAGAACCGTAACGGTGTTCGTCCGTATTCCGGTTGTGCGCGGATTGGTTTAGGCGTGCTGCCGATGGACTCGCACGCCACCGGCATTCTGCCCGACCTGAAACCCGGCCAGGACAAGCGACGGGACACGATCGTGCGGGAAGCCCGACGGTTCTTCATGAGCCAGGGCTATGCCTCGACCCGGATCGAGCCGATCGCGCGGGCGGCCTGCGTCTCGACTGCGACGCTCTATGCATACTTTCCGTCTAAGGAGCATCTGTTCGGGGCGGTGATCGAGAACGCCGCCGATGATTTTGCCCGCCAGATGGAATGCGTTCGGTTGACCGACGGACCCGCGCGCGAGGTGCTGACTGGCTTCGCGCTGGCCTACGCCCGTTTCATGGGCGATCCTTTTGTGCGCGCGGTGTTCCGACTGGTCATGGCCGAGCGGCCGCGCTTCCGAGAGGTCGCCCGGCGATTCTTCGACAGGGGACGAAGCGATTTCGGACGTCCCCTGATCCAGGCGCTGCAGACCCTCGCGGACCGCGGCGAGATCCGGTTCGACAAAGCGTCGTGGGCGGCGGGCCAGCTGATGGGCATGGTCGAGCATCCGGTCTTCTTCATGCCCCTGGTGACCGGCGACGAGGTGCAGGCGGAACGTTCGCCAGAGAAGATCGCCTCGGACGCTGTCGAGACGTTCCTGGCCCGCTACGGGACCTGACGCCTCAGGGCTGGAGCCGGGTCTTCGTCCAGCCCTCGCTTGAGCGGTCGAACCTCAGCCGGTCGTGCAGCCGATAGGGTCGGTCGCGCCAGAACTCCACCGAACGCGGGACGACGCGCCAGCCTGTCCAGTGGGGCGGCCGGGGCGGCTCGACGCCCTCAAACCGCGCGGTCTCGCGGGCGACGGCGGCTTCCAGGGCGGCGCGATCCGGCAGGGGTCGGGACTGGTCCGAGGCCCAGGCGCCGATCCGGCTTTCGCGAGCACGACTGGCGAAATAGGCGTCGGCTTCGGCCACAGTGACGGCTTCGACGGTGCCGCGCACGCGGACCTGCCGGCGCAGGGTCTTCCAGTGGAACAGCAGGGCCACATGCGGCTTGCCCGACAGTTGCAGGCCCTTGGCGCTCTCGGCATTCGAGTAGAAGGTCAGGCCGCGCGCATCGATGTCCTTGAGCAGCACCATGCGGCTGTCGGGCACGCCGTCGGCATCGACGGTCGACAGGGCCATCGCATTGGGATCGTTCGGCTCATGAGCGCGGGCGTCGGCCAGCCAGTCGACGATCAGGCCGATGGGCTCGGCGCGGTCGAAGATGGTTTCGTCGCCGTTGGCGGCGAGCGCGGCGGCGTAGTCGCGGGCGTATTCCTCGCGGCTGGGGCTGGGCGGGATCACGGGGCTGGTCATGAGGACGCTATAGCAAGCGGTGCCGCGGCCCGCACGGTTAACCCCGCCTTGACCATGATCGCGGCCTATTCGTCGCATGTCCGCCTCCGGCCCCTCCCTGACCGACGCCTTCGCCGTCCTGGGCCTGCACGGGCCGACGGATCAGGCGGCGGTCGTGCGAGCCTTCCGCCTGGCGGTGAAGTCGGCGCGGCCCGACCTCCCCGGCGGCGACGACGAGCGGTTCCGGAGAGTCATCGCCGCCTATCGCTTGATCCAGTCGCGCGGAGGCGTCCGCGCCGCCCTCGCCGCCCCGCGCCAGCGCCCGGCCGCCCTGCCCGTCATCGGCCTGACCCCGCATCAGGCGTTGGAAGGCGGGATCGCTGAGGTTCGTCTTGGCGGGCGGACGCTGCGTGTGCGCGCTCCGGCCGGGATGCGATCGGGCGAGCACCTGCGCCTGAGAGGCGCCGCCGACGATGGTGGGGACCTGCATCTGCCCGTTCTGATCCGCTCAAGCGAGGGTCTGACGGTGGTCGGTGATGATCTGCACATGACCTGGGACACGCCGCGTCGTCTGCTGACCGATGGCGGGCGGATCGAGATCGAAACCCATGCGGGTTCGCACGCGGCGTGGGTCACAGCCGGTCTGTCCCATCCCGTACGGCTGAGGCTGCGCGGGCTGGGCCTGCCCGCGCGCGGACGGCGCCCGCAGGGGCATCTGTTCGTGCACCTGACGCCCGCCGATGACGTGCCGTCAGCGGCCGAGGATCTGCTGGCCCGCTTCACCCGCGTCTGGACGCCGGACCGGCTGGCGGCCTAAGCGTCGCGGGTCATGTCCCACAACACCTTCGGCCATCTGTTTCGCGTCACGACCTGGGGCGAGAGCCACGGGCCGGCGATCGGCTGTGTCGTCGACGGCTGCCCGCCGCTGATCTCCCTGACCGAAGTCGATCTCCAGCCTTGGCTGGACCGCAGGAAGCCTGGCGGCAGTCGCTTCGTCACCCAGAGGAAGGAGAGCGACACCGCTCGTATCCTGTCCGGTGTGTTCGATGACGGCGCTGGGCCGGTGACGACTGGCACGCCTATCGCCATCCAGATCGAGAACGAGGACGCGCGTTCCAAGGACTATGGCGAGATCGCCCGCGCCTATCGCCCCGGCCACGCCGACGTCACCTATCAGACCAAGTACGGCGTGCGCGATCATCGCGGCGGCGGCCGGTCCTCGGCGCGCGAGACCGCCAGCCGGGTCGCTGCGGGCGCGGTGGCGAGAAAGGTGCTGGGCGACGAGGTGGTCATCCGCGCCGGCGTAGTGCAGCTGGGGCCGCACCGGATCGCGGCAGACGCCGTGGATTTCGACGCCGTCTACGACAACCCGCTGTTCGCGGCCTCGGTCGAGGCCGTTCCGGCGTGGGAGGCGTATCTAGACGAGGTCCGCAAGGCAGGCTCGTCGATCGGCGCCGTGGTGGCGCTGGAGGTCTCGGGCGTCCCTGCGGGCTGGGGTGCGCCGCTCTACGGCAAGCTGGACGCGGAACTGGCCGCCGCGCTGATGAGCATCAACGCCGTCAAGGGCGTGGAGATCGGCGCGGGCTTCGGCGCGGCGGAGCTATCGGGCGAGGACAACGCCGACGAGATGCGGCTGGGGCCGGATGGCCAGATCGAATACCTGTCCAACCACGCGGGCGGCATTCTGGGCGGCATCTCGACGGGCCAGACGATCACGGCGCGGGTGGCGTTCAAGCCGACCTCGTCGATCCTGGCGCCACGCCGAACGGTGACGCGCGACAGGACCGAGACCGATCTTAGGACCAAGGGCCGTCACGACCCCTGTGTGGCACTGCGGGGTGTGCCCGTGGTCGAGGCGATGGCCGCCTGCGTGCTGGCCGATGCGATGCTGAGGCACCGCGCGCAGGTCGGCTGAGACGGTCAGAGGGTGAGCGTGGGGAGCAGGCGCTCTCCGAGGGCGACGGCCGCGACGCCGATCTGGATCAGGACCAGCAGGCCGATCAGCGGCGCGAGGCGCGGTCGGACGCGCCTTGCGCTCCAGACGGCCAGCCCGAGCAGGATCAGGATGACCAGGGCGTGGATGGCCCAGGGGCCCACGCCCCAGGAGAGGCCGAGGCGCGCCTCGTCGTTTGGATTACCTAGGCTCGCGAAGGCGGCCAGGATCCTCATGAACAGCGCCGACAGGACGATGCCGAGGGCGATCAGGCCCGGTCGCGTGCGGATCCACAAGGCGGCGACCAACCCTTGCAAGAGAGTCACCGCCGGTCCTGCTGCGGCGACCAGATCGCGGTGCAGGTCGCTGTCATAGGCGCCGCCGCCCGCCAGGCCGGAACTGTTCGCCCGCACGAAGATCTCATAACCGAGCGCGGCCCCGGTCAGACCGTGAGCCAGCTCATGCAGGGCGAAGGTCGCCGCCACCGTCAGCAGGACCAGCACGCCCAGGCGTATCGCCTTCATTCGCCCCTCCACCTCATTGAGCGACGTTACGACGATCCCGGCCGCAGAGGCGTGAAGATTAGGTCATCTTTGGTTCACCAAGACCGTGCCACATGCCACCCATGATCCAAGCCCTGCGCCGCGCCGCCGCCCTGTCCGCCGTTCTGGCGGGCTCCTTGATGCTCCAGGGGTGCCTGGTCGGGGCCGTCGTTGGCACGGCCGGAGCCGTCGTGGGCGGAGCGGCCAAGGCGACGGGGGCGGTCGTCGGCGCGGGCGTCGACGCCGTGACCACTTCGGACGAGGAGACGCGCGCCCGCCGCGAGCGCGAGCAGCGCGAGTATGAGCGCGAGCAGCGCCGCTGCGAGGAACGGCAGCGCCAGGGACGGCGCTGCTAGAGGCGCTTCTCCACCGCGTAGTTGTGGATCGGCACGCCGGCGACCTCGAAGTCCCGGCGATGCAGGACGACGAATCCGCGCCGGACGAAGAAGCGGCGAGCCGCTTCGCTGGCCTCCGAATAGAGACGCTGGACATCGGCTGAGCGAGCGATCTGCTCCACCGCATCCAGCAACCGGTCGGCGACGCCACGGCCTTGGACCTCCGGCGCGACGTATAGGAAGTCGATGTGGCCGTCGGCTTCCAGATCGATGAAGCCCAATAGCTCGCCCTCTGCCCGGTCGGCGACGAAGGCCCAACGGCCGTCCTGCATGCGCTCGGCGAAGTGTATGGCCGACGGGCCGGCGCCGGCCCAGGCCTCGACCTGCACGGGTGCATAGTCCGAGGGCCCCACCGCCCGCACGGACCTCTGATACAGCGCGGCCATCGCCTCAGCGTCGCCAGGCGTGTACGGCCGAACCCGCATCAGCGCACGCCGATGTATTTGTGCGTCTGGACGCTGAGCCGCCATTTCGGGTTGGCCAGGCAGTAGTCGATCGCCGCAGCCGTGTTCGCCGCCTGATCAGGCCCATCCATCGGCTGCAGCCAGAAGCGGTCGAAGGCGAGGTCTTCGAAGCGGTCGGGCATGGCGAGCGGTTGCGGATAGACCAGCTTCAGCTCCTGACCAGTCGTCTGCACCACCGCCGCGGCGGCCTTGGGGCTGACGCAGATCCAGTCGATGCCGGGGGGCGCGGCGATAGTGCCGTTGGTCTCCAGGGCGATCTCGAAGCCGCGCGCCTTCAGCGCCGCGATCAGGACCGGGTCCAGTTGCAGCAGCGGCTCTCCGCCGGTGCAGACGACCAGACGCGGGTCGCCGTCGCGGCCGATCCAGAAGGCGGCGACGTGGTCGGCGAGGGCCTCGGCATCGGCGAACTTGCCGCCACCGTCGCCGTCGGTGCCGACGAAGTCGGTGTCGCAGAAGGTGCAGACGGCAGTCGCGCGATCCTGCTCGCGCCCGCTCCACAGATTGCAACCGGCGAAGCGCAAGAAGACGGCGGGGCGGCCGGCCTGACCGCCCTCCCCCTGGATCGTCAGGAAGGTCTCCTTGACCGAATAGGTCATGCGCCGGCGGTCCATTCGATCCATCCGGCGGCGCGGAGTTCGCAGGCGGGGCACTCGCCGCAGCCGTAGCCCCAGGCGTGGTGGTGCGCGCGGTCGCCGCGATAGCAGGTGTGGCTCTCCTCCACGATCAGCTCGACCAGGTCCGCCCCGCCGATACGGTCAGCCAGCGCCCAGGTCTGGGCCTTGGTCAGGGCCATCAGGGGCGTCTCGATGGGCACGGGTTTGTCGAGGCCCAGCGTCAGGGCCCGGCTCATGGCCTCGATGGTGTCGCGGCGGCAGTCCGGGTAGCCGGAGAAGTCCGTCTCGCACATGCCGCCGACCAGGAGGTCCAGCCCGCGCCGGTCGGCCAGAGCCGCCGCCACGCTCAGGAACACCAGATTTCGACCGGGCACGAAGGTGGTCGGCAGGCCGCGCGCGTCGATCTCGATGGCGCGGTCGGTGGTGAGCGCCGTCTCGCCGATAGCGCCAAAGCCGGTCAGGTCGACGACGTGGTCGGGGCCCAGACGATCTGCGAAGTCGGGCAGCGCCGCCGCCATGCCGTCGCGCACGCGCAGCCGCGCCGCCATCTCCACCGCGTGGCGCTGGCCGTAATCGAAACCGACGGTCTCCACGCGCGCGTATCGCTCCAGCGCCCAGGCGAGGCAGGTGGCGCTGTCCTGTCCGCCGGAGAACAGGACGAGGGCGGAGGTCTGGGCGGGCGAGGTTTCGGTCATGACGGGCCTGCGGTCGGCCGGACGGCCGCGCGCATGGAAAAGGGGATGGGAAGGAGCGGGTTCGTCCCTTCCCTACATCACCCCGCGTCCGGCCGCAAAAGCGTCAGTCGCCGTGCCCGTGACCGTCCGTCTCCGTGTGCGTCGAACCCGGAACGAAGCCCTCGTCGCCCTCGCGCTCGAACCAGAAGGGCGCGCGCGGCCGTTGGCGCAGACCGACCTCGTTCATCCGGTCGTCGTAGAGACGGCCGTTGGCCAGGGTGTAGCGGATCGAGGTGGTGTTGCGGATGTTCTCCAGCGGATTGGCGTCCAGCACCACCAGATCGGCCAGCTTGCCGACCTGAAGCGAGCCGATGTCGCGATCGAGCCCGAGAGCCCTCGCCCCGCCGATCGTGGCGGCGCGGATGGCCTGCATCGGCGTGGCTCCGCCCTGCTGCAGCATCCACATCTCCCAGTGGGCGGCCAGGCCCTCGCGCTGGCCGTGGGCGCCGATGGCGACGTCGACGCCGAGGTCGTTCAGGCGCACGGCTTCGCGGGCGATGTTGATGTGGTTCCACTCGTCCTCGGGCAGGGTCACCGGACGACGGGCGCGGGCGTCCAGGATGCGGCGCGGCACATACTGGGTCAGGATCGGGTGATCCCAGACTGGGCTCTCCTGATACCAGTAGTTCTCCCCAAAGCTGCCACCATAGGCCACGACCAGGGTCGGGTTGTAGGCCGTCTCGGACTGGCGCCACAGGTCGTGGACGTCGTCATACAGGTTGGCCAGCGGGATGGAGTGCTCGATCGTGGTGTGGCCGTCCACGATCATCGACATGTTGTGCTGATAGAGGGAGCCGCCCTCCGGTACGACGTTCATGCCCAGTTGGCGCGCGGCCTCGATGATCTGCTGACGCTGCTCGCGGCGCGGCTGGTTGTAGCTCTTGACGCTCCAGGCTCCGACCGCCTGCATGCGGCGCAGCGTCGACAGGGCGTCGTCCAGGTCGTTGACCACCGCCGTGAAGGGCGTGTTGGCGCCGTACAGGATCGTGCCGGTCGAGAAGATACGCGGCCCGACAACCCGGCCGGCGCGGGCCAGTTCGGAATGGGCGAAGATCTCGGAGGTGTCGTTGGACGGATCGTGGATCGTCGTCACGCCGAAGGCGAGCGCGGCGTAGTTGACCCAGCTCTGCTCGGGGATGATCTCGTCCGAGCCCATCGAGCCGTGCCAGTGGGCGTCGATGAGGCCGGGGATGATGGTCTTGCCGGAGACATCCACGACCTCGGCGCCGGCCGGGATCTGGACCTCCGAGCGCGCGCCGACGGCGGCGATGCGGTTGCCATCGGTGACGATCACGCCATCCTCGATGACGCGCTCGCCGTCCATGGTGACGATACGGGCGCCGACGAGCGCCAGCTGGCCTTCGGGACGATCGGCGGCCTGGGTGAAGCCGATGTTGATGCCGGTCTCGGGCGGATCGGGCAGATCGGCGGGCGCGCCCTCCACGAAGGCGAAACCCTGGTTCAGGTCGCGGCTGAACAGCTGCGGCCCCAAGGCCCAGTTCAGGCGGCTGGAATCCCCCGACCAGTGCAGCCAGTCCCCGGCATCGCGGGTGAACCGGGTCTGAGGCAAGGCCTTGCCGTCTGCCGACAGGGTCACCGGGCGGCCGGTGCGGGCGAAAGGCGCGACGAAGGCGTTGAACCGCTCGTTCCAGGCCACCCAACGCTCGTCCGGCGAGATGGCGAAGTCGGCGGCCCATTCGCTGAGCAGGTGGACGCGCTCATCGCCCCCGTTCAGGTCGACGGACTTCAGCGCGGCGTTCGTTTCCTGGCGGCCTGTGAAGTATAGGCGATCGCCGCTCGCGCCGAACTGGGGCGCGCGGCCCTCGTCGGTGATCAGGGTGGCGTCGCCGCCCGAGGCGGAGACGCGATACAGGCCCGTGTCGCGGCCATACAGGCCCGAGGTCAGGAAGCCGTCCGAGGTCTTGCGGAAGACGATGGTGCGGCCGTCCGGCGAGAAGACGGGTTCGACATAATGCCCCGGACGGCGGGTGACGACCCGCCCCTCCCCGCCCGAGGCCGGGACGACGCGGACCGTGCCCATCTCCTGATCGTCCCAGGTCGTGTAGACAATGGAGCGGCCGTCGCGCGACCAGCTGGGATAGAGCTCGAAGTGGTCGGACTGGTGGGTCAGGCGACGCGGCGTCCCCTCCGGCAGGTCGCGGATCCAAAGGTGGCCCAGCGCCTCGAACACCACGCGAGAGCCGCCCGGCGAGGTCTGGGCCCAGCGGATCATCCGCACGTCGAACTGATCCGGCGCGACGTCGACGGGGAAGCGCACGGCCTCCTGGATGCGGCGGGTGTCGTTGACGCCGAAGGGGATGTCGGTCGCCACGCCCGTGGCCACGTCGATGCGGCGGATCTTGCCGCCGGCCCAGACGACGATGGAGCGGTTGTCCGGCGTCCAGCTGAAGGCCGGATAGACGCCGTGGACAGCCCAGGTCTCCTGCAGATCGCGGTCCAGACCGTTATAGATCGGCGTCTCGCGACCGCTGTCGATGTCCATCACGAACAGGGTCGACTGGTAGCGGACGCGCCGGATGAAGGCGAGCGAGCGACCGTCCGGCGACGGCGTCGGCCGGATCGAACCGCCGGGGCCGGACAGATATTCTTCGATCTCGCCCGTCTCGCGGTCCAGCCGCTGGATGACGTAGATCTCGCCGTTGACGTCCTTGGAGTATTCGAACGTCGGTCCCGGCGTGGCGTCGTCGGAGAAATACAGGTAGCGGCCGTCGGGCGAGAAGGCGGGCTCGCCCGTGTCCTTCTGCTGGGTCCGCCGCTCAGTCAGCTGCACGCCGCCCCCGCCCGAGCGGTGCCACATCCACATTTCGCCGGCGCCCAGCGACCGGGACGAAGTGAAGTGCTTGCGGGCCACGATGAACTCGCCGTCCGGCGTCCATTCCGGAGAGTTGACCAGCCGGAAGCTCTCGTCGGACACCTGCGTCGGGTTGGAGCCGTCGCGGTTCATGATCCAGATGTTGTCGCCGCCGCCCCGGTCCGAGGTGAAGGCGATCTGGGTGCCATCCGGCGAGAACTTGGGCTGCATGTCCCAGGCGACGCCCGAGGCGATGGCGCGGGCCTCTCCGCCCTCGATGGGCATGACGTAGATGTCGCCGAGCAGGTCGAAGACGATCTCGCGGCCGTCCGGGCTGACGTCCAGCGCCATCCAGGTGCCTTCAGTGACATCGATCTGGACGTCGGAAGCCGGACCGGGAGGATTCTGAACGTCCCAGTCGGGGGTTTCGTCGGCTGGAGCTTCTGCCGGTGCGGCGGCCGGAGGCGGCGTCTGGCTCAGGCCCGGCGTCGCCAGCGACACGGCGATCAGGGCGCTCAGGACGGTGCGCGACAGCATTGGAAATCTCCCCGCTCTTTTCTGCGTCTGTAGGGCGCCTACGACCGGCTTGGCCAGCCCGCAGAGATCCGCACACGGTGAAGATGAAATTCACCGCGCGGCGACGGAAACTCTTCACCCGCGCCGTGGAACAGTCGTAGCGTCGCCAAATCAACACGTGGGTCGGGGGACAGACGTGAGACTATCCGGACTGCTTCAAGGGTTCAGACGGGCCGCCCTGCCGGCCGCGCTGATGCTTGGTCTCGCCTCCTGCGGAGGCGGCAGCGGTGGGGGCGGAGGCAACTCCGGCGGCGGCGGCCCGCCGCCCACGCCCGCGCCGACCATATCGGACGCGGAAGCGGCCAAGTTCCTGACCCAGGCGACCTTCGGGCCGACCGACGCCGAGATCGAAGCGGTCAAGACCCAGGGCTATTCGGCCTACATCAACGCCCAGATCGCTCTCCAGTCCTCGTCGCATCAGACCTATGTCGAGAACCGTCTGGCGCAAATCCGACTGACCAACCCGACCGCCAACCTCAGCGCCAACCAGTTCTACGAGAGCTTCTGGCTGTATGGCGCGACCGGCCAGGCCCAGCTGCGCGAACGGATGAAGTTCGCCCTGTCGCAGATCTTCGTCATCTCGATGAACGATTCCAACATCGATGTGCGGGGCGCGGCGTCCTACTACGACATGCTGGGGGCCAATGCCTTCGGCAACTACCGCACCCTGCTCGAGCAGGTGTCGCTGCATCCCATGATGGGCATCTACCTGACCCATCTGGCCAATCAGCGCGAAGACCCCTCGACGGGCCGGTCTCCGGACGAGAACTACGCCCGCGAAGTCATGCAGCTGATGTCGATCGGCGTGTTTGAGCTGAACAACGACGGCACCCTGCGCCGCGACGGACAGGGCAATCCGATCCCGACCTATACGGCCAACGACATCAGTCAGCTGGCCAAGGTGTTCACGGGCTTCAGCTGGTATCATCCCAACCCGACCAACAACACCTTCTTTGGCGGCAACCGGAACGCGGACGCGGTCGTCCGTCCCATGATTGTCTATCCGCAGTACCACTCGATCACCGCCAAGACCTTCCTGGGTGTCACCATTCCGGCCGGGACCAACGACGCGGCAGGCGACTTGAGGATCGCCCTGGACGCCATCTTCAACCACGCCAACGTCCCGCCCTTCATCTGCAAGCAGCTGATCCAGCGCCTGGTGACGTCGAACCCCTCGCCCGGCTACGTCGGTCGCTGCTCGGCGGCGTTCATCAACAACGGTTCGGGTACCCGCGGCGACCTGGCGGCGGTGGTGCGAACCATCCTGCTGGACGCCGAGGCCCGCGACATCAACTCGGCCTCCAGCGCCACCTTCGGCAAAATCCGCGAGCCGATCGTGCGCATGACCAACTGGATGCGGGCCTTCGGCGCGACCTCGGTGAGCGGCAACTATTTGCTGAATTCAACCAGCGGGAACACCTCGCTGGGGCAGTCGGCGCTGGCCAGCCCCTCGGTCTTCAACTTCTACCGGCCGGGATACGTGCCTCCGAACACCCGGGCGGGCGCCCAGAACCTGACGGTGCCCGAGTTCCAGATCGTCGATGAGGTCACCGTCGCCGGTTACGCCAACACCATGCAGACGGCGATCGGCACGGGCATCGGAACCGGAGCCGACGTGCGCTCGGCCTATACGCGCGAGGTGGCGGTCGCCAGCGATGCCAACGCCCTGGCCGACCGGATGAACCGGATGCTGCTCTATGGCCAGATGTCGTCCACGCTGAGGGCGCGCATCGTCGAGAGCGTCAACTCCGTCGCCGTTCCGGCCTCGACCGGTACGAACCAGGCCGCCATCGACGCGGCGCTTCTGAACCGGGCTCGCCTCGCCGTCTACATGACGATGGTGTCGCCCGAATATCTGGTCCAGCGGTGAGGGCGGGACGATGAGCCACGGAAGATACACCCGCCGCCAGCTGCTCCGGATCACCGGCGGCATGTCCATGCTGGGGGCCGCCGCCCCCTTCGCCGCCCAGCTGGCCGCCGCCGGCAACGCCGCCAGCCAGAGCGCGCCGGACTACAGGGCCCTGGTCTGCGTCTTCCTGTTCGGCGGCAACGACAGCCACAACATGGTGCTGGCGACCGACAACGACAGCTGGACCCGCTACTTCGCGGCGCGCAACACCGGCAACGACCCTATCGCCCTGATGCCGTTGGGCACGGCGCCGACGCCGGTCGGAGCGACCAATCCGGTCACGGGCCGCGTCTCGGCGGCGGACTCGCCCGAGGCCTGGGGCGGGGTCTTGCCGATCGTGCCGCGCACCCTGAACCCGATCCCGGCGGGCACCAACGCCACGACGCGAACCTTTGCCCTGCATCCCTTCATGCAGCCGGTGAAGGACCTGTTTGACGCGGATCGTTTGGCCGTCGTCGCCAACGTCGGCACCCTGATCCAGCCGATCACCAAGGCCCAGTACGAGGCCCGAACCGCCCCCTTCCCGTCCAACCTGTTCTCGCACAACGACCAGCAGTCGACCTGGCAGGCGGGCCAGACCGAGGGCGCGCGCACGGGCTGGGGCGGGCGGTTCGGGGACTTGCTCTCCAGCCAGAACGGCACGTCCTCGCTGTTCACGGCCGTGTCGACGGCGGGCAATGCGGTGTTCCTGTCGGGACAGAGCGTGGTCCAGTACCAGATGAGCACGGGGGCCCAGCCCGCCGTGGTCATTACGGGCCAGTCGGGGACCAATCTGTTCGGATCGACCGTCGCGCCGCAGAGGGTGCGAGAGATCATCACCGACACCTCGTCGGCCAGTCTGTTCGCGGCCGACTACGCCACGACCACCGGCCGCTCGATCGGGGCTTCGACGACGCTGAACAACGTCTTCGCCTCCTCGGCGGTGACCGGGGTGGCGACCGCGCCGGCCTATCGCAACCCGATCACGGGCGCGACCGAGAACAACACCCTGGCCACCCAGTTGCAGACCGTGGCCCGGATGATCGCGGCAGCCCCGGCGCTGGGTATCCGGCGTCAGGTTTTCTTCGTCAGCCTGGGCGGCTGGGACACCCACGACTTCCAGAACGCGGCCCAGGGCAACAACCTGGCCAAGGTGGCGCACGCCCTGTCGTATTTCGACGGGGCGCTGGCCAACATCGGCGGGGTGAACATGAGGAATGCGGTGACGACCTTCACCGCATCGGACTTCTCGCGGACCTTCAACACCAATGGCGACGGCACCGACCACGCCTGGGGCGGGCACCACCTGGTGATGGGCGGATCGGTCCGGGGCGGCGACATCTATGGCCAGTATCCGACGCTGGGCATCGATCAGGGCACGTTCCGCAACCCGGACATGACCCGGTCCTATCTGATCCCGACGACGTCTGTGGACCAGTACGGGGCGACGCTGGGCCGCTGGCTGGGGGTGTCGGAAACCAACCTGGACGTCATCTTCCCGAACCTGCGGAACATGGCGTCGCGGGGCCTGAGCTTCATGATCTGACGGCCCGGCAAGGACGCTCTCGCCGGGCCCCCGATCTCCGAAAGCCTAAGCCGCCGCCCTGGGCGCCTCGACGGACGGTGCGGGTGGCGAAAGCTCGCCCAGCCGCGCACGGGCCGCGGAAGCGGTGCGTTCGGCCTCGCCCAGCCCTCCGATGAGCGCCTGCCTGGATTCCGCCAGACGAACAGGATCGGGCCTGACCTTCCTGGGCCGCTTGCCGGACAGGCCGAGCGCGTCGCGCCAGTCCGCGCGCCAGGTCTCGATCCGGTCCCGCGCCGACGAGAGAACCGCCGGCACGGCGTGGTCGGCGTTCTGGAGGGACCGGACGCGAGGGAGGGCCGCGACGGCGCGGGCGCGCAATGCGGCCAAGGCCTCCAGCCGGGCGTCCAGGGGGTGTGGCAGGGTCGTCACCTCGGCCGGTGCGGGCTCGGGCACGGGCTCGAGCACCGGCTCGGACTCAGGGGCTGGCTGGAGTTCTAACGAGGCTTCGGCCACGACCGTGTCGCCTGCGTCTGTGTCGGCGCTATGCGCGATGGTCTCCTGCGCGACGGTCTCCGGATCGGACGGTTCGGCGCGCTCGGGGATCGCCCCAGTCTCCGGCGGCGTCGCCTCAGCCGATGGCGTGTCGTCGGCGTGTGGGGTGTCAGGCGCGGATGCGGTCGATGCGGAAGCCGGAGCCTCCTGAATCTCTTCGACAGGGGAAGCGACCGCCTCCGGAGGCGCACCCTCCTCCGACGGCGCGTCCGGAGCGGCCTCCTCGGGCATGTCCTCGAAGGCGGCGGCGGCTTCCGGCGGGACGGGGCTGGGCGGGGGCGTGGCGGCGCGGTCGCTCAGCCAGGCGCGGCCGGCTTCCAGATGGTCGTCGAGGGCCGACACACCTGCGCGCAGTTCGCCCCAGAGGCTTTCCAGGTCCTCGCCCCGGCGGGCAATGGCGGCGCCGCGCTCGGCCAGATCGGTCGCGCCCGAGGACGCAGCGTCGGCGCTGGCCAGATAGGCGGCGCGGAAAGCCTTCAGCCGCTTGCCCCGGCTGTCGAACAGGCCGCCCAGGCCCCCGCGCGGCTCCAGCCGGGCGGGATCGAGGCCCGAGACGCGGTCGCGGATGTGCTCCAGCAAAGCGGCGGCCTCGGCGTGCGGGGCGCTTCCAGCGAGAGTTTCAACACGCGCCAGCGCCACTTCGACGGTGGCCCGCACAGGCTCGCCGAACGCGGCCCCGGCCTCGGCGTCATCGGTCATGGCGGCGCGGATCGCGGCGAGGCGGTCCGAGGCGGTCGGCGGCGAGCCGTCGGTCATGTCACCCTCCATCGTCCGGCCCTCTGGCGGAGCCGGTGTCGGAGTTAACTATGCCGCAGCCTTGAGGGTTTGGGAAACCGTGTAGGTGGCCTCCGTCTTGGCCGCGACCTCGTCCACGGTCACGCCGTCGGCCAGCTCGATCAGCTCCAGCCCCGCGCCGCCCGGCTTGACGTCGAAGACGCACAGGTCGGTGATGATGCGGCTGACCACGCCCGTGCCGGTCAGCGGCAGGGTGCAGCGCTTCAGCACCTTGGACTGGCCGTGCTTGTTGGCGTGCTCCATGACCACGACGACGCGCTTGACACCCGCCACCAAGTCCATGGCCCCGCCCATGCCCTTCACCAGCTTGCCCGGGATCATCCAGTTGGCGATGTCGCCGTTCTCGGCCACTTCCATGGCGCCCAGGATGGACAGGTTGATGTGGCCGCCCCGGATCATGGCGAAGCTGTCGGCCGAGCTGAAATAGCTGCTCTCGGGGATCTCGGTGATCGTCTGCTTGCCGGCGTTGATCAGGTCGGGATCGACCTCGTCGTCATAGGGGAAGGGTCCCATGCCGAGCATGCCGTTCTCGGACTGCAGCGTGACCTCCATCCCGGCCGGGATGTAGTTGGCCACCAGCGTCGGGATGCCGATGCCGAGGTTCACATAGAAGCCGTCCTGAAGCTCCTGGGCGGCGCGTTCAGCGAGCTGTTCACGGGTGCGGGGCATGGGTCAGCCTTGGGTCGTCGCGGGCGCGGGCGCAGGCGCGGCGGGTGCGGTCGGAGCAGGCTCGTCACGACGGTCGCGAATGGCGTCCTCGATGTCGTCGTTGAGCGAGCAGGTGTTCAGCATGATGATGAACAGGAAGATCACCCCCCAGGTCAGCTTGTCGCTGATGCTCTTGAGGTGCTGGTTGTCCGATCCTTCGGCCATGTCTTTGTCCCCTCTGGCTGAGTGTCAGGCGGCTTCGCGTGCGCGAACGGTGCGTTGCTCGATGCGCTTCTCGAACGTGCCTTGGATCAGGCGGTCGACATAGACGCCCGGCGTGTGGATATGGTCGGGATCGAGCGAGCCGACGGGCACGATCTCCTCGACCTCGACGACCGTGATCTTGCCGGCCGTGGCCATCATCGGGTTGAAGTTGCGGGCGGTCTTGCGGAACACCAAGTTGCCGCGCTCGTCGGCCTTCCACGCCTTGACGATCGACAGGTCGGCGACGAGGCCGGTCTCCATGACGTATTGGCGGCCGTCGAACTCTCGGACTTCCTTGCCCTCGGCCACAAGGGTGCCGACGCCGGTGGCGGTGAAGAAGGCGGGGATGCCCGCTCCGCCCGCGCGGATGCGCTCGGCGAGCGTGCCCTGCGGATTGAACTCCAGCTCCAGCTCGCCGGCCAGATACTGGCGCTCGAACTCCTTGTTCTCGCCGACATAGGACGAGATCATCTTGGCGATCTGGCGGGTTTCCAGCAGCTGACCCAGGCCAAAGCCGTCGACGCCGGCGTTGTTGGAGATGACAGTCAGGCCCTTGACCCCGCTGTCACGCAGCGCCGCGATCAGGTTCTCGGGGATGCCGCACAGACCGAAGCCGCCGGACATGACGGTCATCCCGTCGAAGGTCAGGCCTTTCAGCGCGGATTTGGCATCAGCGTAGATCTTGCGCATCGCTCTCCCTTTTTCACCGGCTGATGAATAATCGCAGGCTTTCGTCGTCCCTAACCCGCGAAAGGGACGGGAGCAAGGTGGCCAAAACCGCGTGCAAGCAGTGCAAGGAGTGCAGGGAGTGCAGGGAGTGCACCACGTTGATGGAGTCTCTTCGACCAGCCACGACGTCCCTCAAGGTCTACGGTGGAGCGCACCTTACTACCGGCCTACGTCAATCGCGGTCGCAGGCGGTGAACGGGCGTGTCCGAGACTGACCGGATCGCCTGGAGGACGACCCCGATGCCGGTACTGCGCTCCCTTGAGCATCATCTTCAGTGCCTCCCAGTGGATGCCGAAGGTCACCTTCCACGTCAGGAGGGGATGGGTGACGAAGGCGCGCAGCAGCTCGGCATCCGTCAGGGGCCGCCGACGACCCGCGAAGGACGCGGTCAGGATCGGCGTCTCGCCACGACGAACAGCGACCACGACCGACACCGCCTCGCCGGGCGGCCGGACGGTGAAGTCGTAGGTCAGCGCCTGATCCATGTAAGGCGAGACGAAGAACCGCTTTTCGGTCGTCTGCCGAACGAGGCTGACGGGCGCACCCTCCGGCACGGCGACCAGATAGCTATGCCGTTCCTGGAAGGTGTTGGTGACCTCGTAGACGAGAGCGGCAACCGAGCCGTCGGGCCGGTGACAGAAATAGACGCTCAGTGGATTGAAGCCGTAGCCGAGGATGCGCGGCATGGTCAGAAGGCGGATCGCCCCGCCCTGGATGTCGATGCCTGCCGCGGCCAGATGCGCCTCGATCTGGCCCCGGAGGGGCGCGCCGGACCGATCGCCGTGGTCGCGCGGGGTGAAGCTCATCAGGCCGAAGCGACCTGGACGCAGCAGGCGAAGGCGTCGCACCGCCTGATCCAGACCGTTGATGTCGAGCAGCAGCATGTAGAGGCCGTAGCGCAGGCGGTGCTCGAACCCGGCGGTACGCTGGTGAACAACCTCGCCGACGTAGAGGGCGTCCACGCCCTGCTGCGCCGCTCGATCAGATTCTCCGCTCATCAATCAGGGTCCGCTGCCAGCAGACACCGTCGCGGAACCAGTGCCAGGTTCGCGCACGCGTCAGCCCATCCGCTGCAATTACGATCAGCTCATACAGATGGACGCCGGGCGCGTCAGCCCGTTGCCAAGTGAGGGTGCAGGTCCGATCGTCGCCCTGCCAGGCCGATCCCTGGATCAGGCCGGTGTCCCACCACAGGCGGCCGTCGCGATAGACGCCGGGGTGCTCGGCCTCCATCACCCGGCCGTCGGGCCAGGTGAAGCGGTTCTTCTGGACGTAGGCGTAGGGGCCGTCGTCCGGGAATGAGACCTCGATGCGCGAGGCGTGGCGGTCGACCTCGACGCCGTCCGTCGTCACGGTGCGATAGGTCCCCTCCCAGACGCCGGCGTGGCGAACCAGCGCCGGCATGTGCTCATGCAGCGGGTTCACTTCACCCGGCGTTCGGTGATGCAGGTGCGCTTGAACAGCTTGTCGTTCTCGAACCAGTGCCAGGTGCGGGCGCGGTCGTTGCCGTCCTCAGACAGCTGGATCATTTCATACAGATAGGCCCCGGGCATGTCCTTGCGGGTCCAGGTCAGGCAGACGGTGCGAGGGTCGATCTCCCACGCCCGGCCGTCGATGCGGTCGGTGTCCCACCAGATCTGGCCGTCACGATAGGTGGCGGGGAAGTGGATCTCTTCCTTGCGACCATCGTCCCAGATGTAGGTGTTGATCTGATAGTAGGCGAAAGGACCGTCGTCGGGGAATTTGCACTGCAGGTGCGAGCGGTGGCGGTCGATCAGGTTGTTGTCGGGATCGACGTGAATGTATTCGCCTTCCCATTCGCCAGCGTGGCGGGCCAGGACCGGCATGCCTTCGCGGATTCCGCTCATCGTTCGCTCCCTCGGACGGGCGGCGCGATCCGCCCTTGGCAAATGGTATAGACTTAGATCATTTGGGCGGGAACTTCTTTTTGGACGGGCTTATGAATGATGCGCTGAAGGTCGAGGTCGCCGGCGATGTGGCGACCCTGACCCTGAACCGGCCCGAGAAGAAGAACGCCCTGACGCTGGCCATGTGGACCGCCCTGCCCGGCCTGCTGGCCGACGTGGCGAGCGACCGGGCGGCCAAGGTGCTGGTGGTGCGGGGCGCGGGCGGGACCTTCGCGGCCGGGGCTGACATCGGCGAGTTCGAGACCGTCTATGCGACGCCCGACAGCACCCGCGCCTATTTCGACCGAGTCGGCGAGGCGATGGAGGCGCTGGCGGGGTTCGAGAAGCCGACTGTGGCGATGATCGAGGGGGCCTGCGTCGGGGGCGGGCTGGGGCTGGCGCTGGCGTGCGACCTGCGGATCGCGGCGACGGATGCGCGGCTGGCGCTGACGCCCGGCAAGCTGGGGCTGGTGTATTCGCTGCCCGACACGCGCCGGCTGGTGCAGGCGGTGGGGTTGTCGAAGGCCAAGGACATCCTGTTCACCGGGCGGCTGATCGGGGCGGATGAGGCGCTGAGCATCGGACTGGTGGATGGGCTGCATGCGCCCGACGCGCTGGAGGCGGCGGTGGCCGAGAAGACGGCCCAGATCGCGGCGGCGAGCCAGTGGACCGCGCGGCGGGCCAAGGCGATCGTGGGCCTGATCGCGGACGGGGAGACGGGGGACACCGAAACCACCGCGCGGTGGCTGATCGAGGCGGTGGAGGGGGAGGATTTCCGCGAGGGGCGGGATGCTTTTCTGGCCAAGCGAAAGCCGGTGTTTCCGTTTCGCTAGACCATCCCTCTCCCAGAGGGAGAGGGCTTGAGCGCACGGCGCGAAGCGTCGTCTTTGCGCGAAAGGGTGAGGGGTTAGGGTGGGAGCCGGTGAGAGGGAAACCCCTCACCCTTTCGGCTGAAGACGCATCGCTTCGCTCTGCGAGCCTCAAGCCCTCTCCCTCTGGGAGAGGGAGAGCGTGATCGCCAACCTCCCCGCCAACTCCAGGATCGCTGCGCTGTCTCGCCCAATGATCTGGGCGGACAGGGGCATGCCATGCGCTGAAAGCCCCATCGGAAACGCCACCGCCGGCAGGCCCGCCATGTTGGCCAGACAGGTGATGTCGGCCTGGTCGGCCGGGATGGGCTGGCCGAACGCGAAGGCCGGGCCGCCGGTCGTGGGGCACAGGAGGCCGACGCGGTCGCCGATGAGGGCTTCGATGCGGGCCTTGGCGGAGGCGATCTCGGCGCGGGCTTCCGCGAGCTTCTCCGGCGGCTGGGCGGTGCCCCACCGGAGCATGGCGGTGAAGGTCTCGGAGAAGCCGTCGGGGCGGACGTCCAGCACGGCGGCGTGCTCGGCCATGCCCTCGACCTCCGAAATCAGCAGGCCCCGACGGCGCAGGCGGCCGAGGTCTATGTCGAGCGGGACGGAACCCTGCAGCAGGCCCTGCGCCTCGGCTTGGGCGACGAGGGCGAGGAAGGCGGAGCGGACGTCTTCGGTCAGGGTCGCGCGGCCCGTGACGTCGAGCACCGCGAGCGGCCCGTCCGGCGACGCTGGGTCCGGCGTGGCGATCTGGGCGAGGACGACGGCGCAGTCCTCGGCGGACCGGGCGTGGACGCCGACGTGGTCGAGGCTGGGGGACAGGGGCGTGACCCCCTCTTCCCAGATCGCGCCGTAGCGAGGTTTAATGCCAAATACGCCGCAGTAAGCCGACGGGATGCGCACCGAGCCCATGGTGTCGGTGCCGAGCGCGGTCGCGCACAGGCCCGCCGCCACCGCCGCGCCGGAGCCGCCGGAGGAGCCGCCGGCCGTATAGCCCTCACGCCAGGGGTTCTGCGTCCGGCCGAACCAGGGATTGTCGGTGACGGCCCCGAGCGCCCCCTCCTCCATGTTCAGCGTGCCGAGAATGATCGCGCCCGCCGCCCTCAGCCGCGCCACGCAGGCGGCGTCCCGGTCCGCGATGCGGTCGCGGTAGGCGCCGATGCCCGCTGTCCAGGGCAGGCCTGCGACGGCGATGTTGGCCTTGATCCCCACGACACAGCCGTCCAGCGGCGACAGCGCCATGCCGGAGGCCCAGCGGTGAGCGGACGTTTTGGCCGCGTCTCGCGCGCCCTCGACGTCCAGATCGATGAAGGCGTGGATCGTGGGGTTCAGCCGCTCGATCCGGGCCATATAGGTCGCCAGCACCGCGTCCGGCCGGGCCGAGCCCTCGGCATAGGCGGCGGCGAGGCCCGTGACACCGGCCGCGACCTCGGGCTCGAACGGGCCGATCATCAGAACCGCTCGTCGATCAGGCGGATGGGCTTCTGGCGCACCTCGACCTGGGTGAGGGCCGCCGTCTGACCCTTGCCGACCAGCTCGACCTCGACCTCGATGCCGATCTTGCGCTTCAGAATCTCGCCGAAGCGGTTCGCCAGCGCCGCGTCGCCCGGCGCCGAGGCCTCGGCCACCACCACGAAGGTGTCGCGTCCGGCGGCGTCGCGGCGGGTCTTGCAGACGAACTCGCCGACGAACTCCGGCGCCTCGTCCAGCATGGGGCCGATGGCCTGGGGGAAGATGTTGATGCCGCGCACCTTCACCATGTTGTCCGACCGGCCGAGGAACCCCTCGATGCGCTGGAAGCTGGCCCCGATCGACGACGGCCGGGTGATGACCTCGGTCACGTCGTGGGTGTTGAAGCGGATGATCGGATAGAGGTCGTCCTTGTAGAGGCAGGTCACGACCATGTCGCCGGGCTGGCCGTCGGCGACGGGCCGACCGGTGTCGATGTCGCAGACCTCCAGATACTGGGCGTCCTCCATGACGTAGAGGCCGTCGCGATCCGGGCCTTCGCCCGCGATGCAGCCGGTGTCGCCGACGCCGTACCAGTCGAAGCACTCCGCCCCGCCCCAGGCGTCGGACAGGGCCTGCTTGTCCTCGCGGCCCATGTGGCCCGAGATCATGCGCACGGGAATGTCGACGCCGGGCGTCAGGCCGGCTTCCCGCGCCACCTCGGCCAGGCGCTTGATGTAGTCGGCGAAGCCGACGATGGCGGTGGCGCCGAAGGTCTTCATCAACTCCACCTGCTGGGCCGAGCGGGTCTCCACCCCCGTGCCCGCCGACATGAAGACGGCGCTGGTCCAGTGGGTCACGGCCTCGCGCACATAGTGGCCGCCGTTGATCATGCCGTGGCCATAGACCGAGTGGACCACGTCGCCCGAGCGCAGCCCCTGCCAGCGATAGAGGCGGGCGAGCAGCAGGTTCTGCACCTCGCGGGATTTCGGCCCGAACAGCAGGACCTGGGGCTTTCCGGTGGTGCCGGAGGTGGTGTGGAAGATGACCGGCGGGCGTTGGTCCTCCGGATAGGAGTCGAAGCCCGCGAAGTCGCCGAAGGGCGGGGCGATCTCCAGCGACTTCATGATGTCCGACTTGTCGAAGCTGGGCAGGTTCGGCAGGTCGTCGAGGCTCCGGATGTCGCCTTCCGCGATGCCGGCGTTCCCCCACAGGCGGCGGTAGAAGGCGGTCTTCCAGGCGCGGGCGACGCAGCGGGCGAACAGGGCCTCTTGCCTGGCGCGGAGTTCTTCGCGGCTGATGGAGGTCACGAGTGTGGTGAAGGCGTCGCCGATGGGGTGGTCGCGGGCGATGGCGGCGAAGTCGATCTCGTCCCAATAGGTGCGGTGGGTGTCGGTCACGGCCAAGGTCATTGGGGGCTGGCTCCGAGGAGGGAGAGGATCGAAGAGGCGTCGGCCAGGGTCTCGAACCCGTCGATGGCCTCGGCGACGGCGGCGGCGTTGGCGCCGAGGCCCGCGAAGTCGAGGCAGGCGGCCTGTTTGGCCAGGTGCTGTTCGCGGGTCAGGGGCTGGGCGGGCGAGCCGAGCTGGGCGGTGACGGTGTGGGTCAGGACACGTCCGTCGATGGTGGTCACGGTCAGGGTGGCGGGGGTGAAGGCGGCGGGGTCGGGATTGTCGTCGGCCTCGACGCGGATGCGCTCGGCGAGGGTCAGCAACGTCGGATCGGCGAGGCGCTCGGGCGTGAAATCGGCGAGGCCCACCGTCCCGCGCGTCAGGACGACGGCCCCGAGCCACGGCAGGCACAGCCGCGCCCAGGCCGGGGCCATGTCGGCGGTGGGCTTGCGGCCGACGAGGCGGTGGATCAGGGGTGGGGCGCGGTAGATCGCCTCGGACACGTCGGCGGCGGTCAGGCCGTGCTCGGCCATCAGGGTCTGCAGCGCGACGATGCCGCCGTGGGCCGCGCGGCCGGTCGGGAAGGGCTTCCAGCTGACCTCGGCGATGCGGAAGCCCGGCGCGGGATGGGTCAGGGGCGTCAGGTCGTGGGCGGTCTCGAACAGGGTCAGGTAGCCGAAGGGACCTTCGAGCGCGACCTCGGGTCCGGGCAGACCGACCTCGGCGAGGTCGACGGCCATGACGGCGGCGCGAGCGGCGTTGGCGATCTGGATCGGCAGGGCGGGCTTGCCCTCGGCATGGGCCTGCATGGTCCCCGAGGCGAATGCGAGCGCATAGCCGAAGGCGGAGACGCCCTGGTCGGGCGACAGGCGGCGGAGCGCGATCAGGGCGGCGACGCAGCCGAAGATACCCGCCGTCGCCGGGCGGAAGAACTTCAGCGGCGTGGTGGCGGAAAGGCCGAGGGAGGCGGCGACCTCGACGCCCGCGACCAGGGCGGTCAGCAGGGCCTCGCCGAAGACGGCGCGGCCTTCGGCGGCGGCGCGGTCGGTCTCCGACAGGATCACCGCCCCGACGGTCGCCATCGGGTGGACGACGGCCGGTTCGTGGACGCAGTCGAACTCCTGGGCGTGGATCTGGAAGGCGTTGACGAAGGCGGCCGAGGGCTGGGGCAGGCGCACGCCCGGCCGGCCGAGCACGCCGCAGGTGGTCCCCTCGCCCCAGCGACGGGCGGCGGCGAGCACATTGTCGGCGAGCGGCGCGCGCGCTCCGGCGGCCCCGACGCACAGGGTGTCGTGCAGGAAGGTCTTGGCGGCTGCGCGGGCCGCGGCGTCGATGTCGGCCCAGGTCAGGGCCAGGGCGCGTTCGGCCAGGGTGCGAGAGAGGGTCATGCGTCCCTCCCCGGCAAGGCGGCCGACAGGTCCGCGACGGTCGTCGTGACGCCCAGCCCGTCTACGGCGGCGATCAGGCGCTCGGCGGCATCCCGGCTCATGCCGCCCCAGGCCATGAGGGCGCGCGCCTTGTCGCGCACGGCCTCGGGCGAAAGGGGGTTCTCGGGATCGCCGAGCGCATCGAGCGCCTCGATGCGGTGTTCCACGCCGCCGACCGTCGCGATCAAGCGCGCCCCGAAGCGGGCGGGATAGGCGGCGGTCAGGTCGTCGGTGACCGCGACAGAGACGCGGGCGCGAAGGGCGGCGATCTCGGGGTCCGTGATGGCGCCGGGCTCGAAGCGTTCCAGCCCCGCGTCGCCGTGGATCAGGGCGACGGCGACGCTGTGCTGGAGTGAGAACTTGGCCTCGGAGACGGTGGTCGGGATGGGCTTGTCGCAGAACAGGACGCTGTCGCGGTAGGTCTCGACCCGGACCGCTTCGGGCAGGCCGCCGAACCGCGCGCGCAGGGCCAGCGCCGCGTCGATGGCGGGATGGGCGTGGCGGCAGGCGGCGTGGGGCTTGAAGCTGACCTCGTGGATCAACCAGCCGTCGGCGGGGGTGAGCACAGCTTCGGGATCGGCGTCGGGGGCCATGGCGGGGAACAGGCCCTGCTCGCCCTCCAGCACCCGGAGCGGACCGCGAAAGCCGTCGCGGGCGAGCAGAGCCGAGGCCACGCCGTTCGCGGCCGCCCGGCCGTCGTGCAGCGCCTTGACCGAGCCGGGCTCGTGCCGGGCGCGCCAAAGACCCGCGCCCTGCTGGCCCGCGAGGCCAAGCGCCCAGACTGTCCGTTCGCCGTCCAGCCTCATCAGGCTGGCCCCCGCCGCCGCCGCGCCGAAGCCGCCGAGCGTGCCGGTCGGATGGAAGAAGCGATAGTGCGACGCCCCTGCCGCGCGGCCGATGCGGATCATGGCCTCGTATCCGCGCACGATCGCGTGCAGCAGGGCATCGCCGTCGGTCACGCCAAGATGCTGGGCAAGCGCCAGGGCGGCGGGCATGACGACGGGACCGGGGTGCAGCAGGGCACGGCGGTCGACGTCGTCCATCTCCAGGATCGCGCCGGCCGGGCCGTTCGCCAGCGCCGCCGCCTCGGGGCCAACCCGGCCGCCGCCGACGATGCGGCAGGTGCCCTGACCTTCCGCTTCGGCCAAGGCCGCGACGCGCGCCACGTCCTCTTCCCCGGACCCCGCCACGGCGCAGCCGACCCAGTCCAGCAGATGCAGTCGAGCCCGCGCGCGGTCCTCGGCCGAGACCGGCCGGGCCAGCACGTCCGCCAGCCGTACGGTGATGGAGGACAAATGTCCGGACATATGCTGTTATCGCGTCCCCGGCCCTCGCCGGTCAAGCCGGAGCGCGCCCTCTGACCATGCCGACCACGATGACGATGGACGCCGCGATCGACGCGCTCAAGGCGGCAATGCCGGAGGGCGGCCGCGTCTTCATCCCCGGCTGCGCGGGAGAGCCTCTGGCGTTCGCGGCGGCGCTGGCTAGGCTGCCCGAGGCGGCGGCAGGGCTGACGTTCGAAGGCGTGTGGATCCCGGGCGTCAATCGTAGCGACTGGGCGGGGCTGCATGACGGTGCGCGGGCAGAGGCGATCTTCCTCGCCCCCGAGTGGCGCGACAGCTTCGCGGGCGGGCGACTGGCGTTTTCGCCCCTGACCTACACCCAGGTGTGGCGGCGACTGTCGGAGCGGGCCTTCGACGCCGGGGTGTTCACCGTCGCGCCGCCGGGCGCCGACGGCCTTTGCAGCCTGGGCGTCGCGGCGGACTTCAGCCCGGCGTTGTTCCAGCGGACGCGGTTCCGGATCGGCCTGATACACGCGGACATGCCTACGGTGCGCGATGGGCCTTTCGTGCCGCTCGACGCCTTCGACGTGGTGGTGGAGGTGAACACGCCCCTGCCCGGCTATGGCGCGGGCGCGATCGATCCGGTCAGCGCCGCCATCGCCGCCCGCGTAGCGGCGCTGATCCCGGAAGGCGCGACCGTGCAGACGGGCTTGGGTAAGATCGGGGTGGCGACGCTGGCGGCGCTCGGCGATCGGCGGGGGCTGCGCGTCCACTCCGGCATGGTCACCGACCCGCTGATCGACCTGCTGGACCGGGATGCGGTGGACGCGGTGACCACCGGCGTCGCGTTGGGTTCGTCCGACCTCCACGCCCGCGTGGCTGACGATCCGCGCGTGCGGTTCCGGCCGGTCGGGGAGACCCACGCCATATCGACGCTCGCGGCCATTCCGCGCTTCGTCGCCGTCAACTCCGCCATCGAGGTCGATCTGTTCGGCCAGGTCAACGCCGAGTGGATGGACGGGCGGCAGGTCTCGGGCGCGGGCGGGCTGATCGACTTTCTGCGCGGAGCCTGGGCGTCGGACGGCGGCCTGCCCGTTGTCGCCCTGCCCGCCTCGGCCAAGGGCGACACGCTCAGTCGCATCACGCCCCGCCTGTCCTGCCCGCCCAGCGTCGGACGGGGCGATCCGGTCGTGGTGGTGACGGAGCATGGCGTCGCCGACCTGCGCGGCTTGTCGATCGATGCGATGGCGCAGGCCCTGATCGCCGTCGCCTCGCCCGCGCACCGCGACCGGCTGGCCGACGACTGGTCCGCCATGCGCCGGGCGATGTAGGGAGAGCCATGGCCGCCCCCCGCTATCGCCAGCTCGCCGAGACCCTCCGCGCCGCCATTGCGCGCGGGGACTATGCGGTCGGGTCGCAGCTGCCGCCGGAGCTGGAGTTGGCCGAGACCCACGGGGTGTCGCGTCATACGGCGCGGGACGCCATCCGCCTCTTGACCGACGCTGGGCTGATCGCGCGGCGGCGGGGGGCCGGGACGACGGTGATCGCGGCGGCCAGTCCCTCGGCCTACGTCCAGCCGCTGGGCGGGGTCGAGGACCTGATGCAGTACGCCCAGACGGCGAAGCTGAAAGTACTGGCGCAGAAGGAGCGCCGCCTCACCTCGGACGAGGCCGCGCGGATCGGCGGCGACGTTGAGCGCACCTGGTTGGTCATAGACGGGCTACGGATCGCAGAAGCCCTGCCGCTCGCCCTGTCGCGGATCTATGTGCCCCAGCCGTTCACGGGGGTGGCGGGCGATCTTGGCGAGGGGCGGTCGGTGCATGCCTTGCTGGACGAACGGTTCGGCGTGGCGGCGGGACGGATCGATCAGGAGATCACGGCGGAGCTGCTGTCGGCTGGCGATGCCAAGGCCCTGAAGGCGGAGCCCGGCGGGGCGGCGTTGCGGACGCTGCGGCGTTATCACGGGGACGACGGCGCGCTCATCCTTGCGTCGGATTCGGTCCATCCAGGCGGGCGGTTCGTCTATGCGATGACGTATCGGCGGGAGGGCTAGGGCGCGCGCTTCGCCCTAATCCCCGCTCCGTGCTCGTCCAGCCGCGGCACGGTCGGGTCGATCACGGCAGGCTCCTCGCGAAACCGGATGGGCGTGCCGACGATCTCGTTTCCGTCGGCGTCGCGCGCCAGCATGCCGCGCGCCTGAAGCGCCGGATCGTCGAACGCGTCCTTCAGGGTGCGGACGGGGGCCCAGCAGACGTCCTTGTCGGCGAACCAGGTTTCCCATTCGGCGAGGGGGCGGATGACGAAGGTCTCGCGCAGAAACGCCCGTAGCGGCTCCTGCCCCGGTCCCGGCGGCCGTTCGGCGTAGGGGATCAGGTCCTCGCGCCCGAGCGGCGTCAGCAGGTTGCGCGCGAACTTCACCTCGGCCCCGCCGAGCGCCAGCCAGCGGTCGTCGGCGGTGCGATAGAGGCCGTACATGGCGTTGCCGCCCCAGGAGCGTTCGTTCTTGACGACATGGGGTTCGCCGGTGGCGAAGATCCGGCCCGTGACGTTGGGCGTCCAGGCGAGGACGCTGTCGAACATGGCCACGTCGAGGTAGTCCCCGTGACCCGTCTCGCGCTTCTTTAGCAGGGCCATCAGCACGCCGGACAGCGCCGTCAGCGACGCCAGCGCATCGGCCACCGGCATGGCGGGCATGGCGGGCAGGCCGTCCTGGCCCTCGTTCAACGAGACGACGCCGGCGAGCGCCTGGACCGCCACGTCGTGCGCGGGGCGGTCACGATACGGCCCGTCCTGTCCGAAGGCCGAGATGGCGCAATAGACGACGCCCGGATTGACGGCCCGGACCACATCGTAGTCCACGCCCAGCCGCTTTGCCACGCCCGGCCGGAAGGCCTCGACCATCACATCGGCCTCGGCTGCGAGTCCCATGAAAACAGCGTGATCCGCCGGGTCCTTCAGGTTCAGCTGAATGGAGCGCTTGCCGCGATGGGTGTTCCTGAACCAGACGCTTTCGCCGCCCTTGCGATAGCCGACATGGCGGGTGGGTTCGCCTTCCCCGACCGGCTCGACCTTGATCACCTCGGCGCCGTGGTCGGCCATCATCAGGGTCAGCATCGGCCCCGGCAGGAACAGGCTGAGGTCGAGGACCTTGACGCCCCGGAGCTTCACCGGCCCAGTACCCTGGCGGTCTGCTCGCCGAGCTTGGGCGCCCGCAAGCCGGGGGCCCGCTCGCCATCGATCTTCACCGGGCTGGCCAGCATGTGCAGGCCGCCGTCGCGGTCGGGATGATCGACCACGTCGCGCATGCCGACCTCGGCGACGAAGGGATTGGCGAGCGCCTCGGCGACATCGCGGACCGGCGCGAAGGGCACTTCGCCGCCGAGCAGTCCTAGCCATTCGTCGGTCGTGCGTGTCGAGGTGACGGCGTCCACCGCGTCACTTAGGGCCGCCAGGTTGGCCCGGCGGGACGGGATGTCGGCGAAGCGGCGGTCGGACTTCAGAGCATCGGCCCCGGCCAGCTCGCAGAACCGGTCCCAGAACTTGGGCGTCTGGCACATCAGCAGGCCCCAGCCATCGGCCGTTTTCACGAGCTGCGACGGCGCGATCGAGGGATGGGAGCCGCGCGGCAGGCGGCCCACGTCGTGGCCCTCGTTCATGGCCCAAACCGCCGGATAGCTGAGCTGATGGAGCGCCACGTCGAACAGGCTGACGTCCACGTCGCAGCCGACGCCGGTCTCGCGCGCCTTCAGGATGGCGCTGACGGTCGCCATGGCCCACATCGTCCCCGTCATGAAATCAACCATTGACAGACCGAAGCGCGTGGGCGGCGCGTCCGGCTCTCCGGTCAGGCTCATGAATCCGGCTTCGGCCTGCATGAGGTAGTCGTAGCCGGGCCAGGCCTCGCGGCTGTTGTTCCGCCCATAGGCCGACAGGTGGGCGCAGACGATCGACGGCTTGACCGCCTTCAGGCTGGGATAGTCGATCCGCATCTTCGCCGGCTGATCGCCGCGCAGATTGTTGACCACGGCGTCCGCGGACTGGACCAGGCGCTCGAAGTCGGCGCGGCCCTCCGGCGTCTTGATTTCCAGCGCCACCGACGACTTCGAGCGCGAGAAGGTCTGGAAGAACTGGCTGTCGCCCTCGCCCAGGAAGTAGGGCCCGGTCTGGCGCGACACGTCCCCGCCCAAGGACGGCGCCTCGATCTTGATGACCTCGGCCCCCAGCTCGGCCATCAGCATGGTGCCGTAGGGGCCGGCCCCGTACTGCTCGACCGCCAGGATGCGGACGCCGTCTAGAGGCCGCATCACACCTTGTTCCTCGCCACCAGCTGCTTGGCGATGATGATGCGCTGCATCTCGTTGGTTCCCTCGCCGATGCACATCAGGGGCGCGTCGCGGTACAGCCGCTCGATGACGTATTCCTTGGAGTAGCCATAGCCGCCGTGGATGCGCATGGCCTCGGTGGCGACCTCGACGGCCGTCTCGGAGGCGAAGTACTTCGCCATGCCCGCCTCCATGTCGATCCGCCCGCCGGCGTCGAAGGCGCGGGCCGCGTCCTCGACCAGCAGTTCGGCGGCGCGGGTTCGGGCCGCCATGTCGCCGAGCTTGAGCTGGATCGCCTGGTGCTCGGCGATGGGCTTGCCCATGGTCTTGCGGGTCTGGGCGTAGGCGACGCTTTCGCGCAGGGCCCGCTTGGCGATGCCGACCGAGCGGGCGGCGATGTTGACGCGGCCGATCTCCAGACCGCCGGTCGCCATGAAGAAGCCCTGCCCCTCCTCGCCGCCGACGAGGCTGAGCTCGGCGTCGCAGCGATAGCCGTCGAAGATGAACTCGCCGGAATCGATGCCCTTGTAGCCCAGCTTCTCCAGCTTCTTGCCGTTGGAGATGCCCGGCAGCGGCGCCTTGGTCTCCGGGTCGATCTTGGACACGATCAGCATCGACATGCCCTTGTAGCGCGGCTGCCCCTCCGGGTCGGTCTTGACCAGCAGGGCGCAGCAGTGGCCCTGGATGGCGTTGGAGATCCAGGTCTTGGTCCCAGTCACCACATAGTCGGAGCCGTCGCGCGTCGCGACCGTGCGAATGGCCTGAAGGTCGGTGCCCGCGTCCGGCTCGGTCAGGCCCAGGCCGCCGCGCATCTCCCCGGTGACGAACTTCGGCAGCCAGTAGTCCTTCTGCTTCTGCGTGCCGAAGCGCTGGACGACGGTCGCCATCATCAGGTGGGAGTTGAAGATGCCGGTCAGGCTCATCCACTCCTCGGCGATGCGCATGACAATCCGCGAATAGGTCGTCGCCGACAGACCCAGCCCGCCATACTCGGGATCGATGATGGCCCCGAACAGGCCCAGCTCGGCCATGTCGTCCACCAGGTCGGCGGGCCAGATGTCGCCGTGCTCCAGTTCCATGGCGACCGGGCGGACCTTCTGCTCGATCCACTTGTCGATGGCGTCCAGAATGGCGCGTTCGTCGGCGTCAGAGATGTTCGTCATTTCAGTAGTTTCCGACCCGGTCCTCGACCGCGTTGCCACGCGCCGGGATCAGCATGTTGCGCACGAAGGTGCAGACCTGAACGCCGTCCTGGTTCAGGCCGATGGTGCGGATGGTGACGATGCCCTGGCCGGGCCGCGACTGGCTCTCGCGCTTCTTCAGCACCTCGCTCTCGCCATAGATGGTGTCGCCGGCGAAGACGGGGGCGGTGAACTTGACCTCGTCCATGCCCAGGTTGGCGATGGCCTTCTGGCTGCAGTCGGTGACGCTCATGCCGATGAGCAGGGCGAGGGTGTAGGGGCTGACCACGATGTTGCGCTTGAACTCCGAGGCCTTGGCGAACTCGGCGTCGAAATGCATCGGGTGGGTGTTCATCGTCATCAGCGTGAACAGGTGATTGTCGTACTCCGTCACCGTCTTGCCGGGGCGGTGCTCATAGACGTCGCCGACGATGAAATCCTCGAAGTAGCGACCGAAGGTCTCGCGGTAGCGTTGCGGGCCAACTTCCTTGAATTGCTGCACCATTCAGGCGTCTCCGACGTGTTCGAGCGTGCGCCGGGCGGCGCGGATCAGAGGTTTCTCGATCAGCTTGCCGTCCAGCAGGGCGGCCCCGCCGCCGGCCGCCTCGAAGGCGTCGAGCACGCGCCGCGCGCGGGCGATCTCGGCCTCAGTCGGGGTGAAGACGGCGTGCACGGGACCGATCTGGGCGGGGTGGATGCAGGCCCGGCCGGTGAAGCCCATGGCCTTGATCCGATGAGTCGAGGCGATCAGGTCGGCCTCGTCGGCGATGTCGAGGTGGGGCACGTCCAGCAACTCGACCCCCGCCCGGGCGCAGGCGGCGGCGAGCACGCCTCGGGCGTGGAACAGGGGCTCCCACTCCATCGTGCAGCCCAGATCGGCGGCGTAGTCGGCCCCGCCGAACAGGACGCCCTGCACCCCCGGCGCGGCGGCGATGTCCCAGGCGGCGTGTAGCCCCTCCGCGCTCTCGACGATGGGCCAGAGCGGGGCGTCAATGGCGGCGCGGACGGCGGCGACATCGGCGGCCGAGGCGGCCTTGGGGATCATGACGAAGACCGGCCCGGCCACGTTCAGCGCGGCGAGGTCCGCCTCCCCGTCGGCCGTTCCTACCGCGTTGACACGAATTCCGAACCGGCCGTCCAGCGCCGAGATCGCGGCCGCTCGCCCGGCGTCCTTGCCGTCCGGCGGCACGGCGTCTTCCAGATCGATGCAGACGCCGTCGGCCCCGGCCCCGGCCGCCTTGTCGAAGCGGTCAGGCCGCGAACCGGGCACGAACAGGAGCGAGCGATAGGCCATGACGCCTCGGATCAAATGTCCGGACATTTAGTCGGAGTGCTGCCCGAAGGTCAATCCGCCCCGACCGCCATGCCTCTTTGGACGGCTGGGCGTCTGGCCGTCTCGGCATGCCAGCGCCTGAGCGCGGGATACGCCTCGAGCCAGCCGTCGAGCCGTTTCGCCGAGGTCGCCACCACCGGGAACAGCAGGCAGTCGACCACGCTGAACGCCTGCCCGCAGACCCATTCCCGCTCCGCCAGGCGCGCCTCGAACACGTCGAGCGATCGCCGCGCGCCGCCGGTCATGGTCTCGATCAGCCAGGGATCCGGCGTCGGGGCCAGCTGGGTGGCGAAGAACTGCATGGCGAAGGGCATGGCGACCGAGGAGGAGATGGCGGCGGCCCACATCATCTGCTCGGCGCGGATCGCGGGGTCATCGGAGACCAGACCGTTCGCCCCCTTCTCCGCGGCATACCAGGCGATGGCGAGCGTCTCGGCCAGCACCAACGGTCGTCCGCCTGGCCCGTCCGGATCGCGCATCACGGGGGCCTTGCCGAAGGGGTTGAGCGCCAGAAACTCCGGCGTGCGGTGCTCGCCCCTGGTCAGATCGATCATGGTCGCCCGATACGGCAGCCCCGCCTCCTCCAGCGCGATGTGGACCTTCTGGCCGTTGGCGGTCGGGACGGACCAGAGATCGATCATGCGGCGGGCGGCGGCACGGCGACGGCGAAGGCCTCGGCGATCTTGGCGCGGCTGGCAGTCCAGACGCCGGGTTTGCCCGCGATGTGCTCCAGGAAGCCGCGGAACGCGCCGATCCGCCCCGGCCGGCCGATGATGCGCAGATGCAGGCCCAGGCTCATCATCTTGGTCTCGCCGTCCATGGCCTCGGCGTGCATCTGGTCGAAGGTGTCGGTGGCGTATTGCAGCCAGTCCCGCGCCGTCAGCGCCGGGGCCAGCCAGAACTTCATGTCGTTGGAATCCAAGGCATAGGGCAGGATGACGATGGGTTTCGCGCCGTTCGCCGTCTCGACCACGTCCCAGAAGGGAAAGTCGTCGGAATAGTCGTCCATGTGATAGGCGAACCCCTCCTCGACCAGCAGCCGCCGCGTCGCCTCGGTGTGCAGATAGCGGCTCAGCCAGCCGGTCGGGGGCTTGCCGATCGTGCGCTCGATCGACTCCCAGCCCTTCCGGATGAAGTCCCGCTCCTTCTCCTCGTCCATCCAGAACTGGTGGGCCCAGCGCCAGCCGTGGCAGCAGACCTCGTCGCCCCGCGCGACGATCTTCGCCGCCAGCTCGGGCGCGCGTTCCAGCGCCAGCGCCGCCGCCGTCCAGGTGGCTTCGATGCGGTGTTCGTCCAGCAGCTTCAGGATGCGCGGCGCGCCGGCCTTGATGCCGTACTGATAGTTGGACTCATTGCCGTGCATCCGCATCGGCCGCTTGGGCACGGCCGAGAGCTCATCGACCGGTTCCGGCCCCTTGTCGCCGTCGCGGATGTTCTGCTCGGCCCCCTCCTCGACGTTGACGACGATGGACAGGGCCAGGCGATGACCGCCGGGCCAGGTGAAGTCAGCGGGCGCGGGCATTCAGTGGGGCTCCTCGCCGCCCGAGACGTTCAGGCTCTCGGCGGTGATGTACTTCGCCTCGTCCGAGCACAGGAAGGCGACCGCGTCGGCGGTGTCCTCGGGCAGGCCAGGGCGGCGCAGCGGGATGCGGTTGGCCATGGCCTTCAGGTAGTCGTCGACGGAAGCCGCCCCGACCACCTTGGCGAAATACTCGTTCTGCCAAGCGCCCAGGCCGGTGGTGACGTGGTTGGGGCAGACGTTGTTCAGCGTGATGCCATGCGGCCCCAGCTCGATGGCGGCGGACCGCGTCAGGCCCACCAGACCGTGCTTGGAGGCCGTATAGGCCTGAGCGTGCGGAAAGCCGGACTTGGCGGCCTGGGAGGCGATGTTGACGATCCGCCCGCCCCGACCCTGTCGGATCATCACCTCGGCCGCCGCCTGGATGCCATAGAAGCAGCCGGACAGATTGACGTCGATCACAGCGCGCCAGTCGTCGGGTGTCACCTCCATGAGCGGCTTCATGATGTAGCCGATGCCGGCGTTGTTGACCCAGACGTCCAACCCGCCGTGGGTCTCGACCGCATGCGCCGCGAGCGCCCTGACCTGAACCGGATCGCGCACGTCGCACACGCAGGTGGAGGCGCCGGGCAGCTCGGCCGCAATGGCTTCCATCTCCTCGGTCGCGCCGATCATCGTGCCCGGTGTGGCCGCATCCTGCGAAGCCCCGATGTCGGAGATGACGACCCGCGCCCCCTCCCCGGCCAGCTTCCGGGCGATGGCCTCGCCCAGGCCTTTGCGGCGGCCAGAGCCGGTGACCACCGCCACCTTGCCGTCGAAGCGCCCCATCAGAGGCTCTTGGTCACGAGGAAGGTCACGTCGACCATAGACTGGAACTCGCCGGCGATCTTCTGGGCCGCCGGGGTCGAGACCTCCTCGAAGAAGCGGCCCATGTCGTTGACGTCGATGGTCTCGACGTAGGCGTAAGGCGGCGCGGCGTCGGAGCCGAGCAACCCATCGACCTTGTGCACCTGGAAGTCGTCGACCGAGCCCATGGCGCGCACCGCCGCGATGTCGGTCGCCTTGGCCCAGGTTTCGTAGGCCGCCGGGTCCTGGCCCGGCTTCAGGTTGAAGAGGGCGAAGATTCGGGTGGCGGCCATGTGCGTCATCCTGGAAGCTGGAGGAACCCTCGACGGGTAAATGATATAATCCTATATCATTTGCGCGCGGCAAGCCCCGGAGGTCGATGATGGATGGTTCTCCCGATCTGAAGAACGCTGGCCCGGCCCAGTCCTATTCCGGTCCGCCGGACTATCGCGTGGTCGGTCGGCACGGCGTGTTCCCGGAAACCAGCCACGACGAGATCGCGCGCTTCAACTTCCTCGCCCACATGAACCGGCACCTCTCGACCAAGGTCATGCCGGCGGTGAAGACGGCCTGGGAGCGTCGCGCCGGCCCGGGCTTCGAAGCCCGGGAAGGCCGCGCGCCGAAGGACCGGCATGAAGTTCGGAAGGCTCTGCTGCAGGACCCCTACTACCAGGCCTGGTCGGCGCTGCGTCGCGCGACGATGGAACAGCGCCAGCAGGCCGGTCGCTGGATCGCCCTGCGCCAGGCCGAGACGCTGTCTGCCAAGGTTGACGCCCTGACCAAGTCCGGCGACCGGCTGGAGGTCCATCCGGCCCTGCCGATCCCGCGCTATGTCTCGGCGGTGGATCACCACTGCATGCCCGGCAGCTATCACCGCGAGATATTCCCTGGCGACGTCTCGGGCGCGGCCAACTACGACAGCGGCATCTTCGCCACGACCGGCGGTGCGCTGGGCCGGTTCTCGGACGGCGGCGGCCATGCGGTGGTGAAATGGGTCCGGAAGCACCTTCCGGACTTCCGGCCTCGCCGCATCCTCGATGTCGGCGCCAACCTGGGCCAGAACGTCCTGCCGATCGCGGAGGCGTTCCCGGACGCGGAGGTCATCGCGCTGGACGTCGGCGCGCCCATGCTGCGCTACGGCGCGGCGCGGGCGAAGACGATGGGCGTGGAGAATGTCCGCTTCGTTCAGGGCGACGGATCGGACCTTTCGCGTTGGGCCGACGGGTCGTTCGACTGGGTGCAGACGACCATGACCCTGCACGAACTGTCGCTGACCTCGATGAAGGCGATCTTCGCCGAGACCTTCCGCGTGCTGTCGCCCGACGGCATCGTGCTCCACGTCGAACAGCCGCAATACGCCGCCGACATGCCCCTGTTCGAGCAGGCCATGCGCGACTGGGACGCCTTCTACAACAACGAGCCCTTCTGGAGCACGATGCACGAGCTCGACATCGACGGCTTCATGATCGAGGCGGGCTTCAAGCGCGAGAACCTGATCCACGACGGCGTGACCGCGGTGGTCGACAAGGAGGTCTTCCCCGACGCGGCCGACGACGAGGGCGAGGACTATGGCAGAAAGGCCGCCTGGCACGTCGTGGGGGCACGCAAGTGAGCCTTGACCTCGCCCTCGCCCTGTCGTCCGCCAAACCGGCGGGCAAGCGGCCCTATTTCATGGACCCCCAGGTCGAGCGGGTCCTGAACATCCTGATGGCGACGGTGCAGGAACTGGCCGTCACGCGCGAGCGATTGGACACGGTCGAGCGGCTGCTGGAGACGAAGGGGATCGTCGGCCGCGCCGAGATCGAAGCGTTCGAGCCGACCAAGAACCAGGCGGCCGAGCGCGGCCTGTGGATGCAGGAGTATCTGACCCGCGTGCTGCGCACCCTCCAGCAAGAAGCCGAGGCGATGCAGACCAAGGACGACCTGGCCTCCGAAGAGGTCGCGGTCGAGGTGTCGAAGGCCGACGCCTGAGATGCCCGTTTCCAGCCTGATCCGCTCGGCGGTATTCTGTTCGGACCTTGAGCGGTCCACCGTCTTCTATCGCGCGCTGGGCCTCGACGCCGTCTACTTCGAGGGCGACCTCGATCCGGAGAGCTCGCAAGGCGCGCTTCAGGTTCCAGCGGGATCGACCCTGCGGTGTCGCATCCTCAAAAGGAGCGCCGACGCGGCCAATTTCGGCATGGTCGGCCTGTTCGAGCTGACGCCGGCCCCTGAGCCCCTCCCCGCCCCGGCAGGCCCGCCGCGGCTGGGCGAGACCGCGCTGGTCTTCTATGCCCAGCCCTTCATAGAGGTGCTGACGGCGGCGCGCGGCGCGGGAGCCACCTGGTCGCCGGACCCGATCACCTTCGTCATGCCCCACCGCAGCCAGATGGAGGTCTGCCTGCGCGACCCCGACGGTGTGTTGATCAACCTGATCGACCGCGACCCGGCCGAACAGTTCAAGACCGTGCCCGTCGGCGGTTAGGGCTCAAGCGGCGCGGACGACCACGCGGTCGCGCCCGGCGGCCTTGGCTTCATAGACGCCCTCGTCGGCGCGCTTCAGCAGGGCCTCGGGCGTGTCGCCGGCGCCCGTGCAGGCCGCCACGCCGATGGAGATGGTCACGGTCAGCAGCTCCCGCCCGCCCATGACGCGAAACGGCGTGGAGCCCACGTCGCGGCGAATGCGCTCGGCTATACGGCGGGCGTCCTCCATGTCGGTGCCCGGCATGACGACGACGAACTCCTCGCCGCCCAAGCGGCACGGCAGGTCGACGGCGCGGACGTTGGTCGCCAGCCGCACGGCGAACTCGCGCAGGACCTCGTCGCCGGCATCGTGGCCAAAGCCGTCGTTGACCGCCTTGAAGTGGTCGATGTCGAGCACCAGCACGGAGACCGGCTCGCCGCTCAGCGCCGAGCGGCTGACGAAGCCCTGCAGCTGGCCCGCCATGTACCGGCGATTGTGCAGCCCGGTGAGCGCGTCGGTGACAGCCATTTCCAGGCTGTAGTCCAGCTTTTCCCTCAGGAAGTCGGTGTAGCGTTTGCGCCTGACCTGGGTGCGGGCGCGAGCGGCCAGCTCCTCGGCATCGACCGGCTTGGTCAGAAGGTCGGTGACGCCCAGATCCAGCGCCTTGACCAGGCGCGGCCGGTCGGCCGGATCGACGACGGCGAGGATCGGCAGATGACGCGTGGTCTCAGCCGAGCGAACCTGGGCCACCAGACGCAGGCCGTCGAACTCCGAGGCCGCCACATTGACGATCAGCAGGTCGTTGGGGCCCTTGGCAGCCGCCAGACCCGCAACGGGGTCCGTCTCGACCGACGGGCGGTGCTCCTTGGACAGCACCTCGACCATCTTCTCGGCCTGGCGCGGATTGTCGTCGACGATCAGGATGCGGCCGCCCGAGCCCTTGAGGCGACCCGCCTTGTCGGCGCTGACGCCCATGCGTCGGCTGGACTCCTCGCGCTCGCGCAGTTCGTCCATGATGAGCTTGAGCCGTGTCAGCGACTTGACCCGGGCGAACAGGACCACGTCGTCGATCGGCTTGGTCACGAAGTCGTCGGCCCCGGCCTCCAGCCCCTTGATCCGGTCTTCGCGCCCGTCCAGCGCGGTGACCAGAACGACAGGAATGTGAGACGTGACGGGATCGGCCTTGATCCGGCGGCAGGTCTCGAACCCGTCCATCCCGGGCATCATGACGTCCAGCAGGATGATGTCGGGCTTCTCCTCGGCGGCGATGCGGATCGCCGTCGGCCCGTCGGACGCTGTGAGGACGTCGTAATATTCAATCGTCAGCTTGGCCTCTAGCAGGCGGACGTTGGCGTCCACGTCATCGACGACCAGAACGCGCGCGACCATCGGTCAACCCACCATCACGGGCTGATTGAGGTGCTTCTTCACCGTGTCGAGGAAATGCATCACCGAGATGGGCTTGGAGATGTAGGCCTCGCAGCCGCCCTGACGGATGCGCTCCTCGTCGCCCTTCATGGCGAAGGCCGTGACGGCGATGACCGGGATATGCGCCAGCTCCTCGTCGTCCTTCAGCCATTTGGTGACTTCCAGGCCACTGATTTCCGGCAGCTGGATGTCCATCAGGATCAGGTCGGGCATGTGCTGGCGCGCCAGGGCCATCGCCTGCAAGCCCTCGCGGGTCTGCAGGGTCTGATAGCCCTGGGAATCGAGCAGATCATGAAAGAGCTTCATGTTCAGCTCGTTATCCTCGACGATGAGGACTTTCTTGGACATCACCACCCGGAGTTCGGCGCGCGGCACGATAGGCCGACTTCGGTTCCGATCATGCCGATCCAGTCTTAAGTTGGCGTGAAGCCGGCGCGGACCCGCCGCGGGAACACCCGAGGTCCGCGGCCCCTGCCTTGGGAAGCGATGAAGAGCATCTGCCGCGAGTGTCTTTGGACGGGAGCTGAGGCCGTGGCGCGCTGCCCGGCGTGCGGATCGCCGCGCGTGGCGTCGGACCCGGAGCTGGACCAGTTGGCGATCGCCCACCTGGACTGCGACGCCTTCTATGCCTCGGTCGAGAAGCGCGACCGGCCGGAGCTGCGCGACAAGCCGGTGATCGTCGGCGGGGGCGTGCGGGGCGTGGTGACCACCGCCTGCTATATCGCGCGGCTGTATGGCGTCGGCTCGGCCATGCCGATGTTCAAGGCGCTGAAGGCCTGCCCGGACGCGGTCGTCATCAAGCCCAACTTCGCCAAGTACACCGAGGAGTCCCGGCGCATCTTTTCCATGGTGCGCGAGCTGACGCCGCTGGTGCAGACCCTGTCGCTGGACGAGGCCTGGATCGACCTGTCGGGCACCGAGCGGCTGAACGGAGGCCCGCCGGCGTTGCAGCTCATCCGTCTGCAGAGGCGGATCGAGGCCGAGACCGGGCTGACGGTGTCGATCGGCCTGGCCCCGAACCGCTTCCTCGCCAAGATCGCGTCGGAGCTGGACAAGCCGCGCGGCTTCTCGGTCATCGGCGCGGCGAACGCAAAAGCTCTGCTGGCGCCCAAGCCGGTGCGGGTGCTTCCCGGCGTAGGGCCGGTGTTCGGCAAGACGCTGGTGTCGGACGGCTACGCCACGGTCGGCGACCTGGCGGCGGCGGACGTGCGCGATCTGGTCAGGCGCTACGGCGAGACGGGCCTGCGCCTGCACGACCTCAGCCACGCGCGCGACGCCCGCTCGGTGAACCCCGAGCACGACCGGCGCGGCATGAGCGCGGAGAACACCTTCAACACCGACCTGACCACCGGCGAAGACCTGGAGGCCGAGCTGTGGCCGCTGTGCGAGAAGGTGGCGTCCAAGGCGCGGCGCGACGGCGTGGCCAGTCGGGTGATCGTGCTGAAGCTGCGACGCACGGACTTCAAGATCGTGACGCGCCGAAAGACCCTGCCCGAGCCGGTGCAGACCGCGCGCGCCCTGTTCGCCGTAGGGCGCGAGCTGCTGAAGCCGGAGCTGGGCCGCCCCTATCGTCTGATCGGCATCGGCATGGCCGACATCCACGACGCCGAGGACGCGCCGGAGGGCCTGTTCGCCTCGGCCGAAACGAAGGCGCTGAAGACCGAGACGACGATCGACGCGCTGAGGGCGAAATTCGGCGCGGGCGCCGTGGTGGCCGGGCGGGCGTTGAAGCGGCCTTAAGGCTCGACGGCTAGGGTGAGCTCATGTCCGCCTTCGTCGACAAGATGCGCCGCCGGGCCGGCCGCTGGCTGGATCAGAGGCCGATGCGCGTCGCGCCGGAGCGCGGCGTCTTCAGCCTGTCCTTCGATGACATCCCCGAGACCGCCTGGACCGAGGCCGGGCCGATCCTGGCCGAGCATGGGGTCAAGGCGACCTACTACGTCTGTGGCGGGCTGGAGAGCGGCGAGAACCTGGGCCTGCCCCAGTTCACGACGGCGCACCTTCAGGCCCTGTTCGAGGCGGGCCACGAGGTCGGCTGCCACACCTTCAGCCACCTGAGCGCGCTGCGCGCCACGCCCGGCGCCTACGCCGCCGATCTGGACCGCAACGCCTATTGGGTCGCCGAGCGGCTGGACGGCCATGTGATGACGACCTTCGCCTGGCCCTATGGCGATGTCTCCCTGACCGCCAAGGCGGTTGCGGCGGAGCGGTTCAAGCTGGCGCGCGGCGTTCGGGACGGGGTCAACGCCGGTCGTGCGGACCGGGCGGCGGCGCAGGCCATCGGGCTCGAGAGTCGACGGCTGCCGGGATACGACCTCGAAGCGCTCATGGCGGAAACAGCGAGGCGCCGAGGCTGGCTGATCGCCTATGGGCACGACGTGATGGATGGCCCGACGCCGTACGGCTGCACGCCCGAAGATCTGGACCGGGTGATCCGGCTGGCCAAGGCGGCGGGGCTCGACATCTTGCCGGTCGGACAGGCTCTGGCCCGGATGAACTGACCTCAGGCCAGAGCGGCGCTGATCTTAGCCGCCGTCGCCTTGAGCGCGTCAATGTCCGCCATGCCGCCCTGACCGTGACCCGTCAGCGGGCGGTCGGCCCAGCGCGGGATGACGTGGAAGTGCAGGTGAAACACGGTCTGGCCGCCCGCCTCGCCGTTGAACTGCATGATCGACACGCCGTCGCAGCCGAGCGCCTGAACGACGGCTTTGGCGACCCTCTGCGTCGCAGCGGCCAGTTGGGACAGCACCTCGGGTTCGACCTCCAGAAGGGTACGCGCGGTCGAGGTCTTCGAGATGATCAGGACGTGACCGTCGGACTGGGGAAACACGTCCATGAAGGCCAGGACGGCTTCGTCCTCAAACACCTTCACCGCCGGCAACTCGCTACGGATGATCTTGGCGAAGACGTTCGACGGGTCGTAGGGGGCGTGGAGCGTCATCCGGAAGCTCAGGCGCGCGCGGCGCCCCTCGCCTGCTCCACGCCCAGGGCCTTGAGCGCGGTAGCGGCGATGTGCTCGGCGTTCAGGCCGGCCTCGGCGTACTGGACGGCGGGCGCGTCCTGGTCCTGGAAGACGTCGGGCAGATGCATGGTGCGGACCTTGAGCCCTGCGTCCAGCGCCCCCTCGGACGCCAGGAACTGCAGCACGAAGGCACCGAAGCCGCCCATCGCGCCTTCCTCGATGGTCACCAGAGCCTCGTGCTCACGCGCCAGTCGGGTGATCAGGTCGTGGTCCAGCGGCTTGGCGAAGCGGGCGTCGGCGACCGTGGCCGAGACCCCGCGCGCGGCCAGCAGTTCGGCCGCCTTCAGCGTCTCCTGCAACCGCGTGCCGAAGCTGAGCAGGGCGACGGCCGTGCCCTCCTTGACGATCCGGCCCTTGCCGATCTCCAGCGGGGCGGCCAGCTCGGGAATCTCCACGCCCACGCCGTCGCCGCGCGGATAACGGAAGGCGGACGGGCGGTCGTCGATCTCGCAGGCCGTGGCGATCATGGCGGCCAGATCGGCCTCGTCGGCCGCTGCCATCAGCACCATTCCGGGCAAGGCCCCCATGTAGCCGATGTCGAACGATCCCGCGTGGGTGCAGCCGTCGGCACCCACCAGACCCGCCCGGTCCATGGCGAAGCGCACCGGCAGGGACTGGATCGCCACGTCGTGGACGACCTGGTCGTAACCGCGCTGGAGGAAGGTCGAATAGATGGCGCAGAACGGCTTCATGCCGTCCGCCGCCAGACCCGCCGCAAAGGTCACGGCGTGCTGCTCGGCGATGCCGACGTCGTAGGTGCGGCTGGGGAAGGCCTGGCCGAACAGGTCCAGACCCGTTCCCGAGGGCATGGCGGCGGTGATGGCGACGATTTTCGGATCGCGTTCGGCTCGCTTGATCAGCTCGGTTCCGAACACCTTGGTGTAGCTGGGCGCGTTGGAGACGGCCTTGGTCTGCTTGCCCGAGACCACGTCGAACTTGACCACGGCGTGCAGCTTGTCGGCGCTGGACTCGGCCGGGGCATAGCCCTTGCCCTTCTGGGTCACGACATGAACCACCACCGGGCGATCGGTGATGTTGGCCGCGTTCCTGAGGATCGGCACCAGGTTGTCGAGGTCGTGCCCGTCGACCGGCCCGATGTAGTAGAAGCCCAGCTCCTCGAAAAAGGTGCCGCCCGTGATCATGCCCCGGGCGTATTCCTCGGCCTTCCTCGCCGCCTCGCGGAAGGGGCGCGGCATGTGCTCGGCGACCTTTTTTCCGAACTGGCGGAAGTTCTGATAGGCGCCGCCCGAGACCTGCTTGGCCAGATAGGCGCTCATGCCGCCCACCGGCGGGGCTATCGACATGTCGTTGTCATTGAGGATGACGGTCAGTTGGCCGGTCGTCTCGGCCGCATTGTTCATCGCCTCATAGGCCATGCCGGCCGACATGGAGCCGTCGCCAATGACGGCCACGACCTTGTTCTTCTTCTTCTGCTGGTCACGGGCGGCAGCAAAGCCGAGCGCCGCCGAAATGGACGTCGAGGCGTGCGCCGCGCCGAACGGGTCGTATTCGCTCTCGGCCCGCTTGGTGAAGCCCGACAGGCCGCCGCCCTGGCGCAGGGTGCGGATGCGGTCGCGCCGCCCGGTCAGGATCTTGTGCGGATAGCACTGGTGCCCGACGTCCCAGATCAGGATGTCGTCTGGTGTATTGTAGACGTGGTGCAGCGCCACGGTCAGCTCGACCACGCCGAGACCAGCCCCCAGGTGCCCGCCCGTGACGGAGACGGCGTCGATCGTTTCGGCACGCAGTTCATCGGCCAACTGCTTCAGTTGGGCGATATCAAACCCGCGCGTGTCGGCGGGATACTGGACCTTGTCGAGAAGAGGCGTGTCGGGCATCGGGACGGAAGAGCCTTTGGTTTCTTGTCGATGGCGTCGGCTTTGATCGACCGACGTCCTCCCTGTCAGGACCGACGGTTTAGCACGAAGTCCACGCTCGCCTTGAGGTTTTCGGCGTCGACGCCGAACACGTCCAGATGGGCGCGGGCCTGATCGGCCAGGTGGGCGACGCGATGCCGCGCCTGATCGACGCCCAGAAGCGTCACGAAGTTGGTCTTGCCCTGGGCGGCGTCCTTCTGGGCCGCCTTGCCCAGTTCGGCCTCGTCTCCGTCGAAATCCAGCAGGTCGTCGACGATCTGATAGGCCAGGCCGATGTCGTGAGCGAAGTTCATCAGGGCTTGCTGATGCCGCTCCTCGGCCTTGGCGACGATCAGCGGGATCTCGAAAGCGTAGGTGAACAAGGCGCCGGTCTTCAGCCTCTGCATCCGGGCGACGCCGCCCAGGTCGTCGCGGACGCCCAGCAGGTCGATCATCTGACCGCCCGCCATGCCCCGCGCGCCGGACGCCAGCGACAGCCGGGCCGCGAGGGCGCAGCGGACCTCCGCGTCCTCATGGGTGTCGCGGTGCAGGATGATGTCGAAGGCGGCGGTCTGGAGCGCGTCGCCGGCGAGCACGGCGGTGGCCTCGTCATAGGCCTTGTGCAGTGTCGGCCGGCCCCGGCGCATGTCGTCGTCGTCCATGCAGGGCAGGTCGTCATGGACAAGGCTGTAGGCGTGGACGCACTCCAGGGCGCAGGCGGCGCGCAGCACCGGCCGTTCCTCGATGTCGAACAGCCGCGACGCCTCCATGGCGAAATAGGGCCGCAGCCGCTTGCCGGGCCCCAGCGCCGCATAGCGCATGGCCTCGGTCAGACGCGATTCCGGGCCGTCGGCGCGGGGCAGCAGTTCGTCGAGCGCGACGGTCACCATGTCGGCGACCTCGGCCACCCGCTCGGCGACGCTCTGCACAGGGGCGTTGGCGGCCAGTCGCATCAGAACAGTCTCCCCCCGATCGGCACGTCTCGATCCACGCCGACCAGAACCACTTCGCCGTCCTTGTCCGGAAAGCCGAGCGTCAGCACCTCGGACATGAAGGGGCCGATCTGGCGCGGCGGAAAGTTGACCACGGCGGCGACCTTGCGGCCGGTCAGCTGGTCGGTCGTGTAGTGGCGGGTGATCTGGGCCGAGGACCGCTTGACCCCAACGTCCGGCCCGAAGTCGATGGTCAGCTTGTAGGCGGGCTTCCTCGCTTCCGGAAACGGCTCGGCGCGCACGACCTCACCCACGCGCACGTCCACCTTCATGAAGTCGTCGAAGGCGATGCGCTCAGACAGGGCCGCCATCAGTTGAACTCGGCCGGTTCGAGACCCTTGGCGGCACCGTCCGCCCCGACCACGATCTTGTCGACCCGAAGCTGGGCGGTCTTGAGCCGCGCCTCGCAGTGCGCCTTCAGCCGCGCGCCCTCTTCATAAAGCGTGATCGACTCCTCCAGCGGCGCCTGGCCGGACTCCAGCCGCGAGACGATGGTCTCGAGCCGCGACAGGGCGTCTTCGAAGGAAAGGTCGGCGGGAACGGCGGAAGCGTCTGACATCGGAGCCGACCCTAGAGGGGCCTCGCTTTCGCTTCAACGGGGAAGCGCGAGTGAAGGGACGCCGACCGCAGCCGACGTCCCGACACCCTCAGCTTCAGCTGTCGAGCCGCTTCCAGAAGACCACCTTGTCTTCGCCGGCCTGGTAGAAGTCGTGGATCACAGCTTCCCGCCTGTAGTGGCGGCCGTCGTAGAAGGCCCGCGTGCGCTCGAACTCTGGCAGGCCCGAGGTCTCGACAAGCAGGACGCGTTGACCATCACTGGCCAGCGCTTGCTCGACGGCGTCGATGAGCCGGGCACCAAGACCCTGCCCCTGACGGTCCGAGCGGATCGCGATGAGAAGCAGGTTCCAGGTTCCCGCCGTCATGCGTTCCGGCGCGAAGTAGGCCACGCCAATGGGTTCGCCGTCGTCCAGCGTCAGCCAGCGATCAGCGGAACCGCTTTCTGTCAGGAAGGGCGTCGCCATGTCGTCGATCATCTCGCCCGGAAACAGGCCGGTGGAGTCGATGATCTGCCGAAGGGCCGGAAGATCGTCCGAGCGCGTTGCGCGCACGTACAGTGTTTCGCCTTGAGCGAAGTCTTTCATCGAATGTCTCTGAGTGATTGTGACAGCCAAATCCGCTCACCAGCGCGGCATCGCGTGGCGTTGCGGTGTCGAGCAGGCCGCAATCGCGGACCCTACTCAGTGGGCTGTGACAGTCTCGAACATAAAGTCTCCACTCGGGAGAGTGCACTGTGCGGCTCGACGGGGCAAGGCGTTAGACCGCCCGCTCGTAACGGCGCTGGCTCCAGTATTTGAAGCCCTGGTTGTGGACCAGCTTCCAGCCGTCGGCTTTCAGGCGACGTCCGACCATGTGGTTGAAGTAGCCGTGGGCGAGGACCAGCACGTCCTCTCCGGCCTCGGCCCGGGCGATCAGCAGCTGGGCGGCGCGTTCGGCGCGGGCCTCGGCCTCGCGGCGTGTTTCCTGTCCGTCGTGGTGGTCGAAGGCGTGCCACCAGAAGCGCGCGACGCCGCCCCAGTACTTGGGCGGCAGCTTGAACCAGCTGGGGAAGCGTGGCGGCGGCAGGGGGGCCTCGATGAATAAAACATCCGACACCACCGCCCGGCCGTTCGAGACGGCGACGGCGGTCTCCTGAGCGCGCTGACGGGTCGAGGCGAAGATGACGCCGGCCCCTTGGGCGGTGGCCAGCAGCTCCGGCGGCGGGGTCTGCCCCGCCAACAGCCCGCCCTGCTCATACTTGGCCCACCAGTCGCGGTACTGGTCCGACGTCAGATAACATTTGCGCGACAGGGCGGGTTCGCCATGCCGGGCGAGCGTGATCGTGCCGACCCGACCGGGCGTTACCGGCGCGCGCGGGGCGACCGGCTCGGGAACGGCCAGCTCGATGCGATCCATCTGGAGGGTGTCGGGGCTCATGATGCGAGGGGTTCGGCGGTGACGCCTGGCGTTCCTCAATCCTCCCCCAAAGCCCGCACATGGGCGGCGGCCGACCGGCCGAGCCCTTCGAGGTCGTAACCGCCCTCCAGCGAGGACACAACCTTGCCGCCGCATCGCCGCCGCGCGACCTCCAGCACCGCCCGCGTCGCCCAGGCGAAATCCTCGGCCTCAAGGCTCTGGTGGGCCAAGGGATCGCGGCGATGGGCGTCGAAACCGGCCGAGATCAGGATCAGATCGGGCTCGAAGGCATCGAGCGCGGGCATCAGGCCTCCAGCGAAAGTGGCGCGCCATGATTCGCGCGCGGCATGGGGTTCCACAGGTGCGTTGACGATATTGCCGACCCCGGTCTCGTGCGGCGCGCCCGTGCCGGGATAGAGCGGCATCTGGTGGATGGAGGCGAAGAACAGGCGGGCGTCGGCCTCGAACGCCGCTTGGGTGCCGTTGCCGTGATGGACGTCGAAATCGACCACGGCGACCTTTGGCATGCCGAGCGACTGAGCGACGCGGGCGGCCACGGCGACGGAGGAAAAAAGGCAGAATCCCATCGCCCGGTCCGGCTCGGCATGATGGCCGGGCGGCCGCACGGCGGCGAAGGCGCGCGTGGTCTCTCCGACGGACGCGGCTTTGACGGCATCAACGACGGCCCCCGCCGCCAACCGGGCCGCGCGGACGCTGCCGGGGGACAGGATGGTGTCGGCGTCCAGCTGCGCCAACCCGGTCTTCGGCGAAGCGCCAAGGATGCGGGCGACGTAGTCGGCGGGGTGCACGCGTTCCAGATCAGCGACCTCGGCCTCCGTGGCGGCGCGACGGTCCCGCGATAGACCTGCGTCGTCGAGCGCGGCCAGCACGGCGGCCAAGCGCTCCGGCCTTTCCGGGTGGCCGACGCCGGGGGCGTGCTCGGCCATATCAGGATGGGTGAACAGGGCGACGGACATGGCGGCGGACACTAGGCGGACTCGCCCCGCTTGTCGCCAGCCGGATCAACCCCTAATCGCGCCCCATGAGCGACGTCGTCATCCGAGCCCCCTCCCCCGCCGACGCCGAGGCGCTCGGCGCGCTCGGTCGCCAGACCTTCCTCGATACCTTCGTGACCGGCTTCGGCATCCCCTATCCCGAGGCCGATTTGGCGGTGTTCCTCGACGCCAGCTTCAGCCCCGAGGCCACGGCCGCGAAACTGGTCGAGCCCGGCGCGGCCTGGTGGGTCGCCGAGCGGGACGGCGACCTGCTGGCCTTCGCCAACGCCGGACCGAACACCCTGCCCCACCCCGAAGCCCGTCCCAGCCATGCGGAACTGCGCCGCCTCTATGTCGCCACGGCGGCGCAAGGGCTCGGCCTCGGGACGAGGCTGCTCGCCCTGTCTCTCGACTGGATGGAGGCCAACACCGACGGCCCGCTGTGGATCGGCGTCTGGAGCGGCAACCTGAAGGCCCAGCGGCTCTACGCCGCCCACGGCTTCGTAAAGGCGGGCGAATATCAGTACCCGGTCGGGGCCTGGCGCGACGACGAGTTCATCCTGCGCCGCGGATAGACTATGTTGGCGGCATGACCCGCGACGAACTGCTGGCCAAGCTGCGCGAACTGAAGCCCTGGCTGGAGGAGCAGGGCATCGTCAACGTGCGCCTGTTCGGAAGCTACGCGAGGGACGAGGCGGGGCCGGACAGCGACGTGGACCTGCTGGTCGATATCGTAAAGCCTCTGGGGTTTCGCTTCTTTGGCATCGAAGACGATTTGTCAGAACGTCTCGGCGCGCGCGTCGAGATGATGACCAACCTCGCGCTGCGGAACCCCTACGTCCGACACACGGCGGAGCGCGACGCGCTTGTGGTCTGAACGCGACGTCGCCCTCGTCGAAGAAATGCGGATGGCGCTGGCCAGCATCGCCGATTTGATCGAAGGCGAAGAACGTGAGGCGTTTCTGGCTGACAAGGCCAAGCCTCATGCGCTGGCCATGTTCTTTGTGGTGCTCGGAGAGGCCGCGAACAAGGTCAGTCCTGCAGTCAAATCCGCATATCCTGAACTCGCGTGGAGCTATGCGGCCAAGCTTCGCCACCTGATTGCGCACGAGTACCAGAGGGTCGACCACCAGCAACTCTGGGAGTTTGCAACCTTGGACGCTCCCGAAATGCTGGCGTACCTCCCCCAGCCGCCCGAGCCCGAGGCGTTCGACTAATGCTCCTCCCCTTCTTCACCGCCCTGAAGGACGCGCGCGTTCCCGTCTCGATGAAGGAATGGCTCCACCTGATGGAGGCCATGGATCGGGACGTGGCAGGCGGCCGGGTCGAGGACTTCTACCACCTGTCGCGCGCGGTGCTGGTCAAGGACGAGAAGCACTACGACCGCTTCGACCAGGTCTTCGGCCAGGTGTTCAAGGGCATCGAGACCGTCGGCGCGGGCGAGGAGCCGACGCTGGACGTGCCCGAGGAATGGCTCCGGCTGCTCAACGAGAAGTTCCTGACCGACGAGGAGAAGGCCGAGATCGAGGCGCTGGGCGGCTTCGACAAGCTCATGGAAACGCTGAAGCAGCGGATGGAGGAGCAGCAGAAGCGTCACGAAGGCGGGTCCAAGTGGATCGGCACCGGCGGCACCAGCCCCTTTGGACACGGCGGCTACAATCCCGAGGGCGTGCGGATCGGCGGGCCCGGCAAGCAGGGTCGGGCGGTCAAGGTCTGGGAGAAGCGCGAGTACCGGAACCTGGACGATACGGTCGAGCTGGGCACCCGCAACATCAAGGTGGCGCTCCGCCGCCTGCGCCGTTTCGCGCGCGAGGGCGCGGCCGAGGAACTGGATATCGACGGCACAATCGACGGCACGGCGCGTCAGGGCTGGCTGGACATCCAGATGCGGCCGGAGCGGCGCAATACGATCAAGGTGCTGCTGTTCCTCGACGTCGGCGGCTCGATGGACGGCCACATCAAGCTCTGCGAGGAGCTGTTCAGCGCGGCCCGGACCGAGTCCAAGAACCTGGAGTTCTTCTACTTCCACAACTGCCTTTACGAGGGCGTCTGGAAGGACAATCGCCGGCGCCACACCGAGCGCATCCCGACCTGGGACCTGCTGCACAAGTACAACGGCGACTGGCGCGCCATCTTCGTCGGGGACGCCACCATGAGCCCCTATGAGGTCACCATGCCCGGCGGCTCGGTCGAGCACTGGAACGAGGAGGCCGGCGCGGTCTGGATGCGCCGCGCGCGGCTGCAGTGGGACAAGTCGGTCTGGCTTAACCCGGTGGCGGAGCGGTACTGGAGCTATACCGCCTCGGTCGGCCTGCTGCGGGAGATCATGGACGAGCGCATGTATCCCCTGACCCTGGACGGGCTCGACAAGGCGATGCGCGCCCTGACCCGCTGAGGCGGATTGCCGGTCGCGGAAACCGGCGTTTCATGCGAGGGTGACCGCACGCCGGAGGATCGAGTCATGTCGACCGTCTTCGCCCTGCTTCTCGCGCTTCAGCAAACGCCCGGCGCGGTGGTCTGGGAGGCCCCGCCGGCGGACGTCGTCGAGGCGGTCGAGGTCACTGAGGCTCCAGACCTCCCGGCCTGGGCGCTCGCCGATCCCTTCGGCTGGGAGCGATCGCAGTGCAGCCCCCTGGTGCGCGGCGACGAGCCGATGGACGCCTGCCAATCGCGCGTCCGGGCCGATCTTTCCCTGGCGCTCGGCGACCGGCTTCCGGCCGGTTTGCGGCCTGCGGATGCGCCGACGCCCTGCCAGGCCACGCCCAGCGCCGACGGCTCCTTCCCGGTCGAATGCCGCGAGCCCGAGCGCCGCGTCGCGTCCGCCAACACGGTTCAGGACCAGGTCTGCGAGAGCCGGCCCCGGCGTGAGGGCGGCGCCGTCGCGTTCGTCACAGAGTGCCGCCCGGCGGGCGCTTCGTCCGAGCGTCAGGGCCTGCGCTTCCGCCTGCCCATCGGGGACTGATCCCACCCCCTTGACCTTCCCCAGCGTCACCGTGTCAGGTTCGTTTCCAAACAGGACGGACCTTCCATGGCGCGCCCCGATCTCATCCTCCGCGACCTGACGGCCCCCGCCTCCGACGGCTATCCCCTGTCGATGCGGCTGATCTCGGGGCCTCAGCCGACCCATGCCGTTCTGGTGACGTCCGGCACCGGCTTTCCCAAGGGGTTCTACGAGCGGTTCGCGCGGCATCTGGCCGGACGCGGCGCGGCGGTCCTGACCCACGACATGCGCGGCATCGGTGGCTCGCGGCCGGATGATCTGGCGGCGATGCGGATGACCTATGAGGACTGGGGTCGGCTGGACATGCCCGCAGCGCTCGAGGCGCTGATCGGCGAGACGCCCGGCCTGCCGGTCACCCATGTCGGCCACAGTGTGGGAGGCCACTTCGCCGGCTTCATGCCAAACCACGCCAGGATACGCCGCCATGCCTTCGTCGCGGTAGGCTCGGGCTACTGGCGCAAGCACCCGCTCAGCTACAACCCGGTCGAGCTTTTCTTCTGGTGGGGCTATGGCCCCTTCAGCCTGACGCGCCACGGCTACATCAAGGGCGGGAGCCTGTGGCGGGGCGCCGACCTGCCGCGCGGCGTCTTCCTGCCGTGGCGCAAGTGGTGCCACGATCCCCGCTACTTCGGCGAGCGGCTGCTGACCGAGCTCCAGCCCAACCACTTCGCCGAGGTGACCGCGCCGATCCGGTCGTGGATCTTCACCGACGATCCCATCGCCAACACGCGCACCGGGCCGGACATGCTGAAGGTCTATCCCAACGCGCCGTCCGAGCTGGTCGTGCGTCGGCCCGCCGACTATGGCGTCGCCCGCGTCGGCCACGAGGGCATGTTCCGACGCGGCATGGAACCGGTCTGGGACGAAATCGCTGACTGGCTCACGGCCGACTGACTGGCGGGGCTCCCGGCCCGGCCTATATCCGGCTTCTTCCCCGCACGACGCCGGAGCCTGCCATGACCGACCAAGCCACGATCACCGTCGACGGCCTGACCATCCCCCTGCTCGGTTTCGGCACCTGGCAGCTGGAGCCGGCGGACGCGCGGCGCATGGTCGCCGAGGCGCTGAGGATCGGCTATCGCCACATCGACACGGCCTGGATCTACAAGAACGAGGCGGCGGTCGGCGACGGCATCCGCGATTCCGGCGTGCCGCGCGACCAGATCTGGCTGACGACCAAGATCTGGGTCGCCCATTTCGAACGCGACGCCCTGCTGGCCCAAGCGGAAGAGTCGGCGAACAGCCTGGGGTTCACGCCCGACCTGCTGCTGCTCCACTGGCCCAAGGTGACCCCGTCGATCCCGGACACGATCGCCGCCCTCAATGAGGCCAAGGACCGTGGCCTGACCCGCTTGATCGGAGTCTCCAACTATCCGTCGGCCCAGTTCCGCCAGGCCCAGGCGGCGTCGAAGGCCCGGATCATCACCAACCAGGTCGAGTACCACCCCTATCTGTCTCTGAAGACACTGCGGGCGACGGCGGCCGACCTGGGATCGTCGATCACCGCCTGGTCGCCGCTGGCCCAGGGCCAGATCGCCGACGATCCGGTGATCGGCGAGATCGCGGCGGCCCACGGCAAGACGCCGGGTCAGGTGACCTTGCGTTGGCTGATCCAGCAGGACGTCATCGCCATTCCGCGCACGGTGAAGCCCGAGCGGGCCGCCGAGAACTTCGGCATCTGGGATTTCGAGCTGTCGGCCGAGGAGATGAAGCGCATCCACGGTCTGGCGCGTCCGGACGGACGGCTGGGCGACTGGATCGACAGGGACTTCGTTTGGGATCAGGATTGACGACGGATAGCTTGAGCTGAACGCAAACGAGCTCGAAGTCCGTCGACCGTCTGAGTAAACGATTCACCATTTCGCCTGCGACCCAGAACTTGAGCCGTCGACGTATCGGCTCCAAAGTCCAGGTTGACCAAAACGGCGTATTCCGGACTGTTCGCTGGCGGTTGGAATCTACCCCTGTACTCTGGCATTCGAGCGACTTCTGCCGGCTTGAATGCAAGGACGTACTCTTTCACGAGAGGACTAGTTTGGACCTCATTAATGGCTACCACATCGGTGCACAACGCCCAGCCCTTTCTGCGACCAATCTCTGCCTCAAAGGCTCCGAGGTCTTCGGCAAAAGTGGCCCTAAGCGGACTTGGCATCTTATTGGCCAGTTCGTTCAGGTTATCCCGAAAGGTACCCCACTGGCTGGACGGAATAACGTCCTCGTTCACAGCTATGCCCAGTTTAGTCCTACGCGTCATCTCCCTTGACCCCCGGTTGACTATAGATCGCGCTTTCTAGCTCCTGGGTAGCAGCCTTAGCTGTTTCGATTCGGTCCATCAAGACGTCGAACTGCGGCCCCCCTATCCCGCCGCCCAAGCCTTCGACGGGGCGGTAGACATAGCCAGACCCATTGCGACTACCAAGGGAGTTCATGTCCTCAGTTACCGTTTCATACATGAACATTTTGTCCAGTAGGCCAGAAGGCACAAGATCAATAAAGTCGCGGGTGTAATCCAAGACGCGAACATTAAAAGGGATCACTATATATTTTTGGTTTATAACTGTGACATTTGAGAACAATTCGCGCTGACTCTCAGGTCGGGAAGCGCGCTCTATGGCATCCTCGACACGAAACAGTTCTCCGCGGTATCGTTCTAGAAGCACCAGTAGATGTCTCAGTGTCGCCCTGTAACGAAGACGTCGCTCGTTGACACTAATCAGTGCTTGGATACGAGGAGTGAAGAGCGCAATTGCAGCCGCCATCAAGACAAAACTTGACGCGATTAGAGTCTGAAAGTCATAGACTTTAGACCACTCGGTTGTGTATTCTAGAATAGGCCCACTCACGAAGAACCTCCTAGCCGAGAGGTAGCTAGCCTGAGTCGACGTTGGCCCGCTATCGCGGGAAAAGATGAGCTGTGGATTGCAGCTCTTCGTCAGCGCGGCGCGACGAAGGCGTGGACCACCAGCATCATCGCCGCCAGGAATAGCGACAGCCACGTCAACAGGATGCCGAACAGCCGCGCCGTCGTGGCCTTGTCACCCCGCAGTCCCGCGGCGTGAAGCACCCGCCCGATCAATAGAGGTGCCCCCACCATGTGGATGCCCACCGCCGGCATACCCAAGGTCGCGAGGATCGCCATCGCGGCGATGCCGACGGGGATGTACTCGGCCGCATTGCCGAACACCCGGCTCTTGAGCGCCAGATCGGGATCGCCGCCGTCCCCAAGGGAAACGCGTCGCGACCGTCGGGTCAGAGCTACACGCATTGACAGGATCACCAGCAAAAGAAGCAGCACGCCGCTCCACAGCGCGGCGGCCTCGGCGCCGCTCAGGTCACCGTCGATTATCATGCTCAGCCCTCCCGGCCGACCGGATAGAGTCGGTAGCGGTCATCATAGAACGGCGTGCGCTCATAGAACCACTGCAGCCGCGCGTCACCGTTCGCCGCGAACGCCGGATCCGCCGCCAGCTTGGCCTCGAACTCGGCCTTCAGAGCCGGATCGGCGGCCAGCATGGCCTCGGCCAGAGGCGCGATGGCATAGCCCTCGATGTACTCGACGCGGCTGAGGATTTCCGGGACCAGACCCCAGGCGAAGAAGCTCTCGTTGGACTGCGGCTCCAGCAGCAGCACGGCGATATCGCCCAGCGGCTGGTCCGTCGGCACGCGCACCGATCCGGGCGCCCAGGTCCAGGTGCGCTGTTCAGCCTCGACCGTCTGCACGCTCATCTGGACGTGACCCTCGTTGGCGCGCTGCGCGATCCCGGGATCGACGAGGCGAAGCATCTCGACGGACACGGTCCGGGGCTCGGTCAGGGTCTCCATCTGCAGTCCGTGGATGCGCAGCCGCTCGATCAGGTCCGCCCGGTGGGCCGGCACCCAGTAGGCGGTTGGCCGGCGCAGCGTCAGCGACGGCCGCGACCCGAAGTAGGGCACCTGCCACAGCTCCGGATCGGGCCGCCCCAGCCAGCGGATCTCGGTGCGGCCCGAAGCCGGGCTTTCATAAGTCTCATAGAGCACGCCCCGGAAGGCGCGGGTTTCCAGAGGCGTCGGATCGGGCACGAAGTTGGCGGGAATCTCGGCGGGCCTCAGCGCCCGGTCGGCGCTAATGGCGGAACGGACGGCGGCGCCCTCCTCGGCCAGCAGGCGCAGCGACGCCTCGATCAGGATATAGGTCCCCAGCACCCGCTGCTCATAGGGCTTCAGGCTGTGGTTCTCGATCAGGACCGTCGGCACATGGGCGGCCGCGCCCCAGCCGTTGGAGAACCGTTCGCCCAGTCCGCCGTCCGACAGCCCGGCCTTCGGATCATCCCCATCGACCCCGAACACCAGCGGTCCCGGGATGTGCCCCTGCCCTTCCAGCGCCGCGTTGATCGCCGGCTTGAACCGGCCGTCGAGCCACGCCGAGATCGCGGGCGACCGCGAATAGACCCCGTCCTCGCCGTTGAAGCCGAAGGTGATGTCGTACTGATAGTCCATGCCGTCGGTCACGTGGATGTCCAGATAGAGCGCCGGGTCCAGCCGGTTCATGAAGGCCCGGAGCGCCCGCATCTCGGGCTGGTCCAGCTTGAGGAAGTCGCGATTCAGGTTCTGGTTGGTGGCGGTGTTGCGCCAGCCCTGGATGCGCGGCCCGCGCTGGTTGGGACGGGAGTAGGCACTGGCCCGTTCATGCCCGTCGACCGACAGGATGGGGATCAGCACCAGATTGACGTCGTCGATCAGCCCGCCCTTGTCGCCGAAGGCGATGTCGCGCAGCAGCATCATCCCGGCGTCCTTGCCGTCGATCTCGCCCGGATGGATGCCCGCCTGGGCCAGCAGCACGGGCTTGGCGGGATCCAGCGTCGCGCCGTCCCGGCTGGCGATGACGGCGTAGATCGGCCGGCCCTCGGGCGAGACGCCGAACTCCTCAATGCGGATCAGGTCCGACGCCGCGTCAAGCCGGTCGAACCAGGCGCGGGTGGCGGCGTAGTCGGGGCTGTGGTTCAACTCCGGGTCGCGCTCGAAGTCGGTGATCCAGGGGTTGGAGTCGTCGGCCAGCAGGCTGCGACTAGCACCGTCCCAAGCCAGGGCGGGCGGCAGGAAGGCCTGATCCCAGGGCGCGGCGTTGCGGACGGACTGGGACATGGCGGGGCTCACGCTACTGGAGAGGGCGGCGACGGCCGCGAGGATTAGGATAGGGCGCATGGCCCTTCGTCGACCGACGCGCTCGATCTGGCAAGGGTGGATCAGACCGGCGGCGACCACGCCCCCGACGCGATCAGCTGGGACGCCGCCCGCACCATGTTCCACAGAGTGTAGGCCAGCACGACGACGAGCGCCCCGATGACAAGCCATCGCTGGGGCGCGAACGCCGCCGTCAGATTGCAGACTGCGAACAGGACGACGCCGAAGACGATCCGGGGCGTCCAGACCGCCGCCCACGCCGGGTCCGCCATGGCCAGCAGTCCGAGCAGGACCCACACCATGGCGTTGGCCGCCAGGACGCAGCCGAACACGACCCGCCGGTGCGCCCAGAAGTGCTCGTCGAGGTCGATCCGCGTCTCCACGCCCTCCGCCGTCACGCGCGGAAAGGTCACGCTGGCCGCGACATAGAAGGTCGCGGCGATGATGAGTCCGACCAGCAACAGCGCCGGATTGAACGGCGCGTCGCGAAAGAACCGCCACGCCTGATTCCAGAACGTGGCCAGATCGATCGCCACAAACAGCGCGAGCAGGGGGGTCAGCCACCCGAACCGCACCCGATGCCGCTCATGCAGCAGCCGCGCGAACCCGCCGGTCAGCTCCGCGACCGACAGGCCCAGCAGCAGGCCGTAAAAGCTGAAGAAGAACTCGAAGTCGCTCATGTCGCGGCCTCGACCGCCGCTTGCAGCGGATTCAGTTGCGGCAGCCAGTTCAGGAAATAGAGGATCAGCAGGCCGAGGATGGCGTACATGGCCCGCCCGCGCGGCATGACCAGCGCGGCCGCCACCAGGACGAAATACGTCCAGCTGATCCAGTTCATCGGGAAGGGATAGCTGCGGTCGGCCGCCTGCCAGGCCCAGACCGTTCCCGCCACCGCCACCAGGTTGGTGAACAGGATCGCGCCGAATATGATGCGCCGCCGGGCCCAGAAATGCTCGTCAAGCGACGCCCAGCCTTCGAACTCGCGCGGGAAGACGACGGCCGCGGCGACGTAATAGGTCATGGCCATGACGAGACCGATGACCAGTATGCCGAAGTCCACCTCGATCCCGCGCCAGTCCTGCCAGGCGACCACCCAGAAGCCGGCCACGTCCAGCGACACGAACACCGCCAGCATGGGCGTCAGCCAGCCCACCTTGACCTGGCCCCTCTCATGCACCGTGCGCGCCACGCCCGAGGCGATCTCGGCCACCGACAGGCCGAGGATTAACCCGTAGAAGCTGAAGAAGAACTCGAAGTCGCTCAATCGGCCCCCCGACCGTGGTTCATGCGGTCAAGCTACTTCCAGATCGGCGTTCCGTCTCCCGGCAATCCCAGCCGGCCCCACATCTCCGACACCCGCTCGACCACAGCCTCGTCCATACGGATGACCTCGCCCCACTCGCGCTTCGTCTCCGGCGGCCACTTGTCCGTCGCGTCGAGGCCGATCTTGGAGCCCAGGCCGCTGTCAGGACTGGCGAAGTCCAGGTAGTCGATCGGGGTGTTCTCGATGACGGTGATGTCGCGAGCCGGGTCCATCTTGGTGGAGATGGCCCACATGACGTCCTTCCAGTCGCGGGCGTCGATGTCGTCGTCCACGACGATGACCCATTTGGTGTACATGAACTGGCGCAGGAAGCTCCAGACGCCCAGCATCACCCGCTTGGCGTGGCCGGGATACGCCTTCTTCATCGACACCACTGCGATGCGATAGCTGCACCCTTCGGGCGGCAGCCAGAAGTCGACGATCTCGGGGAACTGGGCGCGCAGCAGCGGGATGAAGACCTCGTTCAGCGCCTCGCCCAGCACGCTGGGCTCGTCCGGCGGCCGGCCGGTGAAGGTGGTCAGATAGATCGGATCGCGCCGCATGGTGATGACGCTGACCTGGAACACCGGGAAGGTCTCGACCGAGTTGTAGTAGCCGGTGTGGTCGCCGTAGGGGCCCTCGGGCGCGTGCTCGTCGAGCAGGACGTGGCCCTCCAGCACGATCTCGGCGCGGGCGGGCACCATCAGCGGCACGGTCTTGCAGGGCACCAGCTCGGCCTTCTGGCCGCGCATCAGACCAGCGAACTGATACTCCGACAGGGTGTCCGGCACCGGCGTCACGGCCGCCAGGATGGTCCCAGGATCGGCCCCGAGCACGACGGCGCATGGCAGGGGGCCGGTCTTTTTCTTCCTGTGGCGAGCATAGTGCTGGGCCCCGCCGCGATGCGCCAGCCAGCGCATGATCGCGCGGTCCTTGCCCATCACCTGCATCCGGTAGATGCCCAGGTTGAAGTCGTCCTCGCGGTCCTCGGACGGGCCCTTGGTGACCACCAGGCCCCAGGTGATCAGGGGCGCGGGCTCGCCGGGCCAGCAGGTCTGGATGGGCAGGCTGGTCAGGTCGATCTGGTCGCCCTTGAGCACCACCTCCTGCACCGGCGCGGACTTCACCACCTTGGGCCGCATGGCCATGACGGTCTGGGCCAGCGGCAGCAGCTCCATCGCCTCGCCAAAGCCGCGCGGAGGCGTCGGGTTCTTCAGAAACGCTAGAAGCTCGCCGACCTCGCGCAGCTCCGCCGCCGTGGTCCGCTGCTTCTTCTCCAGCGTCACGCCCATCGCGACGCGCTTGACCGTGCCGAACAGGTTGGCCAGCGCCGGGATCGGGCTGATCGAGCCGTCAGGCATGACGGGCTTTTCGAACAGCACCGCGGGGCCGCCGTTCCTTAGAAGGCGCGTCTGGATCTCGGTCATCTCCAGCACGGTCGAGACGGGCTCGGTCACGCGGACGAGCTCGCCCTGCGCCTCCAGCACCGTGATGAACTCGCGCAGGTCTCTGTATGCCATGGCGCGGTCGTAGAGCCGCCGGCGGTCGCTGTCACCCATCCGGACGGCCGTACAGATTGCGGCACAGGCGCGCGTCGGCCATATGCGGCCCATGCCCAACACGCCTGCGCCCGCCGACCTTCTGCACGATCTTGTCCGAGACGCCCTGAAGGCCGGAGCCGACGCTGCGGAGGCCGTCTCCTCCGAACGCGCCTCCCTGTCGGTCGGGGTTCGCAACGGCGTGCTGGAGGACGTCGAGCGCGAGGAGAGCCGCGATCTGGGCCTGAGGGTCTTCGTCGGACGGCGCCAGGCCACCGTGTCCGCCTCGGACCTGTCGGAAGCCACGCGAACCCGATTGGTCGAACGCGCCGTCGCCATGGCGCGGCTGGCGCCGGAAGATCCCTACAACAACATCACCCCGCGTGATCAGCTGGCCACTGGGCCGTTCCGGGAGCTGGACCTGTTCGACCCGAGCGAGCAGTCCGCCGCCGAGCTGGAAGCCGTATCGCGCGAAGCCGAGGCCGTGGCGCTGGCCACGCCGGAGGTCGCGCGGTCCGAGGGCGCGGGCGCCGGCTATTCCTCCTCGCGCTGGCGGCTGGTGACATCGGAGGGCTTCGACGGCCGGTATGAGGCCACCGGCTTCTCGCTTCATGCCAGCGTCATCGCCGAGCGCGGCGGGGCCATGGAGCGCGGCGGAGAGGGCCGCACCACCCGCCACCTCTCCGACCTGCCCTCGCCCGAGGCCATCGGCGCCGAGGCCGGGCGCAAGGCCGCCGCCCGACTGGGGCCGAGGAAGATCGCCTCGACCACCGCGCCGGTGATCTTCGACCGCCGGATCGCGACCCAGGTCCTGTCGCCCCTGATCGGCGCCATCGCCGGGCCGTCGGTGGCGCGCGGCACATCGTTCCTCATGGGCCGCATGGGTCAGCAGGTGCTGGCGAGCGGCGTCAGCGTCATCGACGACCCGTTCCGCGTGCGCGGTCTGGGCTCCACGCCCTTCGATGACGAGGGTTCGCCGGTCGAAGAGATCACAATCGTCGAGGACGGCGTGCTGAAGACCTGGCTGCTGAACCGCGCCGCCGCCGCCCAGCTGGGCCTGAAAACCACCGGCCACGCCTCGCGGGGCTCCGCCGGACCTCCGGGCGTCTCGACCCATAACCTGCACCTGACGCCGGGGGAGCGGGATCAGGCGGGCCTGATGGCCGACGCCGGGACCGGCCTGGTCGTCACGGGCATGTTCGGCCCGTCGCTGAACCCCAACACCGGCGACTGGTCGGCGGGCGTCCACGGCTTCTGGTTCGAGAACGGCGAGATCGCCTATCCGGTCAGCGAGATCACCGTCGCCGGCAAGCTGGCGGAGTTCATGCTGAGGCTGGTCCCGGGCTCGGACCTGGAGTTCCGAGGCTCGGCCAACAGCCCGTCCCTGCTGATCGACGGCGTCGCCATAGCGGGCAAATGACCGATCTGGACGCCGACCTGACCCTGATCCGCGAGGCGGCGCTGGCGGCCGGCGCCCTGGCCGAGGCGGAACGGGCGCGCGGGCTCAAGATCACGTCGAAACCCGGCGGATCACCCGTGACCAGCGCCGACCTCGCCGTCGACGCCATGCTGAAGGACCGGCTGCTATCTGTGCGCCCCGACTACGGCTGGCTGTCCGAGGAGACCGGCGACAGCCCGGACCGCCTCTCGCGGCGGCGCATCTTCGTCGTCGATCCCATCGACGGCACCGTCGCCTTCATGAAGGGCCGACCGTGGTGGTGCGTGCCCATCGCCGTGGTCGAGGACGGCCAGCCCATCGCCGCCGTCATCCATGTGCCCGCGACCGGCGAGACCTACGAGGCTGCAGCCGGCGGTGGCGCGCGCCTAAACGGCAGACCGATCTCAGCATCAGATGAAACCACCCTGGACGATGCCGCCGTGCTCGCCGACGCCCGCCTGATGGAAGGGCCGCACTGGCCCGAGCCCTGGCCGCCCATGCGCTACGAGAAGAGGAACGCCCTCGCCTATCGCATGGCGCTCGTGGCGTCCGGCGCCTTCGACGCCGCCATCGCGCTGACGCCCAAGTGGGACTGGGACGTCTGCGCCGGCGCCCTGATCGCGGGCGAAGCCGGGGCCAGGGTCTCCGACCACCACGGCCGTCCCTGGCGCTTCAACCAGCCTGACCCCCGACAGGCCAGCCTGGTCTGCTCGGCTCCGGCGCTCCACCCGTTGATCATCCGGCGGACTGCGCCTATCCCGCTGCGCCAATAGCCCCTCCCCCGGACGCCCTCCATGACCGACGCCCCCAACACCGCCGACCCCCAGCTGCTGCACCTCGTGATCGGGGGCGAGTTGCGCCATCTGGACCAGCCGGTGTTCCGCGACCTTTCCAAGGTCGAGTTCGTCGGCGCCTTCGGCAACTATGCCGAGGCCAAGGCGGCGTGGAAGGCGCGGGCCCAGGCGACCGTCGACAACGCCCACATGCGGTATTTCATCCTGCACGCCCACCGGCTGATCGACCCGCGCGGAGAGGCCTGAGTCCGCGCGGGGGCCAATCGTCGCGGCGGGAACCGTCACGGCGACGTTTGCGCTGTTTCGGTCTAGGTTCCGCCAGAGCACAGGAGCGATCCCATGACCCCGACCCTGATCGTGCTGAGCCTTCTGGCGCTGGGCGTCGCCATCGTCGCCGTGGCCACGCGCCAGCCGCCTTCGCGCCCCTATGAAAAGCGCAAGGAGCAGGACACCGCCTGGGGCGAACCGCCGACGCCGGATGAACAGGCCGCCGACCCCTTCGCCCATGCGCCCCTGCCCCAGCCCCTGAACGAACCCGTTCGCGAGCCGGAGCGTCAGGCATGACCCTGTTCGGAACGACGCTCGACGGCACGCAGATCGCGGCCCTGGTCGGGCTGCTCGCCACGCTGGTGATCTGGATCTTCGCCCTGCGCGACGCCGAGGGCTACCGCCGCTGGTTCAGGGGCTGGTCCAGCGAGAAGAAGGCCGAGACCCGCACACGCGACGAACCGCCGTCGCGCACTCCGACCGGCCCCTGGGGTTGAACCTTACTCGCGCCTCAGCAGCTTCTCGGTCAGCAGCTTGCCCCACCAGTTGGCGCGGAATTCTTTTCGCATGGCCTGGGGATCGTAGGCGTCGCTCTCGACCCACTCCATGAAGCCCACGCCGGTCGGCTCGATCTCGCGGACGTAGGTCTCCAGGAAGTGGTCCAGCACGCCGGTCAGACCCTCGCGGCTGTGCAGATACTTCTTCGACAGCTCGCGCATCGCCTCGGAGATCGGCTCTCCCAAGTGGAAGTGGCGATAGAAGACCGCCATCAGCCCGGCCCGGTCAGCGCCGGACTTGCAGTGGATCAGCGCCGGATACTCAATCGTGGCGAACAGGTCGCGCGCGCGGCGTACCCGGTCCTTGCCCGGCGGGTCCCGGCTGTCCAGCGGGGCGTCGATCAGGGTCAGGCCCAGTCGCTCGCAGGCCGCCTTTTCCAGCCAGTAATAGCCCTCGTCCCTCTGCCCGCGCAGATTGATCACGGTCCTGATCCCCCGCTTCGCCCAACCTTCCAGTTGTCGCGGCGAGGGCTGGTTGGTGCGCACCAGGTCGGGGCCCAGCCAGTGGGCGTTCTGGAACGCCATCCGCAGGAAGGCGTGGTCGTTCCAGAAGTAGTCGCGCTCGGCGGCCTTGCGGCCCGCCTCGCTCGCCATGTCGAACCGGCTGGTCATGGGGTGCGCAGATAGCGAGCCCCGACGCGCTGCGCCACCGCCAAGCCATGAGCGGACTTCGCTTGACTTGACCGCCCGGGCGTCCGACCTCCGGCGGATGAGTTCGACCGCTCCGAACCCGGACGCCCTGCCCGCGCCCTCGCACGGCCTGTTGGCGCGCGTCTGGCGGGACTATCTGTCCCGACGCCGGGGCGCGCTGATCCTGTCGCTGATTTGCGCGGCGATTGCGGGGATCAGCACGGCGACCGTGCTGCAGCTGTTGCAGCCGGCCATCGACGGCATGTTCCTGGGACAGCCGGTCAGCGTGCTCGGCGGCCTGTTCCGCATCCCGCCGGAGGATGCGCTGTGGGGCGTGCCGGCGATCATCGTCGGCGTCGGCCTGATCTCCACGGCCGCGGCGCTGGGTCAGGCGGCGCTGGTCAACCGCATCGGTCACGGCGTGGTCGGCGACATCCAGGTGCGGCTGTTCGGCGCCATGATCCGGGCCGACCTGGCGCGGCTGCGCAGCCAGCATTCCGGCGCCTTCGTCTCCTCGGTCCTGTTCGACGCCAATCTGGTGCGCGAGGCCTTCACCAACGGCGTGGTGAACTATACCCAGCACGCCCTGACCCTGGTCGCGGTGCTCGGCTACATGCTCTGGCTGGACTGGAAGATGACGCTGGTCGTCTTCCTCGGCGCGCCCGTCATCGCCTGGATCATCCGCCGCTTCGGCAAGCGGATGAGGAAGGCCACCACCGGCGCCATGGTCGAGACTGAGAACCTGTCCACCGCCCTGATGGAGAACCTGGACGGCGTCCGCCTGATCAAGATCGAGAACCGCGAGGCGGCCGAGGAGGCGCGCGTCGGCGAGGTCGTGTCGCGCCGCCAGAAGCACGTCATCAAGTCGGCCGACAGTCGCGCCTTCGCCGGACCGTCCTCGAACCTTGTCGCCGTGCTGATCGTCGCGGCCATCATGGCTTACGCTGGCTGGCAGGCGCGACAGGACCAGCTGACCATCGGCGCCTTCGCCGCCTATGTCGGCCTCTTGATGTCTGCCGGCCAGTCGCTGCGTCAGGTGACCAACCTCCAGACCGTGATGACCGAGGGGATGACGGCGGCGCGTCGGCTGTTCGCCGCCCTCGATATCGCACCCGAAATCCGGGAGGCGGCGACGCCCCGGCCCCTGCCCGCCGGGCCGGTGACCATCGCCTTCGAGGACGTATCCTTCGCTTATGCGGCCGCCGGGCCGACATTGTCCGACGTGTCTTTCACCGTCGCGCCAGGCGAGACCGTCGCCCTCGTCGGCCCGTCCGGCGGCGGCAAGTCGACCCTGCTCAGCCTCCTGCCGCGCTTCTACGACGTGACCGCCGGCGCGGTGACGCTTAACGGTGTCGACCTGCGCGAGCTCAGCCTGACAGACCTGCGCGACCGCATTGCGCTCGTGACGCAGGAGCCCTTCCTGTTCGACGACACCGTAGCGGCCAACATCGCCTACGGCCGACCGGGCGCGACGCAAGCCCAGATCGAGGTGGCGGCCAAGGCCGCGGCGGCGCATGACTTCATCACCGCGCTTCCCGAAGGCTACGCCACCCGCGCGGGCGAGGCGGGACTGCGGCTCTCGGGCGGCCAGCGCCAGCGCATCGCCATCGCCCGGGCCTTTCTGAAGGACGCGCCGATCCTGCTGCTGGACGAAGCCACCTCGGCGCTCGACACCGAGAGCGAGGCCCTGGTCCAGGCCGCGCTTGAGCGGCTCATGACCGGTCGATCAACGTTGATGATCGCCCACAGGCTGTCCACCGTGCGGCATGCCGACCGCATTCTGGTGCTCGAAGGCGGCCGCATCGTCGAGAGCGGCAGCCACGACGCCCTGGTCAAGCGGGTCGGGTTGTACAGCCGCCTGGCCAAGGCCCAGTCTCTGGACGGAACGCCATCCGTCGCCTCGGTCGCCTGACGTGAGGCCGCTGAGGAACCCGGTCATCCAGAGCCTGCTGGCGTCGCTGCTCGCCGCCTGGATGCGCTTCTGCTTCGCCACCATCCGCTGGAGCTACGAGGGCCGCGAGCATGCCGAGGCGGTCTGGGCGGCGAAGGGCGGGGTCATCTGCGCCTTCTGGCATTCCCGCATCGGCCTGTCGCCTGCCTGTTGGGACCTGACGCGAGCTCAGCCCGCCAAGGCATTGATATCGCTCAGCGCCGACGGCGAATTCATCGCCAAGGCTGTGGCTCGCCAAGGCTTCCCCGCCGTGCGCGGCTCCTCGGCCAACAAGGACAAGGCCGACGCCGCCAAGGGAGGATCTCGTGCTCTCAGGGACGGCCTGAAGCAGTTGAAGATCGGCGCGCTCGCCATCACCCCCGACGGCCCGCGCGGCCCGGCGCGGGTCATGGCCGAGGGCATGCCGTTGATGGCCCGCATGTCCGGCGCGCCGGTGCTGTTTATCGGCATGAGCTGCAATCCCGCGATCCGGCTGAACAGCTGGGACCGCGCTCTCCTGCCCCTGCCCTTCGCGCGAGGCGCTATCGTCTACGACCTGGAGCCCTATCCGGAGGGCGCCGACCTCGCCGAGGTGACGGGCGCCTGGACCGAGCGCCTGACCGCCGTGGAGGCTCGCGCCGACGTCCTGACGGGGCTGGAGCGCATATGAGCCTGGCCCTGACCGCCTACCGCCTGCTGACGCGGATGCTGGAGCCTCTGGCCCCGCGTCTGCTCGACGCTCGCGCCAAGCAGGGCAAGGAGGACCCCCGTCGGGTCGATGAGCGGCTGGGCGTCGCGGGCGTGGCGCGGCCGCCGGGCGACCTCGTCTGGCTGCATGGCGTCAGCGTCGGCGAGACCCTGTCGCTGCTGCCCGTGGTCGAGCGGTTCCGAAAGAGCCGTCCCGACCTGACCGTGCTGGTCACCTCCGGCACGGTGACCTCGGCCGAACTGCTCGCCCAGCGCCTGCCGCCGGGCGTCATCCACCAGTACGCCCCGGTCGACGCCCCCGGCGCGGTCGCGGCCTTTCTCGACCACTGGCGGCCCGCGCTCTGCGTCTTCGTCGAGAGCGAGCTGTGGCCCAATCTGATCCTGGCGGCCAAGGCGCGCGGCGTGCCGCTGGCGCTCGTCAGCGCCCGGATCACCGAGAAGACCGCCGAAGGCTGGGCGCGCTTTCCCGGCGCGGCGCGGACCATCGTCGGCGCCTTCGATCGCATCCTTCCGCAGGACATCATCTCGGCGGACCGCATCCAGGCGCTGGGCGGGCGCATCGACGGGCTGGTGAACCTGAAGCTCTCCGGCGGCCCCCTGCCCCACGACGCCCGCGCCTTCACCGCCCTGTCGGCGGCCATCGGTGACCGGCCCGTGGTCGTCGCCGCATCGACCCACGAGGGCGAGGAGATCGCCATCGTCCGGGCGCTGGATCACCTGACCGAGCGTCTTTGCCTGATCCTGGTCCCCCGTCACCCAGAGCGCGGCGGCGAGATCGCGACCGCCCTGACCCGCGACGGCTACCGCTTCGCCCTGCGCTCCCGCGGCGCCGTTCCGAACGCCGAGACCGACATCTACGTCGCCGATACCTTGGGCGAGCTCGGCCTGTTCCTGCGGCTGGCGGACGTGGTGGTGATGGGCGGCTCGTTCGGATCGTTCCTGGGCCGCGAACCGTGGGGCGGGCACAATCCGCTGGAGCCCGCGCGGCTGGGCAAGCCCACCGTGACCGGCGCCGACGCGGCCAACTGGCGCGAGGTCACCGAGGCGCTGACAGCGGCAGGCGGTCTCGTCGTTGTCGCCTCGCCCGGAGACCTGCCCGCCGTCGTCGCGCCCCTGCTGAATGACCCCGCCGGTGCCAAGGCCATGGGCGAACACGCCCGTCGCGCCGCCGCCGACGCCGGAGCGGGTCTGGACCGGCTGTGGGAGAGCCTGCAGTCGCTGTTGCCGAGGGCGGGCCGATGACAGCGCGGCACGTTCTTTCTCCCCCTGCGGGAGAAGGTGGCCCGGAGGGCCGGATGAGGGGTATGCGGACGCGCATCATGTGTGTCCGGCAGTCACTCCCCGGTCAGACCGAGTTTCAGCCCTCATCCGACCTCTCTGCGCTCGGCCACCTTCTCCCGCAGGGGGAGAAGGGATGAAGTTGACGACCCCCCGCTGGTGGTACGAGCGTCACGGACGCCACGGCCGGGTGACGCGCACCCTGCTCAAGCCCGCATCCTGGCTGTGGGCGGCGGCGACGGCGCGACGGGTCGCCCGGACGCCGGGCGAGGACGTCGGCGTCCCGGTCATCTCCATCGGCAACCTGACCGTCGGCGGCTCGGGCAAGACGCCGGTCGCCCGCGAGGTGCTGCGGCTGCTGCGCGCCTCAGGCGTGGAGGCCCACGGCCTGTCGCGCGGCTATGGCGGACGGCTGGAGGGGCCGGTGCGCGTCGATCCGGCCAGCCACTCAGCCAGCGACGTCGGCGACGAACCCCTGATGCTGGCGGACGAAGCCCCGATGTGGGTCGCGCGGGATCGCGTGGCGGGAGCCAGAGCGGCGGTCGCGGCTGGGGCTCAGGCGCTGGTGCTGGATGACGGCCACCAGAACCCGGCGCTGAAGAAGACGCTCAGCCTGATCGTGGTGGACGGGGAGACGCGCGGCGACGAATGGCCCTTCGGAGACGGCTCGGTCTTCCCCTCCGGCCCCATGCGCGAGCCGCTGAAGGCCGGGCTGGCCCGCGCCGACGCCGTGATCCTGCTCCTGCCTGCCGATGCGCCCGGTGCCGATCCGGAGCTGCTGGCCCTGTTCGGCGCCCTGCCCGTCTTCGTGGCCCGGCTGGAGCCCGCAGGACCGCCGCCGTCAGGCCCCCAGGTCGGCTTCGCTGGCATCGCCAAGCCATGGAAAGTAGAGCGCGCGCTCAAGGCCGCCGGCTGCGACCTGAAGGATTTCGCGCCCTTTCCGGACCACGCCGACTACCGCGTTGAGGACCTCGCCTTCCTCGCCGACCGCGCGGCCCTGTTCGAGGCGGGTCTGGTCACGACGGAGAAGGACTGGGTGCGCCTGCCGCCCGCGTGGCGCTCGCGGGTGACGTCGTGGCCGGTCGTGGCAAGGGTCGAGGACGAGGCGGGCTTCAAGGACGCAATCGCCGCCGTATCCAGCGGCTGAGCCAGATTGATCCGCCCAGATGCACCCCAAGGATGGGCACGCTCCACCCCATCGTCCGAAGTAAGCCCCGGAAAGCATCGAAATCTCCGGTGATCCACAGCCAGGCGAAAACGCCGAGGACACCCAAGAGCGCCAGAGCCGAGCCAACGGCTTGATACGTTATGACCGGTACCGCGAAGGCGAGAACCTTGTCGTTGAACTCGAGACTGCGGCGGGACGGATTGCTAGCCACGCGCTTTCTCTGTCAACGGAGGCGCTCAGGCGTAGCGCCGCCGCCGTTCCGCATTGATCAGCGTCGAGCGCACGAAGTCCGCCGGCGGATCGGTCTCGGCCAGCACGGCTTCCTTGATCGCGCGCGGCTCGCCGAACAGGTGGCCCTGGGCGATGGTCACGTCGAGCTCCAGGATATCGACGATCTGGCGCTCGCTCTCGCACTTCTCGGCGATGACCTCGATGCCATAGCGACGGGTCAGCTGGGCGAAATCGGCGGCCTGGATGTCGCGCAAGCTGGGGATCGGCGCGCCGCCGTCCATGTCCAGCAGCTGTTCGATCAAAAGGTCGGCGGCGACCTTGATGAACTTCACGTCCGACCGCTGCAGATCGTTGAAGTCCAGGTCCAGCGTCTGGACCTTGTCCAACGAGAAGCGGAAGCCCAGGTCGGCCAGCTTGGCCATGTTGCGCGCCTCGACAGCGCCGCGCGCATCGAACGTCGCCTGGCCCAGCTCGAAGATCAGGGCCTGGTTCAGGTCGCGGTTCTCGCTGAGGAACTGCAGGAACTGCGGGAAGAAGGTCTCGTCGCCCAGGCTGGAGAGGGCGACGTTGCAGAAGACGCCGACCTTGCGGTCCTGCCGCGCGAGGCGCCGAACGATCTGGGCGCAGCGGAACAGCAGCAGATTGTCGATAGCCGGCACCAGCCCCTCGCCCTCGGCGATCGACAGGTATTCGGCGGGCATCATCACCCGGTCGGTGGAATCGCGCAGCCGGGTGAAGCTCTCGTAGAAGACCGTCCGCCGCTGCGGCAGGGTCACGACGGGCTGGAGATACAGGTCGACGCGGTTCTCGCTCAGCGCATCGTGGACGGTCTTCAGCAGCAGGTTCGACTGCTGGTGCCGGCGCGCCTCGGGGCTATCGGGGGCCGCCATCGGGGTGACCGTCAGACGCTGGTCGATCGAGGCGCTCATCTGCTGGATCAGATCTTCCAGCATGCGGACTTCGCCGGACAGTTCCTCGGTGCGGGTCAGGGCGCCCGCCTCGATGGCCTGGGCCAGGTCGCCGAGGGCACCTTGCGTCTGCTCCATAGCGTCGGCCAGCAAGCGATGCGCCTCGCGCACGGCGCCGATCTCGGCTTTAAGGCGACGGCGCTCGGCGGCCCCCGCGATCAGGGCGTGGGCCGCGCCCAGCACGCCCAGCATGCCGAAGGTCGCCGCGATCCCTGGCCCGAGGCCCAGCCCCGCCCGCCACAGGAAGGCGCCGACCGTCATCGCCAGGAAGACGTAGCCGAAGAACAGGAAGCCGTTGGTCAGTGCACGCATGGGAACGGGTTTGTCCGACTTCCCGGATGGAATCGGCCGAGTATCAGGCTATCAGGGCCGGACCGCTAGGGCGTGGCGCGAATAAACGACGCCGATATCAGGGGAAACGCATGGAACTGTTCGACCTCACCGGCAAGAGCGCCATCATCACCGGCTCCTCCAAGGGCATCGGCAAGGCCATCGCCGAGCGGCTGGCCGAGCACGGCGCGAATGTCGTCATCTCGTCCAGGAAGGCCGGACCGTGCGACGAGGTCGCCGCCGCGATCAATGCGAAACACGGCGAGGGCCGCGCCATCGCCATCCCCGCCAACATCGCCTCCAAGGAAGACCTGCAACGGCTGGTCGACGAGACCAACGCCGCCTTCGGCAAGATCGACATCCTGGTCTGCAACGCGGCGTCCAATCCCTATGCCGGGCCGATGGCGGGCATCACCGACGAGCAGTTCGACAAGATCCTGCAGAACAACGTCGTCTCCAACCACTGGCTGATCCAGATGGTCGCGCCACAGATGCTGGAACGGAAAGACGGGTCGATCACCGTGGTGTCGTCCATCGGCGGCCTGCGCGGCAACGCCCTGATCGGCGCCTACAACATCTCCAAGGCCGCCGACATGCAGCTGGTCCGGAACCTCGCCGTGGAGTGGGGGCCGTCGAACGTGCGGGTCAACTGCATCGCGCCGGGCCTCGTGCAGACCGACTTTGCCCGATATCTGTGGGAGAACCCCGAGATCCTGAAGGTCGCGACCGACCCCGCGCCCCTCCGCCGCATCGGCCAGCCGGACGAGATCGCGGGCGCGGCGGTCTATCTGTCGTCGCCCGCCTCCAGCTACATGACCGGCCAGACCCTGGTCGTCGACGGCGGCATCACCATTGCCTGGTGAGCGGGTCTCACTCCGCCAGGACCTGATCTGGCGTCTGGAGGCGGCGGCGTTCGCGGGCTTCATCGGCCTGATGCGGCTGATCGGGCTGGAGGCGGCGTCGAACTTCGGCGGCTGGCTGCTGCGGACGCTGGGTCCGAAGACCGGCACCCATCGCACGGTCATGCGCAACCTGCGCATCGCGTTTCCGGACATGGACCCCAAGGAGCGCGAGCGTCTCGCCATCGCGCAATGGGAGCAGACGGGACGCACGTTCGCCGAGACCGCGGTCATGGACCGGCTGACGCCCGCGTCCGGCCGTATCGACATCGTCGGGGCCGAGCGGCTGGAGGCCATCCGCGCGTCCGGAAAGCCCGTCGTCTTCGTTTCGGGTCACTTGGCCAATATCGAGACCATGGCGGCCGTTCTGGTAGCCTCCGGCGTGCCGGTCCAGGTCACCTACCGCGCCGCCAACAACCCCTATGTCGACGCCCAGATCGTCGCCGCCCGCGCCCGTTATGGCGTCAAGCTCTTCGCCCCTAAGGGCGGCGACGGCGCGCGCGAACTGCTGGCCGGCATGGGGCGCGGCGAAAGCGTCGCCCTGATGAACGATCAGAAGTTCTCGGAGGGCCCCGAAGTCAACTTCTTCGGCCACCCCGTGAATGCCGCGCCCGGCCCTAGCCGCCTGGCGCTGCGCTTCGGCACGGTCATCCAGCCGATGAGCGTGGTGCGCCTGCCTGGCGTCCGCTTCCGCGTCACGGCGCACGAACCCATCGAACTCGAAAGCACAGGCGACCGCCAGGCCGCTATCAAGGCCGGGGTCCAAGCCATCACCACCTTCATCGAGGAACGGGTCCGCGAGAACCCTGTCGACTGGTTCTGGGTGCACAAGCGTTGGCCTGACCGGGTCTACGCCGCGCTGGACCCCGCGCCTTCGGCCACAGCCTCCGCCTGATCGTTGGAGCGCCGGAACGGCCCTGGGTAGTTCGGCATGTTCACCCTGCGCCGGTCCGGGCCGAAGTAGTCCTCGGTTTTCACGAAGGGCCGAGGGCGCATGATTACGGCCTGGATGCGATCGAACACCGCCTTGGCGGTGATGGGCTTGACCACGAACTCGGTCACGCCCGCGTCCCTGGCCTCTACCACCCGGCTCTTCTCCGAATGGCCGGTCATCATGATGATGGGCAGATAGGGATTGGCGCTGTCCCGGCTGTTGCGGATCAGGCGCGTAAACTCCACGCCGTCCAGCGGGAACATGTTGAAGTCGACGATCGCTAAGTCGACCGGAAAGTCGCGGACCATGTCCAGGGCGGCGGCACCGTCGGACACCTCGCGGATGCTGCGCACACCCGCCGATTGAAGGATGGCGGCGGTGATGGCGCGCATGTGCTGGTTGTCGTCAACCAGCAGAACATTCAGAGATTGCAGTGAAGACATTTAGGCAACCGCCTCCCCGACGGTCAGCCGAAAACGCTAGGCAGACCCAAAGGCTCCGTCCAGACCCAGATCAAGCTCGGCCGGAGCGGTAACCGCTTTCCGGCGCGGATTGTCCGACCATGAGCGCCGGATTCATCTGCCGATCCCGCCATCGCATGCGCCAGCATAGGTGCGGGCCGGTCGCCCGGCCGGTCATTCCGACCGCGCCGATGACCTGTCCTCGACTGATTCGCTGGGTGGGCAGCACGTCGATGCGGGACTGATGCAGGTAGGCGGTGATCAAACCCTGGCCGTGATCGATCAGGGTCAGGCCACCTTCGAAATGCATCCCCGGTTGTGCAAGCGTGACCACGCCGTCCGCCGGAGCCCGGATCGATGTCCCCTGTGGCGCGGCCAGATCGATGCCGTAGTGCGGCCGGGCCGGGGTGCCGTTCAGCACCCGCTGCGAGCCCCACTCGCTGGACACCCGAAACGACGCCAGCGGCCAATCGAAGCCCGAGCGGAAATCGTCGCCGTCGTGGCGGCTGGCGAAGCCCTCGGTCTTGATCGCCACCTCACGCTGGATGCGCTTTAGTAACGCCGGGTCGCTGGGCTCCACAGTCGATGGCGGCAAACCGTCGATGCGGGTCGAGGGGAACTGGCCGCGCGCCACCGGCAGGGTCCGACGCTCGGACCGCGCGCCCGATCGCGCTTCGAGCACCACCGAGGTCGGGGCGTCCCGGTCGAAGCCGACGACAAACAGGCCGCCGTCCGAGGCCGTCGCCAGGGCCTCGCCGCCGATGAAGATCAGGGCGCGCGGCCAGGTCCGGCCCATCACGAAGCCGCCCTGCACCATACGGCCGGTCAGGACGAGGTCGGCAGGGTCGCGCGACCATGCAGGCGTGGCGAGGGCCGCTGCGGCGCCGACCAGCAGGCCGCGCCGGTCCGGTGTCACTTCTCGACCATCCGCGACAGCGCCTCGACCGGGCCGTAGTAGGCCTCCTGCCGCTCGGCCGACCAGTAGCGCAAGGCCTCCAGCGGAATGGGCCGGTCCGTCACCGCGCAGCGCACGAAGGGGCCGGGCTTGAGCACGGCGAACTCGCCGTCGCCGTAGTGCAGGGATGCGGGTTGAGGCACGCTGGTCATGAGAGCCAGACTAACCCCAAAGCCGTCGTCAGAACAGGTCGCGCTGATCCAGAACCGACGCCTTCGGCCGCGCCGCCGGGCGAGGCCGGGCCGTCGCTTCGCCCTCGACCCGCGCCCCGCGCGAGCCGTCGGGGAAGACCAGGCTGACCGCCTGTCCCGGAGCCAGTTCGGCCGCCGAAGTGATCATCCGCCCCGCCCCATCGTCGATCCGGGCGAATCCCGGCTTCGGCCGCTTGGGATCGAGCGTGGCCAAAGCCCGGCCCAATGCGGCCAGTCGCGTCTCGGCCCGCTCCAGCGAGAGAGGCAAGGGCCGATCCAGTCGCGCCGACAGGGCGTCGAGCCGCGCCAACCTCTGATCCAGTCGTCGCCGGATCGGTTCGTCGCTCAGCCGGGCGGAAACCCGTAGCAGACGCTGCTCATGCTTGGCGCGATTGGCCGCCAGAGCCCCCGCCAGCCGCGCCCCTTGACCATCCAGCCGTGCGGTCCTCTGCTCCACGACCCGATGGAGCAGCCCCGGCCCGAGGCGCGAGGCCACGCCCGCCAGCCGCCTGTGATGCGCTTCCGTGTTCCGGTGCAATCCCGCCAGCAGCCGACTCGCCGCATGATCCAGCCGTTGCTGCGGCACGGCGACCAGCTCCTCGGGCCGCGCCGGCAGGCCGCGCGCGACGGCCCTGAGCCGCACACGCCGATCCTCCAGCAGCCGAGCCCCCGCCCGATCCAGACGCCGCTCGAGATCGGTCACGAAGGCCCGCAGCTCCGCGAGCACCGGCGTGGCTATCTCCGCCGCCGCCGTCGGGGTCGGCGCGCGCCGGTCCGAGACGAAGTCGATCAGCGTGGTGTCTGTCTCGTGCCCCACGGCGGAGAGGATCGGGATGGTCGCCGCCGCCACCGTCCGGGCCAGAGCCTCATCGTTGAAGGCCCACAGGTCCTCGACCGAGCCCCCGCCCCGCGCCACGATCAGCAGGTCGGGTCGCGGGACCAGCCCGCCCGGCGCCAGGGCGTCGAAGCCACGGATCGCCGCCGCCACCTGGCCGCTCGCAGCATCCCCCTGCACCACCACGGGCCAGACGATCACATGACACGGCCAACGCTCCGCCAGCCGATGCAGGATGTCCCGGATCACCGCCCCCGTCGGACTGGTGATCACGCCGATCGTGCGCGGATAGAGCGGGATCGGCCGCTTGCGCCCTGCCTCGAACAGCCCCTCGCCCGCCAGTCGCGCCTTGAGCCGCTCCAGCTGGGCCAACAGGGCCCCCGCCCCGGCCGCCTCCATCGACTCGATCACGATCTGATAGGACGACCGCGCTGGATATGAGGTGATCTTGCCGGTGACGATGACCTCCAGCCCTGTCTCGGGCTGTATGCCCAATCCCCTCACCGAGCCCTTCCAGACCACGCCGTCGATGCAGGCCTTGTCATCCTTCAGCGTCAGATAGACGTGCCCCGAGGCGTGGCGATTGACCTTGGACACCTCGCCGCGCAGCCGCACATGGCCGAACCTGTCCTCCAGCGTCCGTTTCAGCGCGAAGGAGAGCTCCGAAATCGACAGCGGCGGGTTGTTGTCGCGCGCGGGGGCGGCTTCGGCGTCGGCGGCACCCCCAAATACGTAGTCGTCGCTCATCCGCCGGAGTCTAGACGGGATGCGGGGGTGCGCAAACCACAGGCTTGCGCCAATATCTCGCCCATGAGCCAGGACGAGATCCCGCCCCACGATCAGGACGACCCGCGCGAGCGTGAACTGCGTCGGCGCAGTGGAACGCCACCGCTCGGCATCTGGTTGATCCTTGGCCTCCTGATGATGCTGGCCTTCGGGGCCTACGTCGTCTTCTCGATGCTCTGAGCACGGCCTCGACCCTTGACCGGCCCGGCCCGCGCGGCCATTGCCCGGTCATGGACATCCTCCTCGTCGGGTCGGGTGGGCGCGAGCACGCCCTGGCCTGGAAAATCCGCCAGTCGCCGCTGGTCGAGCGCCTCTACTGCGCTCCGGGCAATCCGGGGATCGCCAAGGTCGCCGAGTGCCTGCCCGGCTACAAGGCGAACGACGGAGAAGGGCTGGCCCGGCTGGCGCGCGAACTGGGCGTCGGCCTGGTCGTCGTCGGCCCGGAGGTAGCTTTGGAAGCCGGTCTGGCGGATCGGCTGAACGCCGCAGGCATCCCCTGCTTCGGTCCCACCCAGCGCGCGGCCCAGCTGGAGACCTCCAAGGCCTTTTCCAAGGCCTTCATGGCGCGCCACGAAATCCCCACGGCCCACTACGGCGTCTATGAGCGGATCAAGGACGCCCGCGCCGCGCTGAAAGTCTTCAAGCCCCCCTACGTCATCAAGGCCGACGGCTTGGCAGCGGGCAAGGGCGTGGCGATCAGCCCCGATCGCCGCGACGCCGAGGCCGAGATCGAGCGCATGCTGGGCGGCCGCTTCGGCGACGCCGGCGCCCGCGTCGTCATCGAGGAGTTCATGGCCGGCGAAGAAGGTTCGCTCTTCGCCCTGTGCGACGGCAAGCAGGCGATGCTGTTCGGCGGGGCCCAGGATCACAAGCGCGCCTACGACGGCGACATGGGCCCCAACACCGGCGGCATGGGGGCCTATTCGCCCGCGCCGGTGTTCGACGAGGATCTGGTGATGACGGCCAACCGTCGCATCGTCCAGCCGACGCTGAAGGCCATGGCGCTGGAGGGCATGCCCTATCGCGGCGTGCTCTACGCCGGCCTGATGGCCACCGAGGACGGCCCCAAGGTCGTGGAGTTCAACGCCCGCTTCGGCGACCCGGAATGCCAGGTGCTGATGATGCGGCTGGCGGTCGACATCGTGCCCTATCTGCTGGCATGCGCGCGCGGCGACGTCTCGCGCCTGCCCGAGCCCCAGTTCAAGGCCGAGACCGTCGCCTGCGTGGTCATGGCGGCCAAGGGCTATCCCGACAGCCCGCTGGAAGGCTCCATCATCCGGGGCGCCGACCAGGACTTCGGCCCGCACGTCCAGGTTTTCCATGCCGGCACGGCGCGCGACGAGGACGGCTATCTGATCGCGGCGGGCGGCCGTGTCCTGAACATCTGCGCCGAGGGCGCCGACATCGCCGAGGCCCGAGATCGCGCCTATCGCGCCATCCGCAAGATCGACTGGCCCGGCGGCTTCAACCGCACCGACATCGGCTGGCGCGCGATGGAGCGCCTGCCCGCCGACGACGACTAGCGCCGCAACTGCGGCAGGACCTCCGGCGCGCCGCTGGGCAACGGACTGTCCGGATCGCGCAGCAGGGCCTCCACATCGCGGAACACGACCTCGGCCCGAAGGTCGCGGTTCAGCAGGTGCCACCCGTCCGCGTACCAAGCCGTCCTGAGGTTCGGCGGATCGCCCGCGCGCATCAGGGCGCGTCGCATCGGACCCTTCTCGATGATCTGGTCGTTAGCCCCATACAGCAGGGCGACAGGCCCCCTAACCTGCCCCAGCTTGACCGTGGCGGTCTCCATCAAGTCGACCAGACCGTAGAGCGCGTCGAACCGCGTTGCCCGGATGAAACGCGGGTCGTTCCCGTTGGCGATCAGCTCGATCAGGTTGTCCGTCGCCCGGATGTCCCGCACCGCCCAGTCCGGCGGCTCCACCGCCCGGTCGCCCAGCAGCCGCGCCGTCACCCACAGGCTGGCGCGATTGAACGGGCTCTGGCTCGACCACCCCCAGACGGCCGGCGCCAGCAGAATGGCCTGATCGGCGACAGGCGGCCGGTCCGAGGCGAAGGCCGAAATCGCCACCGCTCCGCCCATGCTCTCTCCAACGACGGCGATGCGGGCCGTAGGATGGCGCGCGCGCACGAGGGCGACGACGGCGCGCAGGTCCTCGGCCATCAGGTCTTCGCCCGCCCAGAGGCCTCGACCGGGCGCCGCGCCGAAGCCCCTCTGATCGTAGGCGTAGGTGGCGATGCCGCGCTCCGCCCACCAAGGTCCCGCCAGCCGAAACCCCGCCGAGTGGTCGTTCATGCCGTGCAGGGCCACGACGACAGCCCACGGCTCTGCCTCCGGCCCCCAGAGGCGATAGGGCAGCCGCGCCCCGTCCTGAACGACGAAGGCGCGATCCTCGATCACTGGCCCAGAGAAACCGGGCGGCAGCGTCATCGGCGCCTGCACAAACGGCGCGGCGCAGGCGGACAGCGCTAGCGCCGCCAGAACCGAGATCACGCCCCGCCTCACGCCAGAAACTCCTGCACCCGTCCTTGTAGCCACGGCACGACCTCGGCCTCGAACCACGGGTTCCGCTTAAGCCAGGCGGTGTTCCGCCACGACGGGTGTGGCAGCGGCAGGATCGACGGCGCATACTCCCGCCAGGCCCGCACGGTCTCGGTCATGTTCGCCTTGGCCCGCTCGCCCAGCGCCCATGCCTGGCTGTATCCGCCGACCAGCAACGTCAGCTCCATCCTGGGCAGGGCCTCCAGCAGCCTGGGCCGCCACAGGGTCGCGCACCGGCGCGGCGGCGGATAATCCCCGCCCTGCGGCGCCGTGCCGGGATAGCAGAAGGCCTGCGCCGCCACGCCGATGCGCCGGTCGCCGTAGAAGGTCTCGGCGTCGATCCCCATCCAGTCGCGCAGCCGGTCTCCCGACGGATCGGTGAACGGCATGCCGCTCTCGTGCACCCGCCGTCCCGGCGCCTGGCCGCAGATCAGCAGCCGCGTCTCCGGAAACACCCGAACCACCGGCCGGGGCTCGTGCGGCAGCTCGCCCAGACAAGCCCGGCAGGCCCGGATGTCGGCCAGGACCGCGTCGAGGTCAGTCGTCATCATCCTCGGACGCAGGCGGCCGGGCGGCGAGCGCGGCGGCGGTCTCCGCCTCGGTCGGCAGACGCAGCCGGGTGACGCCTCGGAAGTCGTTAGGATCGACCGGCTTCCCCTTCTTGGTGATTGTCAGCCTGCCCTGCCGCATCAGGCCCAGCGCCGTCGTCCTGACCTTAGGCAGCATGCGCCTCCACTGTTCGGGCTCCAGAACCTTGGCCACCTCGGCCGGTTCGACGGACTTGCCGCCGACGCCCTTGGGATCGGCCTTGGCCAGGGTCTCGAAAATCGCCGCTTCGATTGGATCGCTCATCGGGCCTATATGCTGCATCGCGGAATCGAAAAGAAGGCTGAAGGCGGAATGGTTCAGAAGGTCACAGTCACGGAAGGCGAGTTCGCGGGCTGGCAGACCTATGACCTGCACGGGACCTTCGACCAGGTCGTCGGCCCCTTCTACTTCCGCCCCGATCCCGACGGCCGCATGCGCTGCGCCTTCCGCGCCGAGCCCAAGCACATGAACGCCGGCGACCGGATGCACGGCGGCTGCCTGATGACCTTCGCCGACATCGCCCTGTTCCAGACGGCCTATCAGGAGATGGAGGGCAAGAACGGCGTGACCGTGCAGCTGGATTCGACCCTGATCGACGGCGCCTATGTCGGCGAGCTGATCGAGGCGACCGGTGAGGTCGTCCGCGCCGGCGGTTCGCTGATCTTCGTGCGCGGCCAGATAACGACGGGCGGGCGAACGCTAATGACCTACTCCGGCATAATCCGGAAGTTCAGGCCGCGCGGCTAGGTCAAGTCAGGATCACCGGAGCACCATACTCGGCGAGCAGATGGTCGCCGGTGACGAGCGTCAGGTCCTCGATCATGGCCTGAGCCACGATCACGCGGTCGAACGGATCTCTGTGGATCAACGGCAACATCTGAACCAACAGCGCGTGGTCGGCGAGCACCGGCACTGAGGTGCATGTCTCCATCAGAACAGATCGCATTCGCTCGTTGAAAACCAATCGGCCCGACGAGGCTTTGGACGTCATTTCGAGAACGGACGCTGCGCTGACGTACAGCTGGTTGGATCGCTTTTCGAGCGCCTGCCTGACGGCAGCGTTCAGCCGGCGGGGATTGCTGAGCATCCACACGACCACGTTGGTGTCGAGCAGCAGGTTCACTCAGGCGTGTACCGGCGCGATGGCTCGGCGACGTGCGTCTGAGCGTCAGGCTCCTCGCCGTACCATTTGCGATGCATCTCGGCGTCGAAAGCCGATTCCTCCCAGTCGTCAGAGAGGATCATCTGCCCTTCGAACATTCCAAAGATCGACGCCCGATCGACGGCCGCGGTTTGGCTGATAGGGCTGAGTTCGACCAGCGGCTTGCCGGCCTTGGCGATGATGACCCGCTCGCCCGCCAAGGCGCGTTCAATAAGCTTCGACAGCGTGGTCTTGGCTTCATGGATGTTGGCGGTGACGGCCATGTCGGTAAGCTAACTTAGCTAACCCCAAAATTCAATCTACACCCCCGCCTTCGCCGCCGGTCTCGCCCGGCAGGCGTCCAGCCAGCGGTTGAGGTGCGTTAGCTCCTCCGGCGGCCGATATTTGACCAGCCGGGCGAAATCCAGCCCGACCGCGCCGACGATGTCGGCGATGGTGAAACGGTCCTCGGCGATCCACTCGTGGTCGGCCAGATGCCGGTCCAGTGTCCGCATGAAGCGCTCGGCCGCCACCCGATTATAGTCGGCGACCTGGGGCTGCTGATGCGCCTCGATGGCGGCCAGAGCCGGGTGAGTCAGGCGCACGTTCAGCATGATGGGGTTGGCCAGATAGAACTCGCAGCGCCGGGTCCACATCTCGATGATCGCCTGCTCGCGGGCGTCGACGCCGAACAGGTTGGGCTCGGGATACAGCGCCTCCAGATAGCGACCGATCGCCACCGATTCCGAGATGGTCGTGCCGTCGTCGAGCTCCAGCGCCGGAACGTGGGGCACCCCGACCCTGGCGCGGTACTCCGGCGACTTGTGGTCGCCGACCATGATGTCGACCTGGACGATCTCGACGTCCTCGATGCCCTTCTCGGCCATGACCCAGCGCACGCGGCGCGGGTTGGGGGCGCGGTGGCTGCTGAACAGTCTCATGCAGGCGGTCTCCGGTTCAGGCGAATATGGAGGCCGGCATGGCCCCCACAACCGCCGCCGTCATCAGGGTGGTCAGAAAGCCCGCGAACAGCGCCTTCCACACCATGCCCAGCACCTCCTCGCGTCGCTCGGGGATCAGGACCGACAGGCCCGTCACCGTGATGCCGACGGAACCGATGTTGGCGAAGCCGCACAGGGCATAGGTCAAGAGCATCCGCGTCCGCTCGCTCATGTCCTCGAGCGGCACCCGGCCTAGTTCGATGAAGGCGACGAACTCGGTCAGGGTCAGCTTGACGCCCAGCAGCCAGCCCGCCTTGCCGGCTTCGGCCCAGTCCACGCCGATCAGCCAGGCAATGGGCATGAACAGCCAGCCCAGCAGGCGCTCGACCGTCACCGGCGCGTCGAACAACCAGAAACCCCCGATCATGATGTTCACCAGGGCCACGAAGGCCACGAAGACGATCAGTACGGCCGATATGTTCAGCACCACCATCAGGCCGTCGGCGGTGCCCTTCACGATGGCGTCGATAGCGCTGTCGTACTTCAGCGCGGAGCCATAGTCGGCGACCTCGCCGCCCTCCCCCGGTTTCTCCGGAATAATGATCCGCGCCAGCAGGATGCCCGCCGGGGCCGAGACGATCGACGCCACCAGCACATGCCCCGCCGCGTTCGGCAGCACCGCCGACAGGATGGAGGCGTAAGCCACCATGGTCGAACCGGCGACGGTACCGAGGCCGACCACCATCATGAGGAAGATCTCGGACCGGGTCAGCTTGTCCAGATAGGCCCGGATGACGATGGGGCTCTCGATCATGCCGAGGAAGATGTTCGCCGCCACCGCCAGCGCCGAGGCCCCGCCCAGGCCCATAGTCCGCTGGAACAGGAAGCCGAAGCCGAGCGTGATCCACTTGAGAATACGCCAGTGCCAAAGCAGGGCCGACAGGGCCGAAATCACGAGGATCAGCGGCAGCACGTTGAAGGCGAAGGTGAACAGCCCCGCCTCATTGGTCACCGCATAGGGCTGATCGCCGCCCGCCAGATAGCCGAACACGAACTGCGTCCCTCGGGCGGTGGCCTGCGCCAGACCATCGACGGCGCCTGTGATCGCCGAAAGCACGCCCTGCGACCCCGGGATGGCGAAAAGCGCCAGGATCAGCGCCGCCTGCACAGCGATCGCGCCGAGCGTCAGCCGCCACGGAAAGCGACGCTTGTTCTCCGACAAAAGCCAGCAGGCCGCGACAATGACGACGAGCCCGACAAGGCTCTGCAGGTTCAGTGCGCTGAACATGATTTAGGACGATCTCCCCGAACCGCCTTCCTGCACGGCGACCGGGGAGACCGCAAGCGGACGTCAGGCGATGCGCCGCACCAGCTTGCCGTAGTCCTCCATCAGACCCAGGCTCAGGTCGCCCGGCGTGAAGGTGTATTCACCGATCGACTGGACCGGCGTCACCTCGGCGGCCGAGCCGGTCAGGAAGCATTCGCTGAAGGTCGATAGCTCTTCCGGTCGGATGTGACGGACCACGACCTCGATGCCCTTGGCGCGGGCGATGTCTATCACCGTCTGGCGCGTGATGCCGTTCAGGATGTGGGTCACATCCGGCGTATGGATCACGCCGTCCTGCACGAAGAAGACGTTGGCACCGGTCGCCTCGGCGACATAGCCGCGCCAGTCCAGCATCATCGCGTCGGAGAAGCCGCGCTTCTCGGCGGCGTTCTTGGACATGGTGCAGATCATGTAGAGACCCGCCGCCTTGGCCGTCGTCGGAGCCGTCGCCGGGTCCGGACGGCGCCACTTGGCCCACTCCAGCCGGATGCCCTTCTTCTTGACCTCGGGGTCGAAGTAGCTGGGCCAGTCCCACACGGCGATGGCCAGGTGCGGTTTGTTGTTCAGCGCCGACACGGAGGTCTGCTCGGGCCCCAGATAGGCGACGGGTCGGACATAGGCGTCCTCCATGCCCATCTTCTCGCACGTCGCCTTGCAGGCGGCGTCGATCTCGGCGACAGACCACGGAAGGGTGAAGTCCAGCAGCTCCGCCGATCGCACCAGGCGCTCGGAATGCTCGGTCAGCTTGAAGATTTCGCCGCCATACATACGCTCCCCTTCGAACACCGACGAACCGTAGTGGAGGGCATGGGTCAGAACGTGCGTTTTCGCTTCCCGCCAGGGCACGAATTCGCCATCCATCCAGATCCAGCCGTCACGATCGTCGAAAGGGACCAAAGCCATTGAACAACGTCTCCTGCGCAGATTGGGCGGTTAGACCCCTCCGGACGCCTGAGGTCAACGTTCGGACCCGCAGATTCGGAGCCCGCGCGTGAGCGGCCGGTCCGGACCCGTGGCTGGGGCGGGCGTCGGCCGCCACCTTCTGATCGTCGACGACGACGATCGCATCCGCGAGCTGCTGAAGGAGTTTCTGGCGCGCGAAGGCTATCGCGTGACGGGCGCCGCCCACGCCGCCGCCGCGCGGCGCCTGATGGAGTTGATCGAGTTCGACCTGGTCGTGCTCGACGTCATGATGCCGGGCGAGAGCGGGCTGGAGCTGACCAGCTGGGTCCGCAACAAGGCGCAGCTGTCAAAGACGCCGGTGCTTCTGCTGACCGCGCGTGGAGAACCGGCTGACCGGATCGAGGGCCTGTCGCGCGGCGCGGACGACTATATGTCCAAGCCGTTCGAGCCCAAGGAACTGGCTCTGCGCATCGACGCCATCCTGAGGCGCACGGGCGTCAAGCCGATCATGCCGCGCGAGATCAAGCTGGGTCCGGCGATGTTCGATCTGGAACGGCTCGAACTGACCAAGGACGGGGCGCCCATGCGCCTGACCGAAGCCGAGGCGCAGTTGCTCAAGACCCTGGCGCTGAACGCCCACGCCCCGGTCGAGCGCATGGACCTGTCGCCCGACACCGCCGACATCACCGGCCGCGCGGTGGACGTCCAGGTGACGCGCCTGCGCCGGAAGCTCGAGGTCGATCCCAAGAACCCGCGCTACCTCCAGACGGTCCGGGGCGTCGGCTACATGCTGGCGCCGGACTAACGATGCGTCTGCTGCCCTTCCCCGTCGTCGCGCGGATTCTCAAGCGCCGCCTGCCGACGACGCTGTGGGGACGCTCACTGCTGATCATCGTCCTGCCGATCCTGATCATGCAGGGCGCGGTGACCTGGGCCTTCTTCGACATGCACTGGCAGACGGTGACGGCGCGTCTGTCCGAAGGTCTCGCCGGCGACATCGCCTGGGCCGCCGAGAGCTATCGCGACGAACCCACCCCCGCCAACCTCGCCGAGATCACCGATCAGGCCCAGCGGTCGATGCAGCTATCCGTCGCCCTGCGCCCCGACGCCACCATCCCCACCGAGCCCCGGCGCGGCCCCATCGGCGTGGTGGACCGGACGCTGGAGGCGGCGCTGGATAGCCGGCTGGACCAGCCCTTCTGGTTCGACACCACCCGCTACCCGGCTTACGTCGACATTCAGGTGCAGCAGCGCGACGGCGTGCTGCGTATCATCGCCCCGCGAGAGCGCGCCGTGGCGACCCAGGCTCACATCTTCGTCCTTTGGCTGATGCTGGCGACGGCGCTGCTGATGGGCGTCGCCATCCTGTTCATCCGCAATCAGGTCCGGGCCATCGAACGACTGGCCGACGCGGCTGAGGCTTTCGGACGCGGCGAGGTCACTACCCGCTTCAAGCCCCACGGCGCCCGCGAGGTGCGTCAGGCCGCCGCCGCATTCATGGACATGCGCGATCGCATCCAGCGTCACATCGACCAGAGGACGGCGCTGCTCGCCTCCGTCAGCCACGACCTGCGCACGCCGCTCACCCGCCTGCGGCTGGAACTGGCGCTGGCCCCGCCGTTCAAGCGTCAGGCCGCCATGAAAGGCGACCTCGATGAGATGGAGCACATGATCGACGAATACCTCGCCTTCGCGCGCGGCGAGGCGGGAGAGGCCCCTCAGACGGTCGACCTGGCGACCCTGCTGAAAACGGCGGGCGAGGACGTCAAACGCGCCGGTGCCGAGGTCGAGATCGCCGCGCCGAAGGGCCTGAACGCTTCCCTACGTCCCCTCGCCTTCAAGCGCGCGCTTGCCAACCTGGCAGGCAATGCCGCTTCGCATGGCGAGCATGTCAGACTGTCCGCCCGCGCCCTGCCGTCGGGCGGTGTCGAGATCGCGATCGAGGATGACGGCCCTGGCATCCCGGAGGACATGCACGAGGAAGCCTTCCGCCCCTTCAGCCGGCTGGACGAAAGCCGCAACCAGAACCGCAAGGGCGTCGGTCTCGGCCTCGCCATCGCACGCGACGTGGCGCGCAGCCACGGCGGCGACATCACCCTGGATCGCAGCGATCTCGGAGGTTTGAAGGCGCTGGTTCGCCTGCCGGGCTAGCGAAACCGTCCGACAGGGCGCATCTTCTCCCTGTCAGGGAAAACTCGGAGGTCGCCATGCGCCGTTTCGCCTTTCTCGCTCCCCTCGCCCTCGCCGTGAGCCTCGCCGCTCCGGCCGCCGCTCAACCCACCGTCAATGTGACCATCGGCGGGGACCTGGTCGAACAGGTCGAGACCCTGGGTCAGCGCGACGTGGATCTTCAGCTGGAGCGCCTGCGCTCGGTGGTGTCGCGCGAGCTCGATCGGCGCGGCGCGCTGGACGGTGCCCAGATCAATCTGGTCATCACCGACCTGAAGCCCAACCGTCCGACCTTCCAACAGGCGGTGGACCGGCCCGGCCTGTCGATCATCGACAGCATCTCCATCGGCGGTGCGACGATCGAGGGCGAGGTGGTTACCGCTGATGGCCAGCGCCTGCCCGTCCGCTTCTCGCGCTACTCGCCGACGCTCGCCGACGTTCAAGGCTTCACCACTTGGCAGGACGCCGAGCGGGCCTACAGCCGTCTGGCGGTAAACCTGGCCTCAGGACGTCTGGTCACCCGCTAGGGTCCGGGCGCGGGCGACGGCCGCTTCGACGGCCGCTTTCGCCGCATGGCTGAGCCGCGCTTCCATTAGGGCATCGAGCCCGGCGCGGGTCGTTCCGCAAGGCGAGGCGATGCGCGCGATGAGGTCTTCGAACGAAGCGTCGGTCGCCGCGCCTGCCCCAGCCGACCGCAACGCCCCTCGCGCCAGACGCTCGGCCGCCTCGGGGGGCAGCCCCGCCTCAAATCCTGCCGAAGCCAACGCTTGCGCAAAGGCGTGGAAGAAGGCCGGCGCGGAGCCGGCGACCGCTGTGGCCGGGTCAAGCAGGGCCTCCTGATCGAGATCCACTGCGTCGGCGACAGGATCGAACAGAGCGTGAGCCACCCCTCGCGCTTCCACATCGTCTGCCCATATCGCGGCGACTCCCTGCGCCTTAGCCACTGCCGTGGTTGGCATCACGCGGGCAATGGGTCGACTGAGAACCGACGCGATGTCGGCGGAGCGGACCCCGGCCATCACGGAAATCACAACGGCGCCCGGCGGCACGGACGTCGCCAGCGGCGTCACCGCCTCCCGCCATTGTGCGGGCTTGACTGCGATGACGAGCGCCTCGGTGCCGGCCGGACAAACGGGCTGGTTGGCCCGCGTGAGGATCGTAGGCGTCGCCGCGCCAGTCAGCCCCCAGCCTTCCGCCAATGCGGAACCGAGACGGCCATGGCCGAGAAGCGTGATGCGAAGGGCACCGGTCACGCGCGGATCGTGCGCGCTGGCAAGCGAGTCGGCTAGGCCGTCCCCACCGTCTCGAACAGGCAGCTGTCGATCGCGTCCTGGGGCCGCTTGTTGCCCCGGATCATGAAGTCGAAGGCCGGATAGTACCGATCCGCCGCCTCGATCGCCGCGTCGATCATGGACGCGGCCTGGGCCAGCGTCGGCCGTTCGCCGTGCGGCAGGGCCAGCGAATGGCGGAAGACGATCTCGCCGTCCTCGGGCCAGACCTCGAAATGGCCCATCCAGGTTCGCTGGTTGACCATCGACACCAGCTCATAGGCGGCCGATCGCCGCCCCTTGGTTGCGCGCAGATCCAGCGCGCAGCACAGCTGCAGGCAGTCGCCTTCCGGCCGCCAGGCGAACCACAGCTCGTAGTCCTTCCAGTCGCCGGCCAGGGCGAAGGCCAGGTCGCCGTCGTCGGTCCGGTCGAACGGCAGGTTCTCGGCGTTCAGCACATGCTCGACCACATCCAGCGGATCATAGGGAACGTCGACTTCGTGTCCGACAGCATCCATTGGAAAACTCAGGTCTCGCGGGGGGCGGGGCGCGACTCATGCGCCATAAGGAGACGGTAGGCGTGTTCGCGGATTCGGCTCAACCGGCTGCGTCCGGAAGACGAGTTCCGTCCGTGGACGTTCCCGTCTCGGGCTTGTTCGCCTTCTTGGCGGCGGGGGCCTTCAGAGACGCGACCTCGGCGCGCAGGGCGGCGATCTCGGCCTTCAGGGCGTCGAATTCGTCGCGGCGGACCAGGTCCATCTCGGCCACGAAGCGGTCGGACTGGGCGCGGAAGGCGGCCTTGGCCTCCTCGCCCGCCGCTTGGGCCAGCCCCATGGCGCTGGTGCCCAGCTTGGAGAACTCGTCGAGGAAGGGATTGCGGGTCTGCATCGGCGTCTCCGGCCCGCCAGCGGCGCGAGCGTCGTTAAGGAAGGGTCTCCGGATATGGTGAACCAATCCTTACCCGGCCACCCCCTGCATAACGTCAATCGAGGCCGAAATGCAGCGCCCTCGCGCGACGCAGCGCCGCTTGCTAAAGGGCCTACACAACGCTGCAGGAGCGCCCGCGTGATCTTCCCCGAGTTCGACCCCGTCCTGATCCAGCTGGGGCCGCTTCCGATCCGCTGGTACGCGCTCGCCTATGTCGCCGGCATCGTGCTGGGCTGGGTCTATGCCGCGCGCATCATCAAGACCGAGCGAATCTGGTCACCCGGCAGGCCGCCCCTGACCACGCCCCAGCTGGACGATCTGGTGCTCTGGATCACGCTCGGCATCATCGTGGGCGGTCGCCTCGGCTACGTCCTTTTCTATAAGCCCGCGATCCTGGGCCAGATCTTCACCGGCGACAGCCTGGGCGAGCGTCTGGAGCTGTTCCAGCTCTGGACCGGCGGCATGTCCTTCCACGGGGGCTTCCTCGGCGTCGTGCTCGCGGTCGTCATCTTCGGACGCCGCAACAAGGCCAATCTGCTCAGCATCGGCGACGCCATCGCCCCGGTCGTGCCGCTGGGCCTGTTCTTCGGCCGCATCGCCAACTTCACCAACGGCGAGCTGTGGGGCCGCACGACCGATGTCCCCTGGGCCATCCGCTTCTGCAACGATCGCATCCGCGAAACCTACGGCTTCTGCCCCGCCGGCGACCTGCCGCGCCACCCCAGCCAGCTCTACGAGGCCGGGCTCGAGGGCATCGTGCTGTTCGTCGTGCTGTGGCTCGCCGTCTGGAAGTGGAAGCTGCTGGCCAAGCCCGGCTACGTCACCGGCCTGTTCCTTGTCGGCTACGGCCTCAGCCGCGCGGCGATCGAGACGGTGCGCGAGCCCGACAGCCACATGCCAGAGGCGTTGCAGGGCGTCATCACCATGGGCATGCTGCTGTCGATCCCGATGATCCTGGTCGGGGCCTGGCTGATCTGGCGCGCGCGCAGCCGCCCGCCGGTCGCCGCTTGATTCCATGCCAGATAGCGAGATTGGCGGGAGCCTGAAGGTCAGGCTGGCCCGCGAGATCGCCCTGACCGGCCCGATGACGGTGGCGGATTACGTCACCCGCTGCCTGCATGACCCCCGAGGCGGCTACTACGCCACCCGGCCGGAGCTGGGCGCGCGCGGCGACTTCATCACCGCGCCGCTGGTCAGCCAGATGTTCGGCGAGCTGATCGGTCTGTGGGCCGTCGAAACGTGGCAGCGCCTCGGCGCGCCCGAGCGCGTCCGCTTCGTCGAGGTCGGCCCCGGCGACGGAACCCTGATGACCGACGCGCTCCGCGCCGCCCGCGTCGCGCCCGATTTCCTGTCGGCGCTCGACCTCGTCCTCATTGAACCCAGCCGTCCCCTACGCGACGTACAGGGCCGCCGACTGAACGACAGTGATTCCCCTCCCCGCTGGGTCTCGTCCCTGGACGCCATCGAGCGCGACGCCCCCGTGATCCTGATCGCCAACGAGGTGCTGGACTGCCTGCCCGCTCGCCAGTTCGTGAAGACCGAGACCGGCTGGGCCGAACGCCGGGTCGGCGTGTCCGACGACGGCGACCTCCTGTTCGGCCTGACCGGCATCACCGGCGGCTTCGTCCGCCCCGCGTTCGACGTCGCCCCCGGCGACCTGATCGAGCTCTCGGACCAGCAAGCCGCCTTCGGCCGCGACCTCGGCCGTCTCGTCTCCGAGGCGACGGGCGCGGCCCTGCTGATCGACTACGGCCGCGACCGCCCCGGCCCAGGCGATACGCTCCAGGCGCTCCGCCGCCACATCAAGGTCGACCCCCTCGCCACGCCCGGCGAGGCGGACCTGACCCAGTGGGCCGACTTCCCCGCCGTGCTCGAAGCCGCCGTCCGCGCCGGGGCCGACGTCACCGGCTGCCTCGGCCAGGGCGATTTCCTCCGCCGTCTCGGGATCGAGGCCCGCGCCGAGCGGTTGATGTCGACACGGCCCGACGCCGCCCCGGTCATCCAGCGCCAGCTCCATCGACTGACCGCCGACGACCAGATGGGCGTATTGTTCAAAGCGGCGGCGATCTTCTCCCCGCCCACCCTCGATGTTCCAGGATTCGAGCCATGAGCGAGACGACGGAAACGCCCGAACCCATCACACACCCCATCCTGGACGGTGTCCGGCACGGCTTCTTCACGCGCCAGGGCGGCGTCTCGAGCGGCCTGTTCGAGGGGTTGAACACCGGCCTCGCCTCCAGCGACGACCCCGCCGCCGTCACCGAGAACCGCCGCCGGATCGCCGAGGTCATGGGCGGCACCCCCGATGACATTGCCGCCTGCTACCAGATCCATTCCTCCATCACGCGCGTGGCCGAGGGCCCATGGTACGGCGATCGGCCCGAGGGCGACGCCGTGGTCACCGCCACCCCCGGTGTCATCTGCGCCGTCCTGACCGCCGACTGCGCGCCCGTGCTGATGGCCGACCGGGAAGCCGGCGTCGTCGGGGCCGTCCATGCCGGGTGGAAGGGCGCGCTGGGCGGGGTGGTCCACAGCGCCGTCGCCGCGATGGAAGCCCTCGGCGCGCAGCCCAGGCGCATCCGCGCCGTGGTCGGCCCTTGCATCGCCCAGGAAAGCTATGAGGTCGGCGCCGACTTCCAGGCCCGGTTCGAGCACCACGACCCCGGCTCGGACCGCTTCTTCGCGGTCGGAGCCACCCCCGACAAGCGTCGCTTCGACCTGCCCAGGTTCGTCCTGTGGCGTCTGGAACAGGCCGGCGTCGGCCAGGCCGTCTGGACGGGCCACGACACCTGCGCGGACGAGGCGGCGTTTTTCTCTAACCGCCGAGCCTACCTCAAAGGCGAGCCGGACTTTGGGCGGCTGATGTCGGCGATCGCCGTGGCCTGACGCCTTCGTCGCGCCACCGTGCCTCCAGCCACCGCCGCGCCGGCTGTTCCAGGTAGCGGTGGCTGAGGAGCGCGGCGGCTATCGTGGCTGCGATGTAGATCACGGCTGCGACCAGGCTGCGCTTGCCCGCTCCGGCATAGATCCACAGCAGCGGGAAATGCCAGACGTAGAGACTGAACGAAACCGTCCCAAGCCGCACCAGGCTGTCGGACGCGAGCACCGCGACCAGCCGGCTTCCCGTTAGGATCAACACCAGAAGCCCTCCCGCGACGGCCACCGCGAAGGCGTAGACGACGACCTGTCCACTCAACAGTTCCGGCTTCACGGCGAAGGCGTCGGTCAGAACATCTTTTCCCGTCGCCTGGACCTGGAAGTTCTGGAGCGCCACGCAGACAAGGGCGATCGCTGTCAGCGCGATCGCGATGCCCAGTGTTAGCCGGCGGGCCGCGACGGTACCAGCCATCGCCTTCAATCGCTCCTCGTTTAGAGCGATCACCGCCCCCAGGGCGAAAGCGTCGAGATGACTGAACGTCAGCATGTAGACCGCTGTCGCCGTGTCGCCCGACGACCATCCCGCCGCCGTCAGCGCCAGGTGAAGCACAACACGGAGCAAAGGCCCCACGACGACGAGGCCGATCATCACCCCTGCGAACATCCTGCGACGGAGGCCCAGGAAGGCGAGCGGGAACAGAAGGTAGAACTGCTCCTCGACCGACAGGCTCCACAGATGGCCGAACAACTGGGTTTGGTCGTAACCCGGAAAGGCGCGGAGCACGTTGTAGGTTCCGGTCAGGAGCCAGGGCACATCCGTCAGATGATCAAGCGCATCAGGCCGTTCGAACACCCAGGCCTCCACGGACAGCGACGCCACGCCCAGCCCGATCGCGGCGAAATAAAGGGGCAGGATGCGGGTCGCCCGGGCGCGATAGAACCGAACAGGCGTGTAGGACTCGCCCGCCGCCTCGGCCCTCAGCAGGGATCGCGTGATGACGAAGCCCGACAGGGTGAAGAACACCCATACGCCCAGCCAGCCACACCACAGCCAGCCCATGTGGAACAGCACGACGGCGCAGGCGGTAACACCGCGCAGCCCCTGCACCTCTGGAATGATCGCCTGATCGCCCTGCGCGCGCACGCCGTCGCCCCTGCCCCGGGCGCATCAAGACTCAACTTCAGCGGGGACGCCAGTCCGGGCGTCTCAACCAGATGGCGGGATCGTCAGCCGGCGCGCGCCAGCTGGGGCTCAAGAACCACCTCGCGCCAGGCGTGCGGCGCGGCCAGAAGGGCCCGGACCAGGCGGTTATTCACCGCGTGCCCGGCCTTGTAGCCCTCGTACCGGCCCAGCAACGGCGCGCCGAGCACATAGAGGTCGCCGATCGCGTCCAGCGCCTTGTGCCGCACGAACTCGCGTTCCATGCGCAGGCCGCCGGGGTTCAGGATGTCGTCGCCGTCGATGACGACCGCGTTCTCCAGGGAACCGCCCCGGGCCAGCCCGGCCTGACGCAGCGCCTCGACCTCATGGGCGAAACCGAAGGTGCGGGCGGACATGATCTCGTCGCGGAAGGTCTGCTCGTCGACCACGAAGTCGATGACCTGGTTGCCGACGACCGGATTGTCGAAGTCTATCTCGAACCGCATCTCATAGCGGTCGCAGGGCAGCAGAGCGGCGTGCTTGTCGCCGTCCGTGACGTGGATCGGCTCCAGGATTTCGATGTAGCGGACCGGCGCTTCCTGGCGGCGGAAGCCCGCACGATCCAGCAGCTGGACGAACGGCAGGGCCGATCCATCCAGGATCGGCAGCTCGGGCCCGTCGACCTCGACGATCGCGTTCGACACGCCTAGCGCGCAGAAGGCCGCCATCAGATGCTCGATGGTCGACAGCTGAACGCCCGCGTTGTTCTCGATCATGGTGTTCAGCCGAGCGTCCACCACGGCGTCACCCGATACGCGAATGCGGTTGTCCCGGTCAGTCACATCGGTGCGGACGAAGACGATGCCAGTCCCCGTCGGCGCAGGACGGATCGCCAGGCGCACGCGCTGGCCCGTGTGCACGCCCACGCCGGCGCAGATCGCCGGGGCGACCAGGGTCCGTTCGCGATGATCAGGCCTTGCGGGCAAGGGAAACACTCGACGATGGCCGCGCGTCTCAAGCGCATTAACCGAAGTTGGATGCCTACCGGGGCCGCCCGCGAGGGAAAACCAAATCAGGGTTTCGGATTGTTACGCCGCGAAACGCCCGCCCTTGGCCGCATAGGCCTGGGTGCCGCGCGTGATGACACGGTCGTACGGCTCAATGGCGTCCACCGCGATCGACGACTTGCCCTTTAGCCGCTCGTAGATGGGTCCGAAGTCCTCGTAGGTCGCATCGTTGAGGGCCTCGATCGAGGGCACGACGAAGTAGACCTGCTGGAAGTCGTCGATGCGATAATCGGTCCGCATGATCCGCTCGAGGTCAAACGCGATCCGGTTAGGCGACAGGTCTTCAAGGGCGAATACGCTCTCCGACGCCGAGGATACGATCCCCGCGCCGTAGATGCGCAGGCCGTCGGTGTCCTCCAGCAGGCCGAACTCGACCGTGTACCAGTAGAGCCGGGCCAGGTTCTTGAGCATGCCCAGCGACTGAGCCCTCTGCCCGCCCTGGCCATAGGCCTGCATGTAGTCGGCGAAGGTCGGATCGGTCAACATCGGCACATGGCCGAACACATCGTGAAAAATATCCGGCTCTTGCAGGTAATCCAGCTGATCGGGCTTGCGGATGAACTGGCCGGACGGAAAACGCCGGTTGGCCAGATGATCGAAGAAGACATCGTCGGGCACCAGGCCGGGCACGCAGACAACGGTCCAGCCGGTCAGGGCCTTCAGCTTGGGGTTCATCAGGGCGAAGTCGGGGATGCCGCCGGTGTTCAGATCCAGCGCCTGAAGCCCCCGCAGAAAGGCGTCGCAGGCCCGACCCGGCAATATCGTCATCTGCCGGGCATAGAGCGTATCCCAGGTGTCATGCTCGACCTGGGTATAGGCGCGCCAGTTCTGCGAGATGGTCCAGTCAGCGGCCGCCCCTTCCGGCGGCTTGTCGAACACGTGCTCGAAATCGGACATGGCGAACTCCTCGGGATCGTCTTAGGCGTCGCCGCGATCAGGTTCAATGAATCGGCTAGGTCCTCGGCGCATGGTCGAATGTGGGCGGTCAGCTCTGCCGATACGGCGACAACTCTGCCGTCAGCCCGGCGATCTCCGCCTCCACACCCCGCCGCTCCTGCTCCAGGTAGCGATCCACCGGCACGCGAAGCGCCATATCGGCGATGTGGTGGGCGGAGTGTACGGGGGTGGGGAGGTAGCCGCGGGCGATCTTGTGCTCGCCCTGGGCGCCCGCCTCGACGCGGGACAGGCCGCGCGAGATGGCGAAGTCGATGGCCTGGTAGTAGCAGAGCTCGAAATGGAGGAAGGGCACCTCCTCCAGCGCGCCCCACTGGCGGCCGTAGAGGGCGTCGCGGCCGATGAAGTTGAGGGCGCCTGCGATCGGCGTCTTGTCCCGGAAGGCCATCATCAGGGCGATGCGGTCGGCCATCGTCTGGCCCACCATCGAGAAGAAGGCGCGGGTCAGATAGGGGCGGCCCCACTTGCGCGACCCCGTGTCCATGTAGAAGGCGAAGAAGGCGTCCCAGTGGGCCTCTCTGACATCACTCCCTGTCAGGACGCGGATGTCGAGCCCGGCGTGGGCATCACGCCGTTCGCGGCGGATGGTCTTTCGTCGGTTCGACGACAGGGCGGCGAGGAAGTCGTCGAAGGTCTGATAGCCGTCGTTGCGCCAGATGAACTGCATGTCCTGACGCAGCAGCAGGCCTTGGTCGCCCATCAGCCGCCACTCGGCCTCGGTCGGGAAGTTGACGTGCAGGGACGACAGGTCCAGCCGCTCGCACAGGGTCAGGGCGCCGTGGATCAGGGCCTCGCCCACCGTCGCGGCGTCGACGTCCGGATGGGCGATCAGGCGCGGCCCGGTCGCAGGTGTGAAGGGCACGGCGGACAGGAGCTTGGGATAGTAGCGCCCGCCCGCCCGCTGATAGGCGTCGGCCCAGCTGTGGTCGAAGACGTACTCCCCCTGGCTGTGGCCCTTGAGCCAGAGGGGCATGATCCCGATGACCCGGTCGTCGGGGTCCCGCAACGTCAGGTGCCGCCCGGCCCAGCCCTGACGCGGGACGGCGCTGCCCGAGGCCTCGCAGGCGTGGAGGAAGTCGAATGACACGAACGGGTCGCCGGTCGGGAGCGCGCAGGCGTCCCAGGCCTCGCGGCCAATGGCGGAGACGGTGTCGTGGACCTGAAGGGTGAAGTCGTTCACCCCGGCCTTCTCCCCTCCCCGATCCGGACCGGGCAAGAGGCGATTGCGCGTCGCGTCAAAACACCTCGTCCACGTCGGGCTCCAGCCTCGGCGTCGACTGCAGCGCAGGCGGCCGCGACGGGTCGATCCGCACTGGCTCGGCGGCGCGCAAGCGGTCGTAGCTCTCCTGCGCCGAGGCGGCCACGTCGGCGGCGTCCCGCAGGATCGTGGGCTTGAGGAAGATGAACAGGGTGCGGCGCGTCTGGCTGTCGTTCCGCGAGCGGAAGGCGTTGCCGATCAGGGGGATGCTGGCCAGACCCGGCACGCGGCTGTTGCCGATCTGGCGGTCGTCGGTGACCAGGCCGCCCAGGACGATGGTCTCGCCGTCGTCGGCCAGCACGCTGGTCTGGATGCTGCGCCGGTTGGTGATCAGGTCGGCCGCGCCCGTGACCGTCGTGGTGACCAGCGACGACACCTCCTGGCTGACCTCCAGCCGCACCGTCTCGCCTTCGTGCACGCGCGGCACGACGCGCAGCGTCAGGCCCACGTCCTCGCGGCTAATGGTGGTGAAGGGGTTGGTCGAGTTGCCGTCGGTCGCGAAGCTGCCGGTCCGGAACGGCACGTTCTGACCGACCACGATCTCGGCCGGTTCGTTGTCCAGGACCGTCACGCTGGGCGAGGACAGGAGATTGGCCGCAGAGTTGGTGCCGAGCGCTTGGAGCAGCACGCCAAACTCGCCCTCCTCGCCCGCCGCGACCGACAGGCCCGACGACAGCAGACGCCCGGCCGGATAGCCCAGCGCCGTCAGCACGGTCGACAGCGAGGATCCCGCATTGCCGAAGGAGGTGCCGCCGACGACGCCCGTGTCGGGCACGGCGCCGCCGAGGCCCAGCTGAACGCCGATCTGCTCGCCGAGCTCGCCGGTGATCTCGACGATGGCGACCTCGATCTTGACCTGGGCGCGGCGCAGATCGAGCTGGCTGATCAGCTCCTCCAGCATCTGCACCGTCGCGGGCGGGCCGCGCATGACGACCGCGTTCAACTCCGGCGAGGCCTGGACCGTCACGCCATCGAGCGTGAAGCCCGTCGGCCGCGCCGCCGGACCGCCCGTGCCAGGCTGAGGCAGGGATCCCCCCTCCCCGCCCGAGGTGATGGCCGCCGCGGCCTGGGCCGCCGTGTCGCGGTTCGAGGCCGAAAGGCTGGCCAGGCCGGTGTCGTTGCGCAGCGAGCGCGCCACGGCGTTGGTCGCCGGACCCTCGCCGCCCAGCAGGCCTCGCACGATGTCGGTGATCGCCTCGGCGTCGGAGTTCCGCAGGCGCACCACGCGGGTGATCGGCGTCGCGCCACCCGGCGTGTCCAGCGCCGCCACGATCGAGCGCGCCTGGGCGATATCGGCCGCGTCGCCCCGGATCAGCAGGACGTTGGACCGCTCGTCCGCCGTCACGCGCGGCCCACCGGCGTCGGAGCCCAGCAGGGCACCCACCGACGCCGCCACATCGGTCGCCGAGGCGTATTGCAGGGCGATGGCGTCGAACGACGACCCGCCGCCCCGGTCCAGCGTGGCCGCCAGCGCCTGCACCCGGGCGATGTTCTCGGCGTAGTCGGTGACGACCACGGCGTTGGGCTCGGTCAGGGCCTCGATGGCCCCGAACGACGACACCAGCGGCCGCAGCGCCCGCACGGCCTGGTCGCTGGGCAGGTTCCGCAGCCGCACCAGCCGCGTCACGATCTGCTGGCTGGAGCTGGCCGCGCCGGTCTCGGACGCCCCGCTCTGAACCACGCTGGCTTGGGGCACGATGCGCCAGACGTTTCCGCTGCGCACCGCCGCGAACCCCGAGGTGCGGAGCACCGAGAGGAACAGCTCCCACACGCCGTTACGACTCAGCGGCTGGGCCGAGACGACGTTGACCTGTCCCTGCACCTGCGGGTCGAGCACGAGGGTGCGGCCGGTGATGCGGCTGACCTGTTCGGCCACGTCCTTGATGTCGGCGCCGCGCATGTTGATGACCACGTCCTGCATGGCCTCGGGCGGCGGGGCGACAGTTTGGGCGAGCGGCGCGGTCGCGGCCACGGTCAGGGCCATGACGCTGGCAGTGGTCAGGCGGAGGAGTTTGGTCACGCCGGGCTCCTAGCGAAGCGGAAAGGTGAAGGTGAGACGTCGGCCGTCGCGGTTGACGACCACGCGGGCCTGTCCGGCCGCGCGCGCCTGTTCGAACAGCTGCTGGTCGCTGGTCGCGCCCGAGACGGGCTGTCCGTTCAGGCTCTCGATGACATCGCCGGGCTGGAGGCCGAAGCGGCGCAGTTCGGCCGAAGGGTTCGGGCCGACGCGATAGCCGGACGCCGTGGCCGAAACGCCGGACGCGCCGGCGGCGGCGGCGACATTCGGGGTCGCCCCGGAGTCGATCGGCGGAGGCGCGGGTCGGGCGGCGGCGGCGCTGGCCACCGGCGAGGCGGCGGCCAGGGCGGCGGCGGCCTGGGGCGTCGGAGTCGGCGGCCCGACCGGCGTGACCGTGATGCCCGCACCGGGCGCGGCCGCCGTCGGATCGACCGGAGCGACGACGGGCTGGGGGAAGTCCAGACGCTCGCGCGTCCCGCCGACGTTCAGGATCACATGGTCGATCTCAATAGACTCGATCACCGCGTTCGCCGCCGGGCTTTGACCGACGCCATAGATCGTGGCCGGACCCTCTCCGACCGCGATCAGGGCCGTCGATGCGCTGGGCGGGTAGGCCGCCAGCACGCCCTTCAGGACCAGTCCCAGGCTGGACGCGGGAAGACCGCCGACCGAGGCCGCACCCCCGCCGAAGGGTGCGAGGGTAACGATGCGCGCCACGTCCGGGTCCTGCCCACCGGCCTGAATACCGAGCGGCGGCAGGCTTTCGGCGACGGCGACTTCGCTGCGCCCGTCGTCCCACCCGACGAGCCGCCACGTCAGGGCCGCGAGCGCCCAGGCGATCGATCCGACCACCAGCACGCTGACGGCCCGCAAGGCCAGCTCGTTCCTGCGCTCCGGGGTCACGCCGCGCTTCCCAGCTGGTCGACGAAGCCGGACAACTGGATGGTCTCCTCGCCCGAGCCCGCCGGACCGACTGCGACCTCGACGGCGATCAGGTCGGGATCTTCGGTGGCCCGGCGGCTGACCCGCACATCCCACTGCCGCGCCATCATGGTGACGGTTGAGACATCCGCAGCGGCCGCCCCGCCCTTCAGGTTCAGCTCGGTCAGCCGGTTCTCGGCCACCCACTGGGCGACAACCCGATCCTCCAGCCCGCGCACCCCGTCGACATGGGCCTGGGTCGCGCGGGTCAGGCCCACCGTGGCGATGGCCAGGATGAACATGGCGACCAGCGCCTCCATCAGGGAATAGCCAGACCGGCGCGCGCCCATCACGCCGCCTCGTCCGTCACGGGCCGCGCCACGGCGTTGAGCCCGTCGAACTCGACCCGCCAGCGCCGCTCGCCCTTGGCCAGGCCGAAGGCGGCGACGGGTTGCGCGCCGTCCGGATCGATGGTCACGGGCGAGGTCGTCTCCAGCCCGATCAGGGTCACGCCAGCCGGCAGGGCGTGCCGTTCCGCCAGCGCCTCGAGCCCCTCGGCCGCCGCGCCGTCGGGCCGCACGAAGCCGTAGCCCTCGCCATCGAACGCCAGGGCTAGGGGCCGTCGCGTCACCAGCACGTCGTCCGCGGCCAGCCGCAGTCGGTCGGCCAGCCGGTTGGCCTCGGTCTCCACGCCCATGCCGCGATCCGCCGCGCCCACGCCCAGCGTCACAACCGCCGCCATGACCCCAACGATGGCCAGGACGACAAGAATCTCCACGAGGGTCATGCCCTCGCGCCGCATCCGCCTGAACTGTCCCCCGACAGCGGTCATCAGCGGCTCTTCTCCGTCAGATCGGCGTCCAGGCCTTCGCCGCCCTCCTCGCCGTCCTTGCCGAGGCTGAACAGGTCATAGGCGCCCGACTGGCCGGGGCTGCGATAGACGTAGTCGCGGCCCCAGGGGTCCTGCGGCAGTTCGGTCAGATAGGGTTCGGTCGGATAGGCGCGCGGCGCGGGCGGCGCGGTCGGACGCTCGACGAGCGCGTTTAGCCCCTGCTCCGTCGTCGGATAGTCGCCGTTGTCCAAACGGTACATGCGCAGCGCCGTCGCCACCGTCTTCAGGTCTGTCTTGGCCACGGTGACTCGCGCCTCGTCGGGACGGCCGATCACGTTCGGCACGATCAAGACGGCAACGACCGCGATGATCGCCAGAACGACGATCATCTCGACCAGAGTCAGTCCATCGCGCCGACGCGAAAGACCAGATGCCCATTTGTGACGCTTGGGCGAAGTCATCATGACACTTTTTCTCGATGGGGCCGCCCGTAGCGACAGCCTGTTTTTCGCTGCTATAGACCGCCTCGTGGCCCTGGACCACGCCCTTCTGTCACGGACTTCCGATGCCCGGTCGACCCGCCCGTTCGAACCTTCCGAGCCGAGGCTTATGGCGTATCGTCGATGACAGAATCTTTGCGGTGGACCGCGCCTGGGCGGGGCCGACCACGGTTCTGGTGCCTTCGGAAGACGTCCTGACCCTGACGGTCGACCTGCCCTTCGCCACGCGGGCGCAGCGCCTTTCACATCTTCCGTATGCGATGGAAGACGCCGTCGCCGAGCCGCTGGCCAATCTCCACTTCGCGCTCGGCCAGGAGGTCGCTCCGCGCCGTCATATCGCCGGGGCCGTCCGCCGCGCCCGGATGGATCAATGGATCGCCCTTCTGGCTGAGGCCGATCTGGACGCGGCGATTCTGCTGCCCGACGCCCTGACCCTGCCGGTCCCGCCCCCCGGGGTCTGGGCCGTCCGGAAGGCCGAGGGCGGCCGCGCCCTGATCCGGACCGACAGTGGCTCAGGCTTCGCCGTGCCGCTGGCCATGCTCAACTCCGCCTGGACGGCGGCGGGCAAGCCCCGCATCGCCGCGCTGGGCGAACCCCTGCCCGACGCCATGGCCGAGGGGGTGGACGCGACCGCCGCCGTGGTCGACCCGGCGGGCGACCCGCTCCTGGTCCTGCCCCCGCTGGACCTGCGTCAGGGTCCCTATGCCGCGACCCGTCCCACCGACCTGTCCGCCGGGCGCACGCTGGCCTGGGTCGCCGGGATCGGTGTGATCGCCCACATCGCCATCCTCGGGATCGATGCGCTCCTGCTGCACGGCATGGCCGAGCGCAAGGAGGCCGAGGCCCGCGCCGTGCTCCAGTCCGTCGCCCCCCAGGTCGCCGCCACCGACGACCCCGTCGCCGCCGCCGACCGCCTGCTGCGGGGCAGCGGGTCGGGGGCCAAGCCCTTCACCGGCCTGCTCAGCCGCACGTCCCAGGCCCTGCCCGGAGGCGGCGTCGTCGCCTTCAACCGGCTGGCCTATGAGCCGAGCGGGCTTGATCTCGCCGTCGTCGTGCCGGACGCCTCGACGCTCGACCGGGCGGTGGCGGCGCTGAACGCCTCGGGCCTGACCGCGACCGGCCAGCCCGGCGTCGCCGACGCCGCCGCCGCGAGCGGTGGGCTGAACGCCACCATCACGGTCGGAGGCGCCCGATGAGAGCCCCCGTCCTCCTGACCCGCGCGTCGCCGGCGATCGACTCCGCCGCCGCCTGGTACGCCGCCCGGTCGCGGCGCGAGCAGATCCTGCTGGCCGGGCTCGGCGGGCTGCTGGCCGGGGCGGTGCTGTGGCTCCTGATCCTGCGCCCCCTGCTCGACGCGCGCACGGCTTCCGTCGCCCGGATCGCCGCCTATGAAGAGGTCATGGTCCGCGTCCGCACCGCCGGGCCTCCGGGACCGATGGTGGCCGGGCTGGACGGCCCGCTGGACACCGCCATCCCGACCCAGGCCGCGACGTTCGGCGTCGTTCCGACCGTGGCCATGGACGGCGAGGCCGCGACCGTCACCGTGTCCGAGGGCCGCTACGACAGCCTGATCCCCTGGCTCTCGGCGCTGGAGGCCTCCGGCGCGGTCCTGTCCTCGGTCGAACTTCAGCGCGGTAGCCAGCCCGGGGCCGTCAACGCCACTCTGAGGGTCGAACGCCCATGACCCTCGCCGAAGACCGTCCCGCCGCCGCCACCCTGGGCTATGCCTTCGCCCGGCGTCACGGGGCCATGATCGTCACCAGCGGCGACCGGCCCGTCTGCCTGCACCGCCGCTCGGCCACGCTGGAGACCCTGCTCGAGGTCCGCCGCGTCGCCGGGACCGACCTCGCCTTCGAGGCCGTGGACGACGACCGTTTCGATGCGGTCCTGCGCGACCAGACCGGGGGCGAGGCCGCGCCCGCCGCCGACATCGCCGCCTCCGAGGACGATCTGAAGGCGCTCGCCGACGAGGCCGCCGTCATCGACGACCTGCTGGACAGCCGCGACGACGCCCCGGTCGTGCGCCTCATCAACGCCCTCCTCCTCCAGGCCATCCGCGACGGCGCGTCGGACATCCACATCGAGGCCGAGGAGAAGCGTCTCGTCGTCCGCTTCCGCATCGACGGCGTGCTGCGAGAAGTGCTGGAGCCCGCCCGCGCGCTCGCCCCCCTCCTGGTCAGCCGCATCAAGGTCATGGCGCGGCTGGACATCGCCGAAAAGCGCGTGCCCCACGACGGCCGGGTGACGCTGCGCATCGGCGGGCTGGACGTTGACGTCCGCGTTTCGACAATCCCGTCCCAGTACGGCGAGCGGGTGGTGCTGCGTCTGCTGGATCGCGGCTCGACCAGCCTCGACCTCGCCCAGCTCGGCATGGCCCCTCGCGATCTGGAGACCTTCGAGCGGCTGATCGCCCGGCCGCACGGCGTCATCCTGGTCACCGGACCGACCGGCTCGGGCAAGACGACCACGCTCTATTCGGCCCTGACCCGCCTGAACGACCGCCGCCGCAACATCATGACGGTCGAGGACCCGATCGAATACGCACTGGACGGCATCGGCCAGATGCAGGTGAACTCCAAGATCGACCTCACCTTCGCCCGGGGCCTGCGGGCGATCCTGCGCCAGGACCCCGACGTCATCATGGTCGGAGAGATCCGCGATCACGAGACGGCCGAGGTCGCCGTGCGGGCCTCCATGACCGGCCACCTGATGCTGTCGACCCTGCACACCAACACGGCCGTCGGCAGTGTGACCCGCCTGATCGACATGGGCGTGGAACGCTATCTGCTGGCCCCCATGCTGACCGGCCTGATCGCCCAGCGTCTGGTCCGCCGCCTCTGCCCCCACTGCCGCCGCGAGGACACGGCGACCCAGGCCGACAGCGAACTGACCGGCGGCGCGATCAAGGTCGGGGCGCGCGTCTTTCGCCCCGTCGGCTGCCCCCCGTGCCGGGGCGAAGGCTACAAGGGCCGCCTCGGCGTCTATGAGGTGATCGAGGTCGACCCGGCGATGCAGCAGGCCGTCCACGACGGCGCGGGCGAGCCTGATCTGGTGCGGCTGGCCCGTCAGCGCGGTCCGGGCCTGCTCGAAGACGGCGCGGCCAAGGCCATGGCGGGTGAAACCTCGGTGCAGGAGGTCGCGCGCGTGGTCCGCGAGGACGTCTGATGCCCGTCTACGCCTGGCAAGCCGTCGACGCCGAGGGGAAGCCTCACAAGGGCACCATCGAGGCCGCGTCCGACGTCGGCGCGCGCCAGCTGGTCCGCGACCGGGGCCTGCTTCCCACGGGGGTGACCCTCGCCGGCGACACGACGCGGACGAAAGGCGCCGGGATCACCCTGTTCAGGCGCGGCGTCTCCTCCAAGACGCTCGCCGCCGTCACCCGCCAGCTCTCGACCCTGATCGGCTCGGACATCCGCATCGAGGAGGCGCTCCGTATCGCCGCCCAGCAGACGGAGGGCCAGCCCGTCGCCGTCGTCCTGACCGACGTCCGCGCCGCCATCCTGGAGGGCCGCAGCTTCGCCGCCGCCCTGGGCCGGCACCCCAAGGTTTTTCCCGAATTCTACCGCGCCTCGATCGCCGCCGGGGAACAGTCGGGCAAGCTGTCGACCGTTCTGGCCCACCTGACCGAGTTCGTGGGCAATCAGGAGAAGGCGCGCCGCAAGGTCCAGCTGGCGCTGCTCTATCCCGCCCTGCTCGCGGGTGTATCGCTGCTGATGATCACCCTGATGATGGTCTATGTGGTGCCCGACATTGTGCGCGTCTTCGTCTCGCGCGGGGCCGAGCTGCCCTTCCTGACCCGCGCCCTGATCGCGCTGTCGGCCTTCGTCCAGAGCTTCGGCGTCTACGTCCTGATCGCTCTGGGCGTCGCGGGCGTCGCCTGGAACCGCTGGCTGGCGATCCCCGCCAACAGCCGTCGCTTCGCCGAGTTCCTGCTCAAGACCCCGCCCTTCGCCGGCTTCGTCCAGCACCTGAACGCGGCCCGGTTCGCGGGGTCGCTGGCGACGCTGGTCCGCTCCGACGTGCCCCTGGTCGAGGCGCTCCAGGCCGCCGCCGCCGTGACACCCAACGCCTTCGCCCGCGAACGCGCCCTCGTCACCGCCGCCCGCGTCCGCGAGGGCTCGTCGCTGCGCCGCGCCATGGCCGAGGCCGATGTCTTTCCCCCGCTCCTGCTCGCCATCGTCGCGGCGGGCGAACAGTCGGGCAAGCTGGGACTGGGTCTGGAGCGCGCGGCCCAGGACCTTGAGCAGGAGCTGGACTCGCTCGTTCAGGCCCTCGTTTCGCTGGTCGAGCCGGGCGTGCTGCTGGTCATGGGCGGCATCGTGCTGCTGATGGTGCTGGCCATCCTCATGCCGATCGTGAACCTCAACAACCTGGCGGGGTTGTGAGGCGCCCGGCCTACAGGCTGCCTTCGAACCTCACCGGCGCCGTCATACCGGGGATCAGGCCGACGCCGCCCGCCTCGATCGACGCCGTCAGCCCCCCGTCGGCCTGCACCCGCGCCTGCATCACCGCCTCGCCCGAGCCGTCGCGGTTCAACGTCACCAGGGTCGAGCCCTCGTCCGCCGTCACCGTGCCCGCCAGCGCCGGGACCGGCGTCCCTGCCCCGCCGCCGGTGAGGGCGCACTGTCCCGCCGAGGTCGTGATCGTCCCCTCGCCCTCCGGCGCGCCCCGGATCGACAGCCGCGCCACGTCCAGCTGCGCCACCGGATCGCAGACAAAGGGCATGGCAGGGGCGACCGCGTTCAGCAGCCGCATTGATGCCGTCCCCTCCAGATCGCGCACCAGCACCCGCCCCGGCCGCACCAGCGCCTCGGCCGTCGCCTCCGTGTCGGGCCCGCGCAAGCGTATCCGCTCCACCGCCGCCAGGCTGAACAGGGACGCGAACGGCCTCAGGCTCCAGCCCGCGCCGAACCCGCCCGGCAGCGCTCGCTCGCCCGCCCAGACGGTGCCCACCGCCTGGCGTTCGCCATTCGAGGAGCGCGGCGTCACGATCTCCGCCGGGGCCATCGCCACCAGCCCGATCAGGAACGACCCTGCCGCCACGCAGCCCAGCACCACGCGCCAGCGCGTGATCTTGACCGCCAGGCGCTCGAACTGAAATGCGCCCCCGGCCCGTCCGCCTTCGCCGTCGCGTGTCCGCCAGACCTTCAGCATGGGCTCTCCCTTGTCGGCGCCTCGATAGCACGCCGCGCGTGACAACGAAGCGGCGCCGCGACGGTTTCACCCTGGTCGAGGTCCTGATCGCGCTCGCTCTGTTCGCCCTGATCGGGGTGGCCGGCTTCACCCTCCTGAACAGCGTCCTCCGCACCCAGGGCGCGACCGAGACCCGGCTCGACCGCATGGCCGAGATTCAGCGCGCCATGCTTGTCGTCACCTCCGACCTCGATCAGGTGACGGGCTCGGTCGCGGGCGGGGGCGGCGCCCTGTCGATCCGCAAATTCGACGCCGCCGGCAACGTGGTGGCGGTCCGGTATGAGCTCGCCGGGGACCGCATCAACCGCATCGTCAGCGGCCCGGCCGGAGAGCGCGTCCAGGCCCTGCTGACGGGCGTCGCCGACGCGCGATGGAGCTTTCACCAACGGCGCGGGACCTGGCTCGAGACATGGCCCCTGCCCGCACCCTCGGCGGCGGCGCCGGGGGTCGGTGTGCGCGGACAGCCCACGCGGCTTGTGGCTGACGAGGGCCTGACGGCAGTCGCGCTCGACCTCACGCTCAACGGCGTCGACGGCCGCCCCGGCGCGACGGTGCGCCGCGTCGTCTCCATCCCCCTGACCGACGCCCCCGAGGCGGCCGTTCCGGCTCAGCCGGAGCCTGCGACATGACCCGGCGAGAGGGCATGATCCTGCTCAACGTCCTGCTGGTCATGGCCGTGGCCAGCGTCGCCGTGCTGATCATGATCGCGGCGCAGGACCTGGAGGTGCAGCGCTCCACCCGCCTGCGCGACGCCGCCCAGGCCAACGCCTATGCCCGCGCCGGCGAGCTCTCGGCCATCACGGCGCTGCGCCGCGACGGCCTGACGGCGTCCGCCACCGACAACCTGACCGAACCCTGGGCCCAGCTGGGCCAGCAGGACGTCTCCATCCCGGGCGGCCGCTTCGCCCTGGCCATCGAGGACGAGCAGGCCCGCTTCAACCTGAATGCCCTGAAGACCGGCGACCCCGGCCTGATCGACCTGTTCCAGAGGATCGGCGCCGAGCTCGACATCGACCCCGCCAGCGTGATCCGCATCGCCACCGTTGTCCGCGTCGCGGGTGGCATCACGGACGAAAGCCTGATCCTCGCGGCCGGCGTGCCGCGCGCCGATCTGGATCAACTTGCCCCCTACGTCGCCATCCTGCCCGGCACGACCAGCGTCAATCTGAACACCGTCCAGTTGCCGCTGCTGACCCTCATGACCCGCGACGCCGAGGTGGCGCGCAAGCTCATCGAGACCCGCACGCGGAAAGGCTACCTGACCCCCGCCGACCTCGCCGCCGAGGGCGCGCCGACGCTGATGGGGACCGGCTACACCTCGGACCACTACCGCGTCGTCACGACCGTCACGGTCGGCGGCGTCACCCAGGCGCTCGACAGCCGCATCGCGCGCGTGCGCGGCATCGGCACGGTCGATGTGGTGGTCACCGGTCGGCGGCGGACGGCTGGCTAGGCGCGCAGGATCTTCGCCATCGGCCGCCCCTTGGCCAGCTCGTCGATCAGCTTGTCGAGGTAGCGAATCTCGCGCATCAGCGGGTCCTCGACCGCCGCCACGTCGACCCCGCAGACCTTGCCCGTGATCAGGCTCCGCGCCGGGTTCAGCCGGGCGGTGTCGGCGAAGAACGTCTGGAAATCCGTCCCCGCCTCCAGATGCCGCTCCAGCTCGGCCTGATCGAAGCCGGTGTGCCAGCGGATGATCTGATCGACCTCCGCCTTCGTGCGCCTTTCTTCTGGGCCTCCGCGACATAGTGGCGATACACGCTGGCGACGCTCGTGGCGAAGATGCGATGGCTCACGGTGGACTCCGGACACAGAAGGGCCGGGGAAGGTCGCCCCTCCCCGGCCCCAAGTCTACGTTCAGGAGAGAACGAACTTTAGAAGCGGTAGCGGGCGCCCAGATAGAACTGACGTCCCGTGTGGTGATACACCGAGGTCGACTGACGGCTGTCGTCGCCGACGTACTGGTGGTTCTCTTCGTCGGTCAGGTTAAGCCCCTCGAACGTCAGGGTGATCTGGTCGGTCAGATTGAACGAGGCAGAGGCGTCGATGTTCAGCGTCTCCTGCTTGCCCTCGATCAGGTTGCCGTTCCGACCCGGTACGTTCTGCAGATAGGCCTCGCGATAGGCGGCCGAGACCCGCGCCGAGAACCGGTCGTCCTCATAGTAGAGCGTGCCATTGTAGGCCGTCGGCGACAGGTTGATCAGGTCGTTGGTGACGAAGGTCGAGCACAGGGCGTCGTTGCAGTAGTCGATCTCCGACTCCACCCGCGTGTAGTTCAGCTGCACCCCCAGGTTTTCCAGCGGGCCGGGAAGGAAGCGGAACGGCTGCTGGTAGCTGATCTCGAAGCCCCTCAGCGGCCCGCCCTCGGTGTTCACCGCACTGGTCAGCTGGAAGACGGTCGAGGACGAGCAGACACCCGTGCAGAAGGAAGGGGCGAAGGCCGACGGGTTCAGCGCCGTCAGCGCAGAGTATGGCAGGTCCTGACGGATGATCTGAATGTAGCTGTCGATGTCCTTGTAGAAGTACGCGAAGGACAGCAGGCTCTCTTCGGCGAAGTACCACTCCAGGCTCAGGTCATAGGTCTTGGCTCGGAACGGCTCCAGATTCACGTTGCCGATCGAGGCGGTGAAGTTCGGGCCCGTGGTCGACAGCGACGTCGTGGGCACCAGGTAGTTGGTGCCGGCCAGGGTGTTGCCGATCTGCGGGCGCGCCATCACCTTGGCCGCGCCGAAGCGGATGATGACGTCCTCCATCGGCTCCAGCGCCAGGTTCAGCGACGGCAGGGTGTCGTCATACTTGTTCTGGCCGGTGACCCGCGTGCCGCCGCCCGTGGACGAGTATCCCGCCGCGTTCAGCTCGGTATAGGCCCGGCGCACGCCGACGTTGCCCCGCAGCGGCATGCCGCCGATGTCGAGGTCGAAGTCCGCCTGGACGTAGTAGGCGAAATCGTTCTCCTCGATCGTCCGGTTGCCGCCCCGCGCATTGCCGTTGGTGATGCTGGTCAGGGTGAAGTCCCCACCCGGCACACCCGTGTTGCAGTTGCAGTAGATGTTGAACAGGCTGGCGATGGCGTCGAGGTTCGGCCGCACCCAGCTGCTCGGCGTGCCCGCCGGAATCAGGTCCTGGCCAAAGCCCGTCAGCAGGTTGGAGATCGAGGCCACCGTCTGCCCGGCGGGCAGGGTCGGCACTACCGTCTCGTCCGTACGCCGGAACTCCACCGAGTCCGAATAGTAGGTCTTTCCGTGCAGGCCGGCCCGCAACGTCAGCCAGTCGCGTGCGTCCCATTCGACATCGCCCGACACGGCTTCGAAGATGGTCGTCACAGCGTTCGGGCGCAGGCGGATTTCAGAGCGGGGCAGACTGGCCAGCGTGGTGCCCAGGCTCGCGTCGCGCCAGCTCCAGTTCGCCGGATTAGTCACGTCGAACCCGTAGTTCAGCACAGGCGTGTCCGCGTTGCCCCGGAAGTCGAACGAATAGCCCTGAGTGTTTTGGCGATCCAGCGTCACCGTCGTCTGCACCGGGTTATCGAAGTCCGACTGGGCCCGGCCGATGTAGAACCGCCCGCGCAGGGTGTCGGTGAAGTCCCGGTCGATCGACAGGCTGACCTGGTGGAACTCGGTCGACAACTCGTCGAACCGCTGCTCGGAGCGGATGTCGACGTTGTCGAACACGCCATAGACCAGGGCGTTGTTCTCGACGACCGCCTCGCGCACGCCGATCTGGGTCTGGCCGCCCGCCGCCGCGTTGCGGCTGAACGACAGGCTCTCCAGGAAGTCCTCCTGACGGGTCGCGTCCAGCTTGGAATATAGCACGTCCAGGCTGATGGTCGTCGCGTCATCCGGCCGGAACTGGAAGGCGCCGGTGACGCCCAGTCGCTCCTGGCTGTGGGTCAGGCGGCCATAGCGCGGCAGGCGCGGAATGAAGACATTTGCCTGGTTGGCGACGTTGTACGCGGCGATGTTCGAAGCTGTATTGGCCGGGCGGAGCACGTTGACCGCGCAGTTGGTCGCCGACGATCCGTTGGCCGTCGAGTTGCCGGGGTTCTGGGGCGTCACGCCCACCGGCGAGCAGAAGCCGCCCGAGTTGGTCGCTCCCGGCGCGGCTGCGGGCGCCCAGCGCACCGAGCTAAAGCCCTCTTCGAAGAGATCGCGTTCGGAGTAGGCGACCGACAGCAGAGCCCCGAACATCCCGTCGCCCCAGGTGTTGGACAACAGGATCGCGCCCCGCGGATTGGTCGTCTCCGACAGGTCGTTGTAGCCGGCCTGCGCCGAGGCCGCGAAGGTGAAGCCGTCGTCGTAGTCGAACGGACGCGCTGCCTGCAGGTCGATGGTGGCCCCCAGCGACCCTTCTTCCGTCTCGGCCGCCGCGGTCTTCCTCACTGTGATCGAGTTGAACAGCTCGGCGGCGAACACGTTGAAATCAAAGCCCCGACCCCGGTTGGCACCGCCCGACGAATCGGTACCGCCCGTGGTGGCCTGGGCCTCCATGCCGTTGATGCGCGTGCGGGTGAAGTCCGCCGACAGGCCGCGCACGGTCAAGGACCGCCCCTCGCCCGCGTCGCGGTCGATCGACACGCCCGGAATGCGCTGGATGGCCTCGGCCAGGTTCAGGTCAGGGAAGTCGGCGATATCCTCGGCGACGATGGCATCGACCACACCGACTTCGCGGCGCTTGACGTCCAGCGCGGCGCGCAGGCTCTGACGAAAGCCGGTGACGACGATCTCGTCGACCTGGGTTGCCTGCTCGTCCTGGGACGAGCTTTGGGGCGCGGTCTGGGCCGCTGCGGCGCCGACCCCCAACGTCAGGGCGATGGCCAGGCCGGACGCGCCAGCGACCAGCCCCCGACGATACGCGCGCACCCGCGCCGAGTGATCCGAAGTCATAGTGCCTCCTCCCAAGGTCATGTCATCGCGCCGACGTGGTCGCCGGTCTATGGTCTGGCCGTCGCGAGGCTGTCCCGCGCCGATTGACACCGGTATCATTTTCGAACGACATGCGTCCTGACACCGGTATCAATGCGAGCCTAACCTGATGACGACCGTTCTTGCAAGCCGTGTGTGTTTCGCGGTCGTCGCACTTCTGACGTCGTCCGCCGCCGATGACGCTGTCGCACGACAGGCCGCAGTGCCGGAGCCCCGCTCAGCTACCCTCGCCTTTCCCGGCGCGGACGGGGCCGGTCGCTTCGCCCTCGGCGGACGCGGCGGCGCTGTCCTGCGGGTCACCAACCTCAACGATTCCGGCGCCGGCAGCCTGCGCGCCGCGGTCGAGGCCGACGGGCCGCGCACCATCGTTTTCGACATCGGCGGCACGATCCGTCTCGCCTCCCCCCTGAGGATTCGCGAACCCCGCATCACCATCGCGGGCCAGACCGCGCCTGGCGGCGGGATTACCCTGCGCGGCCAGCCGCTGATCGTCTCGGCCGACGACGTTATCATTCGCAACATCCGCTCGCGCCTCGGCGACGAGGAGGGGGTCGAGGCCGACGCCGTCACCATCGACCGGGGGCAGAGGATTATCCTCGACCACGTATCCGCCTCCTGGTCGGTCGACGAGACCCTGTCGGTCGGCAGCCGCGATCGCCTGATCGACGACGTAACCGTCCAGTGGTCGATCATCTCCGAAAGCCTGAACCTGTCGGCCCATTCCAAGGGCGACCACGGCTACGGCTCCCTGATCCGCGCGGGACGCGGGGCAGAGTTCACCTTCCACCACAATTTGTGGGCCAGCCACCGCGCCCGCATGCCCCGCCCCGGCAACTATGTGACCCCGGATCAGGACCCCGAGGGCGCCCGCTTCGCCTTCATCAATAACGTTTTCTACAACTGGGGCGGAGAGCGCGCGGGCTATAACGCCGACCACGACCCGGCGACCGTCTCCACCTACGCCTTCATCGCCAACGCCTATCGCCGCGGCCCCGATTCGACTGGTGGCGTGATCTTCGAAGAAGAGAACGTGCTGGCCCGCGCCTGGTTCGAAGCCAACAGCCTGGACGGCGAAACCCCCGCCGATCCCTGGAGCCTCATCACGGGCGGCGATGGCGACGGCTACCACCTCCCAGCCCGCCCCGATTGGGCCCTGCCGACCGCCACCTCCGCCGCCGAGGCCGAGATGGCCGTACTTGCCCGCGCCGGAGCCTCCCGCGTCCGCGACGCCGTCGACGCCCGCGTCATCGCCTCGGTCCGCGATCGCACCGGCCGCATCATCGACAGCCAGGACCAGGTCGGCGGCTGGCCCGACCTCGACCCCGGCACGCCCTGGATCGACACCGACGGCGACGGCATGCCCGACGACTGGGAGCGCGCCCACGGCCACGACCCGGCCACGCCCGACGGCGCCGCCGACCCCGACGGCGACGGCTTCACCAACCTCGAGGGCTGGCTGAACAGCCTGGCGTCCTGACCCCTACTGCGTTACCGGCCCCAGCGCCGTCCCGCCCCAAAAGGCGCAGTTGCGCCGCTCGAAGAACCCATGGTCCATCCGGTCGCCCGCCGGATTGAACACGCGCACCGGTCCGCCGCCGTCGCTGACCTGCGCCCACTCCGCCTCAAAGCCCGGATCGTGCCCGAACCCGGCCCACAGCCGCATCATCCGGTCCGACAGCGCCCTCTGCTCCGGCGTCCACCGTCCCGTGTCCGTGAACAGCCATGACGTCCCGAACACCGACGCCAGCTCCGACGCATGATAGGCCCCCATGTCGATCCCCATGATCGCGTCGGGGACGACGAACGGCGGCTCCGGATCGGCGAACTCATAGCCGTAGACCGGCACATGGGCCGCCAGCACCCGCCTCAGCGCATCCGACGGACAGGCGAAGCGGCTGTCGGTGAAGCTGCGAGCGATCGCCACGCCTGGCCCGCCCTCCCCCACCGGATAGAGCGCGAGTGCACTCTCTCCGGCCTCGCCATACAGCCACCGCGTCTGGCGCTCGTAGCGATCCAGGCTTCTGACCTCGGTCGCGAACAACCGCGCCTCGTCCGCCGTTGTTCCGACGATCACGGGCACACGCACGAAGCGCCCCGCCGCAAACGCCGTGGGAGGGCTTTCCGGCACGATTCCGTCCGAATGCACTGGCCCCCACGATCCCGGCCCGTTGATCCCCGACCGGGGCGACGGGGCCCGCGCGATCCGCCACGCCGGCAACGCCCTCAGGCACGCCACGTCCCAGGCTTCGCACCCCAGCCCTTCCGCGAACGCCATGCCCTTCACCGCCTCGATCGCCGCCGGATTCAGCGAATGCGGCTCCAGGCACGGCCCGCTCTGCAGGATCACCCGGTGGAACAGCCCGTCGGACTGCGGCGAAGCCATGAGATAGCAGGCACTCCACGCCCCTGAACTCTCTCCGAACAGGGTCACGTCGCCGGGGTCGCCGCCGAAGGCCGCGATGTTGGCCTGTAGCCAGCGCAGCGCCGCCTGCTGGTCCATCAGGCCCCAGTTCCCGCCGACCCCGTCTCCCTCGGCCGCGAACTCCAGATGCGCCAGCCAGCCCAGAGCCCCCAGCCGGAAGTTGACCGTGACCACCACGCGCCCCTGCTCGGCCGCCAACCGGCTCGGGTCGTAGTTCGCCCCCGCCCCGATGGTGAAGGCCCCGCCGTGCAGGAACACCATGACCGGCAGCGCCGCCTCGCTCCTCGCGGGCGCATAGACGTTGAGGACCAGGCAATCCTCCGACCCCACCACGATCCCGCCGCCGCCCCCCAGCACGGCGTCCCGCCCGATCGCCTGGATGCAGTCCGACCCCAGCCGGGTTGCGTCCCGCACGCCCGCCCATGGCTCGCCTGGCCTGGGACTGCGCCAACGGAGCTCGCCCAGCGGCGGCGCGGCATAGGGCACGCCGAGAAACGCCCGCACACCCGCGCCCTCGACGCCTCTCACCTCCCCCGCCTGCGTCGTCGCCCGGACGAACGTCCGATCCGACGCGAACCGCACATGGTCCACGTCGCCGGGATGGGTGCAGGCGGCGAGCGCCAGCGCGAAGACCAGCACGAGCCTCCGGATCACGCGCCGTCCCCGCCGATCCTCAGGGCGTCGTGCCAGTCCACATAGGGGGTGTTCCGAACCATCTTCCGGTTCATGTCAGGCGCGCCGTCGATCCACCAGACCGGACCGCGCTCGCCGAGCGCGATCTTGGCGTCATTGACCTGCGCCCGCGCGATCCTCAGCGCCTCTGCATCCCCGCTCTTCAGCGCGACCCCGACCGCCCGCCGCGCCCGCATTAGCGCCTTGACCAACCGATCGCGCTCAATCGCCGCCAGCCCAGGATCGGAGCATCGCCACAGCCGCCCGCGCACGACAAAATACCGCCCGTCCGGCGTGACGGGATAGGGCGAGCGCTCGTTCGTCGAACTCAATAGTAGCCGTAGTCGCCCCGACGCGGCACGCGCTCATAGCCATAACGGCCGTCGCGGTTGTAGCCGCCGAAGCCGTAGCCGCAGGGATCCTCCCGCGCCGACAGCTGATTGCCGATCAGACCGCCGGCGATCGCGCCGATCGCGGCGCCCCGCTCCCGATCGTTCTCGCCGGCGATGGCCGCGCCCGCCAGCGCGCCCAGGGCGGCGCCGCTGGCCGTGGCGTAGCGCCGGTTCTCCGCATAATCGCGCTCGCATCGCGAGGCGTAATTGTCGGTGGTGGCGCAGGCGCCGGTCAGCAGGGTCGCGGCGGCTGCGACGCCCAGGGTCAGGACGGATTTCATCGGCGCTCTCCACGGTTCACCCGTGCTCAACGCCGCGCCGCCGAGCGGCGTTCCTCCCGCTTCCTTGTGGCCGAAAAGTCGACGAAAAAGCCCCGCCGGATCGCTCCGGCGGGGCTCTTCAGTACAACGTTGATCGTCGCTGTTAAGCGATGATCTTGGCCACGACGCCGGCGCCGACGGTGCGGCCGCCTTCGCGGATGGCGAAGCGGAGCTTCTCTTCCATGGCGATCGGGGTGATCAGCTCGACGTTCAGCTCGGCGTTGTCGCCGGGCATGATCATCTCAACGCCTTCCTTCAGCTGCACGATGCCGGTCACGTCGGTCGTGCGGAAGTAGAACTGCGGGCGGTAGTTGGTGAAGAACGGCGTGTGACGGCCACCCTCTTCCTTGGTCAGGATATAGGCCTCGGCCAGGAACTTGGTGTGCGG